>CACNQD010000001.1 GCA_902622545.1 uncultured Pelagibacteraceae bacterium
AATATATGAGGTTTTTGTGGATGAGAATGGAGTGATTTTTGAAAATGGAAATATAATATATGCTAACCTAATTTTACGTGGTCAATATAACCAATTATATTACTTTCCAAAAAAAAAATTTAATGGTCACTACGACGAGAACGGCAAAAGTATAAAAAAAGCTTTAATGAAAACTCCAATTAACGGAGCTAGACTTTCCTCGTCGTTTGGAATGAGAAAACATCCTATACTCGGCTATAATAAAATGCATCGAGGTACGGACTTTGCAGCACCAGAGGGTACACCGATTATGGCCTCGGGTGATGGAGTAATAATCAAAGCTGGATGGTGTGGCGGTGGCGGAAATTGTGTCAAAATAAAACACAACAAAACATATCTAACAGTTTACGCGCATATGAAAAATTTCTCTAATCTCGCAATACCAGGTAGTAGAGTAAAACAAGGACAAATAATTGGTTACGTTGGTTCAACTGGATTGTCGACAGGTCCACATTTGCATTATGAGGTTATAGAAAATGGAAAAAAAATCAATTCACAACTTTTAAAACTACCTCCAGGAAAATCTTTAGAAGGTTCTAATAGAAAACAATTTGAAATAGTCAGAATAAAGACTGATGTTTTAAAGTCTGATCTTGTTGCTAATTTTTAATTTGATTCTAATGTAGTTTGCAATTTTTCTTTTTGTTTTTCTTTTTGCTCAATAGAAATTCTTAAAAAATGGTCAGCATATTGATAATAATTTTCAGAAAGAATTTTATCTCCATTTGAAAGAGCCTCACGCGCTAGTTCATTATATTTTAAAATTAATTTATCAACATTACCATTATTTCTGTTATTTTTTCTTCTAAATACATTTTCTCTATTACCAAAATCTGAATTTAACCTATTAATTTCATTTGATCTTTTAAAAGATCTGTCTTGGGTGCCTCTATTTCTAATTCTTTTTTGATTGCTTCTAAAGGGTCTCATTAATTTTTTATTTTATTTTTGTGGATACTAGGCATCTATCATGTTTTGCTAAATCTTTAATTAATTTATTTATAAAAAAACTATTTCTTTTTAATATTTCTATCACCTTGTATTTTTGATTGCTGCCAATTTCAATAATTAATTTTCCATTAATTTTTAATAATTGTGAAGCTTTGAATACAACCTTCATCAATACTTCAGTTCCGTTAGTTCCTCCGTTTAAAGCTTTTAATGGTTCATACTCACTTACGCCCAAATATTTTAGCTGATGTTTGTCAATATAAGGAGGATTACTTATAATTAAATCATATTTACCTGTATTAAAATTGTCAACATCTGTTTTAAAAATTTTAATTCTATTTATTACATGATGTAATTTTGCATTAATTTTAGCTATTTTTATTGATTTTTTACAACAGTCTATGGCAATAGCAGAACAATTTTTCCTTTCTTTTAAGATAGATGTTATTAAGCATCCTGAGCCAATTCCAATCTCTAAAATTTTTTTACCTTGGTTTTTATGTATAATATTTAATGCTTCCTCAACTAAATGTTCTGTTTCTGGTCTTGGTATAAGAACATTTTTATTTATATAAAACTCATTTCTCCAAAACTCTTTTTTTTTTAATATATACGCAATTGGTTCGTTTAATTTTCTTCTGTGTATTTTTGATAAAAAATCAGCATATTTCTGAAAACTGATCGATTTATTAAGGTTAAGTATCAATTCTTCTTTAGAGATATTAAGACTCTCTGACAATAATAGTTCACTGTCAATTTTATAGCTATTTATTTTTTTTTCTTTAAGATGTTTATAACCATTTTGAAGAGCCTGTAACAAATTCATTAATCTAAGCTTTTTAATTCTTCCTCTTGCGCATGTAAATTAAGGTTATCTACGATCTCGTCAAATATCTCGCCCTCCATAAATTCATCTAATTTATGCAAAGTTAAATTTATTCTGTGATCAGTTACTCTGCCTTGTGGAAAATTATATGTTCTTATTCTTTCTGATCTATCCCCGGTGCCAATTTTGCTTTTTCTATCTTTAGATCTTGCGTCTTCTAATTTTTTTCTCTCAAATTCATAAATTCTTGATCTTAAAATCTTGAGCCCTTTTTCTTTATTTCTAATCTGGGATTTTTCATCTTGCTGACTAACAACTATACCTGATGGTATATGTGTAATTCTTACTGCTGAGTCAGTGGTATTAACACTCTGACCACCTGGCCCGCTACTTCTGAAAACATCAATTCTTAAATCTTTGTCATCAATCTTAACATCAACTTCCTCTGCTTCTGGCAGAACAGCTACTGTAGCGGCTGATGTATGAACCCTCCCCTGAGTTTCGGTTTCAGGTACTCTTTGTACTCTATGAACACCACTCTCAAATTTAAGAGAAGAATAGATATTTAATCCTTTGATGCTTGCAATAACTTCTTTGAGTCCACCTGCATCACTTTTTGAAATACTCATTAATTCTAAAGTCCATTTTTTTTTATGGCTTACTTTTTCATACATTTTGAATAAATCTGCAGCAAATAAACTTGCTTCCAATCCACCTGTCCCTGCTCGAATTTCAATTATTGCATTTTTTTTATCTGCTTCGTCTTTTGGTAATAAAAATAATTTTAATTTTTTTTCATCAGATAATTTTTTTTTATTGAGATCATCTAACTCAATTTTTGCCAAATCTTTCATTTCTTTGTCAGATCCATTGTCATTTAATATTTTTTCTAAATCTTCAGCAGTTTTATCGAAAGATAAGTATTGTTTGGCGTGAATTAGAATTTCATTTAAATCTGAATACTCTTTTGAAATTTTAGCAAAATTTTTTTTATCTACTTTGTCTGATGAGAGTTTATTTTCCAAAAATCTATGTCTAGAGATAATTTCTCTTACTTTTTCAGTAGGAATCATTTTTTATTTTTTGTTAAGTATTTCAGCTTCTTTTTTTTCTATAATAGAGACAACTTGAGATATAATTTCATTGTTTTTAATTTTTTTATTTTGGATACCATTAAGATACAACATATTACTATCTCTCCCGCCACCAGTCACACCTATTTCTGTCTGAGAAGCTTCACCCGGCCCATTAACAACACATCCAATAATAGACAGCGTTATAGGAGTTTTTATATGTGCTAGTTTTTCTTCAAGTATTTTTACAGTCTCAATAACATCAAAGCCTTGTCTTGCACAAGAGGGGCAAGAAATTATTTTAACACCCCTCGATCTTAAATTTAAAGATTTTAAAATTTCATTTCCAATTTTTACTTCTTTGACCGGATTGTCAGAAAGAGAGACTCTAAGAGTATCGCCTATTCCATCTAGAAGTAAGACACCTAAGCCTATAGATGATTTTACACTTCCAGGGATAAAACTTCCAGACTCAGTGATGCCTAAATGTAATGGATAATGAGTTTTTTTTGATAATTGTCTATACGCATTAATGGATAGAAAAACGTCTGATGATTTTACACTTACTTTAATTTGGTCAAAGTTATTATCCTCAATTAATTTTATATTTTTTATAGCACTATCAACCAAAGCCTCTGGGCATGGCTCTTTATATTTTTCTAATAAATCCTGTTCTAAAGATCCAGCGTTAACACCTATTCTTATTGAACATTCATTATATTTTGCTGATTTGATAATTTCTTTTAACTTTTCTTTACCTCCAATATTTCCTGGATTAATTCTTAAACATTTTGCACCGTTATCTGCTGCTTCAATTGCTCTTTTGTAGTGAAAATGAATATCAGCAATGATTGGAACCTTTGAATGTTTGCAAATTTCTTTAAGAGCTTTAGTCGAGTCCTCGTCAGGACAAGATATTCTAACAAGGTCAGCTCCCTCATTAACAAGTTCCTCAACTTGTTTAATTGTTGCACTTATATCAGTTGTAAGTGTATTAGTCATTGATTGAACTGATATTGGATTTGACCCACCCACTTTCACATTTCCTACATTTATCTCTTTAGATTTTCTTTTTAAAATTTCTCTATATGGTCTTATGCTCATAAGTTATTATTCAATTTAAATTCTTGGTGTAGTATTTCAACAGATTTTTTTAGGTTTTTTTTGTTAATTAAAACAGAAATCTTAATCTCTGAGGTAGATATAACTTCTATATTTATTCTTTTTTTTGCTAATGCTCTAAACATTCTATAAGTTACACCAGGTGTTGTTACCATGCCAACTCCAATAATAGATACTTTCGAAACATCTTTATTAATAATTAATTTTTTAAATTTAATTAGTTTATTATTTTCTAAAAGTTTACGCGTTTTTAATAAATCTTCTAATTTAATAGTGAAAGTTAAGTCTGTCTCTCTGCTATCAGCGGATATATTTTGAACAACCATGTCAACATTAATTGAATTTTCATAAAGTGGTTTAAATATAGATGCTGCTACACCAGGTCTATCTTTCACACCTATTAATGTTAATTTTGCATCGTTTTTAGTGAAAGAAATTCCTCTAATATTATTTTTACTTAGTATATTTTTTTTTTTGGTAATTGTTGTCCCTGGTTTTTTTGAGAAAGTAGATCTTACATCAATTTCAATTCTATTAAGCCTTGCTTCCTGTATTGATGTTGGTTGCATTACCTTTGCGCCAAGTGATGACATTTCTAACATTTCCTCATAAGATATTTTGTTTATTTTTTTTGCAGATTTTGTCAGATTTGGATCAGTGGTATAAACACCTTCAACATCTGTATAGATTATACACTTTTCTGCTTTAAAAAATTTTGCACATAAAATTGCACTTGTGTCTGAGCCTCCTCTTTCTAGTGTAGTTATTCTATAATCAGAGTTTATACCCTGGAAACCAGTTATTATTGGTATCCCACCCTTTTTAAGATAATTTATAATTTTACTTTTTTGAATTTTTACTATCCTAGATGAACTATAATTACCTTTAGTAACAATGGGTAATTGCCATCCTAACCATGACCTAGATTTAAAACCGAGCTCAATTAGTTTACCTGCAATAAGAGCACAAGAAATTTGCTCACCTGTAGACAAAATTACGTCTTTTTCATCATTAGGAAAATTTTGCGAAATTTTTTTTGTTTTTGATAATAATTCATTTGTCACCCCGCTCATTGCAGAAGATACAACAATAACTCTATATTTTTTTTTAACATATGTAGTAATTATTTTTGCTACTTTTGTTATTTTTTTTAAAGTCCCAACTGATGTTCCTCCAAATTTTAAAACAATTATTTTCATTGATATATTTTATTTAATTTTATATTTAGATAGATATTATCATAAATAAAAAACTAACAATCAATGAAAAATATAACAATCAATCAAAAAGAAATAGATAAATTTTCAAAATTAGCTGAAGAATGGTGGGATCCTAATGGAAAATTTAAACCTCTACATAAATTTAATCCTGTAAGACTAGATTATATTAAAAAGAGCATTTTAAAAAAGTTTAAAAAAAAAACTAAAGACAAATCGTTAAATAACATTAAAATTTTAGATATAGGTTGTGGTGGTGGTCTACTCTGCGAACCATTATCCAAATTAGGTGCCGATGTTATTGGTATTGATGCATCAGAAAAAAATATAAAAATTGCTAAAACACATGCAAGAAAAAATAATTTAAAAATAAATTATTACTGTGCCTCTCCAGAAAACTTTCTTTATAAACAAAAATTTGATGTAGTTTTAAATATGGAAATTATTGAACATGTAGAGAATGTTAATATATTTTTAAAAGAAAGCTCTAAGTTTTTAAAAAAAGACGGGGTTATGTTTATCGCAACTTTAAATAAAACCCTAAAATCCTATATCTTTGCAATATTAGGAGCAGAATATATTTTAAGATGGTTGCCGATTGGCACACATGATTGGAATATGTTTGTTAAACCAGATAAACTAAAGCAAATTTGCAAAAATAATTCATTAATTTTAGACGAAGTTCATGGAGTAAAGTATAATATTTTTTCAGGAGATTGGGATCTTTCAACAGATGATGATATAAATTATATGGCAAAATTTAATAAAGTTTAATTATTTTTATCTTCTATCCAAGGGAATATATTAGCTTCAATACCTTCCTCTTGTAACTCTCTAATTTGTTTTTTTGTGGCATTTCCAAAAATTCCTTTATAATTTTTATCATTGTCATAATGCAAAGACCTCGCTTTATAGGCAAAATCATTTCCAACATATTCGAAGTTTTTCTTAATAAAATTTTGAAATTCCAAAATTTTTTTTTTAATATGATTTTTTTTATTATTAATTTTATTTGCTTTTTTTGATTTAAAACTCAATATATTCGGTGCCATTAAAGTTTTATCAATATTTTTCGAATTACAAAAGTGACAGTTAAGAAATTTCTTTTTTTTTAACTTTTCAAATTCTGATGAGGATGAAAACCAGCTATCAAACAAATTTTCACAATTTTCGCATTTTAATTTATATTTGATCATTTAATTTCTGTAATCAGAATTAATTTCAATATATTTTTTTGTAAAATCCATAGTATAACAGGTGAAATTTTTTTTACCTGAATTAATATCTAAAATAATGTCTATTGAGTCGTTTTTCATATATTGTTTGAGTATTTCTTCTGAGTAACCTTTGGCAACTTGTCCCTTTTCAAATACTTTATGTTCTCCTATCATCAAACTTATAGAGCCAATGTTAAATTCAACATTGCTTTTTCCAGCGGCCATTATTATTCTTCCCCAGTTTGGGTCCTCTCCTGCAATTGCAGTTTTTACTAACGGAGAATTGCCAATTGATAGAGCAATTTTTTTTGCATCCTCTTCACTTTTGCATTTAGTAACATCTATTTGAATGAATTTTGAAGCGCCTTCACCGTCGCTAACAACTCTTTTTGCTAAGTTAAGCAATACACTATTTACCGCTTTATCAAAATCTTTCAGTTTTGGATCGTTAATATTTGATATATATTTATTCTTTGCAATTCCGGTTGAAAAAAATGTAATCATATCATTTGTACTAGTATCGCCATCGCAAGTGATTGCATTAAAAGTATTGTTAATATTTTTTTTTAACATTTTCTTTAAGATGCTTGATGATAAGTTTGCATCTGTAAAAATATATGCAAGTGTAGTTGCCATATTTGGGAAAATCATTCCTGAACCTTTGGCAATACCATAGACCTTAACTTTTGTGTTACCAATTTTACATTCTTCCATTGCAAGTTTAGGTTTTAGATCAGTTGTGAGGATGCTCATAGCTGACTTAATCCACAAATACTTATTTTGAGTATACTTTATTTTATCAACTAAATTTTTTAGAGATAACATAATTCTTTTAAGAGGGTATGGTTCTCCTATAGTCCCTGTGCAACCGAATATTATATCTTTAGATGTAATTTTTTTTGGATTATCCTCATCCATTTTTTGTTTGTTAGTCAATAATCTTGCTGTTTCTTCAGCAATTTCTCTCAAAGAGTTGTAACCTTTTAAACCTGTCAAACAATTTGCATTTCTTGCATTTACTATTAAAGCTTTTATTTTTTTACTTTTTATTGATAAATTCCATTTTATATTTTCCGATATTACATTTGACTGTGTATAAACAGACGCATATTCAGCACCATGTCTAAAATAAAATAAGACTAAATCGTCCCTATTGTTATTGTAGAGATTTGCTGAAGTCACAGATATTGATAACCCGTCAAGATGATCTAGGTCCTGAAAGTCACCCATTTTCGACCTATCTTTTTTAGAAATCAAAAAATTGCTTAAATTTATTGCCATATATTTAAATTTATTAGTTAATAACTATATAATTATTTAATTATTAATGTATATGAAAAATTAACAAATGCTAAATCCTTTAAGTTTTATTGGTAAAATTTTCAAAAACAGCAATCAAAAAGAGATTGATAAAATTCAATATCTTTTAAATAAAGTAAATAGTCTTGAGAAAGAAGTTTCAAAATTAGATGATAAAGACTTTCCAAAAAAAACTGAAGTTTTAAAATCAAAAATAAATAAAGATTTTATAAATGATGAAATAATTTGTGAAGCTTTTGCACTTGTAAGGGAGGCTTCTAAAAGACAAAGAGGAGAAAGGCATTTTGATGTTCAGATACTTGGTGGCATAGTCTTACATCAAGGAAAAATTGCAGAAATGAAAACTGGTGAAGGAAAAACTATTACAATTGCACTAGCAGCATATTTGAATTCGCTATCTGGAAAAGGTGTTCATATTGTTACTGTTAATGATTATCTTGCAAAAAGAGACTGTGAGAATATGTCAAAGATTTATAATTTTTTAGGAGTAAGTTGTGGGTATATTAATAATAATCAAGATGACGAGGAAAGATTAAAAAATTATAAGTGTGATATAACTTATGCTACTAATAGTGAGCTTGGTTTTGACTATTTGAAAGACAATATGAAACTTTCATTAAACCAATTAGTACAAAGAAATCACTTTTACGCTATAGTTGATGAAATCGACTCTTGTTTAATTGACGAAGCTAGAACACCATTAGTCATATCTGGTCAAGCTGAAGATATAAGTAAACAATATTCATCCATTGATAGATTTGTCAAAAGTTTAAAATCTTCTGATTACGAAATTGATGAAAAAGATAGAACTGTAATATTAACCAATAATGGAATAGATAACATCGAAAATACTTTGAATGGATCAGGTGTTTTAAAAAATAATAATTTCTATGATCCAGCCAATCTCCATATAGTGCATCATGTTAATCAAGCTTTGAAAGCAAACTTTATTTTTAAAAAGGATAAAGATTATGTCTTAGTGGAAAATAAAGTTAAAATTATTGATGAAATATCTGGCAGAATACTAGAAGGAAGAAGATATGCAGACGGACTTCACCAAGCAATTGAGGCAAAAGAAAATGTAAAAATTGAAATAGAAAATCAAACCCTGGCTTCAATTACATATCAAAATTATTTTAAATTATACAAAAAACTTGCAGGTTGTACTGGAACGGCATTAACTGAAAGCCAAGAATTTTTCGAAATTTATAATTTAAAAGTAATTTCTATTCCAACAAATAAAAAGATGATTAGAAAAGATTATAATGATAAAATTTTTAGAACTAATCTAGAAAAACAATCAGCAATTATTGATTTAATAATTGATTGTAATAAAAGAGGCCAACCAGCGCTAGTTTTTACTTCGAGTGTTGATAAGTCAGAAATATATTCTGAACTTTTAAAGAAAAATAAAATTGAGCATACGGTTTTAAATGCAAAAAATCATGAAAGAGAAGCTGAGATTATAGCAAATGCTGGTAAATTAAATTCTGTTATAATAACTACAAGTATATCAGGTAGAGGAGTTGATATTCAGCTTGGTGGTAAAAAAATTCATGAAAATGAGGAAATAAAAAATAAATTAAATGATGAAAAAAATAGAGTTAAATCTTTAGGAGGCTTATACGTTATTGGCACAGAACGAATGGAGTCTAGGAGAGTGGATAATCAAGCTAGAGGAAGATCTGGAAGACAAGGAGATGAGGGGAACTCAATTTTTTTTGTTAGCTTAGAGGACGATTTGATGAGGATATTTGGGTCAGAGTCTATCAATAACATGTTAGAAAAACTAGGTCTAAAAGATGGTGAAAGCATTGACCATCCTTGGATTAATAAAGCGCTTGAGAGAGCTCAACAGAAAGTTGAGGCTAGAAATTTTGATATTAGAAAATCACTTTTAAAGTTTGATAACGTACTCAATGACCAAAGACAAGTCATCTTTAGTCAAAGAAAAGAGATTTTAACTACCAAAGAAATAGGCCAATTTGTAAATAAGATGTTAGATGATGAAATTGATGCAATAATGCAAATTAAAAATAAATCTATAAATCTCGAAAAAGATAAAGTTTTAAAAAATAAATTTGAAATTTTGCTTCAAAATAACGATCAAGACTATATTCACAAAATTTTTTCATCTACTCAAGATGAAATAAAAAAAACAATTGAACATAAATTTTTCGAAAAAAGAAAACAAAGAATTTCGCTTTTATCTGAAAATGGAAATAATGATCTTGAAAAAAAAATTTTTTTGCAAATTATTGATTTAAATTGGAAAAATCATATTCAATATCTCGAACAATTAAGACAGGTAATTGGTTTAAGATCTTACGGACAAAGAGATCCTTTAGTTGAATACAAAAAAGAATCATTTGGGCTATTTGAGAACTTATTAGAAAAAATAAGACAAGATACAATATATTTGTTATTGAATATTAAAGTCGCTAGTCAAAATGAGATTGAAGATAAAAAAATCAATCATCCTAAAGTCTCAAATAATCCTAAATGCCTTTTAGTGTTAAAAAGAAATCAAAAAATTTCAAGAAATGACAGATGTGAGGTTACTGGCAAAAAATATAAAAATTGTTGTGGGTCTTTATCCTAGGTAAAATAAAGATAAAAATAAAATTATAATAATAAATATTACTGGAATAATAAATCTGTTTTTTGTCCAAATCTTATTCTTTGCATAAAAGATCTTACTTACAGAATTAGAAAATAATTTATCAGATGATAACGTGTCATTAGAAACTCCAGTTTCTCTCCCTATATTTAAAAATTTATTTTTTCTATGTTCGATAATATCTTGTCTAGACATTGTGGTTAATTCTCCTAAACATCTGCTAATAGATTTTTTTACTTGTAAAAGAACTTTATCTTTATCTCTATGAGCTCCTCCGACTGGTTCTGAAATTATTTCATCTATTATTTTGAGTTCAAGTAAATCTTTAGATGTTAATTTCATTGCAGTAGCAGCCTCTAAAGTTTTTTTAGGATCTCTCCACAATATTGAAGCACATCCCTCTGGTGAAATTACAGAATATATTGCATTTTCAAACATTAATATTTTATTAGATGAAGCTAAAGCAATTGCTCCTCCAGATCCACCCTCGCCTATTATTATTGAAATAGTTGGAACACCTAATGATAAAGAGCATTCGATTGATTTTGCAATTGCTTCTGCTTGGCCTCTTTCTTCAGCGCCTACCCCTGGATATGCACCAGGCGTATCAATAAATATTACAACTGGTAAATTAAATTTATCTGCAATTTTCATTAATCTAATCGATTTCCTGTAACCCTCTGGCCTCATCATTCCAAAATTTCTTTCAATTCTAGAGTTGAGATCATCCCCTTTTTCTTGTCCAATTACTAAAACCGAATGTCCCTCAAAATTTGCTAGCCCCGCAATGGAAGATTTATCTTCTCCAAATAATCTATCTCCAGATAAAGGGAAAAAATTCTCAAAAAGATTATCTATAAAAAATTTTGATTTTGGTCTATCCTCATGCCTTGCAACTAAAGTTGTTTGCCAAGGGTCTAGTTTTGAATAGATATCCTTTAGTTTTTTGTCGAGATCTAATTGTAATTTATCAATTTTATCAGTATCGACAGTAGATATGCCTTCATTATTATAAGGGTCTTTCAAATTGTCTATTTCTGACTCAATATTTTTAATTTCATTTTCAAAATTTAAATAATTTTTCATATACAGCAATATTAATTATATTTATATTTTAAAAAAGGCAATATGATGATTGCGATGATTATATCAGAAATAATCCTTGTAAATATGGAATTAAATAAAATATTATAAATTATGAATAAAATTAAAAGTAAATATCAACCAGTGGGAAAATTATTTGTAAGCAAAGTTTTATATAACTTTGTAAACAAAGAACTTTTAAAAAACACAAAAATAAAATCAAAACAATTTTGGTATGGTTTAGATAAATCACTTTATTATTTAAGAGAGAAAAATGAAAGGTTGTTACAGACCAGAAAAGATTTACAAAACTCTATAGATGATTGGCATTTAAAAAATAAAGGAAAAAAATTTAATATAAAAGATTACAAAAAATTTTTATTAAAAATAGGGTATCTGAAAAAAAAATGCGCCAACTTTAAAATACAGACAAAAAATGTTGATGATGAAATTGCAAAAGTGCCTGGCCCACAATTGGTGGTCCCTATATCTAATGCTAGATATGCTTTAAACGCAGCAAACGCCAGGTGGGGAAGTTTATATGATGCGCTTTATGGAACAGACGCTATTGGTTCAGTTAAATTAGATAATAGGTACAACCCAGTAAGAGGAGGAAAAGTAATCAGATATTGCAGAAATTTTTTAGACGAAGTATTTCCATTAAAAAATGGTTCGTGGAAAAAAGTAAACACTCTAAAAATAAATGGAAATAAACTGATATTAAAAATAAATGGTAAAAATGTTAAGCTGAAAGATACAAAACAATATAAAGGATACAGATCTGATAGAAAAAAATTAAAAGGTGTATTATTAATTAATAACAGCCTTCATGTTGAATTAATAATAAATCCATACGCTTTTAGTGCTAATAATGATCCTATTGGCCTAAGTGATTTAGTAATCGAGTCTGCAGTTTCAACAATAATTGATCATGAGGATAGTGTAGCAGCGGTTGACGCTGAAGACAAAATTTTAGGTTACAGAAACTGGCTAGGATTAATGAAAGGAGATTTAAAAGTAAAATTCGAAAAATTAGGAAAAAAATATGAGAGATTTTTAAATTCAGACAGAAATTATATTTCCTCTAAAGGTAAAAGTATTAAATTACATGGGAGAGCATTATTGCTTAATAGAAATGTAGGTCATTTAATGAAAACTCCAGCTATTCTTTTTTCAGATAAGTCTCAAATTCCTGAAGGTATCTTGGATGCATTCATAACTTCTGCAGCATGTCTTCATGATATGGGTAAAAAAAAAAATTCTAGAACTGGTTCAATTTATATAGTTAAACCAAAAATGCATGGTCCAGATGAGGTGGCTTTTGCTGATGAAATTTTTTCAAAAGTAGAAGAGGTTTTAAAATTAAGAAGGAATACTATAAAAATTGGAATAATGGATGAAGAAAGGAGGACAAGCTCGAATCTAAAACAATGTATTAATAGAGTAAAAAAAAGAGTTGTTTTTATTAACACAGGATTTCTCGATAGAACTGGTGATGAAATGCACACATCCATGGAAGCAGGTCCCATGATGAAAAAAGGTGAAATGAAAAATTCAGATTGGATAAAAGCATACGAAAACAATAATGTTAAGGTTGGGCTAGAATGTGGTTTTTCTGGTAAAGCACAAATTGGAAAAGGAATGTGGGCTGCGCCAGATAAAATGCAAGATATGTTGGATCAAAAAATTGGTCATCCAAAATCTGGTGCTAATTGTGCCTGGACACCGTCTCCTACCGCCGCGACTTTACATGCAATGCATTATCATAAAGTAAATGTTTTTGATGTTCATAAAAAAATTGAAAAAAAAATAAAATTTGACATAGATAGACTGTTGTCCATACCTATAATTTCTAAACCAACTTGGAACATGGACGAAATAAAAAATGAGCTAGAAAATAATTGTCAAGGAATTTTAGGTTATGTTGTTAGATGGATCGACAGTGGCATAGGTTGTTCAAAAGTCCCAGATATAAATGACATAGGATTAATGGAAGACAGAGCAACTCTGAGAATATCTTCACAGCACATTGCAAATTGGCTTCATCACAATATATGTACTGCTTCGCAGGTTTTAGAAACTTTAAAAAAAATGGCAAAAATAGTTGATGACCAAAATAAGAGTGATCCAAAATATGAAAAAATGTCAGCAAATTTTGATAAATCTATAGCTTTCAAAACAGCATGTGATTTAATTTTCAAAGGAAAAGATCAACCATCCGGTTATACGGAACCATTATTGCATACTAATAGACATTTAAAAAAATTAAATCTGTACCCTGTTTTTAAAAGCTGAAAATAATGTTCCATCATCCAAGCTTTCGATTTCACCTCCGACAGGAAGTCCTTGAGCTAGTTTAGATATTTTTACATTAGTATTTTTCAGAGTTTCTTCAATGTAATAAGCTGTGGTTTGTCCCTCAACAGTAGCGCTCGTGGCAACAATTACCTCTTCAATATTTTGTTTTTTTACTCTCTCCACTAGTGAATCTACAAGTTGTCTCTGGCTTTTATCTATTGTCCCAGATATGGTTCCACCCAAAATATGGAAATAACCACTAAAAATGTTTGTGCTTTCTATGCTCCACTGGTCAGCAATATTTTCAACCACACAAATCTTGGAAAATTTTTTTTGTAAATTGTTGCAATTTTTATATCCATTACACTCTTCTTTTAAAGATTTTAGTGCACCACAATAATTACATCTAGAGATATTTTTATATACATTCGCTAAAGCATTAATTGTAGGTTTCATTATCTCGTCCTTATTATTTATTAATTTTAAAATTATTCTTTTTGCAGACTTTGGTCCTAACCCTGGAAATTTGGATACAGCTTTTATTAATTCATCAATTTCTTTTAATTCCATCATAATTTATAATGGCCATTTAAAACCAGGTATTCCAAAACCTCCGGTGACCTTCGAGAGTTCGTCTGAAGTTTTAGATTTAAGGTTACTTTTCGCGTTATTGTGGGCTGCAATTATTAAATCTTCTAATAAAGATTTATCTTCTTTTAGAATACTATCTGAAACAAATAAGCTTTCTATCTCTCCGTCACCATTCAATACTATTCTTACATCACCTCCACCAGAGGAGCCTTCGGCTTTGATATTTTTTATTTTTTCTTGGCTTTCCTTAACTTTTGATTCTATCTCTTTCGCTTTTTCCAAAATTTTATTAAAATCATTCATTACTTTCCTCCACTAAGTTTTTAATTTTCAAAATCTCTAAATCCGGAAATAAATTTATTGTTTCTTTATAAAAATCTGAATTTTTTAAATCTTCTAAATTATCATCATTTTGTTCTTTTTGAATTTGTTTCATCGTTTTAGATCCAGTTTTTTTAGACAATAATATTATCCATCTCTCTCCGGTCCAGGCTAATAATTTAGATGTTAAATTTTTAATGAAATTTTTATCCAGATTCTCATTAAAGGTGATCTCAATATTTTTATTTTTAAAGCTAATTAAATTTACATTATTTTCTAACTCATATTTTAAACCAATTTCTTTTTTTAAGACGCAAATTGATAATAATTCATTAAAAGAATTTATTTTAGTTTTATTAGTTAAATTTTTTTCATCCAAAGAAACTTTTTGTTCTTCTTGAGAAGAAAATTTAATTTGATTAATTGTTTTATTATTGTTCTCAATATCAATTTTTTTTTTAAATTCACTGTCTAATAATTCATTTTTAGCTTTGACATTTTCATTATTAAAATTTTGTTTGTCGTCTAAATGTTTCCTTTTCAAATACATTAGTCTTATTAAAAACATCTCTATAGCCAAATGCTGGTTAGTAACTAAGTTAATTTCACTCATTATGTTTATCGAGAATTCCCAAAATAATAAAATTGTTCTATTGTCAATCTTATTTGATAAATCTACGATCCTTTTAAAGTCAACGTCTGTAAATTCTAAAGTCGAGCTTATATTATTTATATTTTTATGATTTTTTAAATAATAGATCATTTCAATAAAATCATTGATAAATATTTTTGGTTCTATTCCTTGATTGTATATATTTCTGTATAATTCTAAAACTTTTTCCTCATTACCTTTAAGTAATTCAGTAATAAGACTAATAAGATAACTTTTGTCAAAGTACCCAAATATTTCTTGAGCGGATTTTAAATCAAGTTTATCGTTATTATAATTGCTACTTAAAAGTATTCTATCCAATAAAGATAAAGAGTCTCTTACAGATCCTTCAGATATTTTAACAATCAGTTTCAATACATCATCATTTATTTTTTTTTTTTCTAAAGATATTACCTTTTTTAGGAATTTTAATAGTTCATCATAGCTTATTCTCATTAAATCAAATCTCTGACATCTGGACAGCACAGTTACAGGTATTTTATTAACCTCGGTCGTTGCAAAAATAAATTTCAAATATTCTGGGGGTTCTTCAAGGGTTTTTAGCAAAGCATTAAATGCTTGTTTGCTCAACATATGAACTTCATCAATTATAAATATTTTATATTTGGAAGATGTTGGCCCATATCGTGCAAATTCAATAAGATCTCTTACATCGTCTACACCTGTTTTGCTAGCTGCATCCATTTCAAGAACATCTATATGCCGAGACTCTTCTATTGATTTGCAGTTTTCACACTTATTATCTAAACAGTTTTTTTTTTCTGGATCAGAACAATTTAGTGATTTAGCTAAAATTCTAGCAATTGTAGTTTTTCCAACTCCCCTGATACCTGTAAATAAAAAAGCATTAGGAATCTTATTTAATTCAATTGATTTTTTTATTGCATCTACAATTATATTTTGACCAACCAACTCATCAAAAATCTGTGGCCGATATTTTATTGCTAATACTTTTTTATTAGTGCTCATTTTAAAAGGGACCAACCAACCTGGAAAATACTCATTACCCTTGCTCTTTTTCAAGCCTGGGGGAGTTTATGGTAATACCACCTGATTGGCCCCTTTTTATTATAACAGTTATATTTTCTAGTCTACAATAAAAGTTTTAAATTATTTGATATTTCTGTACTCACTTGCTTCGTAAACACCAAGTATATCTAAATTGACGGTGTGAAAACCTAATTCTTCTAGAGATTTTTGAATTTTTGGATCTTCGATATGACCGTACATATCACAAATAAATAAATATTGTTCAAAACTGTTTTGGTCTGAAAAACTCTCTAATTTGCTTAAATTAACATTGTTGGTTGCAAAACCTCCAAGGCATTTGTACAAAGCAGCTGGTTTATTTTTCACCTTAAATATACAACTTGTAATATAATTTTTATTTTTAAATTCTGGATGTGATTTCTTTTTTCCCATTATTAAAAATCTCGTAACATTACTATTATTGTCCTCGATATTTTCCTTTACAATCTTTAAATCATAAATTTTAGCAGCAAGCTCGGAGGCAATGGCAGCTTCACTTTTTATTTTTTTTTCACTTATATACTTAGCGCTTCCAGCAGTATCAGCTGCAATTATAGTTTCAAATTTGTAAGAGTTAATTAATTTTTGACATTGCGAAATAGCTTGAGAATGCGACCTTACTGACTTAACATTTTTAAGTTCATTGTCTTTTAAAATTATTAAATTGTGTTTTATTTCCTGAAAATGTTCTGCGTAAATTTGCAGTTTATACTTATTAATCAAATATTGAATATCTGCAACTCTTCCTGCTATAGAATTTTCTACTGGTATTATTGTCTTATGTTCTTCATTTTCGTTGCAATGCTTAAAACAATCTTCAAATGTATTATAAGGTATGAACTCATATTCTGGGTAAATTTTCTTTGCAGCTAAATGAGAATAAGCACCGGGAGATCCTTGATAAACAATTTTCATAATTTCTTGATTTTATATTCCATAATTTTTTTTATTTCCACATAATCCTCAACTGTATCAATACCAAAAGACTTATTTTTACTATATACAACATCAATATTAATACCATTTTCAATAGCTCTTAACTGTTCAAGTCTATGTTTTATTTCATTCTTGGATTGTCTTAAATTTACAAATTTTCTTAGAATGGATGTCCTAAATTGATATATCCCAATATGACCGTAAGCATTTTTTTTGGGATGTTTACATTTCCTTAAAAATTTTTTTGCTTTAGATATTTTTTTTTTTTCTATATTGTTATAGGTAATTACTTTAACAATGCTCTTATCTATAAAATCGGCCTTAGTGATTTTATTTCCAATTGTGCCAATATCTGAATTTTTTGAAATTATATTATTATTTAAATTTACAATATCTTTAGGATTAATAAAAGGTTCGTCTCCTTGAAGGTTAATGATATATTCACAATTTAATTTTTTACTGATTTTTTTATATGCTTCAAATATTCTATCTGTGCCAGTTTTGTGTTTTTTTTTGGTTAAAATAAATTTACCTTTGATTTTTGAAATCTCATTAGCAATTTCCGTATCTCCTGTGGCTACATAGACCTTGCCAACTTTAGATTCTATTGCTCTTTTATAAACGTGCTGAATTATTGATAAATTACCTATTTTTAACAAAGGTTTATTTGGAAGGCGAGTTGCGCTCAATCTTGACGGTATTATAATGATAGTTTTAGACATAAATTGTAAAATTTGTGCGTCTATGAGACGCAAACTTTTTTTTAGATAGCATTTTTTTCAATTAACATGTTATACGTAATTTATACATAGAATAATGGACTCTTTTGAGATAAACAAAATCATAGCTTCAATACTTCTCGTAGCACTATTAATAATTGGTATTAGTAAAATTTCAAATATCATATTTAAAGTAGATAAATTAGATAGTTCTGCTTATAAAGTAGATCTTCCTGATAATGGCGCTAAACAAATAAGTGAAGAAAACACCATGAAAGCTGATGAAAAAGTAGATATCTCGGCTCTAATGGCTTTAGGTGATATCGCGCATGGTGAAAAGGTTTTTAAAAAATGTTCAGCTTGTCATTCAATCGAAGCAGGTGGAGGTAATAAGATCGGGCCAGCATTATATAATGTGGTAGGTAGAAAAATTGCAGCTGTGGAAGATTATAAATATTCAAAAGCTTTAGTCGAATACCAAAAAAATTGGTCTTTTGAGGAGCTGAATGGTTTTTTGATAAAACCGCAAAAATGGATTAAAGGTACAAAAATGGCTTACGCAGGATTAAGAAAAGAAAAAGATAGAGCCTCAGTTATTTTATATTTAAATAAGTATTCAGATAATCCACTTCCTTTACCTTAATTTTCCAAAACAATACAATAATATACTTTTTTGAACGTGAACTCTATTTGAGGCTTGTTGCCAAACACAAGATCTCTTACCTAAAAAAATTTCATCTGTAACTTCATTACCACGAGGTAAGCAATGTAAAAAAATACAATCTTTTTTTGCATAGCTAAATAATTTCTTGTCAATTTTAAAGTTTTTAAATTCTTTTAATTTATTTTTTTTATTAACTTTATCATTAAGAGATATAACCTTATCAGAAAATATTACATCAGCATTTAATGCTGCTTTTTTAGGGTCTTCATAAATATAAATTTTTTTCTTATTTTTTTTAACCCAGTTTAAAACATCTAAATTTGGTTTAAACTTTTTCGGACAGCCTATTCGCAACTTAAATGAAAATTTTACGGAGGCTGCAATTAAACTATTTAAAACATTATTTGAATCACCGATCCAGCAGATATCTAAATTTGAAATAGATTTTTTTTTAATTTCTTCAACTGTGAATATATCTGACAGCACTTGTGTTGGATGAGACGATGGACTTAAACCATTAATTACTGGAATTGATAAATATTTTTTGAAATTTTCTACTTTTTCATCATCATCAGTTCTAAGCATAAATCCATCACCATAGGTAGACAAAATTTTAGCGGTATCTGCTATACTTTCTCCCCCTTGTCCAAGATGTAGTTCGTTTGATCTCAAAGTAATTGTGCCACCACCCAATTGTTTGATCGCTAAATAAAAACTCAGTCGAGTTCTTAAACTTGGTTTTTCAAACATCTGTACTAATATTTTACCTTTGAGAGGGGATCCTTTGTCGACTTCTAACGTATTTAATGTCTTTCTTAATTTTTTTCTTTTTTTAGCATCTAAAATAATTTTTCTAAGATCTTTGGTTTTGATATCTTTTAAATTTATAAAATGATTCATCTTACTTAAGATCATTACAAACTTTAGAGATAATTTTTACTGCAATGTCTATTTCTTTTTTTTTAACATTTAAAGGGGGCAATATTCTAATAACATTCTCAGCAGCACGAATAGTTAATAATCTATAGTCCATTAGTTTTTTTATAAATAAAGTTGGATTATTATGAAGTTGAATACCAATCAATAATCCTCTTCCTCTTATTTCTTTTATAATATCTGGGTGTTCAGATTTAATACTATTCAATTTTTCTAAAAAATATTTAGACAATTTTTTTATGTTATTTAAAAAACTTCTTTTTGAAACTATATCCATAACTGTATTGCCAACAGTCATAGCTAAAGGATTTCCTCCGAAGGTTGAGCCATGAGAGCCCGCAGTCATACCTGATGCAACTTTTTTGTTCATTAAAACTGCTCCTATGGGAAATCCTCCACCAATTCCTTTAGCAATTGGAACAATGTCTGGTTTTACCTTGGATTTTTCAAAAGCAAAAAAATCACCAGATCTTGCTACTCCACATTGTACTTCATCAAGAATTAATAAAATTTTTTTTTTATTGCACAATTGTCTTAATTCTCTCAAACACCAATCGGGTATTACTTTAATCCCTCCCTCTCCCATAACAGTTTCCACCATTATTGCGGCAGTATTCTTATTTATTTTTTTTTTTAAAGAATCATGATTTCCAAATTTAAAATGGTCAAAACCTGGTATTTTCGGACCAAATCCCTCTGTCATTTTTTTTGATCCACTAGCAAAAATTGCAGCCAATGTTCTTCCATGAAATGAATTCTTTACACATAATATTCTATTTTTTTTTGGTTTTCCTATTGAATAAAAATATCTTCTCGCAACTTTAACAGCAGCCTCAGTTGCCTCCGCGCCACTATTTTGAAACATTACAAAATCTGCAAAAGTTTTTTTACATAACTTTTCGGCAAGTTTTTCACCCTCTGGAATTTGAAAAGCATTTGAAACATGCCAAAGCTTCTTTGATTGGATTTTTATTGTCTCTATGAGTTTAGGGTGTGAATGACCCAGAGAATTTACAGCTATACCTTGAACAAAGTCTAGATACCTTTTATTGTCAGACGAAAATAAATAACTTCCCTTTCCAAATTTAAAAGAGATTTTTTTTCTATTATAGTTTTTTGCTAAATAGCTCATGTCTTTATTTTATATCCTATTTTATACAAATAATAAGCGGTCCACCACAAAAGTAAATTTAGAACTAACAAGTAAATTAACCCAAATGTTGTGGATCCGTCGCTTATACCAATCATCGAAAACCTCAAACCATCTATCATATGAAAAAAAGGATTATAAAAACTCATTTCTTTCAGTAAATCTGGAAGTCTCTCAATTGAATAAAATGTTCCCGACAAAAAAGATAAAGGTACTATTACAAAATTAGTAACGGTGGCCATATTATCGTATCTCTCGGCCCATAAGCCAGCTATAAAACCTAAAGATCCCATAAAAAATGAGGAAAATAATAAGTAAATTATGAAATAGTAATAATTTAAAACTGTTATATTTACAAACAGATTAAAACAAATAATTGACACAAAGCATATTATAAAAGCTCTTGTAACTGAAGCGAAAATGATTGCTAAGGTAACTTCTCCTGCAGACAATGGGCTTCCAATTAAATCAATGATATTTCCCATCATTTTACCTCCTAATATCGAGGATGATGAGTGGGAAAAAGATTGTTGAATTACTTGCATAGAGATTAGACCAGGAGCTAAAAACTCAATGAAAGGTAAGCCTAAAACTTCGCCTCTAACTTCTCCTAAAGCAATAGATATTACAATCAAAAATAGAATTCCTGTTAACATTGGGCCTAATATCGTTTGCCCTGATACAATTAAAAATCGTAAAGTTTCTTTTTTATATAAAGAATAAAAACCTATCCAATTTATTAATCCAAATCTTCTTTTTCCAATTTTGTATTTATTATTTAATTCAACCATAAATATAATTCTTAATAATTTAAAAAAACTGTTAGGAAATAAAATAATATGCTTGTTAAAAAATTAAATATATTTAAGCTATATATTGTATTTAATAAAAATTAAATAACAAAATATAGTTAATGAGTTGGACAGATGAAAAAGTTGCTAAATTAAAAGAGCTTTGGGGCAAAGGCAGTACTGCAAGCCAAATAGCTGAAATATTAGGTGGCGTCAGTAGAAATGCAGTAATTGGAAAGGCTCATAGACTAAATTTATCTGGTAAAATTATTGCAAAAAAAGGGTCTCACAACCAAAAAATAGATAAATCAAAAAATTTAAACGTTAGAAAAGTAAGAAGAGGAAAGTTTAAATCTTTAGTAATTGAAAAAGATTTTGAACCGGAAAATCCAAAACAGCTTGAGGAACTTGATGATAATACATGTAAATGGCCTATTGGACATCCAAATGAGGAAGGTTTTTATTTTTGTGGTAGAACTTCCCTAAAAGATTTTTCATACTGCCGTCTCCATTTGCTCTACGCGTTTCAGCCGAAAAATAAAAAGGAAGAAGTTGTTGATAAGGATAGTGAAGTTCCAAAATTTATACAAAAGAAAATTAAGTCAGCTTAACAATTTTTTTTTTGCAATATTAAATTCTTTTTTATCAATTGTTCCATCGTCATAAAGTTTTTTTAATCTTATTAATTCACCGGTTATATTCTTAGGAGAATTTGACTTTTTTTTGGAATTATTTGATTTATTTGCATTTTTTGCTTTAACTCCTCTATCAATTCCCAGTATAGCTAAATACAGAACAAAAAATAATATAGCAGCAACGATAATGTAAATAATCCAAGTAATCATGGTTTCAAATTAATGTTTTTTTTTTGAATATTCTCCAGTTTCCTTCCACATATAACAATATTTTTCAACTTCATTTTCAAATTTTAATACAAAATCTTTTCCAATATCAAAATTTGTTTTATATTTTCCAGAGGGTATATTATCATAAAACAACAGTTTTATTTGATCTCTAGTGATTAGCGGTTTAGGTAAAATTTGAAAAAATGTTGCCATTATATTTGCTATAAATATGGGAATTGGCACAAATAATCTTTTTTTTTCCATTAATTTAAGTAATTTTTCAATAATCTCTTTAAATGTTAACTCCTCTGGTCCAATACATTCTATTATTTTATAATTAGTTTCATTTTCAATTAGATTTAATATCAAATTACATATATCAATACAGTGTAAAGGCATAAATTTAGTTTTTCCTCCATAGTATAAAGGAAAAATTGGTGCAAGATTTAACAATCCCATTAACATAGTTGTAAAATTATCATCTACTGAGTAAACAATAGATGGTTTTAAAATAATTGCATCTTTGAATTTATTTCTAATTGCGATTTCACCATTCAATTTGCTCATTGCATACTTTGAGTCTTTTGCATTCTCAATACCCAGTGCCGAAAGATGAATAAATTTACTTACATTATGTTTTTGACAGATTTCGGATATAGCAGCTGGGAACCTTACATGTATATTTTTAAAATTATTAGGTCCTTTTTCAAATAAAATTCCTACTAAATTTATGCATACATCAGCTTTTTTAATTAAATCTTCAATTTTGGTTAAATCAAATATGTTTGCTTCTACAATATCTAAATATCCTGGGTTTGCTTGAGTTTTCAATATATAACCCTTCTGATGTAAGTTTCTGGTAACAGCTGTTACCTTTAAATTTTTCCTAGTTAGGCCTCTAATAAGATTTCGACCAATTTGACCGCTAGCGCCAAAAATTAGACAATTTTTTGGTTTCATATATACATTAAATATTAAAAAATTTTATGGATATCAAACTTCACAAAAATGATTTACCAAAAGATTTAGAATTTGGCAACAAGATTGCTGTAGATTGTGAATTCATGGGATTAAATTTTTTAAGGGATAAATTGTGCCTTGTTCAAATTTCATCTGGTAAATCTGATGCACATATTGTTCAATTAGATAGGTCTAATTATGATGCTCCTAATCTTAAAAAAATTTTATCAGATAAATTCATTATAAAAATATTCCATTACGCTAGATCAGATTTAGTTTTTATAAAAAAATATTTAAAAGTTAACGTTGATAATGTTGAAGATACAAAATTACAATCAAAACTAATCAGAAAATATACCGATAAACATGGTTTAAAGGATTTGGTTAAAGAGTTTATTGGGGTGGATATTAGCAAGCAATATCAAACTTCGGATTTTGGCGGAGAATTATCAAATGCCCAAATTAAGTATTGCGCAAATGATGTTATTTATTTACATAAAATTAATGACGTATTAAATAAAATGTTAACAAGAGAAAATCGGATAAAACTTTATAAAGACTGTTTGAAATATTTAAATACTAGAGTGAATTTAGATTTAGAATGTTTTCCAGATGATATTTGGTCACACTAATGTCTAAGAATAATTTTAAAAAAATTGCTCAAGAAGTTATTTCTTCTGAAATAAAATCACTACAAAAATTAAAAAGATCTATAGATAAAAATTTTAATAAAGTTATTGATGCTATAACCAACTGTAAAAAAGGTAAAATCATTTTATCTGGTGTAGGAAAATCTGGCATAATAGCAAAAAAAATATCCTCTACTCTCTCTTCGGTTGGTACTCCATCTTTTTTTGTTGATGCAAGCTCATGTTCTCATGGAGA
Source organism: uncultured Pelagibacteraceae bacterium (assembly GCA_902622545.1). Lineage (GTDB taxonomy): Bacteria > Pseudomonadota > Alphaproteobacteria > Pelagibacterales > Pelagibacteraceae > Pelagibacter. Next base: position 24,267 of record CACNQD010000001.1, read on the forward strand.
TTTGGGGCAAATAAGTTCAAATGATATTCTTATCTTAATTAGTAATAGTGGTGAATCCGCTGAGCTAAAAAATATAATACAACACGCTAATAGAAACCGAAATATCATTTTAATAGGCATTGTTTCAAAAAAAAACTCGTTACTTTATAAGAATTCAGATATAAAAATTTTATTACCAGAGGTTAAAGAAGCGGGACCTGGTAGTATTGTGCCAACATCTTCAACTACAATGCAGCTTGCTATTGGGGATGCAATAGCCATATCAACCATGAAACATAAAAAATTTGGTGAAAAAGAATTTAAAAAATTTCATCCGTCTGGTAGCATAGGTGCTAAACTAAAAACAGTTGAGGATTTAATGCTAAAAGGTAAAAAAATTCCGTTTATAAATGAAAATATTAAAATGCGGACTGCTTTGAAAATTATTACAAAAAAAAAACTCGGAGTTTTAATTGTACAAAACAACTCAAAAAAAACCAATGGTATTATAACTGATGGTCAAATCAGAAGAATAAATGAAAAAAAGGGTAATTTAGATAATCTTAAAGTTAAAAACGTGATGACAAAAAACCCTATATCTATTGATAAAGAAGTTTTAGCGGCTAAAGCACTGTCATTAATGAACTTAAAAAGAATAACATCTCTATGCGTACATAAAAATAAAATTAAGAATAAAACTATAGGGATTATTCATATTCATAATATCTTAGAAAACAATATTCAATAAATGGATAAAAAAACTTATATTCAAATTGTTATTATCTTAATTATATTTTCTATTCTAACATTTGTTTATATATATTATTTTAGTAAATCTAGTAATACACTTTCAAAACTTGAAAGGGAAAAAACAGATATTAATATTGTCAAAGGATCTGAGGATTTAATAAGCGAAATGTCTTATTTTTCCGAAGATAACAAAGGTAACAGATACGAGATTAAATCTGAATACGGCGTTATTAATCCTGACAAATCAAATTTAATTTTAATGGATAAAGTGACTGCAATTATATATTTATTAGATGGAGAAAAAATTTTTATTAGCTCTAAAAAAGCAGAATACAATGATGATAATAATGATACAACTTTTAGTGGTTCGGTAAAAATGGTATATATAGATCATAAAATTAAATCTGAATATATGGATCTATCTTTTAAAAATCAAACTGCTTCTCTTTATGATAATGTATCTTATAATAGTAAATTATCAAATTTAATTGCAGATAGAATATTCGTAGATTTTTTAAATAAAAAAACAAAAATACAAATGAATAATGAGAATAACAGTATCTTAGTTCGGAGCATAATAAATAATGGGAATAATTAAGAAGTTTCGTATAAAAAGTTTTAAGCAAAAAAAAACCATATTAAAACTTAAAAACATAAGTTTATCTTTTCAAAAAAGACAGATATTAGAGAATATTAGTTTTGAGATAAATCAAGGCGAAATTTTTGGAATGTTAGGACCAAATGGAGTAGGAAAATCAACAATTTTTAATTTGGTAACTGGTTTAATAAAACCAGATAAAGGAGAGATAATTATAAAAGATGAAAAAGTAAATGATTATCCAATTTTTATGAGAACTGCAAAATTCAAAATTGGATATGTGCCACAATATGGTGGCTATTTTTATGATTTAACATTGTTTGAGAATTTGAAAGCGGTTGCAGAAATTTTGGTTAATGATCAGAGAAAAAGAGCTGAAAAAATTAATTTTCTAATATCAAAATTTGATCTAAGCCAAATTAGAGATATAAAAGCAAAATTTTTGTCTGGAGGCCAAAAAAAAAAATTGGTTATTGCTATGGCTTTATTAGGGGACCCAGAATTGCTCCTTTTAGATGAGTGCTTTGCAGCACTTGACGTTATGACAATTAAAATGTTGCAGCAAATTATTGTAAATCTGCAATATGAAAATCAAATAACGATATGTATATGTGACCACCAGGCGAGAGATCTATTAACATGTGTCGATATTGCTATGGTGCTATCTGAAGGTAAAGTAATTGCAAAAGGGACGCCAACTGAACTTATACAAAATCAAAGTGCTAAGACAGCTTATTTTGGAGATTCTTTTAAATTTAATTAAATTTAATGGTAAAAATAATCATTAAAAAAAAAATCAAAAATTTTAATAAAACCATTACTGTTAATGGGGATAAAAGTTTATCTATAAGATCCCTATTAATAGGCTCACAATCATATGGGGTATGTAAAATTAAAAACTTATCTAAATCAGAAGATATTTTAAGTACCATAAGAGGACTTAAAAAATTAGGTATTAAAATTTTTTTTAAAAATGGAATATGTTATCTTTATGGTAACGGTTTAAATGGTTTTAACTATAAAAAAAATATAACAATAGATGCTGGCAATTCTGGAACTTTCGCAAGACTTTTGCTTGGGCTTTTAGTAAAATCTCCTGTTGCAGTAAAAATTACAGGGGATAATAGTCTCTCAAGAAGAGACTTTAAAAGAATTACAAATCCATTAAGTCAATTTGGTGCAAGATTTATTACATCTAAAAGAAAAAATCTTCCTCTAAAAATTCTAGGCACAGACTACGTAAAACCCATTAATTATTTTGAAAAAAAAGGCTCTGCACAATGCAAGAGTTCAGTGATTTTAGCTGCTCTAAATACACCGGGTAAGACAAAAATTAATGCAAAAAAATCTAGGAATCATACTGAGCTATTTATGAAATACCTGAATATACCTATAAATATTGTAAATAAAAGGAACTACGATGTAATTGAAATGTCTGGTGAAAACCAATTTAAATCCTTTAACTATATAATTCCAGGTGACATGAGTTCATGTGCTTTTTTCATAGTACTAACATTACTTTCTGAAAATTCTAAGCTTAAAATAAAAAACGTAAATATAAATCCTACAAGAACAGGATTTATAAAAATAATAAACAAAATGGGGGCTAAGGTAAAATTTTTAAATAAAAAAAAAATTTGTGGAGAATTTTTAGGAGATATTTTTGTTAAGAGCCAAAAAAATTTTAAAGCCATTAATTGTCCGGTAAGATTGAATAGTAACGCTATAGATGAATTTTTAATTATATTTTTATTAGCTTCAAAAGCTTCTGGCACATCTCGTTTCAGAAAACTTGAGGAACTAAATAAAAAAGAGAGCCCAAGGTTAAAAATAGCTTCTATAATATTGAGAAAAATGGGAGTAAAGGTAAAATTAACTACAAATTCAATACAAATATATGGAAATCCTAACTTAACTTTAAAAAAAGAAATATTAGTAAATGATTATAATAAAGATCATAGAGTTTTTATGACCTCTGTAATAGCGGCGTTATGTTTAGGTGGAAAATGGGTAATAGAAGACAGAGACTCATACAAGAGTTCTTTCCCTTCTTTTCTTAATATTTTAGAAAAAATTGGTTATAAATTTTAAATATTGAAAAAAATACTAAAATATTTACCCAGAATTGTTGTATTTTAAGGTTTTAGTATTTTTTTTGTTTCTTGATTAATTTAATAATTTTCTCTAAAAACTCGTTTTTAAATAATTAATGGAAATATATAAAGAATCAAATACCGCGGCTTCTAAAGAGTTTGAAAAGCTTCTTGATAATCAAATATCAAAAACCAAAAACGTAATAGAGGGTAAAATTATAGATGGTGTGGTAACAAAAGTTGGTGAAAAATATGTTTTTTTATTTATAGAAGGTCTTAAATCAGAACCTTTAGTAGACATAAATGAGTTAAAAACCTTAGGTCAAGAAAGTAAATTAAAAATTGGAGAAAAAATACAGGTACTACTAGAGAGGATTGAGGATAAAAATGGTGAAGTTGTAGTATCAGCAAGCAAAGCACAAAAAATTAAAGGATGGGACACTCTTGTAAAAGCATTTGAGAACAACGAACCTATAATGGGTAAAATCACAAGTAAGTGTAAAGGTGGTGTAATTGTTGAACACATAGACACGGGATCTCTAATGTTTTGTCCTGGTTCACAAATATCAGATATTCCAATTAAGGATATTTCGCACTTAATAAACGAACCACAAAAGTTTGCATTAATTAAAATGGATAAAGTTAGAGGTAATGCTTGCGTATCTAGAAGACAAATTATTTCATCAGGTAAAAAAGAAGATAAAGCAAAAATTATTGAAAAATACAAAGTAGGAGACATAATTCAAAATGCAGTTGTTAAGGGATACAGTTCATTTGGTTGTTTTTTTAATGTAAATAATGAATTGGATTGTTTGGTCCACTTGCAAGAAATTAGTTATTCTAGAGTTAATCATCCTGAAGAAGTTTTTAACATAGGTGACAAACATGATCTGTTGGTGATCTCAGTTGATAAAGAAAAATTACAAATAGGTTGTAGTATAAAACAACTTTCTCCTGACCCTTTTGAAAAAATTTCAAATTATGAACTAAATAAAGAATACGAAGTCAAAGTAATCAAGATAATGGACTTTGGAGTATTTGCAGAGTTAGAATCTGGATTAACTACTTTATTACATTCAAGTGAAATAAGTTGGTCTAAAAAAAATGTATCGCCAAAAAAATTTTTTAAAGTTGGCGACAAAATTAATTGTATAATAACTGAAATCGATAAGGACAAAAGAAGGATCGCAGTTTCTTACCGACTAACTAAAGAGAATCCTTTCGATCAAATCCAGAAGAATAATCCTGTTGGTACTGAAGTTACTGGAACTATAAGCAGCATGAATGAATATGCAATTTATTTAAAATTGGATGATTATGAAATTGATGCTTTTCTTCATTTTAATGATCTAAGCTATTCAGGTGTTCCGGAAGAAGTAGCTAAAAATTATAAATTAAAAGATAAAATGAAAGTTCAAGTTCTCGAAATAAAAAAAGACTCGCAAAAAGTTCGAGTAGGTTTGAAACAAACAGAAAAAGACCCTTTTGATTATTTCAAAAATAAAAAAATTAATGACACAGTGACTGTTAAAGTTTTATCTTCAGATAACAAAGGATTATTGGTTCAACCTGAAGGGTGTGATATGAATTTACTTATTAAAAAATCGCAAATTGCTGTATCATCATCTGACGCAAGACCATCAAGATTTGTGGGTGGTGAAAGAATAGATGCTGCAATTTCAGAGCTAAATATTGAAAAAAGAAAAGTTGCACTAAGTATTAAACTTTTAGAAGAGCTACAAAATAAAGAGGCTGTGTCTAAATTTAGCTCCCCTTTATCGGGAAAAAACTTACCTTTTTCATCTTTGTCTGATAAGCTCACAAACAAAAAAGTAAAAAAATAATATTTGCAACTATATTGCCGGTATCAAAATCAGATTTAATAAAACAATTACAACTAATTTATCCAAATTTATTAAAAAAAGATTTGATAAAAATTTTTGATATATTTCTAAACGAAGTAAAAACATCTTTAAAGAATGAAGAAAGAGTTGAATTAAGAGGATGGGGTGTATTTTATCAAAAAAAACAAAATAGTAGAAATTCAAGAAATCCAAAAACTGGAGAAACAGTCTTTACACCAGAAAAAAAAAATATAAATTTTAAAATGAGTAAGGAATTATTTAAGACAATCAATGATAAATAAAATTTTTATTGCAATTGATACAAATAGTAAGAGAAAAGCTAGATCAATTATTTCTCAAAGCAAAACAAAGAATTTTAAAATAGGTTATAAATTTGGTTTAGAATTTTTAAACTCAAAAAATGGAAGAAATTTTATATCAAAATTAAAAAGTAAGATTATATTTGTTGATCTTAAATTAAATGACATTCCAAATACGATGTCATCAGCTATGATAGCTTTAAAAGATTTAAATATAAATTACCTCACAGTGCATATTTCCTCTGGATTGAAAGCATTAAAACAGGTCAAAAAAGTCTCTGGCAAAACTAAAATTGTTGGAGTTACAATTTTAACTTCTTTAGACAATGAAGACTTAAAAAGTATTGGTCATAAAAGGTCTTTAAAAGAAATAGTAATGATTCAAGCAAAGTTAGCTAGCAAAGCTAAACTTGACGCCATAGTTTGTAGCCCACGTGAAGTAAAATTTGTAAAAAAATTTTTTAAAAAAGAAATCATAACTCCTGGAATAAGAATTTCCTCTAAATTAAACGATCAAAAAAGAGTTATGACTCCAAAGTCAGCATTTAAACAAGGAAGTGACTGGTTAGTCATAGGCAGGGATTTAACAAAAGGAAATATTAAAAGTAACTTTAAAAAATTAAGTGATCATTTAAGTTAATGAAACTTGAATGTAAAATCTGCGGCATATCTGATAGCAAAACATTAAATTTTTTAATAAACTATAAATATCCTCCTGAATTAATTGGTTTTATATGTAATTATCCAAAATCCAAAAGATTTGTTGATATGAATTCTCTTCAGAAACTTCTCAAAGTTAACAATAAAAAATCTCAATTTGTATCTGTACTAGTTAAACCCGATGAATTTATTTTAAATGAAATGAAAAATTTAAATTTTGATTATTATCAAATTTATGATTGTACACCTGATGAAATAAAATCAATAAAAAAGAAATATAACAAAAAGATAATTTCTGCGATAACCGTCGAGACTAAAGAAGACATTATCAAATATAAGAAATACGAGGATTGTTCTGATATAATATTATTTGACAGTAAGGGGTATGAAAAATCATTAGAATTTGACCATACTTTAATGGAAAATGTGCCAGCCAATGTCAATAGGATGATAGCTGGAAACATAAAACACAACGATAATCTTGATAAGTTTAAGAAAATTTGTAATTATATTGATATATCTGGGGGCGTAGAGACATCTGGATTAAAAGATATTTCTAAAGTAAAAATTTTCTTAGACAACGTTAAAAAATTAAATGATTAAATTAAGGAAAAAGACCCCTCTTATTGACCAGCACGATAAGTTTGGATTTTATGGAAATAAATTTGGTGGAAACTATTGTGCAGAAACAATGCGAAAACCAATTGAGGATTTATCTAAGCTTTTTGAAAAATTAAGAAAAGATAGAAAATTTCTTAAAAAAAGGGATCATTATTTTAAACATTATCTTGGAGGTGAAACACCCTTTTTTAAATTAAAAAATTTAACTAGATATTTAGGTGGAGCTCAAATTTGGTGTAAAGACGTGTCTGCTATAAATGGTGATGCGCATAAGGCGTATCATGCAACTGTCAATGCATTAATTTGTAAAGAAAGTGGTAAACGTTACATAGCAGGTGACACTGGTGCCGGAATGTTTGGAAAAAATCTTGCAATGGCGGCAAAAAAAATGAATTTAAAGTGCAAAATTTTTATGGGAACAAAAGATATTTCTAGACAAGCACCCAACGTTAAATTTATGCGCGACGCAGGTGCTGAAGTTGTGCCTGTCGACTCAGGTTCAAAGACTTTGGTAGATGCTGTTTCTGAGTGTATGCGCCACTATGTTTCAAACTGTGATAATACACATCTCGCAGTAGGTTCAGCAATTGGCTGCAATATTTTTTTAAAAATATGTGCATGGTCAACCTCTCAAATTTCAAGAGAATTAAAAAAACAATTAATAAAGGAGTTTGGTGAAATACCTAAACTTAAATTAATCAATGTCATAGGTGGGGGAAGTAGCGCCCTAGGATTTTGGAATGAGTTCATTGACTACGATAAAAAACATGTTGAACTAATTGGTGTTGAGGCAAAGTATGCTGCGCCTTTATCTACAAACGCAAAAGTAGCTATTTTACATGGAGCTGCACAATATTGTTTGACTAACAAAGAAGGTCAAATCGCAGATACACATTCCATAAGTGCGGGTTTGGACTATCCTGGCTCAAGTCCACTGCATGGATTACTTAAAGACACTGGGAGAGCACGATACACTAATGCTTCAGATAAAGAAGCATTGGCTGCTTTCAAGTTAATTACTAAATTAGAAGATATAAGACCAAGCTTAGAACCAGCACATGCATGGAGTGAATGTATTCGTTTAGCTCCAAAATTGAAAAAAGGGGATGTGCTTGTGGTCAACAATTGTGGAAAAGGTTACAAAGATAAAAAAATCTATATTGATCAATTAGGATATTATCCCAAATGAAAAATTCTATTAACAATGCATTTAGGATTGCAAAAAAAGAAAATAGACCTGCATTAATATCCTATACAGTTTGTGGTGATAATACTAAGGAAAGATCCCTACAAATACTAAATTCAATATCAAAAGATTTAGATATCGCAGAATGGGGAATACCTCACAATTGCCCAACAGCTGATGGTAAAGATATTCAAAATAGCTCTTACAGAGCCTTGCAAAATGGTATTCGATTAAATGATATTTTTAAACTTGTAAAAAGATTTAAGAAATTAAAACCATCTAAACCAATGATATTGATGGGTTACTACCAAATGATATTTAATTATGGAGATAAGAAATTTATTCAAAAATGTAAAGAGTCTGGTGTCGATGGGTTAATTGTTGTTGATTTATCGTTTCCTGATAATAAAAATTTTGCCAAGTTGTGTAAGAAAAATTCTATTTGTTTCGTTCAATTGATAGCTCCTACTACAACTTTAAAAAGAATGAAAGAGATAATAAAGAGTTCACATGAAATGATTTATATGATTTCAACTATATCAACTACAGGGTCGGCATTAAAATATAGTATAAAAAGAATTATTAAAAATTATAATGTTATAAAAAAAATCAAACCATCAAAAAATGTTGTTATAGGTTTTGGTATAACTGAAAAAACTATTTCGAATCTTAGATCTGCTGACGGTCTAGTCGTCGGTAGCGCAATTTGTCGAGAAATAACAAGGAGTTTAGAAGATGGACAAAATCCTGTCACAAATGTAGGTAGATTAGTAAGAAAATTAAAGAATAAAATTTTATGAATTGGTTAAAAAAAACACTAGATTTTGGACAAAAAATTAAAAGGCTTCTTAAAAAAAGACCATCTCTTAAAGATATGGAAGAAAGTGATTGGACATCTTGTTGCAAAGGTCCAATTTTAAAAAAAGATTTAGAAGAAAATTTATGGGTATGCCCAGGTCCGTGTCACAAACATTTTAGGATTAATCCTAAACAAAGATTTGATTTATTGTTTGGTAGTGAGGGTTATGAAATTTTAAAAACACCTATGCCACCAGATGATCCCTTAAATTTTGCTGACACAAAGTCATATAAAGACAGATTAAAAAGTGCTAGAAAAAAAACTGGTTTAAATTGCAGTATGGTAGTAGCGGATGGAACAATAAATAAAATAAGATTAACAGCAATCGCATCCGACTTTAATTATATGGGAGCTAGTATCGGTGCTGCTGAAGGTGAGGCTTTTTTATTTGCCGCTCAGCACTCAATAGAAAATAATCAACCATTGTTGGTAGTTGCAACAGGGGGTGGAATGAAAATGCAAGAGTCCATTATTTCATTAAACCAAATGACCAGAACAACTCTTGCTATAAATGAGCTTAAAAGTAATAAAATTCCATATATTGTTTTATTCGCAGATCCAGTTGCAGGAGGTATTACTGCTTCATATGCAATGCTTGGTGACATTCAAATTGCTGAGCCAGGCGCTTTAATAGCTTTTGCTGGAAGACGTGTAATCGAGGGAACTGTTAAAGAGGAATTACCAGAAAATTTTCAAAAATCAGAGCACGTTCAAGCCTGTGGTTTTGTTGATACAATAGTCCAAAGGAAAGATCTACCAGAAAAAATTGGTTTATTGTTATCTATCTTGCTAAAGAAGCAATCTGAGGTAAAAATAGAAGATGGTGACAAAACTTCAGAAGATAATATCGAAAATAGAGAAGCGTCATAATAAAAAGATTGATCTCTCGCTAGACAGAACCTTTAATTTATTAAATAAATTAGGTAACCCACAAAACAAAATAAAAAATGTTGTAACTGTAGTTGGAACAAATTCTAAAGCTTCTATGGCCACAGCCTTAAGCGCTATTTTGAAAGAGTCTGGTTACAAATACAATTTATATACCTCGCCTCACTTACAATCGTACACAGAAAGATTTGTTTTTAATAATGAAGAAATAGATGAAAATAATCTTGCCACTTTGTTGGGAGATGTTGATAGAATATTAGGAAATGATAATGCAACAGTTTTTGAAATATTAACATGCGCTTTTATAAAGTATGCTGAAAATTTTAAGGATAATGTAAATATTATAGAGGCTGGTCTATTTCATAGATTTGACAGCACAAATGTTTTTAAACGAAATTTGCTCACCCTTTTAGGAGTAATTCACTTAGATCATTTAAATTGGTTAGATAATAAAACAATAGAAGGTGTAATTTATGAAAAAACTAGTTCATTACCGATATCCAATATATTCATCAACAATCAAATGAATTCAGAGATAAAAACAAAAATTAAAAATTCTTTAATAAAAAATAAATCTAAAAAATATTTTTTTGGTGATGACTTTAACGTAGTAAAATCTGAAAACAGTTTTGTACATTATCAAGATCAATTGGGAGAGATAATGCTGCCTCAGCCAAATTTAATGGGTGATCACCAAATATATAATATCAGCACTTCAATTGCGGCTGCTAGAAAAATATTTAATATATCTGATGCTAATATCAAAAATAGTATGAAAAAAATGAGATTAAAAGGACGTTTAGAAGAAATAAAATCAGGTAAATTAAAAAATTTAATAGGTAAAAATAGGCTAATAATAGACGGGGGGCATAATATTAATTCAGCAATTTCAATTTCAAATTGGGTTAAACAACAAAACGAAAAAGTACATCTTATTTGCGGTATGATGAATGACAAACCTCATAAAGAGTTTGTTAACCAATTTGAGAATTCTGTAAATTCAATAACTCTTATAGATATTCCTAATCAAGAGGGTTCCATCTCTAAAGAAGAATTTAAAAAGAAACTTGGTAATAAGAATATTCATACTGCAGAAAGCATTGAAGAGTCTTTAATGCTGAACAATGAAGATAAAAATTGTATTTTTTTATGTGCCGGAAGTCTTTATTTAGCTGGTGAAGTTTTAAATCTTAATTAAATATTTTCTTTAATCCAAGATACGATGTTAGATTTTGTAGTTGCACCAACTTTAGTTGCTTTAAGCTCGCCACCTGAAAATAGTAACATGGTAGGAATTCCTCTTACTCCATACTTAGTAGGGGTATTAGGTTCATTATCAATATTGTGCTTAGCAATTACTACTTCGGACATTTCGTCGGAAATTTCTTCTAGTATAGGTCCGATCTGTTTACATGGTCCACACCACTCAGCCCAAAAATCAACAACTACTGGTTTTCCGGCCTTAATAACTTCTGACTCAAAATTTTCATCTGTAACATTTACTGTTGCCATATATTTCTTATATAAAATTTCTTTTTATATTCAAGTTCTTAAATAATTTAAATAGTTTTATCCACATCAAATATTTTTATATTTTTTTTCAATTGACATTACGTAATTATTTAATTGATCGAGAAACTTTAAATTTAGCTCATTGCCTTCATTAGTAAATTTATCTCTAAGATTGTCACATTCATGATAAAATTCTTTACAAGTCCACCATTTTTCCTTTTTTTCACTTAAAATTCTTTTAGCAATTTCCATCTTGATTTTCTTTAACATAGACTCTGGTAAGACATGAGGAGCTTCTTGAAATATTATTTTTTTTCCAAATCCCACCATTCTTTGATCCTCAAATTTATCTAACAATCTCAATTTATCATTCCAGGGTGCTTCATGCCATTTTTGAAATAAATTAGTATCTTTGTTAGGCGTAAATTTTACATAAATACTTTCCTCTGGCTCTATATCTTCTTGAGATTTTGATTGCTCTTTTTCTTCGGCAATTTCTCTTAATGCAATTAAGATATTCTCAGAAAATTTTTCATTTGTGTTTACAAGTTCTGCTCTTTTATCAATTAAAGAGATGTCCATAGCACTATAAGGTTCAACCTTCATGCCATACTCTTTATCTATTATTATTGGTGCTTTATTTGACCTAATAGTTCTTAAAAATTTTGGTGTTTTTTTCATCTCAGATTTTAGTTCATTGATAGACATTTTTAGGAGAGGTTCGACATCAACTCTTAAATCAACAGCCTGCCCCCATTGATATATTGGATGAATACAAAATTTTGGATGAAGAGGCGCACAAAGATAAAGTCTTGATTTTCCGTAAAAGTACTCATTAAGAGTAATAATCTTTTCTTTTTTTATTATTGTTTCAGTATCAAGCTTATTTGAAGTCTTTAAAAAATTGTCCCATGTGTCTTGTTGTTTATTCTTAATTAGTCCTAAAACTTTATGGGTTAGTTCTGCATCAAATAAGGCGCTATGAGCTCCTTTAGTCTCAAAACCGTTCATCCTAGCTAAAGACTCTAGCTTCATTACAGCATTACCTTTTTCGTTAGTCTCAGTTTTTAATATCTTATTATCTAAAGCAAAAGCACCACGAGCAATGTTTAGCCCATCATGTCTTTTGTTAGGAGATGAATTTGTGATGTATGGATATCTTAATCCTTTAAAAAACTCTTTTCTTATCATTTCATCATCAAAACCTATATTAGACCACCCTAAGAATATAGCTGGGCTCCATTTTTTAAAAATCATCTCAACTTGAGATAACATTTGATAATGACTTAGATTTGCTTTCGTTAGCATGTTAACATCAGTTTTGTTAACAAGAAGGGCCATACATTGAGGAATTTCTCCTTCTTGAAGTCTACATCTTAAATTAAATCTTTCTTTTTCTACTAAGTTTTGATCTACTAAAATTCCACCAATTTCAATAATACTTCCAAAGTCTGTACTGGAGCTTGAAGATTCTATATCCCAAATTACTATGTTCATAAATTATTAATTAATGCTAATTGAAAAGTATGAAGGCTCGCATCTAAACAAGTAGCAAGTAAGTTCGTAGTATATTAATTTCGAATAAAGTCAAATATTTATTTATTTATTAAGTGATAAAATTTTTCAACTCTCTCAAGAAATTTATTCTGAAAATTTATTAGTTCATTACCCTCAATTTTAAAATCCTGAAACAATCTATCTATAGTACAAATTAAAATTACGCCTTGGGTAATATTAGAATTATAAACAGTATTATGAGCTAAAGAATAAGCCCCAATTTGTAAAAAGTAATCTTCTATATATTCCACTTTTTTTGGTTTATTACTTTGTTTAAAATCTAAAATTGATTCTTTGCCTTCATAAACTCCTATACAATCTGCAGTACCTGCATATTTTCCGGGATAATATATTGTAGCTTCAGACCCCCATATCTCTGACAATTTATTTTTCAAACCATTATCAATAATTTCTTCTGCCATTTTTTTTGACTTATTGTTGTCTTCTAATAGTTCTTGATTTAGTTTCCCATATAAAAAATGTTCTATATAAGAATGCATAGAACTTCCTCTTGATGAAGCTTCTTTCTTAATTCTTTCTGCTTCAACACTCCCTACTCTTTGTTTCCAAGCAAGAATTGCAGCTTTGTCTTCTTCACTTTTAGTAGCTGACAAAATTGTTGTCACGGAGGGTAAACTTGATCCATCTAAAGAATAATGTCTTGAACCATTTACCAAAGATCTTGTTGATTTTGGATAAGCAAATTTAGTGTTCCACTTCATCAAATCATTTATAGAGCTATTTAAAATAATTTAAATTAGTTTTTAGCTTGTTTTGAGTTTGGTATATTTAATTTTTCAACATTCTCATTTTTTGACGCTATTTCAACTTTTTCGGGATCTTTAATGTTTCCAAGAGTATTCATTATAGATCTTGCATCTCTGCCAAAACTATCAGTGGCTTGCATAGCTTGTTCTAATTTTTTTCTAAGTTCTTTTATTCCATCAAAATGTTTTTCAAACCTTGAGCTTATATTTCTTAAATCATTATAAATTTGTGTAGCATGTTGCTGAACTTTGAGTGTTTGAAATCCTAAATGATAGGATTGTAATAAAGCAGACAAAGTATTAGGGCCAGAAATTGTAACCTTATATTTGGTTCTTAATTCCTGTAAAAGCAGCTCTTTAGTTTTAGGGTCTCTATAGCTAGAGAGTTCTGAAAATAATCCTTCAGTTGGAACATAAACAATTGCAAAATCTGTACTTTTCGGCGGTGCTATATATTTTGCGTTAACAGTTTTAGCTTTCAATCTAAACGCTGACGCTAAATCTTTCCTGGCCTCTGCTTGTGCATCTTTGTCATTAGCATTATATGCATCATCAATTGCTTTATATTTTTCAACAGGCCAGTGACTATCAATTGGCAACATCACATCTTGAAGTTTAATAGCGAACTCTACTGTTTCTGATGTGTCCTCTTTCATTTTAGCATTTGCGATATATTGAGATGATGGTAACAAATCTTTTAGGAGTGCACCTAATCCAAATTCCGCAAGAGTTCCATATGATTTTACACCACTCAAAATTCTACTAAAATTATCTTGGCTTTTGTTTAACTCGCTTACTTGTTGATTAAAAACTGATACTTTTTCATCAACTTTTGTAAGGGCACCTGTCATATCTTTTGCTATTTCTTTGCTCATCGACCCAAAAGATTGGCTAAATGTATTTTTTAATGAACTTAATTCGTCTTTAAAAATTTGTTCATTATTAACTGGCTCAGGTTGTTTACGCTTAATTAGAAATAAAATTGCTAAAAAATTTGCAAGAAGCAAAATAATAATTAAAATTGTAAGTAACGATTCCATTCCCACACTATACATTTTTATTAAGTTTATTTATAATATTAAAAATACCTCTCTTTTTTTGGCTTTTTTGAGAAATCATTAAACACGCTTGAGATTTAAGTATTACTCCGTCTTTTAATACTCTTAAATTATTAGCTCTTAAAGTTTCCCCTGTTGAAGTGATATCTGTTATAATTTCTGACGAACCTGTAAATGGATATATTTCTGTTGCACCAAGACTTTTTACAATTTTAAATTGTGTAACACCTCTTTCAAACATAAAATTTGTTGTTAAGTTTGGATACTTTGTTGCTACTCTTAATCTAGTTTTTTTTTTCTCTTTAAAATCAAATGCAATTTCCTCCAAATCAGCTATTGTTTGAACATCAATCCAATCATCAGGAATTGCGATTACTAAATTAGCTTTACCGAAAGTATATTTTTTTTTCACTATTATTTTTTTTTGCACATTAATTACACTTTCTTTTAATAAATCAAAACCTGAAAAACCAATATCCAAAGTTCCGTCTCCTAATCTTTCAACGATTTCTCTAGCGTGTAAATAAGTAATATTTAAATTTTTATATCCTTTAACAGACCCTAATAGATCTCTCTCTCCTCTTTCAGATATAAGTTTTAAATTGTTTTTAGAAAAAATTTTTAATATATCTTTTCTTAATCTGCCTTTGCTGGGAATTCCAATATTAATCATTTAAATTTATAGCTGCTCCAACTGCTGGTATTTTTTTATTTGATCCAAGATCGCCAATAAGATTATCGTATCTTCCACCATTAATAATGTTAATTTTATTCGATTTAATTTTAACATCAATTTTGAAGACTAGGCCTGTGTAATATTCTAATTGCCTTCCAAAAGATGCTGAATATTTTATATTTAATCTTGAAAATTTATTTTTAGAGATCGGAAAATAATTTTTTTCTACTCTTAAATTAATTTTATGTTTTTTAAAAAAAAAGTTTAATTTGTTAAATGCTTCGCTGATTGGACAATCAATTTTAAGAAATTCTTTTATTATTTTTGCAACATTTTTTCCTTTTTGAGGTCTTCTAGGATCATTTATCTTATTATTAAATCTGTTTAGAATCTCATCAAGTGATCTACCAGCAATAATTTTTGATTGTTTTTGTTTAAGCATTGCTTCATATTTTTTTTTATCTATTTCAACAATTGTTGGATCTACGTCAGAATTAGTTTCTAGTCTTTTTAACAAATCATTAAAATATTTTTCTCTCCAAAAATGTCTTTGAAGTCTCAATTTCCATCTTTTAGGGATATCCAATTTAGTCAATAGAAGTTTAAATATTTCGATATTTCCGATAGTCAAAATACCCGATGAAAATTTTACTTTTGATAATGATTTAACTGCTGTGTTAATAATTTTTTTATCATCATCTTTTTCCTTGTTAGAGCCAATAATTTCAAAACCAATTTGATTTCTTATTATACTATCTGATATCTTTTGAGTTTTTCTAAAAGCTTGTCCACTGTAAAATACTTTTTTAGATGTTTTATTTTTCTCATTTAAATACTTTAGACATGATGCAATTGTTAAGTCTGGTCTAAGACAAATTTCATTACCCTTCTGATCATTAAAAGAAAAAATAAAACGTCTAAATGACTCACCAGATCTTTCAACAATATGTTTCGTTTCTATTACAGTATCTAAATTAATATACTTAAAATCCTCTGACTTTATTAATTTTAATATATTTTCAGATAATTTTTTTGATTTCATTAACAATGTTCTCATCTTTAATATTAGTTTCCTTCCCAGTTCTAAGATCTTTTATTTTGACCTCTGAGTTTTTAATTTCTTCTTCACCAGCAAAAATTACACAAGGACAGCCAATTTTATTAGCATACTCCATTTGTTTTTTTATTTTTCCCTCACCAGGGTAAATCTCTGAACTAATATTTTCCGATCTAAGTTTCTTTAGTAATTCTATATATTTTTTCATATTGTTTTGATCAAAGACACTAATCATTACAGGGCGCGTAACTTTTAAATCAAATTCTTTTTTTTGCATTAGTGCAAACACAAGTCTATCTATACCTACTGATATGCCAGTTGCTGGATAATCAAGATTACCAAAATTGCTCACTAAATTGTCGTATCTACCTCCACCTCCTATTGATCCAAATTGAATAACTTGTCCTTTTAAATTTTTTACATTGAAATTTAGATTAACTTCAAATATTGGGCCTGTGTAGTACTCTAAACCTCTTATTACCGAAGGATCGAACTTATAGTTGTCAAATTTATAATCTTTAAAGATTTTTATTATTTGTTTTAAATCCTCACTCTGAGGTGAATTAACATTCAATGAGCTTTCTATAGCTTTTATTTGTTCAACGTCTAATTCTGCCCCTTTTGTGTAATCTCCTGATTTATCTTTTCTACCTTCACCTAGTAATTTTTTAACTTCTGTCCACCCTAACCTATCTATTTTATCTAAAGCTCGAAGAATTATAGAAATTTTTTCCTGCGACTGAATTTCTAGTTTTTTGAATAATTCATCCGTAATTTTCCTAGATGATATTTTGACTGTGTAGTCATCTTTAGTTAAGCCACAATTTTCTAAAATTTCTGATATCATTACACATAGTTCTGCATCTGCCTGCAAATTTTTTGTACCTACGTAATCAGCATCGAACTGAAGAAACTCTCTATATCTTCCTGGTCCAGGTTTTTCATTCCTCCACACTGTACCTAATTGATAGCGTTTAAAAGGTTTCGGTATTTCATTAAAATTTTTTGCAACATATCTCGCCAAGGGTGCTGTTAAATCATAACGTAAAGACAACCACCTATTTTCGTCTTTAAAAGAAAATACACCTTCTCCAGGTCTTTCTTTATCAGGTAAAAATTTACCTATACTTTCAGTATATTCAAAACTTGGGGTTTCAAGATATTGAAAGCCATATTTAACCATTACCTCTTTAATCTTTGAAATTATGAAGTCTCTGATTAAAAGTTCTTTTTCTTTTCTATCTTCAAAACCTGAAGGTAATTCCTTTAGAGGTTTTATTTTTTTTTGTTTTTCCATTTTTTGGTACACGGGGACAGATTCGAACTGTCGACCTTCGGTTCCACAAACCGCTGCTCTAACCAACTGAGCTACCCGTGCTCCTATCTTTGTTTTATACTAATTGTGGATATTTTTAAATTTATATAATGATTAAATAGCTAGCGTGCAGCCAGCATGAAAATGGTGTCTGTGAGATAATTTTAAACTTTTAATAATCTTAATCATCGGGATTTAATTAACAGTTTAATCAAAAAAATCAACAGCTGATTGTATAGGAATAAAATCAGCTTTTAAGCTTGCCTATTCCTATACAATTATTTTGATGAATTAGAATTAAGAGGTTTTTTGCAGTTTTACTGCGGCAGGACCTTTTTCTCCGTCTTCAACTTCAAATGTAAGCTCGTCACCTTCGTTTAAGAATCTTAAACCTGCTTCTCTTACAGCTGAAGCATGTACGAATACATCTTTTTCTTTGTCTTCACGCTCAATGAAACCATAACCTTTTTTTCCATTGAACCACTTTACTTTACCTTTTAGACTCATTTTACTCTTTCGTTAGTTATTATACTTAAGCTTATTAAGCTTAGTGGGTTGTTATTAGATTTCTAAATTTAATGCAAGTAATTTAAATTGACTTAATGTCACTTTGGTGGTGGCCTTGGTAAGAATCGCACTTACGACACATACCTTTTCAGGGTACTGCTCTACTACTGAGCTACAAGGCCATTAAAATCTAAATATGATACGCCCTTTTGTTAAATCGTAGGGAGTAACCTCTACTGTAACATTATCTCCTTGCAAAACCCTAATTCTGTTTTTTCTTAGCTTTCCTGCAGTGTGTGCAGTTACAATATGATTGTTTTCCAGCTTTACTCTAAACATTGCATTGGGTAAAAGATCTATAACTTTTCCTTTAAATTCTAAAGAGTCTTGCTTTGACAAATCTTATTCTCCTATTCTTAATTTAACTGATTTAGCGTGTCCATCTAAACCTTCATAAGTTGCAAGATTTATAACTTTTTCACCAATAGTTTCAATACCCTTTTTTGATAAATTTATGTAAGAAATTCTTTTAAAAAAATCAAAAACAGACAGTCCACTGAAAAATTTTGCAGAAGAGTGAGTTGGTAAAGTGTGATTACTACCCGCACAATAATCGGTTACAGCCATTGCTGAATATTTTCCCGTGCATATTGATCCAGCGTTTTTTACATTTTTTAAAATAGATTTATATTTATCTATACTAAGCTCTAAATGTTCCGGTGCTATAATGTTTATAATATTAGAAATTTTTTTATCTGAATTTGCAAAAATTAATAAACCATTTTTTTTTAAGCTACCTAATGCAATTTTTCTACGTGGTAAACTTTTTAACTGAATTTCTAATTCTTTTTGAACTTTATCAATTAATTGTTTATTTTTTGAGATAAGAATGCACTGAGCATTAATATCGTGTTCTGCTTGACCAATTAAGTCGGCCGCAACCCATCTTACATTTGAACTTTTGTCGGCAACTACTGTTATCTCCGATGGGCCAGCAATCATATCAATACCAACTTCACCAAAAACTATTTTTTTTGCTGCTGCAACGTAAATATTTCCCGGTCCAACTATTTTGTCTACTCGTTTGATTGTTTTTGTTCCATAAGCAAGAGCAGCTATAGCTTGTGCTCCACCTACCCTATAAATTTCTTTTACACCGCACTTTTTAGCAGCATATAAAACAGCGGCACTTTGATCTTTACCTCTTACAGGATTAGCAATAACAATTCTCTTGACACCTGCCAGCATAGCAGGAATTGCATTCATTAAAACTGTAGATGGAAAACTTGCATTGCCACCAGGTATATAAATCCCAACTGAATTCAGCGGTTTATACTTGTAATCAATTTTGTTATTTAATTTATCTGAAAATTTAATATCTTTTGACTTTTGATTTTTATGAAATGATAGAATTCTTTGGAATGCAAAGTCTATAGATTTTTTTACTTTTGGATTTAATTTTTTAATATTTTTAATTATATTGTCATAGTTTGTTTTAAGCTTATAATTTTTATTAAATTTTTTTTCATATTTAAGCACCGCTTTATCCCCATTTTTTTTTACATCTAAAACAATTTTTTTTGCAACATTATAATCCTTGTCAGAAAAAACTGATCTTTTATTTATTTTTTTTATTAGATCTTTTTGAAAATTTTTACTATTTGCATTTAATCTATTAGTCATTTTTAATTTCCTTTAAGTCTTCAAGTGTAACTTCTATAATTTCTGAGCATAACGTTATAAAGCCATTATTAGAAAATAACAAATTAAATTCGAAGCCCTTTTTGGTTTTAATAGTATCGATAGCAAGAAGTGACAAATTTTTTTTTGGTGAATATTGATTTATATTTTTTGACCTAGCTTGATCAATAAATTCGAACTTACATATGCTCAATACTTTGTTTTTATTTTTGGCTTTGATTGAGTTTCTCTGTAAAGATAATAGAAAAATCTTATTTTTTTTTAGAAATTTTATGTCTGATACTTTTAAAATCGATTTGTGACAATATAAAGAAATTAGGTTTAAACCATTCAAATCCCTTGCTAAAATTTTAGCTAAATATTTTTTGGACATTATTTTTTTAATTTAATTTTAATACCTAATTTTTTGAGCTTAATTTGTAAGTTTTCATAACCTCTTAAACCATGATAAATTCTGGATATTGTAGAAGATCCCTCGGACGATATTGCTCCCAAGATTATTGAAAATGTAGTTCTTAAATCTGATGAAATACAATCTGCAGCATTTAATTTTTTTTGTCCAATAATAAATGCCTTATTTTTCTTTATTGATATTTTTGCGCCCATTCTTTTTAACTCTGGGACTGCCATAAATCTATTTGAGAATATTGTTTCTTCAATTACACTTTTTCCAGAAACCTTTGTTAAAACTGCAAGAATAATTGGCATGTTGTCGGTGGCAAATTGTGGCCAAGGACCAGTTTTAATTGATACAGGTTTTGTTTTTTTACCTGGTGAAATCATGATTGAATTGTCATTATTTTCTATTTTGTATCCAATTTTTTTTAATATTCTTAATTCTGTATTTAAGTGTCTGGGATCAATTTTTTTTACTTTGACTCTTCCATTCGTTATCGCTGCAACGCACAAGTAACTAAAAGCTTCAATTCTATCACCAATAATAGTATGATCGCCATTTACAAGTTCATTAACCCCTTGAATTTTTATAGATCTTTTTCCTATAAACTTTATTTGTGCCCCAGAATTATTTAAAAATTTAATCAAATCTTTAACTTCAGGTTCTATTGAAATATTTTTGATTATGTGTTCTCCTTTTATAAGCACTGATGCCATAATCAAATTTGAACTTCCTGTAACAGTAACTTTTGGAAATTTAAAAATATTTCCTTTTAAACCGTTTTTTGAGTAAATGTTCACATAACCTCTATTAAGAGTATTATCTGCACCAAGACTTTTAAATCCTGAAAGATGCCAAGAGGTGTCTCTAATACCCAAAGCACAACCTCCACCTAAAGCAACTCTAATTTTACTTTTTGGATATCTAGCTAATAAAGGTCCCATTGTTAAAACGCCTGCTCTCATAGTAGAAACTAAATTGTATGGAACAGTTAATTTATGTTTTTTATTATTTGTTATTTTAATAATTTTTTTTTCTTTTATGAGTTCAACTTTTGAGCCTAAAGATATAAGCAAATCTTTCATGGTCAAAACATCCTTTACAATAGGTGCATTTCTCAAAATAACCTTTTTCTTAAACAAAATTGAAGCTGCCATTAAAGGCAAACAAGAATTTTTAGCACCACTTATATTTATTTCACCCTTAACACCTTTATTAGGGCCATTTATTAAAAATCTTTTCATTTATTTTGATTTTGCTAGAGTAATTCCAACTTGGCCTTGATATTTACCTTTTCTATCTGAGTAAGAGACCTCTGGTTGATCTCCTTTAAAAAATAATATCTGTGCAGCACCACTATTGGCATAAAGTTTTATAGAATTACTTGTGTGATTAGAAAACTCTAAAACTAAATTTCCATGCCATCCTGCTTCTAAAACTGTTGGAGGAGTACCTAATCCGCATCTTGCATAAGTAGATTTAGCTGTAACAAGACCTGTAACATTTCTTGGCATCTTAAAATATTCTAAACTACTTGCTAGTGCAAATGAATTTGGAGGTATTAATATGAACTCTTCACCTTTAACTGTAACAAAATTATCCTCACTGAAATTTTTCGGGTCAGCTGTAGCACCTTTTATATTTGTAAATATCTTAAATTCTGAGCCACATCTTAAATCGTAACCAAAAGAGTTAAGCCCGTGACTTATGCCTTTTGATATACTTTCTGATATGAAAGGTGTTATCATTTCTACCTCTTCTGATAACTTTTTTATTTGTTTATCATTTAGTATCATTTTTTTTTTTTGGTTTTTTAAAAATTTTTCTTTTTCTTAAGTTTTGACGTAAAGCCCTTTCAAGATCAAGCTTTGAGGGCTTTCTTTTATTATTCATTCTTGTTATTTTTTTTCAGGATTTGTTAAGTGTTCTAATGTGACTACTTGATCAATAGGGATTGTTTCTTCCTCTTTTTTATTTGAGCCAGACTTAAGTTGTTTTTTTGCTCTTTTCTCAGCAAGCTTTTTTTCTCTTTTAGCCTGCTTCTCCATAGCCTTGGCACCTCTTGTAGATTTATAATCGTAGTGAATTCCCATAAATATTTTTAACGAAATTATACTTATATTAAAAAAAAAAAATAAGGCAATAATTTGAAAAAATTAATTTTATACAGTAAATTTATCATTTCTTAGAAGCCCCTTTAACTCAGGTAGTAGAGTATTTCCATGGTAAGGAAAAAGTCGTCCGTGCAAGTCGGGCAAGGGGCACCAATTATTTTATTTATACAATTTTTTTTTTAAAAAAACGCTGATTATTACTATGAAGAAGAAAGCTATAAGAGGTAAATATATATCTTTAGAAAAAATTATTTCAAAAAATGAGGGTGGTGAAGTATTAGCATCAATAATTTTTTCAAGACCACTACCAATCGAAACAATGATAAACAATTGAGGTATCATCCCAATTAAAGTTCCAAAAAAATAATTTTTTATTTTGATATTAAATATTACGGGGAGTGTATTAGCTATAAAAAAGGGTATTCCTCCAATAAATCTATAAACTAAAAAATATAAAAATTCATTTTTGTTAAATAACTCTTTTAAGAAAACCATTCGACTGCCAAGTTTTTGGTGAACTAAATCTTTAAAAAAGAAAATAGTAATTAAATACAGTAATAAAGAACCAACAGATAAAGATATCGCAATTAGGATTGTGCCAATCCATTTTCCAAATATGAAACCTGATGCTAAAGCGACTGGTGAACCAAATCCCAGCAGCAAAACCCAAATAACTACAAAGAGAAAAAAAGTTATGATTAATGCAAAATAATTTTTATTTTTTAGATTAGAAAAGTATTCAACATTGTTTTTTATAAACTCATAACTTGATACTTCTTGTAAAGAAAATTTACTAAATAAATAATATAAGAATGTGGATATCAAAATTATATAAGAAATACCTAAATAAATTTTTAATTTTTTTGTATTTTCCATATGCTGAAGTATTATAAAAATTTTCTGTACTTATACATATATATTTTCTATAACTACCCAAAAATTTTAATATTTAATATTACCTATGAAAAGAACATATCAACCAAGCAGACTTGTTAGAAAAAGGCGTCATGGCTTCAGATCTAAAATGAAAACAAAAGGCGGTAGAAAACTACTATCAAGGAGAAGGAAAAAAGGTAGAAAAAAACTAACCGTATAATGGGTATTAAAATTTTAAGTCTTTCTAAAAACGAAGATTTCAAAAAAGTTTTATCTGGTAAGAAATTAAATAATTATTATTCTACAATTTTTTTTAAAAAATTGACAAATAAAAACAATAATAGATTGAATTTAAGTATTATTACTAAAAAAAAACTTGGAAGAGCAGTTCAAAGAAACAAAATTAAAAGAAGATTAAAAAATATAATTAATTATATTCTAAAATCTATAAAAATAAATTTAAAATATTCATACTTAATTATTGCTAAAAAAAATGTTTTAGATAGTAAGTACAGTAATATTAAAGAAACAATGCTTGTAGATTTTAAAAAAATTTTATGATTAAATTTATTAATATAATACTAATAAAAATTATTAAATTATATCAATACCTAATTTCCCCGTTGCTAGGAAATAACTGTAGATATTTTCCATCTTGTTCAGATTACTTTATTGATTGTTTAAAAACTTATGGACCTTTGAAAGGATCTATTAAAGGGCTTCTTAGATTGATAACTTGCCACCCAATTAAATTTTTAGGTGGAGGAGAAGGTTACAGACCTTTAAAAAATAAAAAATAATTATGGATACAAAAAATATAATAGCTGCTATATCGCTTAGTTTAGCTATCATAGTAATGTGGAGCTTATTTTTTCAACCATCACCGGAAGAAATAAAAAAAAGAAAAGAAAAAGAAAAAATTGTTAACAGTAGTGATGCTCCAAATATAGACACTACTGAAAAAATTACTAATCTCTCTAGAGAAGAAGCATTAAAATTAGATGACAGATTTTATTTCGAAAATGAGAGTATTAAGGGCTCAATTTCATTAAAGGGTGCAACAATAGATGATTTAATTTTCAAAAAATATAAAACTCAACTTGAATCTGATCAATTCGTAACTTTATTAAATCCCAAATCAACTTCAAATGGTTATTATATTGAATCTGGTTGGGCATCTAACAATAAAAATATAGATATTCCTAATAATAAAACAATTTGGAAAATTGAAGGTAATTCAAAACTTACACCAAATGATGATGTGAATCTTATTTGGAAAAATAATCAGGGATTAACTTTTGAGAAGATTATAAAAATTGACAATCAATATTTATTCACCATAGAACAAAAAATTAAAAATAGTTCAGATAAGATTTATAGTTTTTACCCATACGCACAAATTATTAGAACTAAAATTCCAGAGATTATAGACTTTTTTATTTTACATGAGGGACCTCTTGGAGTTTTAGATGATCAACTAATCGAAAAAGATTACAAAGATATCTTAGACAAAAAATATTCAAAAAATGCTAATAATGGATTTTTAGGAATAACTGATAAATATTGGTTAACAAGTATAATTCCACAAAAAAATAAAAAATTTAGAGCTGACTTTGAATATAATGAAAAATTTAAAGTAAACTACATAGAAACAAACTCCTATGACTCAAAACCAAATGCCCAAATTAGTAATATTGTTAATGTTGTTGTTGCAGCAAAAGAAGTAAACGTTATTGATGGTTACAATGAAAGTTTAGGTCTTAAAAAGTTTGATCTTGTAATTGATTGGGGTTGGTTTTATTGGATAGTAAAGCCTCTATTTTTTTTAAATGATTATTTCTTTAAACTCGCAGGTAATTATGGAATCGCGATAATACTAATAACTGTCTGTCTAAGATTAGCATTTTTTCCATTAAATAATTATGCCTTTAAATCAATGAGCCGTATGAAGTTAGTTCAACCTGAGATGGCTCGTCTAAAAGAAATTCATAAAGACGATAAAATGAAATTACAACAAGCAATGATGCAACTATATAAGAAAGAAGGTATTAACCCAGTATCAGGCTGTTTGCCAATTTTGATTTCTATACCCTTCTTCTTTGCAATTTACAAAATGTTATTTGTAACAATTGAAATGAGACATCAGCCATTTTTTGGATGGATAAAAGATTTATCTGAAAAGGACCCAACTTCAATTTTTAATTTATTTGGTTTAATTCCATGGGATCCACCATCTTTCATGATTATTGGGGCTTTACCCGTAATGATGGGTTTTACAATGTGGCTGCAACAGAAACTAAATCCAGCTCCTCAGGATGAAATACAAAAAAAAATTTTTATGTTCTTTCCATTATTTTTAACAATAATTTTAGCTCCTTTTCCGTCAGGACTTGTGCTGTATTGGACCGCAAACAATATTCTTACTATGGCCCAACAGTATGTAATTATGAAAAGAACTACTGTTAAAACCGCCTCTTAAATGGAACTAGAAAAAATTTTACCTAAAGATGGTCCTCCTATTGAGGAAGTTCAGAAATACGTCCAGAAATATAAAAATGAATTAATAGTAATTAAATATGGCGGCAACGTATTTATTGACAGAGAAATTTTTAATAATTTTATATCTGATTTAAAAATTTTAAACGAGTTGGGGCTTTCTGTTATTGTAGTGCATGGTGGAGGTCCTAGAATAAAAAGAGAATTAGATAAATCAAACATCAAATCAAAGTTTATTAGAGGCTTAAGGGTAACCGACAAAAAAATCATAAACATTGTAGAAAATGTTCTTATAGATTTTAACAATGATATTGTTAAATCATTAAAAGAAAAAGGGACAAAAGGAGTTTCAATTAATACAAAAAATAAAAATGTTATTCATGTTGACCCAGAGTCAAGTGAATTGGGCTTTGTAGGTGTGCCTAAAAAAATTGAATATAATGTTATTAATAAAATATTAAATGAAAATTTTATTCCTGTAATTTCTCCTTTAGGATTAGGAAAAGATCTACAAACTTATAATATAAACGGTGACACTGCTGCAGGGGCAATAGCCAAATCGCTCAAATCAAGAAGATTGCTTTTAATGACAAATGTAGAGGGAGTTTTAGACAAAAATAAAAAGCTAATACAAGAAATTTCCTCTTCCAAAATTTTAGAGATGATCAAAGATGAGACAATAACTGAGGGAATGATACCAAAGATAAATACATGTTTAGACGCTATTAATAATGGAGTAACTGCTGTCGCAATAATTGATGGTAGAAAAAAACATTCAATATTATTTGAAATTTTTTCAGATAAAGGATCAGGAACTTTAATAAGAAAATGAAAGATTTAAAAAAAATGAAATATCTATTATTAGACCTTGATGGAGTATGTTATGGGAAACATAATAATTATTCATTAGAAAAAGTATTCGGCCAAGTATCCAATCGTATGACACAATTTATTTCTGAAAGACTTAAAATAAATCGAGATGAAGCTAAAAAATTGCAAACTGATTATTTTTATAAGTATAACACAAGTTTAAACGGGCTGATGATACATCATGACATACCACCTCAAGAATTTTTGAAATATGTACACACAATAGATCTCTCCTTTATGAAAAAAGATAAAATTATGAGAGATGAATTGATTAATTTAGATATGGAGAAGTTTATTTTCACTAATGGGAGTGCTGAACACGCTGAAAATATATTATCACACCTTGGAGTATATGATCTTTTTGGAAGAGATAAAGTGTTCGATATTCAAGATGCTGGTTATGTCCCAAAACCAGAGGCAAAGACTTTTGATCTAATGCTCAATAAATTTAAGATAAATCCAAAAGAAACAATCTATATTGAAGATATTGCAAAAAATTTAGGTATTGGTCATGAAAGAGGATGCTACACGGTTTGGCTGATTAATGATGAGTATTTTGGCAAGATAGACTCTAATAAAGATTATATTTCTCATAAAATAGAAAATCTGTCTTTATTTCTTAAAGAAATAAGGCTATTAAAAAACAAGTAAATTATGTCTTTAGAAAAAATTATTAACGATGCCTGGGAAATTAAGGACCAAATTAGCCCTAGCTCAGATCAAAAGCTAAAGGATGCAATTAATCAAATAATTGCAGACTTGGATAGCGGAAAAGTTAGAGCCGCGGAAAAAATAGATGGTAAATGGATTGCTCACCAACACATTAAAAAAGCAATAATGCTTAGTTTTAGAATATATCCTATGGAAAATTTAAATGGCCCTTATAGTAGTTGGTATGATAAAGCTCATTTGTTAAAAGGTAAAACTGCTGGCTGGTCTAAAGAAGATCATGAAAAAGCTGGCTTTAGAATGGTTCCTAATTCACCAGTTAGAAAAGGATCTTTCGTCGGGAAAAATGCTGTATTAATGCCTTGCTATGTAAACATAGGTGCATACATTGATGAAGGCACGATGATTGACACCTTCGCAAGAGCTGGTAGTTGTTGTCAAATTGGAAAAAATTGTCATATATCTGCAGGGTCAGGTGTTGGAGGTGTTTTGGAACCGGCTCAAGCATTGCCTACAATTATTGAAGATAACGTTTTTTTAGGTGCAATGTCCGAAGTAGTTGAAGGAGTGATAGTTGGTGAAGGATCGGTTTTGAGCATGGGGATGTACATTGGTCAATCAACTAAAATTGTAGACCGGAAGTCAGGAAAAATATCTTATGGTAAAATACCTCCTTACTCAGTTGTTGTACCAGGGACCTTACCAGATAAAAATAATTCATCAGCCGCATCACTATATTGCGCAGTAATAATCAAACAAGTTGATGAAAAAACAAGATCTAAAACTTCGGTAAACGATCTTTTAAGAGAATAGAAATGCAAAAAATAAATGAGCTTGAGTTAGCTAAAGAGCTAATTAGATTTCCATCTATTACACCTATAGACGCTGGGGTGATGAGTTTTCTTGAAAAAAAATTAACAAATTTAGGTTTTAAAACTAAGATAATTATCTTTAAAGATAAAACACATAAACCCGTAAAAAACTTGTATGCAAGATTAGGAAATAAAGGTCCAAATTTTTGTTATGCTGGACATTTGGATGTTGTACCTCCAGGAAATTTAAATGACTGGACTGTGAACCCATTTAAACCAAAAGTTAAAAATGGTCATTTAATTGGTAGGGGCGCTAATGATATGAAAAGTTCCATTGCAGCTTTTGTATCTGCTACAAGTATTTTTTTGACAAAAAATAAAAATTTAAAAGGTTCAATAAGCTTTTTGATTACAGGTGATGAAGAAGGCGATGCGGTTAATGGGACAAAAAAACTAGTAGATTATTTGAAAAAGAAAAAAGAAAAAATAAATTTTTGTTTAGTTGGTGAACCAACCAATCCTAATAAATTGGGTGAGATGATTAAAATTGGTAGAAGGGGTAGTTTAACTGGAAAGTTAGTTATTAGTGGTGTTCAAGGGCATGTTGCATACCCACACCGAGCCAATAATCCGTCTACTACTATAATAGAAATTTTAAAAAAATTAAAAGACATACAATTTGATAGTGGTACAAAGAATTTTCAACCAACTAATCTGGAAGTTACAAGTATAAATATAAATAACAATATAGATAATATTATTCCAGGTTCTGCGAGAGCTACTTTTAATATACGATTTAACAATAAACACACATCAAAATCTTTAAAGAAAAAACTGAATACTATTTTTTCAAAGATATGTGGAAAGAAAAAATCTAGATATGAAATTGAATATAAAGTATCTGGAGAGGCATTTTTATGTGAACCGAGTAGTTTTGTTTATAAAATTCAGAATATTATTAAAAAGAATACAAAAATTAAACCTAAACTATCAACATCGGGTGGTACATCTGATGCAAGATTTATAAGAAAGATATCACCTTGCCTTGAGTTTGGTTTAGTTGGCAAAACTATGCATAAAATAGATGAGGCAGTATCCTTAAAAGATTTAAAAAATTTAACTAAAATTTATGCAGAAATATTAGAAGAATACTTTAAGTGAGTACTGCAATAGTAACATCAGATACATCAGAGGATCACATTACTGGTGATGGTCATCCAGAACAACCAAAAAGAGTTTCGGCAGTTGTTAAGAGATTAAAAAAGAGGAAAAATCTATTATGGGTTAAGTCAGAAAAGTTTGACCGAAAAATATTAAAAAAAGTTCATGGGTCTGATTATATTGATAACATAGAAAATTCTTTTCCATCTAGTGGTATAAAATTTTTAGATGGAGACACTATTATATCGCCTGGGAGTAAGAGCGCAACATACGATGCTGTAGGTTCTATAATTAAAGCAATAGATGGTGTGGAGAGCAAAAAATTTAATAATGTATTTTGCGCTGTAAGGCCTCCTGGGCATCATTGTGAAAAAAATAAAGCTATGGGTTTTTGTATTTTTAATAATGCAGCAATAGGAGCTCAATATTTAATTGAAAAATACAATTACAATAAAGTATGTATCATAGATTTTGATGTTCATCATGGTAATGGCACTCAAGATATTTTTTACGATAATAAAAAAGTTTTATATATATCAACTCATCAGTATCCTTTTTATCCTGGAACCGGATCTGAGAATGAGAAAGGCAAGTTTAATAACATATTTAATATACCTTTGCCAGCCGGCACATCTTCTGAAAATTATTTTGATGCATATAATCATGTATTAAAAAAGTTAGATGAATTTAAGCCTGAGTTTTTAATTTTTTCCGCAGGTTTCGATGCACATCAGGATGACCCTCTTGCACAATTTAAACTAAAATCGAAAGATTTTTACGAAATTACGAGAAGAACACTTCTTGCAGCAAATAAATATAATAATAGAAAAGTAGTTTCGATCTTAGAAGGTGGTTATGATTTAAATGCTCTAGCAGAAAGTGCTGACGAGCATGTTAAAGCATTACAGGAAAATAAATAAAAAATTACATATTGAATATTTAAAAATAGTTACCATATAATTTTAAGTGTTGCCTAATGGGACACTAAGTAACCTTGCTAACAAAGGAGGAAAAATGACAAGTAAGGATCTATCAATCTTTAATTCATTAAGACCATTTTCTGTTGGTTTTGATGATATGTTTGAGCAATTTGAAAACATGTTAGGAAATGGAAGTTTGACAACTCAGTCAAATTATCCACCATATAACATTAGGAAAACTGGTAAAGACAGATACTCAATTGAGGTGGCTCTTGCAGGATTTAACAAAAAAGATGTTGAAGTAGAATATGAGGACAATCTTTTAACTGTAAGAACTAAGCAAGTTGAAAAATCTGATAACACTATCGAAAATGGAGAGATTATACACAAAGGAATATCTCAAAGACAATTTACCAGATCATTTAAAATTGCTGAAGACGTAAAAGTTGGTGAAGCTAATTTGAAAGATGGGCTTTTAACTATTGAATGCGAAAGAATAGTTCCAGATTTTAAGAAAAAAAAATTAATTCAAATTAAATAAGCCAAACCTTGCTTGTGGGGCAAAGCCCCACAAGTTAAAAACATCCTTTTGAGGAATAACCTACAACAAAATCACTTTCGTTAATTTCAAAACTTCTTTGACATTTAATCCCGTATTTCTTTGAAATATATATAATTTTTCCCGAACCAGGTGGTTCTCCATCATTTGGCATTGTTAAATCTGGGTATCCAAATTCTGCAATTAACAAATCTTTTTTTTTATTGAGAAATTTCATTAGATACTTATCTTCTTTTTGAATAACTTCATCAGCTTTATTCTGCACCGTTTCACAGGACGATAAAAGAACAAATAACAAAATCAAAAATATATTAATTGTTTTTTTCATTAGATTGAATATTAGCACAGGAGAAATTATTAAAAATAAACTTATAGTTGAATATTGTGAATAAAGAATATTTTATTAAGGAATTATTTTATTAATCTGATAATTTTTAAATCGGGAGGAATTATGCTAGACAAATATTTCGAATATAAAAAACATAAAACAGATTTTAGAACTGAGGTTATTGCGGGTGTAACTACATTTTTAACAATGGCCTATATAATGTTTCTAAACCCTTTTATTTTATCGGGAGAATTCGCTGGACCTGAAAAAGGTTTTTTTGATTTTGGTGCAGTATTTACAGCCACAATTTTAGCAACCGCTCTTGCTTGTTTCATAATGGCTTTTTATGGAAAAACTTGGCCAATAGGACTTGCTCCAGGTATGGGAATAAATGCTTTTGTAGCTTTTGGTGTAGTTGCAGGCATGGGTTACACTCCACAAGCTGCTTTAGGTGCAGTTTTAGTAGCTGGAATATTATTTTTAATTATTTCTCTTACACCTTTAAGAGCATGGTTAATAAATTCAATTCCAAAAAGTTTAAAATTAGGAATTGGAGCAGGTATAGGATTATTCCTAGCCATAATAGGATTGGAAATTATGGGAGTTGTTGGAGATCATCCGGTTACTTTAGTAACTCTCGGTGATTTAAAAAATCCTTTAGTGCTATTAGGGTGCTTGGCTTTTGTTGCTATGGTTGTTCTTGAAAAACTTAAAGTTAAAGGAAATATTATAATTGGAATAATTGCTTTTAGTATAGTTGCATGGGTAACGGGCTTAGCAAAATTTAACGGGGTAGTAAGCTCACCTCCGCCAATGACATATTTATTCGATTTCGATTTAAAAGCGGCTTTATCAGCAAGTATGTCTACTGTGGTCTTTACATTGTTATTTATTGATTTTTTTGATACTGCAGGAACATTAACATCTGTAGCTAATGTTGCTGGAAAAGTAGATAGTAAAGGTAGAGTTACAGATATAAATAAAGCCATGATGTCTGACAGTGTTGCTACTGTTGCTGGCGCTATGATGGGCACAACGACTGTAACAAGCTATGTAGAGTCCGGTGCTGGTGTTAAAGCAGGTGGAAGAACAGGGATGACCTCTTTGGTAATTGGAATCCTGTTTTTATCATGCTTATTCTTTTCTCCTCTTGCAACAAGTTTGCCTAAGGAAATTGACGGAGCTGCACTTCTATATGTTGCTGTTCTTTTTGTAAGAAACATTACGGATATTGAGTGGAATGATATAGCAGAATCTGCTCCCTCAATTGTAGCAATGATAACAATGCCACTTACTTATAGTATTAGTAATGGAATTGCTTTAGCTTTTATATCTTATGCTTTGATTAAAATATTTACAGGAAAAATATCTAATACTTCTCCAGCTATTTGGTTAATAGCAGTTTTGAGCGTAATAAGTTTTCTTGTAGCTTAGAATTTAGGAGGGGCTGGCCAATAAACTAGCCCCTTTACTTTAATTCTTTTTTTAAATCTTCTATAGAAATTAATTCTCTTAATTCGTAAGGAAACACAATCCAAGGATTATCCTGTAAATTGTGAACTATATAGTCTGATTTAAAGTTAGATTTTTCTTTTTTATAAAGCACAGCTGATTTAAAGTTAATTTTTTTATCTTTAAAGTCTTTATAATTTTCTAGCCATTTTAAAGTTTTTTCTAGAGTTACACCTGTATCAATTAGGTCGTCAGTTACTAATATATTTTCTCCATAACTCTTTGAGGTAGTTGATAAATCTCTTGCAAAAGTCAATTCATTTTGTTTATCAGCAATTTGATTATTTTTTTCTGCTGAATAACTCTCAACGCCTAAATATCCGCATTTTACATTGAAGATTCTACTTAAAATATCACCTACTCTAAGACCACCTCTTGCAATACATATTATAAAGCTAGGCTTGAAGCCACTGTCGCTAATTTGGACAGCCAGATTATCTATGGACTTATTGTATGTATCCCAATCAATAATAAGTTTTTTTGACATTTAAAAATTTTATTACATGAAAAAATGCAGAAAAAGTAAAGATATTTTTCTAATATTGTATTGGTTCATCATCTATTGATCTCCATAAATACCAGGTAGCTACAGTACAATAAGGAGTAAATCTTTTATTAAGCTTATTTACGAAATTTTTTGGAGGGTGATATTTTTTTTTATAGTTATTTGAAATAGCTCTTAAAAGGCCAATGTCTTGTATTGGCCAAATGTTTGATCTATTTAAATTAAAAATTAGTATCATTTCTGCAGACCATCTCCCAATTTGACGTAAATCAGAGAGATATTCAATTGCTTCTTCATCACTCATATATTTAATTTTTTTTGTATCGAAGGTTTTATTCTTAATTTTTTTTGCAAGTTCTTGAATACCTTTTATTTTTTGTCTACTTAAACCACACTTTTTAAGTTTTAATTTATTTAACACTACAATATTACCAGGCTTTATTTTACCTTTACATGCTTTTGAAAATTTTTTAAAAACCGAGTTAGCGGCTGCGACACTTATTTGTTGACCAATAATGCTTTTACATAAAGAATAAAATAAATCTTTACGGGTTGTTAAGGTCTTATCAGGATATTTTAGTATTAACTCTTTCATTATTTTATCTTTTTTAGATAAAACATTTATCGCTTTATTCCAATAATGCGGTTTTTTAGTCATGTCTTTGTATTGTGGGTACTTTTTTAATTATTATTTCACGTCTAAAAATTATAATTGAAGATAAGATTACTAATAATCCGCCAATTAATGATTTCAAAGATGGAACTTCACCCCATATTAAATAACCAAAAAAAATAGCAAATACTAATCCTAAATATTTTAATGGAGTAACTAAAGATACCTCAGAAAATTTATAAGATTGGCTTAGCCAGAGGTTTGCAACACCACCAAACAAACCAACAAGAGATAAAACAAAAAAATCAAAAAAGGAAGGTATTTTCCAACCATAAGGTAAAGTACATAATCCAGCAATTGTGATTGCTATTGAAAAATTTAATGAAATTAACCAAACTGGTTCAGTTGAAGAAAGTTGTCTTATTGCAATTGCAACATATGAAAGACCAATACAAAAAATTATTGGGAAGATATAATAAATATTTAAACTTTCAAAACCTGGCTCTGTAATAATTAGAATTCCTACAAATCCAATTACTACAGCAAGCCATCTATAAATACCAACTCTCTCACTTAAAAAAAATATTGAAAAAATAGTTGTAAATATAGGTGCAGCAAATGATATGCTAACTACAGTAGCTAAAGGTAAGTTTCTTAGTGCAATAAATATTGCTACCATTGCTATAAGACCTACGAAACACCTTAAAAAATGTAAAAATGCTCTTTTTGTTTGATAAAAATTATTTATTCTATTTTTAGGTATTACAAAAAAATAAAATACTATCCCAAAAAAACCTCTAAAAAAAACAACTTGACCAAGTGGGTAATCTGCAGTCCATTTTATTATTAAATCCATTAGTGAAAAAGCGCACACTGATAGAAACATGTACAAAAAACCTAATTGATTTTTACTGAGCATATGATTAACTCAATATACTATTAGATACTTTAATTTAATAATCAATGGAAATAGCAATCTTAGGTTTAGGATGTTTTTGGGGACCAGAAAGAAAATTTGGTGAAATAGACGGTGTAACTAATACTGAAGTAGGATACTGCGGCGGAAAAAATAAAGATACAAATTATCAAGAAGTTTGCACTGGTAACACCGGACATGCTGAAGTAGTAAAAATTGAGTTTGATGAAAATATCATTTCATATGAAAAAATAATAAATCTATTTTTTGATTTTCATGATCCAACTACTCTTGACCGACAAGGTCCAGATATAGGAACTCAGTATAGAAGTGAAATTTTCTATTTAAATGAAATCCAAAAAAAAGTAGCTGGAAAAGTTTTAGATAAGAGAAATTTAGATTTTAAAGGCAGGATTGTTACAAAAATAACTGAGGTTTTAAATTATTGTAAGGCAGAGGAATATCATCAAAAATATCTTATGAAAAATCTATGAGTCTAGTTTCAACAAACTTTGCAGAAAAAAATTTAAAAGAATTTAAAGTTATTGATGCTTCATGGCATTTACCAACTGAAAATAGGGATCCTTATTTAGAATATAAGGAGAGTCATATTCCTAACTCTGTTTTTTTCGACCTAGACAATACATCTGAAAAAAATACTGATCTCCCTCACATGTTACCTTCTGAGGATCAATGGAGCAAAAGTATTTCTAAGTTGGGCATTTCTAATAATGACAAAATTCTTATATACGATAACTCAAGATTATATTCTGCTTGCAGATGTTGGTTTTCTTTTTTGTATTTTGGGCATGACATTGAAAAATTATATATTTTAAACGGAGGATTAAAAAAATGGAAACAAGAGAATAAAGATTTAACTAATGAGAAAACCAATATCGTAACTTCAAATTACAAAGCAATTAAAAAAGAAAATTATGTTTTTAATATGAGCCAAATAAATGAAAACATTGATTCAAATAATTTTGCAGTTGTTGATGCAAGAAGTCATAAAAGATTTAATGGAGAAATAGATGAACCTAGAAAAGGATTAAGAAAAGGAAGTATAAAAAATTCTTTATGTTTGCCTTACGGAGAATGTATAAATCAAATTACAAACGAATTAAAAACCAAGGACGAACTTAAGTTAATTTTTGAAAAAATAATAAAAACAAAGAACAATAATAAATTTGTTTTTACTTGTGGATCGGGAGTCACCGCTTCTGTGTTAGCATATGCTTATAAGATAGTAAATAATGACTACCAGCCAATTATTTATGATGGATCTTGGAGTGAATATGGTAAGTATTCACCATGATAAAATCGAAAAAAATTCAATTTTTTTTAGTAGTTTTATTAATTATTATTATTTCAGTAATAGTAGGCAGGCATTTTGTTACTAAACACTTTGTAAAAAAATTTTCTAAGATGCCGCCACCAGGTGTAATAGTTAACTCTGTAAGTAAGTCTACATTTTATGAAAGTATAGAAACTTTTGGAACTGCATTATCTCTTAAAAATAAAAATTATAGAATTAAAAAAAGTGAAATATTAAACGAAAATATAATTATAGGTAAGATTGTTGAGAAAGGGGAAGTTATTTTTGAAACTTCAGATGAAAAAATTGTTGCACCTTTTAAGGGTGTTTTGGGAAAAAGAGAGATAGCACAAGGAGTTTTGGGAACTGAGTCTTTTATATTAACCTTGGATGATACAACATCAATATTGCTAAATATAAAAGTTCCTGAAATATATTTAAACATATTAAAACCTGGGCTTTCAGCTGAAGTTAAATCAGATTCGTTTGAAAAAAAATTTTACGGTACTATAGAGTCTGTGAGTTCAAGGGTAGACCCCAGTACAAGATCTGTGCTTGCAAGTATAATTGTTGAAAATAAAGACTTAAAGTTAATTCCAGGTATGCTTTTAGATATAAAAATAATTTACGATAAGGAGGAACAATTAGGAATTCCTGAAAATTCACTTTTAATTCAAGGTGAAACTGCTTTTGTCTACAAAGTTCTGGAAGATAATACAGTCAATAAGATCAAAGTGAAAATAGGAAAGAGAAACTTTGGTAAAGTTTCTATAATTGATGGATTGTCTTTAGGAGACAAAATAGTTACCGAGGGAATATCAAAGGTAAGAGACAAAATTAAAATAAAAATTTTAAATTAAAATGTTTCTAACTGATTTATCTATTAAAAGACCTGTTATTGCTACAGTGATGAGTTTGGTATTAGTAATATTTGGTAGTTTAGTTTTTTTCGAAATCCCTACAAATGAAATTCCAGATATTGATAGGCCAGTAGTATCAATTCAAACAGATTATAAAGGAGCGTCTGCAAATGTTGTTGATAAACAAATTACTCAAAAAATTGAGGACTTTGTTGGAGGTACTGCCGGGTTAGTTTCTATAGAGTCAATGAGTGAAGATGAAAGGTCAAGAATTGATCTAACATTTAAAGATAATCTTGATATTGATGATGTGGCAAATGACGTGAGAAGTTCGATTGCAAGAGTATTAGATAATTTACCTACTGAGTCAGATGCACCTGAAATATTCAAACAATCAGCTGGTTTTAGAACTACAATGTGGTTAAGTTTTAGTTCTGACTTCATGTCTGATCTTGAATTAACAGATTATGCGGATAGGTATTTAACCGACTATTTTTCAACAGTTGAAGGGGTTGGAAGAGTGAGGTTGGGTGGAGAGAGGGAACTATCTCTTCGGGTCTGGTTAGATCCATTGTCATTAGCAGCTAGAGATCTTACAACTCAAGATATAGAAAATGTCCTTAGGCAGGAAAATGTAGAATTTCCTGCTGGAAAAATAGAATCTAAAGATATTGATTTAACAATTAAACTCGAAAATGCCTATGAATCACTTGAATCTTTTAAGAAATTACCATTAAAAAAATCGATAGACGGGTCTATTACCAAGCTTGAGGACGTGGCAAGAATTGAATTTGGGCCTGTATCAACAAGAACATTATTTAAAGGAAATGGTAGACAAGTAGTCGGTATAGGTATTTATCAAAACTCAGATGCAAACACTATTGCTGTTGCAAACAGAATTAAGAAAAAAATAGAACAAATTAAACCCAGTTTGCCAGATGGAACAAAATTAGAAGTTTCTTTTGATAGGAGTAATTACATTTCAAGTGCAATTAAAGAGGTTTATAAAACACTTTTTGTAGCCTTAATACTTGTATCATTTATAATTTATTCTTTTTTAGGTAATTTTAGGTCATTAATAGTACCTCTTGTTGCTTTGCCCGTTTCACTAATTTCTACGTTTCTAGCAATATATTTTTTCGATTTCTCAATAAATCTTTTCACACTAATGGCGCTAGTACTTGCAATTGGAATTGTAGTAGATGACGCCATAGTAATGTTAGAGAATATTGTAAGAAGAATTGAGCTTGGAGAGTCACCATTAGTTGCGGCTTACAAGGGCTCTAAACAAGTTTCATTTGCAATTATTGCAACAACATTAGTTCTTGTAGCTGTTTTTATTCCTCTAATTTTTGTTAAGGGATTATCAAGTGTTCTTTATATGGAAACTGCCGTTACCTTAAGCTTTGCAGTGATAATTTCTAGTTTTGTAGCTTTATCCCTAAGCCCTATGCTAGCAAGTAAGGTCCTAGGGCAAAATGATAAAAAAAATAAATTAACTCATAGTTTCGAAAAAAAACTGAAAGACTTTAAAATATTTTATAAGAACTCGCTTTCATACTGGATCGATAAGAAAAAGACTGTAATATTTTTTTTGTTTTCTGTATTAATATTAACAATAGCAGCATTTCTTTATGCTCCAAAACAACTAATTCCAAAAGAAGATAGAGGGGCTTTTTTTGTAATTGTAAAAGCACCACAAAGTTCTGGCTTTGATTTTACATCAAATAAAGCTCAAGAAATTGAGGGATTTCTCCTCCCTAAAATTGGCAAAGGTGAGTACAGAAGAGTGATATTAAGAGTACCTGGGTTTGGAAAAAGTAGTAAACAAGTAAACTCTGCATTCATAATCGCTTTACTAGAGAGTTGGGAAAAAAGAGATAGAAGTGGTCAAAAAATTATGATGGAGTCTTTTAAAGAAATTTCTAAAGTGCCTGGTGTTTTAGCTTTTCCAATAATGCCACAAGGAATTAGAACTGGTGGTGTAGAAAAACCAATTCAATTTGTAATACAAGGAAATACTTATGAAGAATTAATAAAATGGAAAGAAATAATAAAATTGGAGGCAAGAAAAAATAAAAATCTTACTAATATTGAGGATGATTTTGAACTAAATAAACCAATTTTAAATGTAAAGATTGATCAAAAAAAAACCTCTGACTTAGGTATCTCAACTGTAGAGATAGGAAAAACTATTGAAACAATTTTTGGTTCAAAAAATGTTACTAACTTTACTAAAGACGGAAAAGAATATTCTA
Organism: uncultured Pelagibacteraceae bacterium; assembly: GCA_902622545.1. Taxonomy (GTDB): domain Bacteria; phylum Pseudomonadota; class Alphaproteobacteria; order Pelagibacterales; family Pelagibacteraceae; genus Pelagibacter. Next base: position 63,396 of record CACNQD010000001.1, read on the forward strand.
TAATATTGCAGGGTGATATATCCAATAGAAATGAGCCATCAAGTTTAAATAAAGTTTATGTAAGATCAAAAAATACTAATAAGCTTATTTCTCTTTCTAATTTAGTTACAATTGACGAGGAAGGCGCTGCTCCATTTTTATCGAGATATAATAGACAAAAAGCTGTGACAATATCTGCGAATATTATTGGTGATTACACATTAGTATCAGCACTTAATTTTTTGGAAGATGTTGTAAAGAAGAATACCCCAGAGGCCAGAGTTGAATTCAAGGGTGAAAGTGAGCAAATAAAAGAAGTTAGTTATCAAATATATTTAATATTTGTTTTAGCATTAATAACTGCTTATTTAGTAATGGCTGCCCAATTTGAAAGTTTCAAACATCCGTTAACCATCATGTTAACAGTTCCACTAGCTATCTTAGGTGGTTTGGTCGGTTTGTTATTAGTAGGAAGTTCAATAAATGTTTATAGTCAAATAGCATTAATTATTCTTATAGGTTTAGCCACAAAAAATGGGATATTGATTGTTGAATTTGCAAATCAATTAAGAGCCGAAGGAAAGAATATTAAAACAGCTGTTATGGAGTCAGCAAGCATAAGATTAAGACCAATATTAATGACATCATCCTCTACTATATTTGGAGTTTTGCCATTAATAATTAGCAGCGGTCCTGGCGAGGCAAGTAGATTAACTGTTGGTATAACGATATTTGCAGGTATGTTTTTTTCAACGTTTTTTACCTTGTATGTGATACCAGTAATTTATTTGATAATTGGAAAAAATACTAAAAGTATTAATTATATTGAGGAAAAATTAAATAAAGAGTTAAGTTAATAAATTATAAATTTCTTTCGACTTAATTTTTTTTTACACTTAATTAATTGTTTTTTATATATTTCAGAATAACTTTTTACTTTTTTAGCTAAATTAATAACTTTTTTATTTTTTTTATAGTGTTTATAATTGCCCCACCCTTCATGGTAAGCAATGTATTGTCTAAAAGGATCTTCTTTCGAAATTTTTAATATTTTTGAGGATTTACTTGTATACCATCCTATAAAATCTACACTATCTTTAAACCTGTTTCTAATTGCTAGCGGATTGTTTGTTTCTTTTTTGTATTGTTTCCAGGTACCCTTAACTGCTTGAGAATATCCAAAAGAAGATGAAGGTCTTTTATAAGGAATTATTTTAAAAATCTTATTTCTCTCAGGTTTAGCAAGCCAATCGAAATCAGACTCCATTTTAATTATTGCTAATTGTATATAAATTGGTGTACCCCATTTTTGCTCTGTTTTTTTTGAATGCTTATACCATAAATATCTTTCAGAAAATATTGAACAGCCGTCAGATGTGTTTTTTGGTATCGATGAGCAACTTATTAAAAAAAAGAAAAAAATTATACAAGTTTTTTTAATGTGAATCACTTCAGAATTATAATTTATTTATTTTTTTTTCTCCATTCCCATGGTTTATCAAATTGGCCTTTCCATAATCCCAATTTTTCTCTCTTAGCTTGTATTTCAGAACTAATGTATTTTTTTGAATACTTGGTGTAATTTAATGCTAACCCATTTTTAACCATCCAGTTGTTTAAATCTATTTTTTTTTTATAACAAATTGCAATTAATCTTTTATAGCGATCGTACTTTTCACCTTTACATTTTATTTTATTTTTTGAAATAATTTTATCTAATCTCTCTTTTGCTACTAAACCACATTTGTATTTTTTATTTAAAGTAATAAAATTAAATTGTATCCAAGGTTTTTTGCAGTTTTGTTCAATTTCAGGTGCATCTATTCCTAATAATCGGATTTTTTTTTTATCTATAATTATTGTGTCACCATCAATAACTTTTGCAAATCCCTCAACCTCTAATGAATGAATAGGTTTTGAAATTAAAAAAAAAAAGATAATAAAACTATAAAAAGTCTTTTTTTGCAATTTGAAGTAGTTCATCTAATTTTTCTCTAACATCATTTTCTGAAATATTTTTGTCTTTTAAATCTTGGTATAATTTTTTAATTATATCTTCATCTCCTGGTTCGCTAAAATCAGATTTTATTACTTCTAATATATATTGTTCTTTTTCTTGATCTTTTTTTCCCAAAATTTCTGCAGCCCATTCACCTAAATATTTATTTCTTTTTGAATTTACTTTAAATTTAAGCTCTTCATCATGGGCAAACTTGTTTTCAAAATTTTTTTTTCTATCTTCGAATGAACTCATAAATTTTCATTAATATATAAGAAATTATAACACCTGTTATGTTACCAATCAAATCCTCAAATTGAAAACTTCTATTTGGAATTACAAGGTGTGCTAGTTCTAGGATTATCGAAATAAAAAGTAAATATAAAAAAATGTAATTAAGTTTTTTTAAGTTATTTGAATAATTTAAAACAGCAATAAATGATAAAATTAAAAACGTATAAAGATGATTTGATGATAAAGATAAAAAATCTCCAGTTAATTGAGGCTGTGATTTTAAATTTCCATATAGTATCCATCCAAGAATACTGCCTGGATATAAATATAGAATTATTATAGTAAAATTAGAAATTTTGAAAAATAAGTCTAAATATTTTCTAATATTTATCATTATAAACATTTATTTAATTGTAATTTTAAGTTATCAAACATGTATAAATGGTGCACTTTGTATTAATAAGACATGGACAGAGCGAATGGAATAGTCAAAATAAGTTCACTGGATGGGTTGATATAGATTTATCTGATAAAGGTAAAAAAGAGGCAAAAACTGCCGGTGAATTAATTATTAACGAAAATCTTAAGTTCGATTACTATTTTTCCTCTTTTCAAAAAAGAGCTATCAATACATTAAAGTTAATTCAACTAACTATGGGAATTAAAAATATAAAATTTGAAGAGGCTTGGCAACTGAATGAAAGACATTATGGAGCTTTAACTGGCTTAAATAAAGAGGAAATGAAAAAAAAACTTGGAGAAAAAAAAATACATGAATTTAGAAGATCATGGAGTTTAAAGCCTGAAAATTTAGATAAAAATAATGTTTATCATCCATTGAATATAGATAAATACAAAAACATTCCAAAAAAAAATATTCCTGATACTGAGTCTTTAGAGGACACATATAATCGAGTTATCCCATATTTTGAAAGTAAAATATTAAAACTACTAAAATTGGAAAAAAGGATATTGGTTGCTGCGCATGGAAATTCTATAAGAGCTTTATGTAAATATTTATTTAAAATAAGTAATGAAGATATTTCAAATTTAGAAATACCTACTGGCAATCCACTGGTTATAGATTTTGATAAAAGTTTAAAGGTAATCAAGGCAAGATATCTTGACAAGGCAAGAGCTAAAAAATTATTATTTAGTAATTAATTTTTTATAAATTTTAATATCAGTTATGTGTTTAAATTTAATTTTACTTTCATAACCGTATAAATTTTTATCCATTAACAATTTGTTCCAGATTAACGAAATAGGAAAAATTTTTTTTTTTATATTACTAAATAGATCTCTGTTGATTATTTGACAGCCTGTGAATATGTATTCTTTTTTTGAATTATATGTAAGAATATTTTTTTTCATTGAAAAATCACCACTTAGTCTTTTATCAAAACTTCTTTTTTTTTTAACTACGAGAAGCATGTTTGGGGCTTTTTTAGAAAAATATAAATTTTTCATTTTAATTATTTCGATTGAATGCTTTTTGGTCCAAATTGTATCTGGGTTTAAAACCAAGAAATTTTTATCATTAGAAGATTTTACAATATTCAAAATACCCCCTCCTGTGTTCAAAATTTTTCTTTTTTCTTCAAACACTTTAATTTTTTTTGATAATTTCTTTTCTAAAATAAATTTTTTTATTTGTTGACTTAAATGATGAGAATTTAAGAAAATATTATTTATGTTTAATTTAAATAATAACTCTATTGTATTTTCTAGAAGAGACTTATTGCCAATTTTTAAGAGGGGTTTTGGCACTTTATTTGTAAGTGGCTTTAATCTTTTACCAAAACCTGCACACATAATTATAGCTGAGTTTAATTTTTTCATCTTTTCTACTTTTTGTTATTTAAGCAAGAAACTAACTCATCAAAAATGTTATTGCCACTTGTTCTAAGTTTAATTAATTTCCATGTATAGGGTATTAATTTCAGATAATTATTTTTCTTATCTCTTTTTGCAAGTCTTGTGAAAATTCCTAAAATTTTTAGATTTCTCAAAACAGAAAGTATTAAAAAGTCATTTTGAAAAGATTTTCTATCTAGTATTTTACTTTTTTGTAAAAAATATGAATAAATATTTTTTTTTAATAGGTTTGATGAATTATACCTTACATCATCTATTAATGAAGCCAAATCATATGCTGGGTTACCAATAACAGCATCCTGGCTATCTATCAAATATATTTTTTTATTTTTATACATCATGTTAGAGACATGAAAATCTCTATGAACAAAGGTGTTATTTGGTAATTTTATTTTTTTTATTAAGGCATTTATAATTTTTCTAATTTTTTTTTTTTTATAAGGTTTGGCCAATTTTTTATTATAGTAAGGTGTGTACCATTTGTTAAATAAATCCGCCTCATTATATAAATCTTTGTAATTATACTTTTTCATACAATATTGTTTTCCATTTAAGTTTATGGTTTTTGTATTTTTTATTTTTTTGAACTTAATGAGTATATCAATTATTTTTTTATAAATTTTATATCTATTATTTTTTGTTAGAATATTTTTCACGCTTTTTTTTCCTAGATCAGTAATCTGTATAGAGCTTTTATCATAATTATTTTTTATAAGTTTTGGAGCGTGTATTTTATGATTATTCAATATTTTATTAATGCAGTCATATACTAAAAGATTCTTATATTTATTTTTTTTTGAATAGACTAATATAGAGTTTTTTGACCTGTAGAATTTTCTATCTGATGCATCGCCCTTAATTTTTTTAAAATTCATAATTTTTACAATTTCCAAAAAGTTTAATTTTAACATCTCTATTTTCAAAATTTTTTAAATATTTGAATTTTAACTCGATACGGTTTTTTGGTTTATATTTTATTTTTTCTGGCCATTCTATTAAAGAAATTACTCCATTATCCTCAAACACACCAATATTATTCAATTCTTTGTAATTTTTTACTCTATAAAAATCATAATGTTGAATTAATTTTTGATTAGCCAGATATTCATACATTAAAGTAAATGTAGGACTTGGCACTTCAGTAATTTTTGAATTTGTTTTTCTTTGTAAATAATTTATAAAAAATCTAACAAATGTAGTCTTACCAACTCCAAGTTGACCATATAATAAAATTGTTTCTCCTGACTTTATTTTATTTGCAATCTTGCAAGCTAAATTTTTTAAAACTTTTAGATTTGAAACTTTTATAGAGCTACCGTTAGTAGCGATAGGCATCTGGTTTATAAGGTCCTTCTTGTTTTACGCTAATATAATCTGCTTGTTCTTTAGACAACTTAGTCAACTTGGCTCCAACTTTTTCTAAATGAAGCATAGCAACTTTTTCGTCTAGATGTTTTGGTAAAACATAAACTTTTTTTTCATATTTATCAGAATTATTCCATAATTCTATCTGAGCTGTAACTTGATTTGTAAATGAAGCACTCATAACAAAACTTGGGTGTCCAGTCGCGCATCCTAAATTTACTAATCTTCCCTCTGCAAGTAAAATTATTCTTTTTTTGCTAGGGAGTTCTATTTCATGTACCTGTGGTTTTATTTCATCCCACTTGTAATTTTTAAGCGCTTCAACCTGAATTTCATTATCAAAGTGACCAATATTGCAAAGTATTGCTCTATCTTTCATGTCTCTCATGTGATCCGCTGTTATAATATCTTTATTCCCAGTGGCAGTCACAACTATGTCAGCATGCTTGATCATGTCATCCATTAAGACTACTTCATAACCTTCCATAGCTGCTTGTAATGCACAAATTGGATCTGTTTCGGTTATCATTACTCTCGCACCAGCTTGTCTTAATGATGCGGCACTGCCTTTTCCTACATCCCCAAAACCAGCTACTATGGCTACTTTTCCTGACATCATTACATCTGTCGCTCTTTTGATACCATCTACTAAACTTTCCCTACAACCATATAAATTATCAAATTTTGATTTTGTAACGGAGTCATTAACGTTAATCGCCGGGACCAAAAGAGTTCCTTCGCTTTCCATTTTTTTTAAAGCTAAAACACCGGTTGTTGTCTCTTCTGACAATCCTTTAATATCTTTCATAAGATGTTTATAATCCTTATGCATTAAAGCTGTTAGATCTCCCCCATCATCTAAGATCATATTAGGTTTCCAATCTTTTTTTCCCTCAATAGTTTGTCTTACACACCACCAATATTCATCCTCAGTTTCACCTTTCCATGCAAAAACTGGAGTTCCGGATTTTGCGATGGCTGCGGCAGCGTGATCTTGAGTGGAAAATATATTACAAGAAGACCATCTGCACTCAGCACCAAGGTCAACTAAAGTTTCAATTAAGACTGCAGTTTGAATTGTCATATGCAAACATCCTAAAATTCTTGCGCCCTTTAATGGACTCTTACCCTTATATTCTTTTCGTAATGCCATTAAACCTGGCATTTCAGTCTCTGCGAGAGAAATTTCTTTCCTTCCAAAATCAGCTAAGTTGATATCTTTTACTTTATAATCAGTCATTTTTTTTTCTGCTTGTACATTAATTCAAAATTTATTCAACTAGTCAATTTATGGTTGGAAAATAAATATCAACCCTTGCTCCGTTTTTAGCCTTATTATTTGATGCATTAACACTCCCACCGTGTAAATCAACTAGATTTTTTACTATATTCAAACCTAGACCAGAATGTTCTCCAAATTTTTCTGGTCTATTACTGTAAAATCTTTTAAAAATTTTTTCAGTATTTTTTTCCTTAAAACCTCTCCCCTCATCAACTACTGAAAGTTGGATTTTGTTATTTTTATTTTTTTTAAGTTCGACAATAATTTTCTTATTATCTTCGCTAAAAGAAATAGAATTTTCAAGAAGATTTGCTAAAACTTGCTCAATTCTATTTTCGATACCTTTAATAAAGTATCTTTCACCATTTTTTTGAATTTTAAAATTAATCTTAATTCCTCTTTTTGAAAAGTATATTCCGTTAAAATCATCAACAACTGAATTGATAACTTCTTCTAAATCGATATTCTTCATTTGCTCTTGAGTTATAGCAACTTCATCTTTTAGCATTTGCGAATAATCTGTAATTAGTCTTTCAATTCTTTCGACATCATGTGATAAGATTTTTACTAATTTTTCTTTCTCACTGTTGCTACTTGTTTCACTTAAAATTTCTGAAGCACTTTTTAATGATGCAAGCGGATTTCTTATCTCGTGTACTAAATCAGTAGAAAAGTTTTCTGCTGTATTTACTCTTTTTTGTAATTCATTTGTCATATCACTTAATGAGTGTGACAACATTCCTAATTCATCATTTCTTTTAACTAGATTTGTTAAATCGACTCTTTTTTTACTTCTCTCTTTAATGCTTTGAGTAAAATTAACCAAATTCTTGATTGGCTTTAAAAAATATCTATTTAAAACTAAGGAAAAAATAAAAATTACAATTCCTACAAATATAGCAGTACGTATTATAAAAGTTTTTCTTTCATTAATCGCAGTTTTAATTTCATTTGCATTTTCTGAAATTAATAAATAACCAGATGGTGTATCATTTATTATTAAGTTTTTTACAGTAGATAATTTGAATTGCTGATAGCTTTCAGTTGTAAAGGTAAATGGTTTGCCAAAGTTAGTTGAAGAGGCATAATTTGATATTTTTTCTTTTAGCTCTGTTTCTTTTTTTTGGTTTATTTTATCTTCTTGTGTAACTATTTCATTGTTGTTTGTAGAAATATCAAATTCAACAATATCAATTCTCTGGCTAAATGACCTTGGATCTAAGTCTAAAGTGTTAGTATCCGCTATTATATCGTAATTTTCATCTAAAAATACTACCCTATCAACACTCTGAAATAGAAATCTTTTAGAAAATAAAAAATTTTTTATATCCTCTTTGTTAAATTTAACATTCAATCTATTTAGGTTTTGTATAGTATTATTTAAGATTTGAATGTGTATTGAGGTTTTTTTTTTAATTAAATTTGGTTGAACGTAACTTAAATAGATTATTGTTAGTGAACCTATAAACAAAAAGATAATTAAATTAATAAATAAGAATTTTTTTAAAATTGATAAATTTTTAATAATTGATGAAAACATTAACTAACATTCCACCTATAGCCACTGCCATATCTAGTTTCGATAGCTGAAAAATTTTCATCAACTTTTTTAAATTTTTTCCTAATTCTTTTCACATGGCTGTCAATTGTTCTATCCTCTATATCTGTATCCTCTCTATAAGCAATATCCATCAATTGGGCTCTTTCTTTTATTATTCCTGGTCTTTTTGCTAATTCTTGAACTATCAAAAATTCAGTAGTTGTTAATTTATCTGGCAATTGTTTGCCGCCCCATTCGCATTCTAATTGGGATGGGTCAAGTTTAAGTTTGCCATGATTAATAATATTTTTTGTGTCCTCAATATTAATATTCTTTTTTCTTAACTGTACACGAATTCTTTCAATTAAAACTTTTATGGAAAAACCTCCAGATTTTTTCACGAAATCATCTGCACCAAGTTTTAGTCCTAATAGCTCGTCTACTTCCTCATCTTTGGAAGTTAAAAAAATAACTGGGAGAGAAGTTTTTTTTCTTAATTTTTTAAGTAATTCTTCTCCATCCATTTTTGGCATTTTAATATCAATTATAGCTAGATCTGGTGGAGTTCTGGACAGACCAATTAGTGCGCTTTCTCCGTCCAAATATGTTTGAACTTTGAATCCCTCTTTTTCTAAAGCTATACTAATGCTTGTTAGAATATTTCTATCATCATCTACTAATGCAATTGTTTGAGTCATGCAGTAATTAAAAATACTAAATTGTTATAATTTGGGCAATAGTTTATCTTATTGTAACAATCCCCAATTTTCACCAATATTAACATCTACAAGTATTGGAATTGAAAAGGAATGCAAATCACTTTTTTGAACACTTTTCATTCCATTCTCTACTAATTTTTTTATATTTTCTATATTATCTTTCTTTACCTCAAAAATTAACTCATCATGAATTTGTAAAAGTAACTTGCAATCTTTTATTTTTTTAACTTTAATTTTTTCAAAAATATTGATCATTGCCATTCTCATCAGCTCAGATGCTGATCCTTGGATTGGTGCATTTATAGCAGCTCTTTCTTGAAAATTTCTTACATTAAAATTTTTATCATTAATTCCTGTTATATGAGTTCTCCTTCCAAAGATATTATTTACATATCCACTTTTTCTACAAAAATTTATCGTAGTTGACATGTAATCTTTAATCTCAGGGAATTTTTTAAAGTAAGATTTGAGAAATTCATCAGCTTCATTAGTTGTCACGGAGATTTGTTTTGCAAGACCATATTGAGAAATACCATAAATAATTCCAAAATTTATTGCTTTTGCTTTGCGCCTGAGCTCAGATGTAACATCTTTTATTTTTACATTAAAAACTTGGCTTGCTGTTAATGAATGTATGTCCTCTTTATTGTTGAAAGCTTTTTTTAGTTCTTTTACATCTGCAAGGTCAGCCAATATTCTCATCTCGATTTGATTGTAATCTGCAGATAAAAGGTTGTATCCTTTATCTGAAATAAATGCTTTTCTAATTTCTTTTCCATCATTAGATTTGATTGGAATATTCTGTAAGTTGGGATCACTTGATGCTAATCTACCTGTTGTTGTAGCGGCTAATAAAAAACTAGTATGCACTCTACTTGTGTTAGGATTTAAGAATTCTGGTAAAGAATCTGAATAAGTATTTTTTAATTTTGTTAGCTGTCTCCATTCTAAAACAAGTTGTGGTAACTCATGGCCTTTGTAGGCGAGATCTTCTAATACACTGGCACCAGTAGCAAAACTACCTTTCTTCGTTTTTTTTAGAGCAGATATTTTCAGGTCATTATATAATACCTCTCCAAGTTGCTTGGTTGATCCAATTTTAAATTCTTTTTTTGATATTTTAAAAATTTTTTTTTCTAGATCAGAGATTTTTTTTTGAAAATTTTCAGACAATTTATTTAAAAATTTTTTGTCAAGTTTGATACCATCCATTTCCATATGAGCTAAAATTTTTATTAATGGTTTTTCAAAAGTCTTGTAGATATTCATTAATTTTTCATTTTTGAGATTAATTAAAAATTTCTTATAAAGTCTGAAAGTAATATCTGCATCTTCAGCAGCGTAGTCCTTTGCAACTTCAATTTTAACTTCACTAAAATTTATTTGTTTTTTTCCACTTCCTACAAGATCTTTGTATGAAATTGTTTTATGACCCAAATGAATTTCTGACAAAGTATCCATATTGTGCCTATTTTTTCCAGCATCTAACACATAAGACATTAACATTGTGTCTTCTAATGGTTCTAAATCAATACCTCTATGATAAAGTATGATATAATCAAACTTGATATTTTGACCAATCTTTTTAATACTTTTGTCTTCTAGGATATTCTGCAATTTTTTTAATACATTTTTTTCGATTAAATTCTTAAAATTTTTATGGTTTAAAGGTATGTAATAAGCTTCACCAATTTTAGGTGAAATAGATATACCAATTAGTTCTGCTTGGTGTGGATCTAGAGAGCTTGTCTCTGTATCAATAGATATTTCACTTTCTTGTTCAATTTTAGATATTAATTCACTGAGTTCATTTTCATTTTTTATTAATATATACTTTTTTTTATCAATTTTACTTTCTGGCTTAGGTTGGGAAAATTCTTTTCTATCATCTTTAAAATCAACTTCGCCATAAGTCGATATTGCTGAACTCAACAACCTATTAAATTCCATATCCCTTAAAAAATTATATAATTTTTTTTTATCAATATGTTTTAGAACAAAATCACTGTGCGGAACTTTGACGGGTACATCTTTTTTTAAAGTAACTAGCTTTTTACTAATCATTGCTTTTTGTTTGTTTTTAATAAGTGTTTCTCTTCTTTTATTTTGCTTAATGTTTTTAGAATTTGACAGAAGATTTTCTAAGGTTCCATACTCATTTATTAATTCTGCAGCAGTTTTAATTCCTATGCCAGGTACACCAGGTACATTATCACTGCTATCTCCTGCTAAAGATTGAACATCTATTACTTTCTCTGCTTTTACACCAAATTTTTTTTGAATATCTTCTTCATTAATGAACTTATTTTTCATTGGGTCATAAATTCTTATATTTTTTTTATATAGCTGCATTAAATCTTTATCAGAGGATACAATTGTAACATCTCCCCCTTTTTTTATTATTTGTTCACTATAAGTTGCTATTAAATCATCTGCTTCATAATTAATGAGTTCTATAGATGGTAAATTAAAAGCCTCTACAGATTTTCTAATGAAGTCAAATTGTGGAATCAAATCATCGGGCGCATCTGATCTATTTGCTTTGTACTCAGAATAAATCTCATTTCTAAAATTTTTTCTAGCAGAATCAAATATGACAGCAAAATGAGTAGGTTTAGATTTATTATCAGAGGATTTTGCATCTTCTAATAATTTGAATAACATGTTGCAAAATCCAGCTACAGCTCCTGTTGGTAGCCCATCAGATTTTCTAGATAAAGGTGGTAATGCATAGTAAGCTCTGAAGATATATCCAGATCCATCGATTAAATAATAATTTTCTTTTTTGGATGCTTTGCTCATTAATAAATTTTATTTTAATTTATCTTAATGTTATAAGTCTATAAATCTAAATGAATAATAAAATTGTACTTTCTGTCAAAAATCTAAACAAAACCTACAACAAAAAAATTCATGCTCTTAGAAATTTAAACTTAGAGGTGAAAGAGGGAGAAATTTTTGGCTTATTGGGTCCAAACGGTGCGGGGAAAAGTACTTTTATAAATATTCTTGCAGGACTAACTACTAAAACTTCTGGAGATGTAGATGTTTGGGGATTCAACATGGACAAAAACCCTAGGCAAGTTAGAGCTTCATTAGGGATAGTCCCTCAAGAGATAAATGTTGATCCTTTTTTTACGCCAAAAAAATTATTGGAACTTCAGGCTGGTCTTTATGGTGTAAAAAAAAAAGATAGAATTACTGATACTATATTAGATCTAGTCTCTCTTAATGAAAAAGCTAATAGCTACACTAGAAATTTATCAGGTGGTATGCAAAGGAGACTTTTAATTGCAAAAGCATTAGTACATAAACCACCAATTGTAATTTTAGATGAGCCTACTGCTGGAGTTGATGTAGAGTTACGAAAGAAATTATTAGATAACGTAAAATCTTTAAGAGACATAGGTGTAACAATTATACTTACTACTCATTATTTATCTGAAGCAGAAGAAATGTGTGACCGAATTGGTATTATTAATCGAGGGAATTTGATTGCACTGGAAACTACTGAAAATATGTTAAATAAAATACAAACAAAAATAGTTAAATTTTCAGTAAATAAAAAAGTAGAATTAATTGATACCAAAAAAAAAAAATTAAAAATAATAAAAAATGATGAAAAAGAGCTTGTCGTCTCCTATGAAAAAAATATTATTAATATACAAGAAATAATTGATGTTATAAAAAGCCAAAAGATTGATATTTTCGATGTACAATCTAGGGATCCAGACCTTGAGGATGTATTTATAAAATTGATAAAAAACTAGATAAATCTTTAACAAAAATATATAATAATTTGATGGATAGTGTACGTTCAAATCAAAATCAAAAAATTTTAAAAAATTTTTTTATAATAATCTTGGGAAGTTTGATTTTAACAATATCTGCAAAGATAAAAATTCCTTTTTATCCTGTGCCAATGACAATGCAAACATTTGTAGTTTTGTTTTTAGGGATAGCATTCGGTTACAAAATTGGTTTATCAATAATAACCGTTTATTTATTTGAAGGAATTTTAGGATTGCCAGTTTTCTCTAATTCTCCTGAAAAAGGAGTTGGTTTAGTTTACTTTACAGGACCAACTATGGGTTATCTAATTGGATTTTTGAGTGCAGTTTTTTTGACAGGTTATTTTAACTTTGGAAAAAATATAATACAAAATTTTTTTAAAATTCTTATATCAGTTTCAACTATTTATATTTTGGGATTAATATGGTTAGGAAGTCTAATTGGATGGGATAAACCCATTTTTGAGCTTGGTGCAAAGCCTTTTCTATTAGCAGAATTATTCAAGATTCTGATTTTAACTTTTCTTGCTTCAAAACTTGTAAAGTTTAGAAAATCTATCTAGGTGATCTTTTAGATAAAATTCTTTGAAGAGTCCTTCGATGCATCTTTAATCTTCTAGCTGTCTCAGAAACATTTCTATTGCAAAGTTCGAATACTCTGTGAATATGTTCCCATTTTACTCGATCAGCTGACATTGGATTTTCAGGCGGTTCTGCTTTTTTATTTGGATTAGCTAAAAGTGCCTTTTCAACATCATCTGCATCAGCTGGTTTTGCCAAATAATCTATTGCACCTTGTTTGATTGCTGCAACAGCGGTAGGGATGTTTCCATACCCTGTTAACATTACTACTCTGCTGTTTGAATTTGAATTTTGTATTTCTTTTACAACCTCAAGACCGTTACCATCACCCAGTCTTAAGTCTACGACAGCAAAAGCTGGCTTATTGTTTTTTACTGCATCTAGACCTTTTTTTACACCTTCAGCTTGTGAAACCTTAAAGCCCTTCTTTTCCATAGCTCTTGCAAGCCTTTCTCTAAAGGGATTATCATCATCTACAATTAGAAGAGATTTGTCCTCAAATTCGTTTATGTTTTTAAGCCTATCTGTCTCCATAAAAGAGGTTATATGGTCATAAATCCTAAAATTGCAATAGTCTAAAAAAACCAAAAAACCTCATAATTTTCTTTACATAGCCCCCTATATAAGTAAAAAACGATTTACGAAAATTGCATACAAGTTATGCAATTTTTTTTTGTTAAATTTTTTTTAAGGAGCTAAAAATGAAAAAATTTAAATCGGTTTATGAACTAATAACTAAGTTAAAACCATCTGATCCAGTGTACTGCATCAGAAAAAAATCAATAAAAAAAGCTTCAAAATACTTTATAAAAAATTTCCCAGGTAAAATTTTATACGCAGTTAAAACTAATCCGAACAAAGAAGTTGTTAAAACGTTAATTGAAAGTGGCATAAAAAACTTTGATGTAGCATCTATTAAAGAAATTCAAGGCATAAAAGAAATAGACAGTTCTTTAGATTGTTCATATATGCATACCGTAAAAAGTAGAGAAGACATAAGAGATGCGTATTTCAAATTTGGGGTTAAAGCATTCTCGCTGGATACTAAGGACGAACTAATCAAAATTATAGAAACTACTAATCACGCAAATGATTTAGAATTATATGTAAGAATTGCAGTTTCAAATGAACACGCAGAAATCGATTTATCAAAAAAATTTGGTGCTAATAATAGTGAGGCCCCAGGCCTAATGAGACTTGCCAATCAATATACAAAGAAATTAGGTTTAAGTTTTCATGTTGGTTCTCAATGCATGCACCCAATTTCTTATACTAAGGGAATAACTGAAATCGGAAATCTAATTAAGAAAACGAAAATTATACCAAAGGTAATAAATATAGGTGGAGGGTTTCCAACTATTTATCCCGACTTAATTCCCCAATCTTTAAATAGCTACTTTGAGGAAATAAAAAAATCATTGAATACCCTTAAAATAGATAAATTGCCAGAAATTATATGTGAGCCTGGTAGAGCGCTGGTAGCAGAGTCAGGTTCAACAATAGTGAGAGTAAATTTAAGAAAAAAACAAAAGCTATATATCAATGATGGTACTTATGGAACTTTATTTGATGGAGGTGTTCCAAATATAGTTTATCCATCAAGACTTATCACTAATGGTAGAATGATATCAAAAAAAATGACGGCATTTGATTTTTATGGTCCAACGTGTGATAGCATGGATTACATGAAAGGTCCTTTTATACTTCCAAACAATATAAAGGAAAATGATTACATAGAACTAGGACAACTTGGTGCTTATGGTCTTACATTTAGAACACAGTTTAATGGTTTTTATTCTGACAAAATTTTTGAAGTTGAAGATGAGCCTGTAATGACTATGTATGATAAAGATAAAAGCAAAAGTTATTTGGTTGCTTAAAATCCTGTGAAAAAAACCCTAGGTCATAACAGTAAAAAAGATTTTCTAAATAAACCAGTTGAACATATTGATATAACGAAGTTTGATGCAAGACCTATAATTTCTTCAATGGAAAAAATGTCTTTTGTATCTCGAGAGACAGCTAATGCTGCAAAAATCTATAATGAAATGCTAAGTGAAAAGGATTGTACTATTTTTTTGACATTAGCAGGTTCAACATCTGCAGCTGGATGCATGCATATTTATAGAGATTTAGTTAAATATAATATGGTCGATGCAATAGTCGCAACTGGAGCATCGATTATTGACATGGATTTTTTTGAGGCCTTAGGTTTTAAACATTATCAAGGCTCTCAGTTTCAAGATGACGCTGAATTAAGAAAAAATTATATCGATAGAATATATGACACTTATATTGATGAGGAGGAACTACAACATTGTGATAAAGTAATTGGAGAAATTGCTGATTCACTTGAACCACGACCCTACACATCAAGAGAATTTATCTTTGAACTTGGCAAATATTTAAAAAAAAATGCAAAGAAAAAAGGTTCTTTAATTGAAATGTCATATGACTACCACGTACCCATATTTTGTCCTGCATTCACAGACTCAAGTGCCGGGTTTGGGCTAGTAATGCATCAAGAAAAGAATCCAAAAAAACATATGACTATCGATTCAATAAGAGAATTTAGAGAATTAACTGAGATAAAGATAAGGTCCGAAGGGTCAGGCTTATTTATGATTGGTGGAGGCGTGCCGAAAAATTTTATTCAAGATACAGTAATTTGTGCAGAACTATTGGGTAAAGATGTAGACATGCATAAATATGCAATTCAATTAACAGTCGCTGATTCTAGAGATGGAGCTTGTAGCAGTTCCACTTTAAAAGAGGCAAGCTCCTGGGGTAAAGTTGATACTTCTAAAGAACAAATGGTTTTTGCTGAAGCTACAAGTGTATTACCTCTTATAGTGAGTGATGCTTACCATAGGGGTGAGTGGAAAAAAAGGAAAAGAAAAAACTTCTCAAAATTATTTTGATAAAATGACAAAAAAAACCAAGATTGGTTTAATTCAACTAAAAATTTCAAAAAATGTAGAATTAAACATAAAAAATTCTATTTCAAAAATTAAAGTTGCATCAAATAAAGGAGCTAAAATTATATGTGTCCCTGAACTATTTTTGTCTAAATATTTTTGTCAAACTGAAAAACATTCAAACTTTAAATTAGCCGAAAAAATTCCAAATAAAACAACTGATATTTTTTGCAAAACGGCAAAAGAATTTTCTGTTATTTTAGTTTTATCTTTGTTTGAGAAAAAAATTTCTGGAATGTACCATAATACAGTTCTCATAATTAACGAAAAAGGAAAGATAATTAATAAATACAGAAAAATGCATATTCCTGATGACCCAGGATATTACGAAAAATTTTATTTTACACCTGGCGATCTTGGTTTTAAAAGTACTAGAACAAAGTATTGCAATATTGGATCTCTTATTTGTTGGGACCAATGGTTTCCTGAGGCAGCAAGAATAACAACTTTAAAAGGTGCAGATATTATTTTTTATCCTACTGCAATAGGATGGCACCCTAAAGAAAAAAAGAAATTTGGAAAAAAACAATTAGACTCGTGGATAACTATCCAGCGATCACATGCTATTGCAAATGGTGTATATGTTGCAGCAATAAACAGAGTTGGTATTGAAAGAAACGGTAAGACCAAAATTGATTTTTGGGGCAACTCATTTGTTTCAGATCCAAGTGGTAAAATTATTGGTAAATTAGGAAATAAAAAAGATGGTGTTCTAATCACGGAAATTGATTTAAGGAAAATTGAAAGTGCTAGACAACATTGGCCTTTTTTGAGAGATAGAAGAATTGATGCGTATAAAAGTATATTAAAAAATCCTAAAGATGAATAAAGCTATAAAAACTTGTAGCTTTATAATGCCTGGTGAATTTGAAAAACAAAAATCAGTATG
Source organism: uncultured Pelagibacteraceae bacterium (assembly GCA_902622545.1). GTDB lineage: Bacteria > Pseudomonadota > Alphaproteobacteria > Pelagibacterales > Pelagibacteraceae > Pelagibacter. Next base: position 80,632 of record CACNQD010000001.1, read on the forward strand.
GATTGTTTGGCCACATAATAAAAAAGATTGGCCAGGATATTTCAATAGTATTCCTGGAACTATTGCAAATATAATCTCTAAATTATCAATTTCACAAAAAGTAAAATTAATAATTCAAAAAAATGAAAATAAAAATGAAATTTCAAAATTATTAAGATTAAGAGGATTTAAAAAAACCAATGTTAAATTTTATAAAATTGATACAGATAGAATATGGATTAGAGATTCTGGTCCAATTTATGTGAAAGATCAAATTACCGGTAAAAAAACAATTCTTAACTTTAAGTTTAATGGGTGGTCGAAATATCAAAATTTTAAAAAGGATAACAAAATTCCCTCTAAAATATGTGAACTGACTAGGACAAAAAAAATAAATCCATATATAAATTATAATAAAAAAAAATATTACCCTGTCCTGGAGGGTGGAGCATTTGATGTAAATGGAAAAGGTTCAGTTTTATTAACTAAAGAATGTCTGTTAAGTAAAAAACAAGAGAGAAATCCGGGCTTAAAAAAAAAAGATTATCAGTTATTTTTAGGAAAATATCTTGGTATTAAAAACTTTATATGGCTTAATAGGGGTATTAAAGGTGACGACACTCACGGCCATATTGATGATATATCAAGATTTGTTACAAAAAACACAATAATGACTTGTTTTGAGACAAACAAAAAAGAAAGGAATTATAAAATATTAAATGAAAATCTAAAAATTTTAAAAAATGCAAGAGATACAAATGGAGAAAAATTTAAAATAATAAAAATTCCAATGCCGAAAGCTAAATATATTAACAAAGTAAGAGTTCCAGCAACTTATCTAAATTTCTTTATTGGAAATAAGGTAATACTCCTTCCAATATATAATGATAAAAAAGATATTAAAGTTTTTAAAATTTTCAAAAGATTTTTTAATAATAGAAAAATTATTACAATTGATTGCAGTAAATTAATCTGGGGTTTTGGGGCAGTGCATTGTATGACACAACAAGAGCCAGATATTTGATTAAATAGGTTTTAAGGTTCTTAATAGTAAACGGAAAGGTATTAACATAATTAAAGCTATAAATATTTTTACGCCCAAGTCGCCAAGTGATAATGTTATCCAAGGTACTCCGGTTCCATAAAACGAAATAGAAAAGAATAAAAACGTATCAACAGTTGAGCCTATTAGCGATGAAAATAAAGGAGCAACAAACCATGTTTTTCTCCTTAATCTATCAAAAACTTGAACATCTAACAATTGTGCAACTATAAATGCTGTTCCAGACCCAATCGCTATTCTAACTGAGATTAAATCAGAAAAATTTGTAGAAAATATAAGTGTAAATAATATTCCAATTGTGAAACCAAAATAAACAATCTTTCTAGCTATTGTTTTACCAAAAGACCTATTGGCTAAATCAGTAATTAAAAAAGCTATTGGGTAACTAAAAGCTCCGTAGGTTAAAATATTTTCCAATCCATAATATTTGACGGGAAACTGGACTAGAAAATTTGAAATTAGAACCACAAACCCCATTAAAAGGGATAAGGTTAAAAACAACTTATTCATTATGCTGATTTTTGGATTATACTTTTTTTAATTTTTTTTAATCTTATAGATAAATTTTTTGATTTCACAGTTTTCATAAATTGATCAAAGCTTCCTTTTTTATCTATAGATCTCATTGCTGCATTAGAGACGGTTATCTTTAGTTTTTTATTTAATAATTCACTTTTAAAACTGACTTTTTTTACACTTGGTAAAAATCTTCTTTTAACCTTATTATTCGCATGACTAACCTTGTGGCCTTTCAAAGGTCTTTTTCCAGTTAATTCGCACTTCTTTGGCATGAGGAAAGTGTATAAATGTACATTTTGATTCAGTCAAGTTTATAATTTACCAATAATATCGGAATAATTTTTTATTTTTTTTTCCTTTAATATCTTTTTAAGTTCTTCATTAATTTTTATCGCAATTTTAGGTCCTCTAAAAACCATGCCTGTATAAAGTTGAACAAAATTAGCCCCACTCAAAAATTTTTTGTATGCAGTTTCTCCAGATTCCACACCTCCCACACCAATAATTTTTATTTGTCCATTTAGATTTTTAAAAAAATTATTTATCAATTTATTTGATATATCGTTCAAAGGTTTGCCAGATAAACCGCCTTTCTGAAATTTTTGATGGTCTTTCAGGTTATCTCTATTTTGATCAGTAGTATTTGAAACAATCAACGCATTGACTTTATATTGTACCAATATTTTAGATATATCTTTAACAATAGCATTATCAATATCTGGTGAAACCTTTAAAGCAATTGGAATGTTGCTATTTAATTTTTTTTTTTCAGAAAAAATTTTATCTAATAAATTTCCTAATTCATCTAAATTATGAAAATCTCTTAAGTTTTCCGTATTAGGTGATGAAATATTAATTGTTATATAATCTGCTAATTTATAAAATTTATTAAATCCAATTAGATAGTCTCCCACTCTATCTTTGCTGTTCCAATTTGGCCCTATGTTTACACCAAGTATACCAATAGGTTTATTTTTTTTTATTCTATCACTTACAACATCGCTGCCTGAGTTATTAAAACCAAGACGATTTATTAAAGCTTTATCGTTCTCTAACCGAAATACTCTTGGTTTTTTGTTTCCATATTGTTTTAAAGGTGTGACTGTTCCCACCTCAACAAAACCAAAACCTAGATTAAATAATGAATTATAAACCTCAGCATCTTTGTCAAAACCGGCAGCAACCCCGATTGGATTTTTTATCTCTCTTCCAAATAATTCAGATTTTAAATATGAGACTTCTGAAATTTTTTTTTTTAAAAACAAATTTGTTTTAAGAGCCTTAATAGCTAATGTATGTGCCAATTCAGGATCTAATTTAAATATGAATGGTCTAATTTTATCAAACATTAATTTATTTTCTCTTTAATAAGTAAAATCATTTCCTTTCTACCAAAAAAACTTATGAAAAACCCTAACCTCGGACCATTTTCTACTCCGAAGACTACCTCATATATTAATTTAAACCATTCTCTAAGATTTTTCTTATAACCATTATTTTTTCCTACTGTATAAATTTCTGTTTGAATATCCTCAGGCTTCATATTGTCAGAACATTTTTCTAAGCTTGAAATTAAATCTAACAAAGCTTTTTTTTCTGAAATATTTGGTTTTTTATATTTTTTGTTTTGTTTAACAACATCGTTAAAGTATTTAATTGAATATTTTATTAAATTATTAAATATAGGAAAATTGTCTTCAGCGATATCTTTTTTATAATTTTTTACAAATTTCCATAGCATTTCTGCAGATGTAGCATTACTAGTTTCAACTAAATTTAAAAGCATGGAAAAACTCATGATGTAATCTTCTGAAGGAATTTTGCCATTATGAACGTGCCATAAAGGATTAAGCAACAACTCTCGTGCATCCTGATTCTTACTTTTTTCAATTAGATCTAAATACTCATCTACAGCCTTTGGTACAACTTCTTTATATAATTTTTTTGCTCTTTTTGGATTCTGATACATAAACAAGGATAAGCTTTCTGGTGAGGCATAATTAAGCCACTCCTCAATAGTTACACCATTTCCTTTTGACTTTGAAATTTTTTCACCTTTATCATCAAGAAATAGTTCATAGGCAAAACCTGAAGGATTGTTTTTTCCTAAGAGTTTAATTATTTTAGTAGATAGAATTGCACTCTCAATTAAGTCTTTTCCATACATCTCAAAATCAATATCAAGAGTATACCATCTCATTGCCCAATCTACTTTCCATTGAAGTTTACAATTGCCATCCAAAATACTTGACTCAAATTTTTTTCCATTATTATCAAAAATTAAAGATGAATTTTTTTTATTTATTTCGATAATAGGTATTTCTAACACTTGGCCAGTTTCTTTGCATAAAGGAAGAAATGGTGAATATGTTTTTTGTCTTTCTTTACCTAATGTAGGGATAATTATGTTCATTATCCCTTCGTAGTTATCTAATATTTTTTTCAGTGTAGAATTAAAAAATCCAGATTTATATAAAGCCGTTGAACTCATAAATTTGTATTTGAAATTGAATTCATCTAAAAATTTTTTTAGCATCTCATTATTATGTTCCCCAAAACTTTTAAATTTTCCAAAAGGATCTGGAATATCTGTAAGAGGTTTATGTAAATTGTTTTTAAGAATATCCTTGTTTGGAACATTATCTGGTACTTTTCTTAATCCATCTAGATCATCTGAAAATGTAATTATTTCTTTTGGTAAATCTGTCAAATAGTTTAGAGCATTAACTACCATACTTGTTCTTGCAACTTCTCCAAAAGTACCAATATGAGGCAATCCTGATGGACCATATCCAGTCTGAAACGTAATTTTTCCTTTTTTGTCTATAAATTTTTTTCTTTCTTTCAGAATCTTTTTTGCCTCAACAAATGGCCAGGAGTTCGATTTTTCTATATCTTCTTTTTTAATATTTATCATCAATTTAAAATATCTTGTATTTTCAGAACATATTTTATTCATATAATGTTGAAATTTATTTTCCATAAAATAATGTTCGGTAAAAATGTCCAATTATAAAACAGTATTTTTTACATTAGGTATTTTATTAATAATATTAGGAGTTGCCATGACAGTTCCTGTGGTGTTCCAAATAATTTATAATGAATTTGATTCTACTTTCATTATTTCCGGAATTATAACAATTACTTTTGGAATATTATTTTATCTGTCTAATATTGATCATTTAAAATCAATAAATACACAACAGGCTTTTATATTAACAGCTTTATCTTGGTTGAGTATTGCAACATTTGGATCTCTACCTTTTTTTTTCTCTGAATTAAATTTATCAATTACAGACTCTTTTTTTGAGAGCATGTCAGGCATAACAACCACGGGAGCAACAATTTTGAACAATATAGAAAGTTCACCAAAGGGTATACTTATGTGGAGGTCAATGCTTCAATGGCTTGGAGGAATTGGTGTAATTTTAATGGCTATTACTCTAATGCCAATTATGAATATCGGTGGAATGCAATTATTAAAAATTTCCTCTTACGATACTTCTGAAAAAATATTACCTAAATCTAAAGAAATCTCTAAAAAATTGATTAGTGTATATGTATCTTTAACTTTTTTTTGTGCTTTTTTTTATAAAATTTTTGGAATGAATACTTTTGACAGTTTAACTCACTCTATGACAACTATCGCAACTGGTGGTTTTTCAAATTATGATCAATCTATAGGATATTTTAACAATGCTTATATTGAAATTGTTTCAATTTTATTTATTTTGTTAGGCAGTATTCCTTTCATTTTATATATAAAATTTATTTCTGATGACAAAAAAATCATTTTTAAAGATGAACAAGTTAAACTATTTTTTAAACTAACTTTTGTATCAATATTAGTATTATTTATATATCTTGTTATAGTTAATAGGGATGTATTTGAAATACACTTAAGATCAGTGGTTTTTAATGTGGTATCAATTTTAACAGGTACTGGATACGTAACTAAAGAGTTTGATCAATGGGGAAATTTTCCATTGATTTTTTTTCTAATACTTATGTTTATTGGGGGCTGTGCCGGGTCGACTACATGTGGAATAAAAATTTTTAGAGTACACATTTTATATTATTTCATTAGAAATCAATTAATTAAAATTATATATCCAAGAGCTATAATAAATTTAAAATACAATAATAGTAAAGTTGAAGATAAGTTAATAGCATCAATAATATCTTTTATATATCTTTATATTTTGATTTTTTTTTTACTGGCTTCAATGCTAACCTTGACAGGCCTAGACTTTATAACTTCAATTTCTGGAGCTGCATCTTCTTTATCTAACGTTGGACCTGGTTTAGGAAATGAAATTGGACCAAATAGTAATTATTCTGGTCTTCCAGATCAATCTAAATGGTTGCTATCAATAGGAATGATTTTGGGAAGGCTCGAAATATTTGCAATACTAATAATTTTTTTACCATCTTTTTGGAGAAGATAATTGAATAGAAATTTTTTATTTTTCTTTACTGAGAAACCATTAAAAATGATTATGCTAGGATTCTCATCAGGATTACCTATACTTTTGGTTTTTTCTACATTATCAGTGTGGCTAACTAAAGCTGGTATTGAAAGAAGTACAGTTACACTTTTTAGTTGGGCTGGATTTGCATATGCTTTTAAATTTTTATGGTCTCCTTTAGTGGACAAAGTTAGCATTCCGCTATTTTCTAATATAGGACATAGGAGAGGCTGGCTACTCTTGACTCAACTGTTGATTATTTTCTCATTAATACTTACATCAATAAATGATCCTCAAAATAATATCTATATTACAGCTGTATGCATAACGCTTGTAGCATTTTTTAGTGCGACCCAAGATATAATAATTGATGCTTACAGAATTGAGTCAGTAGAACAAAAGTTGCAAGGATCGCTATCATCTATGTATATAGCTGGTTATAGAATTGGTATGCTAGTTGGTGGAGCTGGTAGTTTATGGTTAGCCTCATTTTGGGGAGGTGATTTTTATGATCATGACGTATGGAAAAAAGTATATTTAACCATGTCATTACTAATGTTAATAGGTATTGCTGCAAATCTTATATCTCAAGAACCCAGCCGAAGAAAATTATTTTCAACTAAAATTAATGTACATTTTAAATTTTTTGTTAATATATTATTTTCAGTTGTAATTTTCATATTAGTTTATTCAAATATAATTAATCCTTTTACTGATAAAAATTTATCAAGTTTTCTCTTCACAATATTAAAGCTGATAATTTGTTTATTATCTAGCGGCTTATATATTTTTTTAATGATAAAATTAAAGATCCAAGATAGCTCGATAATTAAAGAGAGTTACTTTTATCCAATTAAAAATTTTATAGATAGATATGGGAAGTTTGCACTACTTATTTTACTTTTGATATCACTTTATAGAATGGCAGATGTTGTTATGGGGGTGATGGCAAATATTTTTTATTTAGAAAAAGGTTATAGCATTAGTGAAATTGCAACATATTCGAAATTTTTTGGTGTCTTTGCCACAATTGTAGGTGGATTATTTGGAGGATATTTTGCTATGAGATTTGGAACAATGATCACTTTATTTATTGGTGCATTAATTGCATCATTAAGTAATCTGCTTTTTGCCTGGTTGGCAACTACCGAGACTAATATAAAATACTTAATTTCTGTAATTACAGCTGATAATATTTCTAGTGGTTTTGCAGGAGCTGCATTCGTAATATATCTCTCTGGATTAACATCTATAAGGTTTACTGCTACTCAATATGCACTTTTTAGTTCATTAATGTTATTTTTGCCTAAACTTATAGCAGGTTACTCTGGGGCTTGGGTGGATGTAATGGGTTATCAAAACTACTTTATAACTACTGCTTTAATTGGAATACCAGTTTTATTTTTAATAATATATATTTCAAAAGTAGCACCAATCAAATGATAAATAATTATCCTATAGTGAACGTTTACGAAAAAAATTCGTTGAAATCAAAATTGTCATCGCAATTAATTTATGGTGAAAAGTTCCAAATATTGAAAAAAAAAAAAGACTGGTTAAAAATTAGGACATCATATGATAAATATACTGGTTTTATAAAAAAAAAAAATTTTTTGAAAAGTTTTAAAATTACACACAAAGTTTCCTCTTTAAGCGCAAAACTTTACTCAAAACCAAAGGAAAAATTTTTAATTAGGACTAAACTACCATTTTGTTCGAGGATCTCAGTAAAAGAAATAAAAAACAATTTTTATAAATTTGGAAAGTATTGGATTAAAAAAAATAGTATAGTGCCAATAAATTATAAACAGCAAATTTTTAAAGATATTAAGATGTTTGTAAATATACCTTATAAATGGGGTGGTAAGACTTATAAAGGAATAGATTGTTCTGCGTTAGTTCAGCTTTTTTTTAAATTTAATAACTTATATTGCCCCAGGGATACTAAAGACCAAATAAATTATTTTAAGAAAACGAAGAGTATAAAAAAAAATGCTATAATTTTTTGGAGAGGACATGTTGCAATTTGTCTTTCAAAGACCAGATTAATACATGCTTATGGTCCTAAAAAAAGAGTAGTTTTAATGAATATACAAAAAACTATTAAACTAATAGAAAAAACAGCTAAATTAAAAGTTATTGGAATTAGATAAATGAATGCAATTAATTTAAAAGAAAAATTTGAGGAATTAAAAAAAAAATTTTTTGAAAATAAAAATGATGAGGTGATCAGAGAATGTAAAAATATATTAAAAAAAGATAAGATAGATGTGTTTTATAATCTATTATGTCTTGCATACAATAACTTGGGTGACTCTAATAAAGCGATCGAGGTTATGAATGAAGCATTAAAACATAATCCAAAAAATCCAGATTTTTACAATAATATTGGATTGAGTTATTCAAATTTATATAAATATAGAAAGGCCGAAGACTTTTACAATAAAGGTTTGAAAATTAACCAAAATAACCTTGAAATATTAAATAATTTGGGAAATTTAAAAAAAAACTTGTACAAAAGTGAGGAAGCTGTTCAAATTTTTAAAAAAATTTTATCTATCCAAACTGATGCTATTTCAGTTATTTATAATTTAGCACTTTTATATAGTCAGATGGGAGAATATGAGGAGTCAAAAGAACTATTAAAAAGAATATTGACTATGAATTCAGAACTAACAATGGCAGACAGGATGATTTCTCAAACAACAAAATATGATGCAAATCATCCTCATTTTCTCGATATGAAAAAAAAATTATTAGATATGAAACTTAATGATAATTCATTAATACATTTACATTATGCTTTAGGTAAAGCTTATAATGACCAAAAAAAATTCAAAGAGGCTTTTGAAAATTACAAAAAAGCTAACGATTTTTCAAAAAAATTGAGTAAATACAATTTTGAAAGTGATAAAAGAAAATTTACTTCAATCAAATACAAGTTCAATTCATTGGGCAATATTAAATTGAATAAAAATAGTAGAAAATTTTTGTTTATTATAGGCTTACCAAGATCTGGGACATCTTTAACCGAACAAATTCTTTCTTCTCATGAAAATGTATTTGGTGGAGGAGAATTACCTTATATGGACAAAATATTTGATAACTATATTAATAGTAAAGAAAATCTAGATAAAAGTGATTTGCTCAAGTGTGAAAAAGATTACATTGAATTTACCTCAAATCTTGATAATTCAAATAAAGTAATAACCGACAAAGCACCACTGAATTTTTTTTATGTCGGATTTATTTTAAAATTTTTACCAAATTCAAAATTTGTCAACTTAGTTAGAAATCCAATAGATAATTGTTGGTCTATGTACAAAAATTGTTTTCCTACTAAGGTAAATTTTACAGATGATCTATCGGATTTGGTAAAATACTATAAAGAATATCAAGATTTAATGAATTTTTGGAAAAAGATTTTTCCTGAACATATTTATGATCTTCAATACGAAAGTCTAGTTACTAATACTAAATTAGAGGTGAAAAAATTATTAAAATTTTGTTCACTAGATTGGGATGAAAGATGTTTGAAACATTACGAAAATAAAAGGGCTATCAAAACAATAAGTTTTAACCAAGCAAGAAGGCCAGTTTATAATACATCAGTTAAATCTTATGCAGGATTTGAAAATTATCTTACTGTCCTCAAAGATCTAGCTTAAAGTATATCTCTTCCAAAATTAGGTTTTGAAACATCCTGTTTTAAATCAATAATTTGTTTTCGGACTTTTTTTGAGTTCTTTAATATCTTTAAAACATTTGTATTTTTTTGATTTTTAATAAGTTTTTTAAAATTTTTTAAATTTCTTATAAAGACATTAATTGAGTCGATAATATTATCTTTGTTTTCAAAGAAAATATCACGCCACATTATTTCATTAGACGCTGCTGTTCTTGAAAAATCTCTTAGACCCCCTGCGCTATATTTTATAATATTTTTTTTATTTTTCTTTTGAAAATCAATAGCAGTTTTGACGAGATTGTACGCAATTAAATGTGGTAAATGACTAGTTATCGAAAAAATTTTATCATGATCAATAGAATTCATAAATATTATTTTTGATCCAAGTTTCCTCCAAAATTTTTCTATTTTTTTTAAATTTTTTTTAGGTTTATTATTGCCTTTCAAAATTATGCACCACTTGTCTTTAAATAAATTTTTATCACCAAACTCTGGTCCGCTTACTTCTGAACCAGCGATTGGATGGCTTGGTATAAATATTTTTTTTAATTTTTTGTTATTATTAATTAAATTTTCAATATTACGTTTAGTTGAACCTGTATCGGTTATTAGATTTTTTGATGAAATGTATCTAAGCAAATTTTTAATTAAATTATTATACTGGCTCATATGTGTACAGAGTATAATCAAGTCCATCTTGGAAACTTTGTAATCAATTTTATTAAGAAATTTAATTTTCTTATTAATTTTTTTTATCAAAGAGATATTTTTTTTTGATTTTTCAAATACATAAATATTTTTTGAGATTTTTTTGCTTAATGAACCTCTCAAGATAGATGAGCCTATCAGGCCACAACCAACAATTAATATATTGCTAAACATTTTAGAATATTGATTTTAGTGTTTTTAGAAAAAAATTATTTTCTTTTGAATTTCCTATTGTTACTCTTAATTTATTTTTCATACCATATACTTCAAGGCTTCTAACAATAATACCTTTTTCTTCAAGTTTTTTTTTGAATTTTAAGGCTGAAATTTTACACTTATCAAAATTTAAAAATAAAAAGTTCGCAGAAACTTTATTTGTATTTATATTATTTTTTTCTAAGTTACGTTTAAGTTTTTCCGCCCATTTTTTATTATGTTTAATCGATTTTGATATAAATATTTTATCTTTAAGTGACTCTATAGCCGATAACTCTCCTATTTTTGTAATATTAAATGGTGGTTTAATCTTCATCAACGCTTTTACTATTTCCTTCGATCCATATCCCCATCCAACTCTAAAGGAGGCTAGTCCATAAATTTTAGAAAAAGTCCTTAAAATAAAAACATTATTTTTTTTTTTAAATAAGTTTAGTCCAGACTTATAATCTTTATTTAACATATATTCTTCATAAGCGTCATCAATAACTAATAGAATATTTGACCTGAGCCTTTTCCTTAAATTTTTTAATTCTAATGCAGATAAATAAGTTGCTGTTGGATTATTAGGATTTGCTAGAAAAACAATTTTAGTTTTTCGAGTTACTTTTTTTAATAAATTGTCTACTGATACTTTAAAATTTTTTTCATCGGCATAGACAACTTTAGCCCCAATTATACCTGAATAAATTCTATACATTAAAAAACTATATTTTGGCACAATTACTTCATCTGATTTTGTTAAAAATAATTGACAAATCATTTGAATTATTTCATCTGAACCTGAGCCACAAATTATCTGATCGAAATTGCATCTAAATTTTTTTGAAATTTCCTTACGTAAACTTTTAGATTTTGAGTCAGGATACTTAGATAACAAATTAATTTTTGATAATTTTTTTTTTACTCTTGGAGAGAGACCTAATGCAGACTCATTTGCTGATAATTTAATTACTTTTTTTTTGTTTAAAAGCACTGACCTACCAGGTTTGTAACTTTTTACCCCGATTTTCCTAAAAATTACTTTTTGCATAATGATATATATAAATAATAATAAAATAATTGAAATAAAATTAAACAACGATTAGTTGTAATTGACATAATTGATAACTTGCTATAGAAGATCTTTGCGCTGATTTAACTGAATTGCGAGCGCTCTAAAAAAACCGCTAAATAAGTTTTTTTCCTCACAATTCACATCAGATAATATGAACGAATTTAAAGATATAAAAAAAATAATTATTAAAAAACCACTAAAATTAGATTGTGGGGTTACTATTGCAGATTATCCTCTTGCTTATGAAACTTATGGAAACCTCAATCAAGATAAAGATAATGCAATAATGGTGTTTCATGCACTCACTGGAGATCAGTTTGCATCAGGTAAAAATCCAGTAACTAATAAAGATGGATGGTGGTCATATGTGATTGGTCCAAATAAAGCACTTGATACAAATAAATATTTTATAATATGTGCAAACGTTATCGGTGGCTGTTTGGGATCATATGGTCCTAGCTCCATTGATAAAGAAACTGGAAAAAAAATTGGTATTAATTTTCCGGTTATAACAATAAACGATATGGTTAATGCACAATTTAATTTACTTGATCATTTTAATATAGATAAGTTATTTTGTGTCACTGGTGGATCTATGGGTGGAATGCAAGTTTTACAGTTTATCGCTAACTACCCAAACAAGTCAAAAATAGCTATTCCTATAGCATGCTCTGCTAGCCACTCAGCTCAAAATATTGCTTTTAATGAGTTAGGAAGGCAAGCAATAATGGCAGATGAAAACTGGAAAAATGGTAATTATGATTTAGAAAATAAATCTCCTGCTAAGGGATTGTCTGTTGCAAGAATGGCAGCCCACATAACATATTTATCAAAAAAAGGTCTTCAGGAAAAATTTGGTAGAAAGCTTCAAGAGCGAGACAAAGTCAAATTTGGTTTTGATGCTGATTTTCAAATTGAAAGTTATCTTAGATACCAGGGATCAATATTTGTTGATCGATTCGATGCAAATAGCTATCTTTATATAACAAGAGCTATGGATTATTTTGATCTTAGTAAAAATTCTAACGGTGATCTTTCAAAAGTATTTAAAAATACAAAAACCAAATTTTTTATCATTTCATTTACTTCTGACTGGCTTTATCCAACAGCTGAAAATAGAGAAATAGTAATTGCCTTAAATGCGATAAATGCAGATGTAGGATTTTTAGAGGTAAAATCTGATAAAGGTCACGACTCTTTTTTATTAGATGTTCCTGATTTTCTAAATGCATTAAAGAATTTTGTTGATAACTCGTATAAAAAATAACTATGAAAGAAGAATTTAAAATCATTGCAAACTCTATTCAAAGAGAAAAATCAATTTTAGATGTTGGTTGCGGAAATGGTGAACTAATGAAATTTATTTATGAAAATATATCTAAAAAAATTAGAGGCCTAGAAATATCTAAAGATAACGTTCAAAAATGTATTAAGAAGGGACTCACTGTAATTGAGGGTAATGCTGAGATGGATTTACAACAATTTCCTAGTAATAGTTTTGATTACGTTATTTTAAGCCAAACCTTGCAAGCTTTTTTAAATCCCGAAAAAGTAATAAGTGATTTATTAAGAATAGGAAAAACATCAATTGTAACAATACCAAACTTTGGATTTTGGAAAGTGAGATTTAACTTGTTATTTAAAGGTACAATGCCTGTTACAAAAACACTACCAAATGAATGGTATAATACACCTAATCTCCATATGTGTTCAATTAAGGACTTCGTAAACTTTTGTAATGATAGAAAAATAAATTTATTTAAATCTTTAGCTCTTTCAAATAATAAAGTATCTTCAATTAATAAGTTTAATTTAAATTTTAAAAATTTAACTTCTGAACTTGGAATTTTTTTAATAAAAAAATGATAAAAGTTGAAATTATAAAATGTTTAAAAGATAATTTTTCATATATAGTCCATAATAATAATGAGGCACTAGTTATAGACCCAAGCGAATCTGGTCCACTTATTAAATCATTAGAAAAATTAAATCTAAAATTAAAATATATCTTAAACACACACCATCACTTTGATCATATAGATGGAAATTTAACATTAAAAGAAAAGTACAAGTGTAAAATAATTGGTTTTATAGATGATAAAAAAAGAATACCAGGCATAGATATTTGTCTCAAAAATGAGGAGATATTTAAAGAAGGTGATTTTCAATTTAAAACTTATCACACTCCAGGTCACACCTCGGGTCATATTTGCTATCATTTTTTCAATGACAAAATATTATTTACAGGAGATACTTTATTTTCATTAAGCTGTGGAAGGTTATTTGAAGGAACATACGAAGATATGTTTAAATCACTATCATTGATTAAAACTTTTGATAAAGAAACTTTAATATATTGTGGGCATGAATATACGTTAAGCAATGCAAAATTCTGTATTGAGCATGATCCAGATAATAAAAATCTTAAAAAAAAAATAGACTTAATTAATAAAAATTTAAAGGTGGGGATACCAACAATTCCATCTATTTTAAAAGAAGAACTAGAATGCAACATATTTTTAAAGGCAGAAAATATTGAAGCCTTCTCAAAACTCAGGGATTTAAAGGATAATTTTTAGCTTATTAATCTTGACTATAAAAAAGCTAATTATATATTGCATTTAATTTTTAATGATAAAACATGTCTTTTGCAATAATACAAACTGGTGGAAAACAATATAAAGTTAAAGCTGGAGAAATAATTAAAATAGAAAAATTTGGAGATCAAAAACCAAATTCTATAATCGAATTTAAAGAAATACTTGCCTACGGAGATGATAAAAATATTGAGGTGGGTTTGCCTACTGTTCAAGGTGCGAAAGTGGAAGCTGAATTTTTAAAAAATGCAAAAAATAGGACAGTTCTAATATTTAAAAAAAGACGAAGAAAAAATTCTAGAAGAAAAAATGGTCACAGACAGCAATACTCATTAATTAGAGTCAATAAGATAATGTCAAAAGATGGTAAAGTATTGTCTGAGGCTGAAAAAATTAGTAAAGTAAAAAAAGAAAAAAAGACTGAAATTAAAAAAGATAAGTAAAATAAATTATAAAGATAAATTATGGCAACAAAAAAAGCAGGTGGATCCTCTCGAAACGGAAGAGATAGTGCTGGTAGAAGACTAGGTGTAAAAAAATACGGTGGCCAATTCGTCGTACCTGGTAATATAATAGTCAGGCAAAGAGGAACTAAAATTTTTCCAGGCCAAAACGTTGGGATGGGCAAAGATCACTCTATTTTCTCGGTTGTTAAGGGTAAGGTTGTTTTTAAAAAAAGTAAGTCAGATAGAACTTACGTTTCAGTAAAACCCAATTAAATTCATACAACATAAATAAAAGTTGTATTATGAAATTCCTAGATCAAGTAAAGATATTTGTTAAAGCTGGTAACGGTGGCTCAGGATCACCAAGCTTTAGACGTGAAAAATTTATAGAGTTCGGAGGTCCAGATGGAGGTGATGGGGGCAAGGGTGGTTCTGTGATATTAAAATCAGAGAGAAATTTAAATACTTTAATCGATTATAGATATCAACAACATTTCAAAGCCAAAAGGGGTGGTGATGGTAAAGGAAAAAATCAAACAGGGAGAGGTGGAAAAGATTTATTCTTATCTGTCCCTATAGGAACTCAAATTTTTGAAGAAGATAACAAAACTTTACTTTTTGATTTCAAAAAAGAAAAAGATAAGTTTACTGTTGCTGTAGGAGGTCGAGGTGGTTTTGGAAATACCAGATTTAAGTCATCTACAAATAGAGCTCCGAGAAAATTTACAAAAGGTACAAAAGGCGAGGAATTCTGGATTTGGTTACAACTTAAAACGATTGCTGATATTGGAATAATAGGTTTACCAAATGCAGGTAAATCAAGTTTACTTGCTTCAATAACTTCTGCAAATCCCAAAATTGCTAATTATAAGTTTACAACTATAAATCCTAATCTAGGTGTTGCAATGTATGATAATAAAGAGATTACATTAGCAGATATACCAGGATTAATTGAAGGAGCGCACGCTGGCGTCGGTTTAGGTATAAAGTTTTTAAAACATGTAGAAAGATGTAAAACACTATTACACTTAATTGATGTTTCTGAGGAAGATTTGGTTAATTCTTATAAACAAATTAGAAAAGAACTAGGTGAGTATAGTAAAGAATTATTAAAAAAAAAAGAAATTATAGTGTTAAATAAAGTCGATTTATTATCACAAAAAGAGCTCAAAAATAAAAAGATGAAATTTGAGGAAAAATTAAATAAAAAAGTTAGTCAATTATCTACTTTTGACAAAAAATTAATATCAAATTTAAAAATAAAGTTGCTTAAAAATGTATCTTGAAAATTCCAAAACTATCATT
Source organism: uncultured Pelagibacteraceae bacterium (assembly GCA_902622545.1). GTDB lineage: Bacteria > Pseudomonadota > Alphaproteobacteria > Pelagibacterales > Pelagibacteraceae > Pelagibacter. The sequence goes on from CACNQD010000001.1 coordinate 96,679, forward strand.
GTTAAAATAGGATCGTCATTAATTATTAATGACAAAAAAATTATCAGAAAAAAATGGCTATTGGAGTTCGCAAAAGATATTAAAGCTTTAAGAAAAAAAAATAAGAATATTATTATAGTAAGCTCAGGTGCAATTGCTCTTGGTTGTAAGAAATTAAATATAACAAAGAAAAAACTTAAAATAGATCAAAGTCAAGCCGTAGCATCTGTAGGACAAATCGAGTTAATGAATTTATTTAAGGAAATTTTCGCTGTTCAAAAAATCAATATTTCCCAAATATTGCTTACACTAGAAGATACTGAAATAAGAAGGAGGGCTATAAATGCTAAAAGGACAATTGAAAATTTATTTAATCTAAATTTTTTACCGATAGTTAATGAAAACGATACTATTGCTACTTCCGAAATAAAATATGGAGATAATGATAGACTGGCCTCAAGAGTTGCTCAAATTTCTGATGCAGATTGTCTTGTGTTATTATCAGATGTGGATGGACTTTATACAAAAAATCCAAAAATTCATAAAGATGCTAAATTAATAAATAAGATTGAAAAAATAGACCAAAATATAATTAAATTAGCTTCTGGAAAAACTAGTGAGTATGGATCAGGTGGTATGAGAACTAAAATTGATGCAGCTAAAATATGTGCTCTCTCAGGATGTAAAATGGCAATAGCAAATGGATTAAAAGAAAGACCTTTGAGTAATATTTTAGATAAAAAAATATGTACTTGGTTTATTCCTGAAATTTCTAAATTAGATGCTAGAAAAAAGTGGATTGCCAGCACGTTACATGCAAAAGGATATTTAAAGATTGATGAAGGTGCTGAAAATGCATTACGAAAAGGCAAAAGTTTGCTGGCCGCAGGTGTAAAGAGTGTTGAAGGTTCATTCAAAAAAGGTGATCAAATAAAAATAATTAGCAAAAATGATAAAGAGCTAGCAATAGGCCTGAGTTCATTTTCATCTGAGGAAATTGACAAAATAAAAGGTCATCAGTCAAATAAAATTGAAGAATTAATAGGTTACAAAACAAAAACTGAAGTTGTTCACAAAGATGATATGGTGGAAATCTAGAATGAAAAAATATTTACAAAAATTAGGCCAAAATTCTGTTAAAGCAAGTTTAGAAAAAGTGGATACAAACACAAAAAATAAGGTTTTATTGAAATTTAGTGATTTAATAAAAAAAAATTTAAATAAAATACTTAAACAAAACAAAAAAGATATTAAGTATGCCAAAATAAAAAATATTGATAAAAATTTAGTTGCAAGACTCGAATTAGATAAATTAAAGCTTAGTTCGATAACTAAAACGATAATTGAAATAACTAAATTAAGGGACCCAATTGGGGTTATTTTAGATAAATGGAAAAGGCCAAACGGTCTAAAAATTAAAAAAATATCTATTCCAATTGGTGTCATTGGCGTGATTTATGAGAGTAGACCTAATGTAACTGTAGATCTATCTTGTCTTTGTTTTAAATCAGGTAATTCAGTGATCCTCAAGGGTGGTTCAGAAGCTTTTTTTACTAATAAAATATTTGTAAAACTATTTAGAAAATCTCTCAAGGCTAATAAAGTGAATATGAATTATGTTCAATTTATTGAAAGAAAAGATAGAAAAGTTGTTAGCTCCCTTCTAAAAGATATGAGAAATTATATTGATGTTATGATTCCTAGAGGAGGCAAAAACCTTGTTAAGAAAGTCAAAGAACTATGTAATGTTCCAGTAATAGGTCACTTAGAAGGTATTTGTCACACATTTATAGATAAAAAAGTAAATACAAAAATGGCAAGAAATGTTGTTTTAAACGCAAAAATGAGAAATGTTAGCATATGTGGAGCTACTGAAACTTTATTAATTCATAAAGATTGTCCAAAAAAAGAAATTAATTTGATACTTAACGAATTAAAAAATAATAATTGTTTAATATACGCTGATAATAAAGTCAGAAAAATTTTTAGTGGTAAACTTAAAAAAGCAACTAATAAAGACTGGCGTAAAGAATATCTTGATTCAAAAATCTCTGTTAAAATTGTTAAAAATGTTAATGAAGCAGTTCAACACATCAATAAATTCGGTACCATGCATACCGACTCTATTATTACGAATAACTCTGTAAATGCTAATTATTTTGTAAGAAATGTAAAAAGTTCTATAGTTATGCATAATACATCAACTCAATTTGCTGATGGAGGAGAACTAGGCTTTGGTGGAGAAGTTGGAATATCTACAAACAAATTACCACCAAGAGGTCCTGTAGGGCTAAATCAATTAGTATCATTTAAATACCACGTAGCTGGAAATGGCCAAATCAGAAAATAAACTCATTGAAAAAATAGGTATACTAGGAGGCACATTCGATCCACCTCATAAAGGACATTTGAAAATTTCTCAAATTGCAAAAAAAAAGTTTGATTTAAAAGTGATAATTTGGGCTATAACAAAAAAAAATCCATTTAAAAAAAAAAGTTATTTTGATTTAAACAAAAGAATTAAACTTTCAAGAAGTTTAACAAAGAAACAAAATTATATTAAAGTTGTTTTTTTAGAAAAAAAAATTAATTCAAACAAGACAATTAATTTAATAAAGTATTTTAAAAGTAAAAATAAAAAAAAAGAGATACATTTTATATTAGGTGCAGATAATTTATTAAATTTTCACAAATGGGACAATTGGAAAAAAATACCAAAAATTTCTAAAATCGTAGTTTTTGATAGAAATGGTTTTAAGGCAAAAGCTAAAAAATCTATCGCATATAAATCAATCAAAAATAAAGGTCTTATTTATGTTGAATTTAAAAAAGTTAACATTTCATCTTCTAAAATTAGAAATTTTTGATATTATTAGTGATTAATGGTCAAAAAAACCAATCTTAAAAAATTAATAATTGAAACATTAGATAACAATAAAGCACTGGACATAGTTTCAATTGACTTAAAAGATAAGTCCTCAATTGCGGATCATATGATTATAGCGAGTGGAACTTCTTCAAGACATATTCAGTCATTGTCGGAACAGGTATTAGACAAATTTAAAGAAAATGGATTTAGTCAATGTAAAATTGAAGGAAGAGATAGTACAGAATGGAAGCTTGTTGATGGTATCGATATTGTTGTTCACATTTTTAACCCAGAAAAAAGAAAATTCTATGAGCTTGAGAAAATATGGTCTGAATTAATTCCCAAAGAAAGAGTAATTGTCTAATGAATAATAAAAGAATATTTACTCTTATCATTTTTTTTATTTTGTATTTTGGAAAAGTTAGTGCTCAAGAAGAAACAGTTTATGACAAAATAGATCTTTTTGGAGAGGTTTTAGACAAGATAAATAAGGAATATGTAGAAGAAGTAGATCAATCAGACACTATGGATGCTGCAATTAACGGTGTTTTACAATCGTTGGATCCTTATTCATCGTATATGTCTCCAAAAAATTTGGAAGAAATGCAAACTGAAACTAAAGGTGAATTTGGGGGTTTGGGCATAGAAGTTGGTATGGAAGCAGGTGTTGTGAAAGTTATATCACCTCTCGATAATTCACCTGCTGAAAGAGAAGGTGTTAAGGCTGGAGACTACATTGTCAAAATAAATGATACACAAGTTCAAGGAAAAACATTAAATGAAGCAGTCGAATTAATGAGAGGGCCTGTTGGATCAACTTTAGAAATTACTGTTAGAAGAGTTGGATTAAGAAAATCATTAGTTTTTAATATAACCAGAGAGATTATTCAGGTTGCATCTGTTAAATCTGAGGTGCTTGATGAAAAAATTGGATATATCCGTCTCACATCATTTAATGAAAATAGTGACGATCAAATTAAAAAGAAGATTAGAGAATTTAAAAAAAATAAAAAGATAGAGGGCTATATTTTAGATTTGAGAAATAATCCAGGTGGATTACTAGGCCAAGCAATTAAGATATCAGATTTTTTTTTGGATGATGGTGAAATAGTATCGACCAAAGGAAGAAAAAAAAATGAGAATCAAAAATGGTTTGCTAGAGAAGGTGACATTATTAATGGTAAAGCTCTTATAGTTTTAATTAATAAAGGTTCTGCCTCAGCATCAGAGATAGTTGCAGGAGCTTTAAAAGATCACAAAAGAGCAGTGTTGGTTGGTGAAAAAAGTTATGGAAAAGGGTCGGTACAGTCTATTATACCTTTAAAAAATCGAGGCGCAATTAGGTTAACTATTTCAAAGTATTATTTACCATCAGGAAAATCAATTTCTGAAGTTGGTGTAACACCAGATATTACTGTGGAGGAAGAGTCTGATGATTTTAGAATTCTTTCAGAAAACGATAACCAACTTAAATTCGCTAGAAAATTATTCACTGGATAATTTAATGCAGGAAAAGTTTAAAAATTTACCTTTAAGAATAGGTGTAGGTATTATTCTTTTAAATAAAGATAATAAGGTTTTTGTAGCTAAAAGATTAGATAACCCTCACAATTACTGGCAAATGCCTCAGGGTGGTGTAGATGGAAATGAAAAATTTTTAGATGCAGCACTTAGAGAACTTGAGGAAGAGACAGGTGTAAAAAATGTAGATTTAATAAAAGAGATTGAAGGTTATCAAACGTATTTTTTACCTAAAAATCTTCTTGGGATAATATGGAGAGGTAAATACAAAGGACAAAAGCAAAAATGGTTTTGTATGAGATTTAAAGGTGAAGATACAGAGATCAATATTAAAACGAAAAAACCAGAGTTTTCGGAGTGGAGATGGATTGACTTAGATGAAATTACTAAATGGGTTGTTGACTTTAAAACTGATGTGTACAAAAATTTAAAAACCGAAGTTAAAAAAATTATTTTTAATTAGACTTTATAGAATTTAAAACCTCAATTTTCTGATCTAATATATATCGTTCATCATCTTTAATATTTTCTTTTTTTAAACCTTCCTCCGCATCCTTCACAATTTTATCCACTTTATTTTTATCCATTTCTTTTAAGTCAAAAATATTACTTGTTAGTATAGACAAAGTATTATCTTTAAATTCGACAATTCCATCATCTACATAATAATTTAAAGTTTCATTTTTAGATCTTACGTCAATAATTCCTGGTTTTAAGAAAGAAATTAAAGGAATATGATCTTTTAATATACCCATATATCCTTCAATAGCCGGGATAACTACTTCCTCAATATCACTTTTTGTTAAAAAAGATTTTTCTGGACTTATGATTTCCAAATTAAATTGGTCCATTTAGGCTGCTGCTTCCTTAGCCATTTTTTCAGCTTTTTGAACCGCCTCTTCGATTGTACCAACCATATAAAAAGCTGCCTCAGGTAAATGGTCATATTCACCTTTACAAATTGCATCAAATCCTTTGATAGTTGAGTCTAAATCGACGAGTTTTCCTGGAGAACCAGTAAAGACTTCCGCTACGAAAAACGGTTGAGATAAAAATCTTTGAATTTTTCTTGCTCTTGCTACTGTCAATTTATCTTCTTCTGATAGCTCGTCCATTCCTAGAATTGCTATTATGTCTTGTAAAGATTTATATGTTTGTAAAATTTTTTGAACGGATCTTGCAACTCTATAGTGTTCTTCTCCAACAATTCTTGGATCAAGTATTCTTGATGTTGAGTCTAAAGGATCTACTGCTGGGTAAATTCCAAGTTCTGCTATTTGTCTCGATAATACGGTTGTTGCATCTAAGTGAGAAAATGATGTAGCTGGCGCAGGATCTGTTAAATCGTCTGCGGGAACATAAATTGCTTGAACAGAAGTTATCGAGCCTTTATTAGTTGTTGTAATTCTCTCTTGTAAATTTCCCATATCTGTTGCTAAAGTTGGTTGATATCCAACCGCAGAAGGAATTCTACCAAGTAAAGCTGACACTTCTGAGCCTGCTTGAGTAAATCTAAAAATATTATCTACGAAAAATAATACATCTTGACCCTCTTGATCCCTAAAATATTCTGCTACTGTCAAACCAGTAAGAGCTACCCTTGCTCTTGCGCCTGGTGGTTCATTCATCTGTCCATAAACCAAAGCAGCCTTTGAACCTTTCCCCTCTGGTTTAATTACTCCAGACTCTATCATCTCATGGTAAAGATCATTACCTTCTCTAGTTCTTTCACCAACGCCAGCAAAAACTGAAAAGCCTCCATGCGCTTTTGCTATATTATTAATTAACTCCATTATTATCACAGTTTTTCCAACACCAGCTCCTCCAAATAAACCAATTTTTCCCCCTTTTGCATAAGGGGCTAATAGGTCGATGACTTTTATACCAGTTACTAAAATTTCTGTTTCAGTTGATTGATCGTTGAAAGTTGGAGCTTGTCTATGAATTGGCCAACTTTCTTTTGTTTTTACATCACCTTTTTCATCAATGGGCTCACCAATAACATTGATAATTCTGCCGAGAGTTTCAGGGCCTACAGGAACTTGGATCGGAGCGCCCGTATCTAGAGCTTCGTCTCCACGTTTTAGTCCTTCTGTGCTATCCATCGCAATAGTTCTTACACTAGACTCTCCTAAGTGTTGTGCTACCTCTAAGATTAATTTATTTCCACCATTATCACATTGCAAGGCTGTGAGTATTTCTGGTAATGCACCATCAAATTTTACGTCTACTACAGCTCCTATAACCTGAGTAATTATTCCTTTTTTGCTCATATTATAAACTTTCCGCTCCCGATATTATTTCAATTAACTCCTTTGTAATAGCAGCTTGACGACTTCTATTATACTGAATAGTTAGTTTATCAACTAAATCTCCAGCGTTTCTTGTCGCATTGTCCATTGCTGTCATCCTTGACCCTTGTTCACTTGCTGAATTTTCCAACATAGCTTTAAATATTTGAGTTGAAATATTTTTAGGTAGTAAGTTACTTAGAATTTCGTCTTCATCAGGTTCAAACTCGTAATTAGATTCAAGTTTTTCATCTTTATCTTTATCTTTATTTTCAAGAGGTATTATTTGTTGTGCTTGGGGTATTTGAGATATAACATTTTTAAATTTATTGAAAAATATTGTACAAAAGTCAAATTCTTCATTTTGAAATTTTTCAATTATTAAATTGCCAACCTTAGCTGCATCAAAATAATTAATATTTTTTGACTCTTTAAATGAAATATTTTCAATTATATGTTTACCATACTGTCTTTTTAGTTGATCATATCCTTTTGAACCAACAGTTATGATTTTAAGAGATTTTCCTTCTTTTTGAATTTTTTCAAAATAGTTTTTTGCTTTTTTTATTATATTGCTGTTAAATCCACCACATAATCCTCTATCAGAAGTTAAAACGACACATAAATGAACATCCTCTTTTCCTGTACCAACTAATAATTTTGGTGCTGACTGAGGATCACTGACACCAGCTGAAAGATTTAATATAATATTATTCATTTTTTCAGAATAAGGTCTGCCTTTTTCAGCGTTTTCTTGAGCTTTTCGTAATTTAGCAGCGGCAACCATTTTCATCGCTTTAGTAATTTTTTGGGTCGATTTAACACTCGTAATTCTTTTTCTTAAATCATCTAAACTAGGCATTTTTAAACTTTTCTTTTAAATCGTTTATCAGAGATGCTAAATTTTTTTCTATATCTTCATCAAGCTTTCCAGAGCTGGAAATACTTTCAATGATCTCAGGTTTTTCAGATTTACATTTTTCCAAAAGTTTGTTTTCGAAATCTTCGATATTTTTTAAATCTATATCATCAAGGTATCCTCTAACACCTGCAAATATAGTTAAAACTTGCTCTGCAACAGTCATTGGTGAATATTGTTTTTGCTTTAATAATTCTGTTAATTTTGATCCTCTATTTAATAATTTTTGAGTTGAGGCATCTAAATCAGAACCAAATTGAGCAAATGCTGCCATTTCTCTGTATTGGGCCAACTCTAATTTAATTGAACCTGCAACTTTTTTCATTGCTTTAGTTTGAGCGGCTGATCCAACTCGCGAAACAGACAGACCAACATTAACCGCTGGTCTAATACCTTGATTAAACAATTCTGTTTCTAAAAAAATTTGCCCGTCTGTAATAGAAATTACATTAGTTGGAATATATGCAGAAACATCCCCCGCTTGTGTCTCTATAACAGGTAATGCTGTTAATGAGCCTCCACCATTTGCGTCACTTAATTTCGCTGCTCTCTCTAGAAGTCTGCTGTGTAAATAAAAGACATCACCTGGATAAGCTTCTCTACCTGGAGGTCTTCTAAGTAATAGAGACATCTGACGGTAGGCTACTGCTTGTTTTGATAAGTCATCATAAATAATGAGTGCATGCATTCCATTATCTCTAAAATATTCTCCCATAGCACAACCAGTATAAGGTGCTAAGAATTGTAAAGGAGCAGAATCTGAAGCTGTTGCCGAAACTATAGTCGTATAATCCATAGCTCCTGCATCCTCTAATGTCTTTACAATTTGTGCAACCGTAGATCTTTTTTGGCCTATAGCAACATAAATACAATAAAGTTTTTTGCTTTCATCTTCTGATTCATTAATTTTTTTTTGATTAATAATTGTGTCGATTGCGACTGCAGTTTTTCCAGTTTGTCTATCTCCTATGATTAATTCTCTTTGGCCTCTACCAATTGGAATTAGACTATCTATCGATTTTAAACCAGTTTGCATTGGTTCACCTACCGATTGTCTCGGTATAATACCTGGTGCTTTTACTTCCACTCTTCTTCTTTCTAGATTTTTTTCGAGATTAGCTTTACCATCTATTGGGTTTCCTAACCCATCAACTACTCTTCCTAATAATTGTTTGCCAACTGGAACATCAACAATTGATCCAGTTCTTTTTACTGTATCTCCTTCTTTAATAGCTCTGTCATCACCAAAAATAACTACGCCAACGTTATCACTTTCAAGGTTTAAAGCCATTCCCTTTGAACCATCAGAGAATTCAACCATCTCTCCAGCTTGAACATTATCCAGACCATATATTCTAGCTATGCCGTCACCAACAGATAAAACTTGTCCAATTTCAGTAACCTCAGACTTGTCTCCAAATTTTTTGATTTGTTCTTTTAATATTTTTGTTACTTCTGAAGGATTTATATCCATTTATACCTCAATCATCTTTGATTTAATTTGTTTAAGTTTATTTTTCATAGAATTATCAATCATAATACTTCCAACTTGAATTATTAATCCTGAAATAAGATCTTTGTCTACTTTGTAATCTAAATTAATTTTTGATCCAAACTTAGCGAACAGATCTTTTTTGATTTTTTCTACCTCATCATCTTTAAGTTCTTTGGCAGATATTAATTTTGCATCCACTTCACCTCGTTTAAATGAACAATATGAAACAAAATCCTTTAAAATTTTATCTAAATAAAAGAGTCTGCGCTTGCTCACCAAAAAATTTAAGAATTTATTTAATATTGGGTTAAAGTTAAATTTCTTTGAAAGATCATTTAGCATTTCAACATGATCTTTTTGTTTAAAAAGAGGGTTTTTGATAAAAGCATTAAATTCTTTTATTGTTTCCAAAGCTTTTAAAATTGATTTTGATTGGTGTTCGATTTCATCCGTAACATTAGACTCAATGGATAATTCATACAAAGCTTTTGAGTAACTGTTAAAGGACATTTTAAGTGAGTTTTTTCAAGTTAATATAATTAGATCGTTAAATTTTTGAACTAATTAGCATATAGCCTAGATACGATCAAGCTAGAGGTTAAAAAAAATACATTTTTTTTCTATGTTAATTGAAGTTTATTGGATCAACATCAACTGAAAGTTTTATTTGAGGCGGTAGTTTAAAATTTTTAATAGTATTCAGTATCTGTCTTTGAATATTTATATTTTTACTCGATCTAATAAGTATTCTGTTTCTATATTTGCCTCTAATTTTATAAATTGGTGCATTTACAGGACCTAATATATTCCCATCTGTTTTTTTTTTAAGTGATATAACAAGTTCATATGCAATCTTTTCTGACATAGAGGCATCTTTACAACTTATTATAATTGAAACAAATCTCTCAAAAGGTGGTAATTTAAATTTTTTCCTCAACTCAAGTTCATTTTCTAAAAATATATATGGGTCTGGATTAATAATTTGAGATATCACATTATTTTTTTTATTAATTGTTTGAAAATATACTTTTGATGGCTTGCCTTCTCTCCCGGCACGCCCTGACAATTGATGATATAGTTGTACAGTTTTTTCCACACTTCTTATGTCGAAACCTCGTGAGGCTAAATCTAAATCAAGTATTACTATGCAATTTAAATTTGGAAAATGAAATCCTTTTGATATTAATTGGGTTCCTATTAAAATTTTAGTTTCATTATCAATAATTCTTTGTATTTCAATTTGTGAATTTTTTTTATTAATTGTATCACTTGAAAAAATTACAGCTTTTTTTCCAGGAAAATTTTTTTTTACTTCCTCTAATATTTTTTCAACACCCAAACCACTATAAATAAATTCACATTTGTCATTATCAAGTTTACAAATTGTTTCTAAGTTTTTTTTATACCCACAATAGTGACATAAAATCTTATTTATTTTTTTATGATAAACGAGATTAATAGAACACTTTGGACAAGTGAAATTTTTTAAACATTTTTTACAAATAACAAAAGGAGAGTATCCTCTTCGATTAACAAAGAATAATACTTGGTCATTTTGTTTTAAATGATTTTTAACTTTGCCAATAATTTTTTCAGAAAATAAACTATTTTTAATTCTTTTTTCTTTTGTTAAATCAATTAACTCATATTCAGGTAGCCTTGCATTTTTATATCTTTTTAGAATTCGATGAGAGAAATACTTTCCTTTTGTTATGTTGTTGTATGTTTCAATTGAAGGAACGGCAGAAATTAAATTTACTGGAATGTTTTCATAGGAGGCTCTTGATATAGCCATGTCTCTTGCATTATAAGCCACTCCCTCATCTTGTTTAAAAGATTGGTCGTGTTCCTCATCAACAATAACTATCCCTAAATTTTTGAAAGGCAAAAAAAGGGATGATCTTGCACCAATTATAGCTTTAATATTTCCATTGCTTAAACCATTCCATATGATTTTTTTATTTTTTTGTGTCACACTAGAGTGCCATATAGCTGGTTTAAAACCAAAAAAATCTAAAAATTTTTTTTTGAATTCTCCTGTTAAACCTATTTCAGGTAGTAGTATAAGTGCTTGTTTATTTTGTTTAATCTTATTTTTAATAAGATTGAAATAAACTAATGTTTTTCCTGAACCTGTTGTGCCTTGAAGCACATTAACACAGAATTTATTATTTTTTTTAGATAGATTGGTAAAACACTTGCGTTGTTCGTCATTTAATTTATAAATAGATTTTTTGATTATTGAGTTGTACTCAGTGAAATTATCACTTGTTTTATTTTCAATAGCTTGATTGCTTAGTAAATGAAGTTTCAAAGCCATTCCTTTTGGAACAATGTTATATTTTGAAAACCAATTTAAGAAGTCTATTGTTGTTTTTTTTAATGGGTTAACATCTAATTTCCTCAATATTTTTTTTAATTTAAATCTTTTTGATTGATCTTGTTCAAACTCGTTCCAGACAATGCCATTAACTTTTTTTTTACCAAAAGGGACTTCAACATAGTCACCTACCTTCAGATTTATGTCAGAAGTGTATGTAAATGGATGATCAAATATATTTGGGATAAGAACTGGAAACTTCATTTATAATATAAGATATATATTACGAATGAATCTGTCTTTTATCTACTGATAATGCAGCTTCTTTAATTGCCTCAGAAAATGTAGGATGCGCATGACAAGTCCTTGCAATGTCCTCAGAACTTGCACCAAATTCCATCGCAACTGCCATTTCTGCAATCATTTCACCAGCATGAGGACCTATAATATGTACCCCTAACACTTTGTCAGTTGAGTTATCAGCTAAAATTTTTACAAAACCTTCGGGCTCATCAATTGCCTTGGCTCTAGAGTTTGCCATGAATGGAAACTTTCCTATTTTATAACTTATGTTTTGTTTTTTTAATTGTTCCTCTGTTTTTCCGATAGTTGCTACTTCTGGAGAAGTATAAATAACTCCAGGAATTAAATCATAATTTACATGTCCAGATTGGCCTGCAATAATTTCTGCCACTGCAATACCTTCTTCTTCAGCCTTATGCGCTAACATCGGTCCTTGAATTACATCGCCTATAGCAAAAATATTTTTTTTGTCTGTCTTAAAATTTTTATCTACTTTAACTCTACCTTTTTCGTCAGTTTTTAATTTTATTTTCTCTAAATTTAGGTTGTTTGTGAATGCCTTTCTACCTATTGAAATTAAAGCAACATCACAATCATGAGAGCTTTTTTCTCCCTTACTATTTGAAGTCTCTATCTCTACATTTTCTCCTTTTTTTGTAATTTTCTCTACTTTCGTACTCATATGAAATTTTATGTTTTGTTTTTTTAAAATTTTCATAAATTCATTTGAAATTTCTTTATCCATTCCAGGTGTTATGTGATCTAAAAATTCAATTACATGAACATCAGAGCCTAATCTTGACCAAACAGAACCCATTTCTAGTCCAATGTATCCACCACCGATTACAATCATTTTTTTAGGAACTTTTTTTAAAGAAAGAGCGCCTGTTGAAGATACAATTCTTTCCTCATCAAAGTTAATATTTGGCATTTTAGAGGGCTCTGAGCCTGTAGCTATAATTATATTTTCCCCTTCAATTTCTGACTCTTTGCTGTCAGAACCTTTGATTTTTATTTTTTTGTCCGAAACAAAGCTTCCAAAACCTTTGAAATAAGAAACCTTATTTTTTTTAAATAAAAACTCTACTCCTTTAGTTAATACAGTTACGGCTTTATCTTTATTTTTCATCATTTTATCAAGATTTAATTTAATATCACTTATCTCGATTCCTACTTTTGAAAAATTTTTTGCTTTTTGAAAATTTTCAGAAAGGTTTAATAAATTTTTTGAAGGGATGCATCCAATATTTAAACACGTTCCTCCTAAAGTGCCCCTATATTCTACACATGCGGTTTTTTTTCCTAATTGAGCAAGCCTTATTGCGCAAACATATCCACCTGGGCCACCACCTATAACAATTGCATCAAATTTTTCAGACATAGCTTTATAAATTCAAAAATAATCTTCTTGGTTCCTCCAAATTTTCTTTAACAGTTTTTAAAAATGAAACTGCCTCTTTTCCATCAATTATACGATGATCATAAGATAATGCTAAATACATAATTGGTCTAATTTTAATTTCATTATTAATTACATATGGTCTACTAACAATATTATGCATACCCAAAACACCTGATTGTGGTAAATTTAAAATTGGAGTAGATAACATAGAACCATATACGCCCCCGTTACTAATTGTAAATGTTCCACCTTGTAGGTCTTCAATTGTAATTTTTCCATCTCTAGCCTTATCAGATAGAGTTTTTATATTCATCTCTATGTCTGCAAATGACATTTCATCTGCATTCTTTAAAACTGGCACCACCAATCCTTTATCTGTTCCAACCGCAAAGCTGATATTGTAATAATTTTTGTAAATTATGTTCTCGCTTTCTACTTCTGCATTGATTGCTGGATATAACTTAAGCCCAACTACGCAAGCTTTAACAAAAAACGACATGATCCCCAGTTTAATTTTGAATTTTTGCTGAAAATCCACCTGATTTTCTTTTCGCATGTTCATGATATTTGTCATATCTACTTCGTTAAAAGTAGTAAGCATCGCTGCATTTTCTTGGGATTGTTTTAATCTTTTTGCAATTGTCATTCTTAGCCTAGACATTTTAATTTTTTCTTCCTCTCCAAATTTTAATTTTCTTTCTGATGGAGCAGGTTTAACACCCATTAAACTTAGTAAATCTCCTTTAAGAATCATCCCGTCTTTACCTGATCCCTTAATTTCTTCTATATTTATGTTATTCTCATTTACTATTTTTCTAACTGCAGGTGACATAACTTTTTCTTTCCCTGATTTAACTTTTTCATCGCTTTTTACTTCTTCAGTTAAAACAAGTGCCTCTTCTTCAGGTTCTTGATTTGTCCCTTGTTTAGGTTGAATTTTTAAATTTTCTTCTTCGTTATTATTGTCAAAGAGTTTGGTGTCTCTTTCTTCATCCAATTTAATTATGTTATCATTAATATTTTCTGGTGGTTTGGTCGTAGCTTTTATTTTTTCAATTTTATCGTTTTTAGACGCTGATTGACCTCCCATTATAGACCCTAACGTTGCTCCAACTTCAACAGTAGATCCTGCTTCAAAATTTATTTCTCCCAAGATCCCTCCAGATGGTGAGGGTACTTCTAAATTTACTTTGTCAGTTTCTAGCTCAACAATGGGTTCATCTACTTCAACGCTATCGCCTTTGCTTTTAAGCCATTTTGCAACTGTAGCTTCGGTTATGCTCTCTCCAAGGACAGGAACAACTATTTTTTCTGACATCTATTTAAATACTTTATCTAAAATTTCTTTTTGTTGTTTAGCATGTCTATTAGCATATCCAGTAGCAGGCGATGCCGCAGCTTTTCTGCCAATATAATCTAATTTCTTTTTAACTCCTAAATTATCCAAAGTCCATTGAATATAATCTCTTACAGATGACCATGCGCCCATATTTTTAGGCTCCTCCTGGCACCAAAAAAACTGAGAATTTGAGACATATGGTTTAATGGCTTTAGTTAAAGATTTTACTGGGAATGGATATAATTCTTCAATTCTAACAAAAATTACATCGTCAACCTTATTTTTTTCTCTTGCTTCGAGTAGATCAAAATAAATTTTACCTGAGCAAATTATGACTTTTCTGACTTTTTTAGCTTTTTTAATTTTTACAAATTTAGAATTTTTGATTAAAGCATGGTCTTCTAATACTCTATGAAAAGAATTAGATTTATTAAAATCATCTAAATTTGACACACAATATTTATGTCTCAGCAAAGACTTAGGTGTCATAATAACTAATGGTTTTCTAAATTCCCTGTGAATTTGTCTTCTTAAAGCATGAAAATAGTTAGCGGGTGTTGTGCAATTCATAACCTGAATATTTTCTTGGGCACATAATTGTAAAAAACGCTCCAATCTTGCAGATGAATGTTCTGGTCCTTGTCCTTCATATCCATGGGGCAAAAGCATTACGAGTCCTGAGGCCCTTGACCACTTTCTCTCTCCTGATGCTATAAATTGATCTATAACTACTTGTGCTCCATTTGCAAAATCTCCAAATTGTGCTTCCCATATAGTTAATGTTTCTGGTTCAACCAAACTATAACCATATTCAAAACCTAGGACTGCCAATTCGGACAACAGACTGTCGACTATTTCATATTTTTTTTGATTATTTGAAATGTTATTTAACGGGATATATCTTGAATTATCATTTTGGTTCCTAATTACTGAATGTCTTTGACTAAATGTACCTCTGCCTGAGTCCTGTCCTACTAACCTTACTGGAAAACCTTCTTCTAACAAAGTACCAAAAGCCAAGCTTTCTGCTGTAGACCAATCAATATTTTTTCCTTCAGCTACTGTTTTTGCTCTTTGAGAAAAAACTCTTTCGATTGTTTTATGAGCAAATATTTTTGAAGGTATTGAGTTTATTTTTTCTGATATTTTCTTAATTTTGTCATTGTTTACTCCCGTTTCTCCTTTTTTATCTTTACCTTTAGTTGGTTGATATCTTGACCATGTTCCTTCAAACCAATTTAATTTTGGTTTATAATCTTTTGCAGTTTTAAACTGATTTTCCAAAAGTTGTTTAAAATCTGTATTCATTTTATTAAACTCATTTTCAGATAAAGTTCCCTCCTGAACCAGTTTTTTACCATAAATATTTAGTGTAGTTGGGTGAGCCCTAATTTTTTTATACATTAATGGCTGAGTGAATGAAGGTTCATCCCCTTCATTATGGCCAAACCGTCTATAACAAATCATATCTATAACGACATCTTTATTAAATTTTTGCCTAAATTCTATTGCGATTTTTGCACAATGAACAACAGACTCTGGATCGTCTCCATTGCAGTGTAAAATCGGTGACTCCACAACTTTTCCTAAATCAGAAGGATATGGACTTGATCTTGCAAACCTTGGGCTGGTTGTAAATCCAATCTGGTTGTTTACGATTATGTGAATGGTTCCTCCGGTATTATGTCCTTTAAGACCTGACATAGCAAAACATTCTGCTACTACACCTTGTCCAGCAAACGCAGCATCTCCATGAATTAGAACTGGTATTACTTTTTTTCTTTCTTCGTCCTTATGAAAAAATTGTTTTGCTCTAGTTTGACCGAGGACTATGGGATTGACTGCCTCTAAATGTGATGGGTTATCAGTCAAACTCACGTGAACAGAATTTCCATCAAATTCTCTATCTGAAGATGCTCCTAAATGATATTTTACATCACCTGTAGAGTCATCATATGTAGCCGAAAATTCACCTGCAAATTCATTAAAAATTCTTTTATAAGACTTTTGTAAAACATTTGCTAAAACATTTAATCTCCCTCTATGAGGCATTCCAATTTTAATTTCTTTTGCACCTAATTGACCTCCTCGTTTAATTATTTGTTCTAAAGATGGTATTAGGGACTCGCCACCATCTAGACCAAATCTTTTAGTTCCAACATATTTTTTTGCCAAAAATTTTTCAAATCCTTCTGCTTGGATTATTTTATTCATAATTGCTATTTTTCCATTTCTAGTAAAATTTAATTGATTTTCTTTTTTTTCCATCCTTTCTCTGAACCAGACTTTTTCAGCTGGATCTGTTATATGCATAAATTCTGCACCAATTGTTGAGCAATAGATTTTTTTTAAATTACTTGTTATTTCTTTAATTGTTGCATGTCCTATATCCATATAGTTATCTAAGAAAATTTTCCTATTAAGATCATCTGCAGTAAAACCATGATCTTTTGGATGTAAATCATGTAAGTACTCTCTTTTCATTAAACCCAAAGGATCTAAATTTGCAATCAAATGACCTCTTGTTCTGTAAGCTCTTATTAGCGTTATAGCTCTTATAGAATCTGAAACTTTTCTGTCTGCATTAACATTTTCTGTAGGGACATTATTTTTATAGTTTAAATTATTTCTATTAATTTTTATTTTTTTAGGACTCCAATTTGGTCCTTGAATTTCTTTGGAAATGACTTCTAGATCTTCATTAAGACTTTCAAAATAGCTCCTCCAACTTTCAGGTAAATTTGGATCTCCCTCTATAAATTTTACATACATTTCCTCAATAAATCCGCTGTTGGATTTATTTAAAAAAGTTGCATTTTTATTTTCTAAGTTATTTGAGGAACTCATTTATATTTACTATTTATAATACAAAGTTCCTTTATTTAAAGAGACAATTTATCTACAAGTGTTTTGCCCAACTCGGCAGGAGAATTAGCTATAGTAATGCCTGCTTTTTCCATAGTTTCTATTTTGTCTTTTGCGCTACCTTTGCCTCCAGAAATTATTGCTCCAGCATGCCCCATTCTTCTACCGGGTGGTGCTGTAACTCCTGCAATAAATCCAACCATAGGCTTTTTAATAGAATGACTTTTTATAAATTCTGCAGCTTCTTCCTCTGCAGAACCACCGATTTCCCCGATCATTAGTATAGATTTTGTATCATCGTCTTTTAAAAAAAGATCAAGACAATCAATAAAATTTGTTCCATTAATTGGATCGCCTCCAATACCTATACAAGTCGATTGACCCAGTCCATTTTCAGTAGTTTGAGCAACTGCTTCGTAAGTTAATGTACCTGATCTTGAGACTATTCCAACTGTTCCTTTTTTATGAATATTTCCTGGCATTATTCCAATTTTACATTCATCAGGTGTAATAATACCTGGGCAGTTAGGTCCAATTAATCTTGATTTAGATTTTGATAATTTTTGTTTAACTTTTAACATGTCTAATATTGGTATCCCTTCAGTGATACAAACGATCAATTCTATAGATGCATCTAATGCTTCAATTATTGCAGCAGCAGCAAACTTTGCTGGGACATAAATCATTGAAGCATTCGCACCAGTTTTATCTTTAGCTTCTTTAACAGTATTAAAGACTGGTCTACCCAAATGTTCTTGGCCTCCTTTTTTGGGAGTTACACCACCTACAAGATTTGTTCCATACTTAATAGCTTGTTCAGAGTGAAATGTGCCGTGTGATCCTGTAAATCCTTGGCAAATTACTTTAGTTTCTTTATTTACTAAAATAGACATTATTTTATTGCTTTTACAATTTTGCTAGCAGCATCTGACAAATCTGATGCAGAAATTATTTTTAACTCTGAGTTATCTAAAATTAGTTTACCTTCTTTATAGTTTGTTCCAGCTAATCTAACTACAAGTGGTACATTGATATTAATTTCTTTTGCTGCTTCAACAACTCCTTGAGCAAGAATATCGCATCTCATAATGCCTCCAAAAATATTTATCAATATTCCTTTAACATTTGGATCTGAAAGTATAATTTTAAAAGCTGCAGAAACTTTTTCTTTTGAGGCTCCACCACCCACATCTAAAAAATTTGCTGGCTCTTGCCCAAACAATTTAATTATATCCATGGTTGCCATTGCTAATCCTGCTCCATTTACCATACAGCCAATTGATCCATCTAGTTTTATATAGGCTAAATCATGTTTGCTTGCTTCAATTTCTGATGGATCTTCCTCATTTAAATCCCTTAGGCTTTGAATCTCTGGTTGTCTAAAAATTGAATTATCATCAAAATTCATTTTGGCATCTAAACAGATTAGATTATCATCTTCAGTTAATATTAAAGGATTTATTTCAACTAAGTTTGCATCAGTAGATATAAACATTTTATAAATTGATTTAATTAGATTTATTCCTTGTAACATTGTATTGTTTTTTAGATTAAAAATTTTGATAATTTTTTTGCAACTTTCATCATCAATATCCCCAAGATAATCTACTTTGGTCGTAATTATTTTTTCAGGACTCTTTTTAGCTACTTCTTCAATGTCCATTCCTCCTTGATCACTAGAAATAAATGCAATTTTTGAACTTGCTCTATCAATAAGACAAGACAAATAAAATTCTTTCTTAATTTTCGACGACTCTTCAATATAAAGTCTTTTTACTTCTTTGCCATTTGGACCAGTCTGGTGAGTAATAAGAGTTTTACCCAACATCTCTTTTGCAGCTTCAGTTAATTCCTCAATATTGTTCAATATTTTGACTCCTCCAGCTTTACCTCTACCTCCAGCGTGTATCTGTGCTTTTAAAACATATTTTTCAGTCTTAATCTTTTTTGCTTTTTCAATTAACTCATTTACTGTGAAAGCAAAATCACCTTTTGGAACACTTGCACCATATTTTTTTAAAATTTGTTTTGCTTGATGTTCGTGAATATTCATTATTTTAATTCGGGATCTATTTTAGTGGCGGCATCCCATAATTTCTTAACTGAGTCTACTGAGTGAATAAATTCTTTTTTTTCGTGATCGTTTAATTTTATTTCCACAATTTTTTCAACACCTTTGCTTCCAATTATTACTGGAACACCTGCATAGACATCTTTAAATCCATATTGACCATCTAATTTGACAGCACATGGTAATGTTAATTTTTTATCTTGCAAATAAGCTTCAGCCATCTGAACTCCCGAGGCCGCTGGAGCATAAAATGCTGATCCTTTTTCTAAATACTTGACTATTTCTGCTCCACCATCTCTAGTTCTTTGGTTAATGCTCTCAAGTTTTTCAGATGAAATTTTACCTTCTTTAACTAAATCTAAAAGAGGTTTGCCAGATATTTTTGTTAATCTAGGTAATGGTACCATAGTATCTCCATGACCACCCATTACCATCGCCTCTATGTCTTTTACCGGTACATTTAATTCTAATGATAAAAATAGTTTATATCTTGAGCTATCTAATATTCCTGCCATTCCCACAACTTTATTAGCTGGTAATCCAGAAAACTTTTGTAAAGCCATGACCATTACATCTAATGGATTTGTTATACAAATTACGAATGCATTAGGTGAATTTTTTTTTATACCCTCAGCTACTTGTTTGATTATCTTTAAATTTATCCCTAATAAATCATCTCTGCTCATGCCTGGTTTTCTTGGAACACCGGCTGTAATTATTATCACATCAGAATTTTTTATATCTTCGTAGTTATCTGTACCAGAAAATTTTACATTAAAACCATCAACAGATGAAGATTGAGCAATATCTAAGCCTTTACCTTTAGCAATTCCACTCGCCACATCAAACAAAACTAACTCGTTTACTAATTCTTTTATGCCGATCAAATGTGCTAATGTTCCCCCTATTTGTCCTGCTCCAATTAAAGATATCTTGGTCATAGTATTTTTCTATTTCATTGTTGGCATTATAAACTCTGGGTTTGATCTAACACCTGAAGGCCACCTAGATGTAATTGTTTTTAATTTAGTATAAAATCTTACACCCTCAGGTCCATGCATGTGTTGATCTCCAAAAAGTGATCTTTTCCATCCACCAAAACTGTGGAATGCAACTGGTACAGGTATAGGTATATTTATACCAACCATGCCAACTTTAATTTTGCTTGCAAAAGTTCTTCCAACATCACCATCACGTGTGTAAATACTTGTTCCATTACCAAACTCATGTTCGTTAATTAAATTAATTGCCTCGTTAAAATCTTTAGCTCTTACAACTGATAAAACTGGACCGAAGATCTCTTCTTTGTAAATTCTCATATCTTTACTCACATGATCAAATAAACATCCCCCAATAAAAAATCCTTTTTCATAACCTTGTAACTTTATATTTCTGCCATCTACAACTAACTTAGCGCCCTCTTTCACACCTAAATCTACATATCCTTTCACTTTTTCAAGATGTTCTTTTGTAACTAAAGGGCCCATCTCTGAACTTTTATCCATTCCAGGACCAACTTTTAAAGACTCAACTTTTTTTGATAGTTTTCCTACTAATTCATCACCAATTTTTCCAACAGCTACTGCTACTGATTGGGCCATGCATCTTTCTCCTGCAGATCCGTATGCTGCTCCCATTAATCCATTAACAGCTTGATCTAAATCACAGTCAGGCATAACAACACAATGATTTTTTGCACCTCCTAAAGCTTGTACCCTTTTCTCATTTTTTGCAGCATTTTCGTAAATATATTTTGCTATTGGAGTCGATCCAACAAAACTTACTGCTTGAATTTTTTTATTTGTTAAAATTGCATCAACTACTTCTTTATCACCATTGACAACATTAAGAACTCCATCAGGTAAACCAGATTCTGAAAAAAGCTCTGCTAACTTTATTGAGCATGAAGGATCTTTCTCTGATGGTTTTAAAATAAATGTATTTCCACATGCGATAGCCATTGGAAACATCCACATTGGTACCATAGCTGGAAAATTAAATGGGGTTATACCTGCACAAACACCAAGTGGCTGTCTAATTGACCAACTGTCAATCTCAGTGCCAACATTTTCTGTAAATTCACCTTTTAACATTTGAGGTATGCCACAGGCAAATTCAACTATCTCTAAACCTCTTGTCAGTGAGCCTTTTGCGTCCTCATAAACCTTACCGTGTTCAGAAACAATTAATTTTGTTAGCTCATCTGAATTTTTTTCTATCAATTCTTTAAATTTAAACATGACTCTTGCCCTTTGTATTGGTGGTTTTAGAGACCATGTTTCAAAAGCTTTTGATGCTATATCAACAGCTTGGTCTAAGTCATTTTTTGTTCCAAGTGAGACTTCGCTTTCTTGTGATCCTGTTGCGGGATTAAAAACTTTTCCACTTCTTTTGGATGAACCAGAAAAAATTTTACCATTTACGTAATGTTGTATTAAATTCATTGGCAAAATTATTTAATTAACTAATTAGCTTGTTGCAAGCATTTTTTTGATAGATGCTATAGCTTTTGCAGGATTAAGACCCTTTGGACAAGCATTTGTACAGTTCATGATTGTATGACACCTATATAGTTTTAGTTCATCAGCTACTTTTTTTAATCTTGCTTTTCTATCTTCATCTCTTGAGTCTATTATCCATCTATAGGCTTGAAGTAAAACAGCTGGACCAAGATATTTGTCTCCGTTCCACCAATAACTAGGGCATGACGTGGAACAACATGCACACATAATACATTCATAAAGTCCGTCGAGTTTAGCTCTATCTTCTTTAGATTGTAAGTTCTCGGTTTTGCTAGAATCGTTTGAGTTTTTTAGCCATGGTTCGACAGACTCATATTGTCTATAAAGTGTACTTAAATCTCCAATAAGATCTTTTAATACTTTTAAATGAGGAAGAGGATAAATATTAATATCTCCTTTAATCTCTGAGTGAGGTTTAGTGCAAGCTAATCCATTTTTTCCATCCATATTCATTGCGCAAGAACCACAAACTCCATGTGCACATGATCTTCTATAAGCAATAGTTGGATCAATTTCGTTTTTAATTTTATTAAGTAGATCTAAAACTTTTGATGGACAATTATCCATATCTACTTCGTAAGTATCAATTCTTGGGTTTTCGCCAGTTGATGGATCCCATCTATAAATATTAACTTTTCTTATATTCTTAGAACCTGTTGTGTCTTTAAAATATTTGCCCTTTTGGATTTTTGAATTCTTAGGCAAATTTATTTGAACCATCAGTAGACTCTTTCCTGTGGCGGGAAATACTGCACATCATTAGTTAGTGTTGATCTGTGAACTGGTCTATAATCTATCTTTGTTTTCTTACCTTCACACCAAGATAAAGTATGTTGCATGTATTTTTCATCATCTCTCTTAGGGTAATCTTCTCTAGCATGAGCACCTCTGCTCTCTTTTCTGTAATATGCTGAGTCCATTGTTGTTATTGCTTGTCTTATTAGGTTATCAAACTCCAAGGTTTCAACTAAATCAGTATTAAAAATTAAAGATTTATCTTTTACTGATAAGTTTTCCATACCTTCAAATGGTTTTCTTATTTGCTCAATACCTTCTTTTAAAGTTTTTTCTGTTCTAAAAACAGCGCACTTTGACTGCATTGTTTTTTGCATAGATAATCTTAAATCTGCTGTGCTGTTTGAGCCGCTAGAATTTCTAAGCTTATCAAACCTTGTTAAACATTTATCAGTTTCAGACTCTGGGATATCTTCGTGGGATTGTCCAGGTTTTACTAATTCAGATGCTCTTTTTGCTGCAGCTCTTCCAAAAACAACTAAATCAATTAATGAATTAGATCCTAATCTATTTGCTCCATGAACAGATACACATGCAGCCTCACCGATAGCCATTAATCCTGGAACTGTTTTTTCAGAACCATTTAGTGTTAACACTTCAGCTTTATAATTTGTAGGTATACCTCCCATGTTATAATGAACAGTTGGTACTACTGGTATTGGTTCTTTAGTAACATCAACGTTAGCGAATAACCTCGAAGACTCTGATATGCCCGGTAATCTCTCCTCAATAACATTTTTATCTAGGTGATCTAAATGTAAGTGAACGTGATCTTTATCTTTACCAACTCCTCTTCCTTCATTTATTTCAACTGCAATAGATCTGCTCACCACATCTCTTGATGCTAAATCCTTAGCTTTAGGAGCATATCTCTCCATAAATCTTTCACCTTTAGAGTTAACAAGATATCCACCTTCACCTCTTACACCCTCAGATATTAAAGTGCCATGACCATAGATGCCTGTTGGATGAAATTGAACAAATTCCATATCTTGCAAAGGTAAACCTGCTCTTAATACCATTGCATTTCCATCCCCAGTACAAGTATGTGCTGATGTGGCTGAATAGTATATTTTTCCGTAACCACCTGTTGCAATAATTGTTATGTGAGACCTAAACCTATGAATTGTGCCATCATTTAAATTCCAAGCAATCAAACCTTTGCACTCACCATTTTTCATTAAAAGATCTAATGCAAAATACTCAATAAAAAATTCTGTATTATGTTTCAAAGCTTGTCCATACAATGTATGTAAAATTGCATGGCCAGTTCTGTCTGCTGCTGCACAAGTTCTTTGCACTGGTTCGTTGCCATAGTTTTTTGTCATTCCACCAAAAGGTCTTTGATAAATTTTGCCATCATCTGTTCTGCTAAAAGGAACACCGTATTTTTCTAATTCCAAAACTGCTCGAGGAGCTTCTTTACACAAGTACTCTATACAATCCTGATCACCCAACCAATCTGCACCTTTAACTGTATCATACATATGCCAACGCCAATCATCTTCACCCATATTACCTAACGCTGCAGAAATTCCACCTTGGGCAGCAGATGTATGGCTTCTAGTTGGAAAAACTTTTGATATACAAGCTGTCTTAAGCCCAGCTTCACTTAACCCAACAGCAGCTCTCAAGCCTGAACCACCAGCGCCTAACACGACAACATCATATTCGTGATCAATAATTTTGTAAGATTTCATAATTTATAAATATATAATAGTAATTATTGTAATTAGAGGGATAATTAAAGATGACAAAAAAACACCTAAATTTGCATATTTTTTTGCATTTTCCTGCTTTATATAGTCTTCAAAAATCTCACTAATACTAAGAGCTGAATAAAAAAACATGCTAACTATGAAAATTGAAAATAATATTTTAGATGGCTGTGAGGTAAAGAAATTAACTACCTCGTCATAACTTCCATTAAATATTGTAACAATATTCATTAAAAACCAAATCATAAAAGGAACCATTATTACTGAACTGATTTTTTGGAATAACCATTTTTTTGTAGCTTGAAGCATTAAATTAGAACTCCACTTAGAAGGTATAAAGCTATTGTTAATATAAAAGAGCCTAATATTACAATGACACCTGTTATTTTTGTAGTTCTCAATTCAAAACCATAACCCATGTCCCAGAACCAATGTCTGATTTCACTTAAAATCTGAAATAAATAGGACCAAATAAATCCAACAATAAAAAATTTGCCTACCATCGACTCTGAAAATTTTTTAAAGTATTGATAACTTTCTGAACCAAATATTAAACTTATCACCCAAAAACAAACAAGCACTAATAATAAATAATTTATCACTCCTGTTATTCTGTGAGAAATTGAAACAAGTGATGAAATATGCCAGTTATAAACTTGTATGTGTGGAGATATAGGATTGTTATCTTTCATAATTACTTCTTAATGTATGCCTCCGCAATTTCCACTGCATTTAAAGCCGCTCCTCTTAATAAATTGTCTGAAACTATCCACATGTTAACGGCATTTTTTTTACTATTATCTTTTCTAATTCTTGAAATAAAAGTTTCATTTTTTCCTTCAGCTTCTACTGGGGTAATATATCCTCCATCATTCCTATCATCAATTACTTTACAACCAGGTGATTGATTTAAAATTTCTCTAACCTTATCAATTGGTGCCTCATTCTCAAATTCAATGTTAACAGACTCCGCATGAGATACTAAAACAGGAATTCTAACACACGTTGCTGTGATATCTATATTCGAGCCTAAAATTTTATTAGACTCTTGTATCATTTTTATTTCCTCTTTCGTATATCCATCTGTACTAAATTTATCTATATGCGGTATAGCATTAAATGCTATTTGTTTAGTAAAATTTTCACTTTTAATTTCTTTAGATTCAAGAGCTTTTTTTGTTTGACTCAAAAGCTCATCCATAGGTTTTTTCCCAGCACCTGAAGTGGACTGGTAAGTTGATATTACCAATCTTTTAATTTTAAAATTATCATTTAAATTTTTTAAAACTATTACCAGTTGGGCAGTTGAACAATTTGGATTAGCTAAAATATTTTTTTTCATATTTTTTATTTCTTTAGAATTGACTTGTGGAACAATTAAAGGCACATCTGGGTCCATTCTAAAATAGCTTGAATTATCTATAACTACTGTATGCTTTGCTGCTGCAGAAATATATTTTTCTGAAATTTTTCCACCTGCAGAAAAAAATGTAATATCAGCTTTTGAGAAATCAAAGTTCTCTAGGTTGATTACTTCAATTTCTCTGTCTTTGAACTTAATTTTTTTTCCTGAACTTTTAGCAGATGCAAGAAGGTATAGGTTAGTTACTGAAAAGTTTTTTCTTTCCAAAACTTCTATAATTTTTCTTCCAACATTTCCTGTTGCTCCTACAATCGCTATATTCATGTTGATTAACTTATACTAAATGAAAGGTAAATCGCAAACTGTTCCTAGAAATATTTTCTCATTGATATCAATTTTAAATTGATGTTTTGCATCCCAATAGGGTTTATTAATCATTGCAATTCCAATCACTTTTTTAAATGTTGGAGAATATGCAGCAGACCTAACGTGGCCAACTACATTATTATTATCATCATATAGTGTTTTTTCACAGTACATATCAATTTTATTATGATCAATCTTAACACCCATTAATTTTCTTTTTATTCCATTTTGCTTAATTTGTTTTAATTTTTCTTTGCCCAGAAATTTTACATCCGATTCTAAATTCACAAATTTATCAAAATTTGCCTCAAATGGATTGTCTCTGTTGTCAAAATCATTACCATAAGATAATAAAGCTGACTCTATTCTTTCAATTAAATTTGGACATCCTGCTTTAACATTAAATTCTTTACCATATTCAAACAAATAGTCATATAAATCTTGACCAGCTTTATCATCTTCAACATATATTTCAAAACCGCTTTGTTTAGACCATCCAGATCTAGCAATAAAATATTTTTTTCCTTTGAATTCGTAATATTTAAAATTAAAAAATTTTAATTGTCTAATTTCTTCACCAAATATTTTTGCCAAAAGATTATCAGACAAAGGTCCTTGGACAGCTAAAATATTTACGTTTGGTTCAGTTATCTCCACTTCAAATTTGTATCCGGCAGCTAAACCCTTTGCAAAAAATATAACATCTGAGTCGGCTATTGAAAGCCACCATTTATCATCTGCAAGTTTATTTATAATTGGATCATTTACTAAATTTCCTTGATCGTCAATTAAAGGTGCATAATAGCATTTTCCAACTTTTGAATTTGATAAATCTCTACACGTCATTAGTTGAACTAATTTTGCAGAGTCTTTCCCAGTAATTTGTACCTGTCTTTCTGCAGCCACATCCCATACTTGTACAAATTTCTTAAGATGCTCATAATCAGCTTCTACCGACTTAAAAGAGACCGGGAGTAGCATGTGATTATAAACTGTATAACCACTAACCCCATGAGCTTCTATTCTATCAGTGTAAGGTGTGCTTCTTAATCTTCTTGATTTTATAATTGAAAAGTTTTTCATTTTTTTAAAAATTCTGCTACCTTTTCTCTCATTTCAAAAGCTTTTTCAAACATAATCATATGTCCACAACCATTTAAAATCTCAGTTTTTGAGTTTTTTATTAAATTAGCAAATTTTTTTCCATTTTCAGTTGGCACCATTTTATCAAGTGCTCCAAAAATAAGGATTGTTGGACACTCAATACTTGTCGATGCATCTTTTCCGTTTTTATAATTATTACAAGCTTTAAGATCTACAGATAAAATTTCCTTAACTTCTCTTGATGAGTTGATAATTTTTTCTACCGGGTTTCCGCCAATAAATTTTTTTGATCCCTCGTAACCCCATTTCATCATCAGATGAACTGCTTTTTTATCGCCAGACTCTGCTAAATCAATCAAATCTTGATTGACTGGCATTTTATAAGACCCAGCCAACAATACTAATTTAGAAATATGTTTTTTATATTTTGAACCATATTCTATCGCCTCAAGGCACCCTTGCGAATGACCAATTATTGATACTTTTTCAACATTTATTTCATTTCTTACATTTTCTAACCAGTCTGCAATTTTTTCTATGCTCGTTAGACATGGGCCATCTGATTTTCCATGGCCAGGTAAATCGATTGCTAAAATATTAAAATTTTTGTTTGACAAATACTGTTCGGTTAATGACCAAACAATATGCGTTAACCCACTACCATGAAGCAAAAAAATTGTTTCTTTATTTTTGTCAAAATCTTTACCTGCATCGGAGGCAAAGACCTGCTTATTATCTACTTTAAGAATCAAGTAAGTTCCTTGGCTTTTTTTCTTAGCTCAAATTTTTGAATTTTTCCTGTTGAAGTTTTTGGTAATTCACAAAATGCTACTTTTTTTGGTATTTTAAAACCAGCTAGAGTCTCTCTACAAAAATCAATTAATTCTTTTTCTGATACATCTTTATCTTGCACTTTCTCAATAAATGCACAAGGAACCTCTCCCCATTTTTCATCCGGTTTTGCAACTACTGCAGCTATCGAAACAGATGGATGTTTTGCTAAGGTATTTTCAATTTCTATAGATGAAATATTTTCTCCTCCTGAAATAATTATATCCTTAGATCTATCTTTAATTTTAATATATCCATCAGGATTAACTACAGCCAAATCCCCAGAGTGAAACCAACCATGTGACATTGCTTTATCTGTTGCATCTTTATCTTTAAAGTAACCTTTCATAACTACGTTACCTTTAATCATTATCTCACCAATGGTTTTTGCATCTTTAGGAACAGGTTTCATAGACTCGGGGTCCATTACCATTACATCCTCTGTATTAGGATATCTAACACCTTGTCTTGCTTTAATCTCATTTTTCTTGTCTTCATCAAAAGAATTCCAATTCTCATTCCATGCACATTGTAAAATATGTCCGTATGTTTCTGTTAGTCCATAAACATGCATTACTTCAAAACCAAGTGATTCCATTTTTTTAAATATAATACTTGGTGGTGGTGCCCCAGCTGTAAGAACATAAACCTTATGTGTAAGTTTTTTTCTATCACTTTCTGATGCACCAGTTATCATATTTAATACTATTGGTGCTCCACCAAAATGTGTAATTTCATGCTTAATAATTAACTCAAAGATTTTTTTTATATCAATGGCTCTTAAACAAATTGTTCTGCCGTTTAGCATCGGGATTGTCCAGGGATATCCCCAACCATTACAGTGAAACATTGGTACGACTGTTAAAAAATTTAATCTATTTGGCATGTTCCATGCAATTGCACTTCCTGTAGACATTAAATAAGAACCTCTATGATGATACACAACTCCTTTTGGATTTCCTGTCGTGCCTGAAGTATAACTTAAAGATATTGCTTGCCATTCATCTTTTGGTCTCTTCCAGATGAATGTTTCATCACCAGTATTCAGGAATTCTTCATATTCTTTTTCGCCAATTTTTTTTAATAAAGATTGGTCAGCAAATTTATCATGAATATCAATTATTAAAGGTTTATTTTTGGATAATTCCAATGCTTTTTTTAAAACTGAATGTAGTTGTCGATCAACAATTAATACTTTTGCTTCGCTATGATCAATAATATATGCAACTGTCTTAGCATCTAATCTTGTGTTTATAGTATTTAGAACTGCTCCAGTCATTGGTACAGAATAATGTGCCTCAAAAATTTCAGGTGTATTAAAAGCCATGACTGAAACTGTATCCCCCTCCTTAATACCAATTTTTTCAAGTGCACTCGCAAATTTGATGCATCTCTTATAAATTTGTTCCCAGGTGTAAGACCTATCTTCATAAATTAAAGCTTCATAATCTGGATAGATATCTTTTGCTCTTTCGAGGAAACTTAATGGAGTTAATGGAACAAAATTTGCGTTATTTTTGTCTAAGTTATTATCGTAATGACTCATTTCAGTTAAAATTAAAATTCATAATATTTGAACTTCCTGAAATAGCAGATTTATAGTGTTGTTCAGCCCTAGGTAATACTTTTTCAAAATAAAATTTAGCAGTATTTATTTTGTCATCATAGAATTTCTTATTTTCTTCGTAATCTTTAAAACTTACTTGAAGTGTTTTAATCCAAGCAAAGGCCAAAGAAATATAACCAAGTGTTTTCAAATAATCATTTGCTGCTGCGCTTACATCATCTCTATTAGTCTCAGATCTATCAATTGTCCATTCACTGAATTTTTTAAGGATTTCTAGATAATTATTAAATTCTTTAACAAACGGTTTAATTTTTTCGTTATTTGAATTAGTTTCAGATTTAATAAGATCTAAGAATTTATTAATTATGTTTCCATTTTTATTTGATAATTTTCTAAAAACTAAATCAGCAGCCTGCACTGAATTGGTCCCTTCGTAAATAGGTGTTATTCTATTATCTCTGTATAATTGCTCTATACCTTGATCTTTTGTATACCCGTATCCTCCATATATTTGCATTGCATCACTAGTAATTTCCATACCTAAATCTGAAAATAAAGATTTTACAACTGGTGTCATTAATGAAACCATATCTGAAGCATCTTGTTTAATTTTCTGATCACTATGATTCAAGCTAACTTCAGTTTGTTGTGACAACCAAAAACACAATGCTCTTTCTCCCTCAATTATTGATTTCATGTTTAATAATGATTTTCTTATATCTGCATGTTCAATAATTAAATCTGCATTTCCATTTTGAGATTTGTTATTATTGCTTTTACCTTGTTTTCTCTCTTTAGCATAACTTAATGAATTCTGGTAAGCGATTTCTGAAATCCCTAAACCTTGAATTCCAACGACAATTCTCTCTAGGTTCATCATAGTAAACATTTGACTTAATCCTTTATTTTTAGGACCAATCATAAATCCAGTTGCGTCATCAAAATTTAAAACACAAGTTGCTGAACCTTTGATGCCCATTTTTGTTTCTATAGATCCTGTTGAAATTCCATTTCTTGCACCAATTGTTCCATCATTTTTTACAACAAATTTTGGAACTAAAAATAAACTTATTCCTTTAGTTCCTTTAGGTGAGTCTGTTGCTCTCGCAATTACTAAATGGATTATATTTTCAGTAAGATCATGGTCTCCAGATGTAATAAATATTTTTTGACCTGTAATTTTATAAGTTCCATCTTGTTGTTCTACTGCTTTTGTTTTTAATAAACCTAAATCTGTTCCACAGACTGGCTCTGTTAAACACATTGTACCACTCCATTTACCCTCAACCATTTTGGGAAGATATTTATCTTTAATTTCATCTGAGGCGTGATGATGAATACAGTTATAAGCACCGAGAGTTAATTCACTATAAAGTTTAAACGCCAAACTAGCAGATGATATCATCTCATCAAAAAAAGCACTAACAGTTCTAGGCATTCCCTGTCCACCATATTTTGGATCGCAGGATAATGAAGTCCATCCATCCTCGATATATTTTTGATAAACTTCTTTATATCCAGGCGGTGTTCTTACTACGCCATTTTCTAGAACTGCAGGATTATCGTCTCCAGCTTTTGCAAGTGGTAAAATTAAATTTTCATTTATTTTTGCTGCTTCTTCTAAAATGTTTTTAACGAGATCTGGACTGACTTCTTTATACTTTTCTAAGTCATTATAATTTTTATTGTCTCTTAATTTCTCAAAAAGAAACATCATATCTTCAACAGGTGCTGTATAAGTTGTCATTTTTTTTACTATACTTAAATTAAGATAATTTAATTATTTTTGCAAACACGCAATAATCGCATCCCCCATCATAGAGGTGGAAACTTCTTTTTTTCCTTTAGAAACAATGTCTTTTGTCCTTAATCCATCGTCTAAAACTTTCTGAACTGCATTGTCCAATTCAGTGGACTCTTTATCTAAGTTTAAAGAATATTTTAAAGCCATTGAAAAACTTAAAATTGTTGCAATTGGATTAGCAATACCTCTGCCTGCGATATCTGGAGCAGAACCATGCACAGGTTCATACATTGATCTTAAATTTCCATCTTTATCTTTTGCACCAAGTGAGGCTGAAGGTAGTAATCCTAATGAACCTGTAAGCATTGCTGCTTCATCAGAAAGTATATCTCCAAACAAATTATCAGTTACTATTACATCGAATTGTTTTGGATTTCTTAATAACTGCATAGCACAGTTATCCGCAAGCATGTGTTCTAAATTTACGTCTTTATAGTCTTTTTTGTGAAGAGTTGTTACCTCCTCTTTCCACAGTTGACCAGCTTCCATAACATTTGATTTTTCACAAGAAGTAACTTTATTATTTCTTTTTTTGGCTAATTCAAAAGCAACTCTTGCAACTCTTTCAATTTCTTTGGATGTATATGTATGAGTATTAATTCCTTTTCTTTCTCCATTATCGATGGGCTTTATACCTCTTGGTTCACCAAAATAAATTCCTCCAGTCAATTCCCTTACAATCATTATATCAAGTCCTGATACTATTTCGGGTTTTAAACTAGAAGCCTCAACTAACTGTTTAAAACAAATAGCAGGTCTTAAATTTGCAAAAAGTTTAAGTTCTTTTCTTAATTTTAGTAATGCTCTTTCTGGTTTTTTAGAAAAATCTAAGTTATCCCATTTAGGGCCTCCTACAGCGCCTAAAATTACTGCTTCACATTCTAAGGCTTTAAAAAATACTTCGTCGGTAATGGGAGTTTTAAATTTATCATACGCAGCCCCACCTACTAAATCTTGATCTACTTCGAAATCAAGCGATCTATTTTTATTAAACCATTCAATTATTTTTTTTACCTCTTTGATTACTTCAGGACCAATACCATCCCCAGGTAAAAGTAAAATTTTTCTTTTTTTTACTTTAATCATTAAAAATCCAAGGCTTCGATGACTTTATTTTGCTTTCATAAGCTGAAATCTTTGAAGACTGGGCTAACGAAAGAGAGATATCATCTAAACCTTCTAGAAGGCATTTTTTTTTAAATTCATCAATTTCAAACTTAATTTCATTATTCCCAAATTTTATAGACTGGTCCTCCAAGTTTATAGATATTTCTTCTTTCCTTGTAGAATATTCAGATAATTCTTTTATTACTTCCTCTTTGATAGTTATTGGTAAGATGCCATTTTTGAAACAATTATTGTAAAATATATCTGCATAACTAGAACTTATTACACAAGTAATACCAAAGTCTAAAAGTGCCCAAGGTGCATGTTCTCTCGATGAGCCACATCCAAAATTTTTACCAGTGATTAATATTTTTGATTGATTGTAAGGTTCATTATTTAGAACAAAGTCAGAAATTTCTTTACCTTCATCATCATATCTCATCTCGAAAAAAAGATTTTTTCCTAAACCTGTCCTTTTAATAGTTTTTAAAAATTGTTTAGGAATTATCATATCCGTATCGATATTAACTATTGGTATGTATGCAGGAATGCTTTTTAATTTATTAAACTTTTTCATTAATGTTTATACTTTCTTACATCATCAAAATTTCCAGAAATTGCTGCAGCTGCTGCCATAGCTGGGCTAACTAAATGTGTTCTACCACCTCTACCCTGTCTACCCTCAAAATTTCTGTTAGATGTCGATGCGCATCTTTCCTCTGGTTTAAGTTTATCAGCATTCATTGCTAAACACATGGAACATCCCGGTTCTCTCCACTCAAATCCAGAATTTAAAAATATTTTATCTAAACCCTCTTGTTCAGCTTGTTCTTTTACTAACCCTGATCCTGGAACGACCATGGCTTTTACATGAGATGCAATTTTCTTATCCTTTAGAATTTTTGCAGCATCTCTTAAATCTTCAATTCTACCATTTGTACAGCTACCTATGAAAACTTTGTCAATTTTTATATCTTTAATTAATGTATTTGGTTTAAGACCCATATATTTTAAAGATCTTTCAATCGAGTTTCTTCTGTCATTATCTTTTTCATCAGACGGATTAGGGACTTTTCCATCTATTGTAATAACATCTTGTGGTGATGTACCCCAAGTAACCATTGGCTGTATGTCTTCTCCTTTAAGTGTAACTTCTTTATCAAAATTAGCGTTATTATCTGAATTAAGTTTACTCCAATATTCAACAGCTTTATCCCAGATTTCATTTTTTGGTGCCATCGGTTTACCTTTTAAATATTTAAATATCTTCTCGTCAGGAGCTATCAATCCTGCTCTTGCACCGCCTTCGATTGTCATGTTGCAAATTGTCATTCTATTTTCCACTGTCAATGATGAGATAACATCTCCAGCATATTCAATGACATAACCTGTACCGCCAGCAGTTCCAATTTTTCCTATTATTTGTAAAATTACATCTTTAGATGTTACTCCGATTGGTAATTTACCATTAACGCTTATTCTTAAATTTTTTGATTTTTTTTGAACTAACGTTTGGGTTGCCAATACATGCTCAACTTCTGAAGTACCTATTCCAAAAGCTAATGCGCCAAAAGCTCCATGGGTTGCTGTGTGACTATCTCCACAAACAATTATGTTCCCAGGCTGTGTAAATCCTTGCTCTGGCCCAATAATATGTACTATACCCTGTCTTTTGTCAGACATTCCAAAAAGTTTAATTCCAAACTCCTTACAATTCCTACCTAGTGTATCAACTTGGATTTTAGACTCCTCATCTGCAATACCTTTAGATCTATCTGTAGTTGGAACATTATGATCTGCAACAGCAAGTGTTAATTCGGGATTTCTAACTTTCCTGTTAGAATTTCTTAAACCTTCAAAAGCTTGGGGACTAGTAACCTCATGTATTAAATGTCTATCGACAAATAACAGAGATGTACCATCTTCTTGCTGATGTACTAAATGTTCTTCCCAGATTTTATCGTATAAAGTTTTTGACATTTAAAAAAGTTTAATTTTATTTAGCCTTTTTAGTGCTATCTTCTTTAAGACTCTCATCTTTTTTTAAAGACGGAGATTTATCATCCTCAGGAGTTTCTACTTTATCATCTTTTGTTGTCTGTTTAACAACATTTTCCTCTGTTACTCCCTCAGGTTTTGTCTCTATATCAATACCGATTTTCTTTTTAATTTTTTCAGCAATTTTTGCTGATTTCCCTGTTCTGTCTCTTAAGTAGTATAATTTAGCTCTTCTTACTTTTCCAGATCTTATGACTTTAATAGTATCAACAATTGGACTAAAGAGTGCAAATGTTCTTTCAACTCCTTCGCCAAATGATATTTTTCTTACGGTAAATGAAGAGTTAATGTCTCTATTTTTTTTTGCTATACAAACGCCCTCAAAATATTGAATTCTTTCTCTCTTTCCTTCTGTAATTCTAACACCAACTTTAATAATATCTCCAGGAAAGAAATCTGGTAATTTTTTTTCTGCTGAGATTTTCTTTACGTTCTCTCTATTTATTTCTTCAATATTTTTCATTTGTATGTTTATCAATTTAATTCTTTTTATATTTTTGCCACAAGTCTGGTCTTCGGTGGCGTGTTATAGCCTCTGATTGAGATAAACGCCAGTCTTTAATTTTGCTATGATCTCCTGATAAAAGCACCTCAGGAACTGGTGTTTTTTCCCATATTTGTGGTTTTGTATACTGAGGATACTCCAATAAACCATTTTCAAAACTTTCGTCTTTGTACGAATTTTCATTTCCTAGAACACCCGGCACAAGTCTTAATATGCTATCCAAAATTACGTATGCAGCTGTCTCACCACCTGACAAAATGTAGTCCCCAATACTTATCTCTTCAATACCTCTAGACTCTATGACTCTTTGGTCAATTCCTTCAAAATGACCACAAAGAATATTTATTTTTTTTTCGTTCAAAAATTTTTTTGCTTTATTTTGGTCAAAAGTCTTTCCTTTAGGTGTTAAATAAATAATTTTTTCATTTTTTTTTAAATTTTGATCTAGTGCTTTTGCAACTACATCAGGTTTTAAAACCATTCCTTCACCACCTCCGTATGGAGTATCATCTACTGTTTTATGCTTATCCTTTGCGTAGTCTCTAATATTGATTACATCCAACTTCCACAAACTTTTCTCAATTGCTCTTCCATAGATACCTTTGCTTAGAATTCCTGGAAAAAAGTCTGGATATAAAGTGAATATTTTTACTTGAAACATTATTTTTTATTTTCCTCTGCCTTTGGAGCATCTTTTGGAGCATCAGCTTTTTTCTCTTCTGCCTTTGGAGCATCTTTTGGAGCTTCAGCTTTTTTCTCTTCTGCCTTTGGAGCATCAGCTTTTTTATCCTCTTTTTTTTCAGCACCTGCGTCTTGTTTTTTTCTATCTTTTTTTGGAATAGCCTTGTTGGGATTATTACCAGCTGCAGGCATTTCAATTAATTTATTCTCCCCTAAAATTCTTGCAACTCTAGTAGTTGGTTTTGCTCCTTGACTTAACCAATATTTAATTCTCTCGGATTCAAGACCTACTCTATCTTTTTTGTCTTTTGGTAACAGTGGATTGAAATATCCTAGTTTTTCTATAAATCTTCCATCTCTTGGAAATCTGCTGTCTGCTACAACTATCTTATATACTGGTCTTTTTTTTGTACCGCCCATTGATAATCTAAGTTTTAACATTTTTTCTCCTTTATTATTTTAATTGATTGAAGAGTTCTGGTGGCAATCCTTTATCCATTAACCCTTTTGTGTTTCCTTTTGACATTTTTTTCATCATGTCAGACATCATTTTAAATTGTTTTAACAATTTATTGATAGTGGCAATATCTGTACCAGAGCCATTAGCAATTCTTTTTTTTCTTGATCCATTTATTATTTTAGGATTATCTCTTTCTTGTTTTGTCATTGACAATATTACTGCCTCATTTTGAGTTATAATTTTTTCATCAACTCCTGCTTGATCCATTTGTGATTTTAATTTTGAGACACCTGGTAAAAAAGACATTACTCCCTCTATACCACCCATTTTTTTCATTTGTCTTAATTGTGTTAAATAATCATCTAGTGAAAATTGTCCTTTTTTTAAAGTTTCTTCAGCTTCTTTTAATTTTTCTTCGTCGATGTCTTGTGCTGCTTTCTCAACTAGGGAAACGATATCTCCCATACCTAAAATTCTATTTGCAATCCTGTCAGGGTGAAAAATTTCTAGATTTTCAATTTTTTCTCCTATTCCTAAAAATTTGATTGGCACATTAGCAACATGTTTCATACTAAGTGCTGCACCACCTCTTCCATCTCCATCAGCACGTGTTAAAATTATTCCTGTAAGTTTTACTGTATTTCCAAATTCCTTTGCCACATTAGCAGCTACTTGACCAGTAAGTGAATCAGCGACCAGTATTGTTTCAGTTGGTTTTATGACTTCCTCTATTTGTTTTATTTCACTCATCATCTGTAAATCGATTTGTGTTCTTCCAGCGGTATCAAAAATAATAACATCTGAGCCATTAAGGTTTGCAGCCGTTAAGGCTCTTCTGCAAATATCCGTGGGTGTTTGACCTTCTATTATTGGCAGTGTTTGAATATTATTTTGCTCACCAAGAACTTTTAATTGGTCTTGAGCAGCAGGACGATAGATATCTAAACTTGCCATCATGATCTTTTTTTTGTTATTTTTTTCTAAAAATTTAGATAATTTTGCGGTACTAGTTGTCTTACCAGATCCTTGGAGTCCTACCATCATAATTGAAATTGGTGGATTAGATTTTAAATTAATTTCTTGATTTTTATCACCTAAGAAATTTACAAGCTCGTCATAGACAATTTTTACAACCATCTGCCCAGGAGCTGTTGATCTTAGAATTTCTTTCCCTAAAACTTTCGGTTTAACATTATTAATAAATTCTTTTGCGACGTCTAAAGAAACATCTGCTTCTAATAGAGCTTGTCTTATTAATCTTAAACCATCATCAACCTGACCTTCATCAAGTGATGGTGATTTTTTAAATTTTTCGAGTATACCCTCGAATTTATTTGTTAAATTTTCAAACATATTTTAATCCAGCAGTCATCGCACCAGTGGGCGAACCCTCGCTGACTGGTGTCGATCTCTTTGTTTCCAAAGACACCGCAAAATGCTGTTTTTTTGCGGAAGTGGTGAGAAACTATAATAGAGGTTCAAAAAGTCAATAAATAAGTTAAGTATAAATATATGGATTTTAAAGCATATAAAATGGATGGTTTAGGAAATGACTTTGTTATTATCGATCAAAGAGATAGTGACTTTGAATTAAATAAGTCTCAAATAAAAAGTATTTGTGACAGAAAAAAAATTGGTTGCGATCAACTGATTTTAGTTAAAAAAAGTGAAAAAGTTGATGCTTATTTAATTTTTAAAAATTCTGATGGATCCGACTCAGCAGCTTGTGGTAACGGTACGAGATGTGTAGCAAGTCTTTTGTCAAAAGAAAATGCTAAAAGTGAAATCACATTTGAAACAGAGAGCGGTATTCTAAAATCTAAAATCTTAAATGAGAATAATATCCAAACTAATATTGGAATTCCTAAAACAAATTGGAATGAAATACCTTTAGCAAAAGAAGTAGATACAAAGAATGTTGAAATTAAGATAGATAATCTTAATCTTTCAGGGACAGCAGTGAATGTTGGAAATCCGCATATAATTTTTTTTACTGAAGATTTAGATAAAATTCAAATAAAAGATATAGGGCCTAAAATTGAAAGTAATTCTTTGTTTCCAGAAAAAGTAAACGTGACATTTGCAAAAAAAATTAATGATAAACATTTTAAGGTTTTACATTGGGAAAGAGGGGCGGGCTTGACTAAAGCTTGTGGTACTGCAGCGTGTGCTACAGCAATTGCAGGTGAAATAAATAAAGTTTCAATTTATCCTACTGAAATTGAATTTAAATTAGGAAAGATCAAAATAAATAAGGACGTTGATGGAAATATCCTTATGGAAGGAAATGTATCTAATATAGAAAAAATTCATTTAAACCTATGATAAATATTTTTAAAAAATTTAAAGACGGTTTAAAAAAAACTACTTCAAATTTTTCTAAAGGTATTAAAGAAATCATAATTAACAAAGAAATTGGTGATAAAGAATTAGAAAAAATTGAAGAATTTTTGATCCAATCAGATGTAGGGGTAAAAGCATCTTCTGAAATTAGAGAGGAAATTTCTAACCGTAAAATTGATCCAAGTAAAAACGAACTTGAAGAGATTCAAAATATTATAAATAATTACATAAACTCTTTATTGAAACCTTTAGAAAACAAAAATTTTTTTAGTAAAACTGAAGCGAGAAAAGCAGTTCTTATCTCTGGAGTAAATGGTGTAGGCAAAACCACAACAATTGCAAAAATGTCAAAACTTTATAAATCAAATCATAATGAAGTAATTTTTGCAGCTTGTGACACATTTAGAGCAGCAGCAATTGATCAGCTGGAGAGATGGTCAAAAAAATTAAATTGCGAAATAATTAAGTCCGAACCAGGAAGTGATCCTGCATCCGTTGCCTATAAGGCTATGGAGTTTGCAAAGAACAATAATATAGATATTACTTTAATAGATACAGCGGGTAGATTGCAAAATAAAAAAAATTTAATGGATGAATTTAAAAAAATTGGAAATGTAATAAAAAAAATAGATGAGAAAGCGCCACAAGATGTAATTTTAGTCTTAGACGCTACATCTGGTCAAAACGCAATAAATCAAGTC
This sequence comes from uncultured Pelagibacteraceae bacterium, assembly GCA_902622545.1. Classification (GTDB taxonomy): domain Bacteria; phylum Pseudomonadota; class Alphaproteobacteria; order Pelagibacterales; family Pelagibacteraceae; genus Pelagibacter. The sequence goes on from CACNQD010000001.1 coordinate 135,978, forward strand.
GAAGAATTCAATAAGATTATACCAATCACTGGGTTAATTATGACCAAACTTGATGGTACAGCAAAAGGTGGTATTTTAATTGCAGTTTCTAAAAAATTTCAGTTACCGATTATCGCTTTGGGGTTTGGTGAAAAAGAGGATGATCTTCAAATCTTTGATAGTGAAAGTTTTTCTAAAAATTTCATTAATTTTAATTAATCACTATATAATTTTTAAAAAATTTTTAATTTTTTCTAACAACTCTTCATCAAATTCCATCATGTGGTCATCATCTTTTCTAAAATAACTTAACTTGGGTTCAGAAAACTTTTCGAACATTTCTTTCCCCATGCTGAAAGGGACAATTTTATCTTTGTCACCATGCATTACCATTTTAGGAAAATTTATTTTATCAATTTTTTTTATCGATTCGTATTTATCTTTCAAAAGTATTTTTACTGGCAAATATGGATAATATATTTTTGATAATTTAACCATTGATGTAAAAGGCGACTCTAAAATTATTCCTGCAAAATTATGTTTTGATGCTAAATCAACAGCCACTGCAGTTCCTAACGACTCACCGTATAAAATTATGTCTTTGTCAGATACACCAATATTATTTAGCCATTTTTTTGCTGCCTCAGAATCTTTGTAAAGACCGATTTCATTTGGCTCACCTTTATTACCACTAAATCCTCTGTAAGCTATAATCAAATAGTTTAAATCAAGTTTTGAAATATCGTTTAATTTATAAATTCTATTTTGAAGATTTCCTGCATTACCATGAAAAAAGAGCAATGTTTTAAATTTTTTATTTTTTACATGATGCCAGCCTAAAAGTTTAAAATCTGAATTTATATAAACTTTTTCAATTTTATGATTTAATTGATTTTCCTCAAGATAGTTATTTTCATTAGGGTGATACATTAATTTTCGCTGCGAAAGAAAAATAACGATTACAACCACTAGATAAATGACTGTTAAAGCTATAGCTGAATTTAAAATTATCATTGAAATTTTCTTATACATTTTTTTTTTTATATTTTACTAAATAAACACCTAAAAATACTAATATTGTTCCATATACATGGAAAGTTTTTAAATTTTCACCAAAAAACAAAATTCCATAAAAAGCACCATACACAGTAAAAAGATATAAAGTGAAACCAGTTGTAGTTGCTCCTAAATATCTTTGAGCATAGGTATACAAGGAAAATGCAATTAACCCTGGTGAGACTGCAGCAAATATTACCCAAATTATAAAGTTTGTATCAAACGTAGTACTTTTTACAAAAATTTCTTCAGTCAGATAAAAAGGTAATAAACTTAAAGCACCAAATAAAGATATTAGTGTAAAACGTTCAAATACTTTAAGCGATGACTTCCAATAAAATAGAAATATAGAGTATAAAGCCCAACCAATTGATGCTCCTAACATCCAGAGATCACCTTTAGTAAACATTAGTTCAATTAATGCTAAATAATCTCCTTTGATAATAATAATTATAACTCCCAATAAACACGATATTAGTCCTATTATTTTAAGTAAATTCATTTTTTCTTTAAAAAAAAAATAGCTTATTAAAATTATAAAAATTGGAGAAGAAGTATAAATTATACCCATATTTATTATTGTCGTAGTTTGACCTGCAATAAATGGAAAAGCTCCGCAAACTCCGCATCCCATAAAACCCAAAAAAAACAATTTCTTATATTCTTTAAGTATAATTTTTTTTTTAGAAAAAATTGTGTAATTAAAAATTAGAAGAATTAAAAAGACTGTTAACCACCGCCAAAAAGCAAGAGATATTGGCGGTATGTATTCAACACCACCTCTTGCAACTACAAGATTGCTTGCCATAAATATTGGTTGAATTACTAATAAAGAATAAGCTAGAAGCTCTTTTTTAATCACGAAACGTGTTATGATTTATCGAAAAAAGATTCGTATATCATCATTACTATCGCTATACCCATTAAGATATATACTGGCAAAACATCCAAAAAACCAATCATCATGGATCTTGTTAGTGTTGTTGCGAGTCCAACTAAAAAAAATATTGCAAAACTTAGACCAATAATAACTGTGATTTTATTCATTAAATTTTTTGCTCTCCTTTTCCAGCCAGTTAGCTACACCTAAAAATCTGTTATCGTCATGCCTGTCGCCAACTAATTGGACACCTAATGGTAAATTATTTTCTCCTTGAAGTAAAGGTAGAGAAATTGCTGGTGTATGCATATACGACCATACTCTATTAAAATCAGCACTTCCTGTACTTTTTAAACCTTTATCAGCTACACCAGTACTACATGGACTTAACACTCCATGATAATCTTCGAATACCTCTTTATAAGACTCATAACTCCTCTCCATAAAGTCAACGGCATCTAAATATTCTTTAGCAGAATGCTTCATACCTTTTGAAATAGCTGATTGCATTTCCTTTGAAAGTTTTGATTTTGATTTTTTGTAATAAACTTGAAAGTTATTAGCTAAATCAGTTTCATGTATTAATCTGTGGTATTTGTCTATATCCTTAAAGTATGAAGGAGTATCAAATACTTCAATATTTTTTTTAAAAGATTTTATAAAATATTCAAATGCCTCTCTGGATTTTTTATCAATTTTCTTCCAACTATCTGTCTTATAAAAAATAAACTTTGGATCAAACATAGGTCCTTTTTTACACTCGTCTAACATAAATTCTGAGGAATAATGTATGGTCGCTTTGTCGTAAGAATCTTTTTTGATTAACACTTTTGCAAGTAAAGCAACATCTTCTACGGTCCTTCCAAAAACTCCTATATGGTCAAGATTATACGAAGTTCTTAAAACTCCATTACGTGAAATTAATCCATAACTCGGTTTGTAACCAACGACACCACAGTAAGACGCTGGTCTAATCACTGAACCTCCTGTTTGAGAACCAATTGATAAAGGCGCCATATGAGATGCTATAACAGCTGCCGACCCACTAGAGGATCCACCTGGAGTTCTTGAATAATCGTGAGGATTTGTTGTTTTAGGTGGAGCAAGATAAGCCAATTCAGAAGTATTTGTTTTTCCCATGATTAACGCCCCTGCTGATTTAAGTAAATCTACTATCTCTGCATTTTGTGACTCTGTTTTTCCTTTTCTTAAAACAGTTCCACACTCAGTAGGCATATCATAAGTTCCTATTATATCTTTTAGTGCTACTGGAATTCCGTGTAGAGGGCCTACGGGTTTGCCCGACCTTCTATGATTGTCTGCCTCTTCTGCCTTTTCTAGAAGAAGTTTTTTATCAAAATGGGCCCAAGCTTTTACATCTTTTTCAAATTTATCTATTTGCTCAATGTATGATTTACACAAATCAACAGAGTTTAGATCAGATTTTTTTATTTTTTCTGCTATTTCAGAGACAGTTAATTGAAATATATTGGACATTAAAATTTATTCTGCGAATAAAACGTCTGGTAACCATAAAGCAATACCAGGAAACATATACATTAAAACCATTGCAAATATTACTATTCCAAGAAAAGGCATTATGCCTCTAAAGATTTGCATTAATTCAACGTTTCTACTTTGCACACCCTTTAAATAATAAGCCGACATTGCCATCGGTGGAGTTAGAAAAGATGTTTGTAAATTTAAAGCTATTAACATTGCAAAAAAATACGGGTTTACTCCAAAAAATTCTACTAGCGGTAAAAATATTGGGACAAATATAATTAAAATTTCAGTCCACTCTAATGGCCAACCAAGTAAAAATATTATTATTTGTGTGATAACTAAAAATTGCCAAGGTTGAATATCCATTGATTTAAAAAATTCTTCAAAAACTTCGTGGCCGCCTAAATATGAGAAAACAGATGCAAATGTCCAAGATCCAACAAATAACCACATAATCATTGCGCTGGTTTTGGCAGTTAGGAAAACAGATTCTTTAAAATTCTTCCATTTTAATGACTTATAAAAGAAAGATAAAATTAAAGCTCCAAATGCTCCTACTGCAGCCGCCTCTGCTGGAGTAGCTAATCCACCTAAAATTGTACCTAAAACTAAAATTATTAATGAGAACAATGGAACAAAAGAAACTAGAACCTCTTTTAAAATTACTGATCTTGGAGGAATTTCCTCAGCTGCAGGCTTAGGTGCTAAAGACGGATTGAAGTATGCTCTTATAATTACATATAAAATATAAAGGCCTGCTAACATTAAGCCAGGAAATATAGCGGCAGCAAAAAGTCTTAGTGGAGATAATTGAGCTATTACTGCATATACAATTAACATAATACTTGGAGGTATTAAAATTCCCAAACATCCTCCTGAACATATAACTCCGGATGCAAATTTTTTATCATATCCTGCTCTTATCATTGCCGGCCAAGCTAAAAGGCCCATTAAAGTTACAACTGCTCCAATTATTCCTGTTGCTGTAGAAAATAATGCACATGTTACAAGTGCTGCAACAGCCATTGAGGCTGGTAGTCTATGGGAAGCAAGTCTTATAGCAAAAAACAATTTTGCTACTATCCCAGCTCTTTCAACTAAGTAACCCATAAATAAAAATAAAGGCACTGCAGTTAAAACTGTATTATCCATTATGGTGTAAGTATTTTGGACTAATAAAGAAAATATCCGATTATCAAGCAGATGATCCATCCTAGTTGGATCAAAATAAGCGTAATATCCAAACCCAACACCCATAGCTAGTAGAGTGAATGCAATTGGGAAACCTAAAAGAACTGCAAATAAAAATAAGCTCATCATTAATATTGCAATTTCTGGATTTGTTAATTCAAATAACATCAGCTTTTTCGTCTTTCTGAGATGTTCTCATTAATATTTTTTCAGTTTCTTCAGCACCTGCTGACATTCTCTCTGGCCAATGACCTGTTTTAATACAAATGATCGCTCTACAAACTTCACTAATTCCTTGGATCGTTAATAAAAGTCCTGACAGTGGAATTATAGATTTTGCCATATAAATTTGTATTTGTGCTGGACTGTTCCAACTAGTTTCTTTAATTTTCCATGCTAACGCTGCATATTCGTATCCATAAAATACTAGAGCCAAAATTCCAGGAAAGAAAAAAATAAAATATAAAATTAAATCAATCCAGCCCTGAACTTTTGTAGGAAACAATCTATAAATAACATCCCCTCTAACATGTGCCTCTGTTGACAAACAATAAGCACCTGCCATCATAAAAATTGCACCATACATTTGTAAACTAAAGTCAAAATTCCAAAGTGTAGGGCTATTAAAAGCGTAAGCCATTATTACTTCATAGCAAGTTCCACCCATAAGTATAACTATGCACCATGAAAAAGCTTTACCCATTGATGCACTTAGTGTGTCTGCAAATTTTATGAAAGATTTCATAATATCACTTTACGTTAAATTCTATCTATTAATCAAACAAAAAAAAGGGGGCCATTGGCCCCCTTAATTAAGATTATATCTTGATTATATTTTTACTTTAGCAATTGGTCCAAACTCATTTTCATATGCTAGTTTGTAATTAGGCTGATTCATCAGCAAGTATTTCATTACTCTCTTAGCGTATGCTTTTTGAGAATCGACGATTTTCTTAAAGAAAGGATCTTTCTTATTGAAATCACCGATAACTTTATCCCAACCTTTTAACTGTTGAGCTAAAATTTCATCTGAAGTTTGGTAAACATTTACTTTATGTTGATTCATTAATTTAGATAAATCAGCTGAATATCTAACTAATGCTTTAAAGTAGTTATCTGTGTTTGCAGCGTAAGCAGCATTTTTCAATATTGCTTTGTTTGCTGGTGACAGACTATTAAATGTTTTATTGTTAATTGGTATTTCAAACATCTCTTGAGATTGGTGGAAGCTTCCTAAGTGATAATGCTTAGAAACATCTTGCATACCAAACTGAGAGTCTGAAGTTGGGTTGTTAAACTCAGCTGCTTCAATCAAACCAGTTTTCATAGCTGGTTGAATTTCACCACCTGGTAACTGTCTTACGACCATTCCCATTGCAGTAAGAACGTTAGTAGCAAGACCAACTGTTCTGTACTTCATACCTTTAACGTCAGATACTTTTGTTACGTTCTTTTTAAACCAACCAAAAGGTTGTGCTGGCATAGGCATGTGGAATACACCTGTGTAATCGAAACCAACTTTTGCAAGTGTTTCTTCATACAGTTTTCTTCCGCCACCGTACTCCATCCATCCCATTACTTCTTGAGATGACATACCGTATGATGGTCCAGTACCAAATAATGATGCTGCTGGATTTTTACCATACCAATAAGCAGTTACCCAGTGTCCCATATCAACAGCACCTGAACTTACCGCTTGACCGATCTCACTAGTCTTCACAACTGCTCCAACTGGTTGAAGATCGATTTTTAAAGAACCGCCAGACATGTCGCTAACCATTTTGCAATAGTCTCCTGCCATTTCAAAAAAGATGTTAGCACCACTTGGCCATGCAGCTTGCATTTTTAGAGTTTGTGGAGCTCCGAATGCAATGTTTGGCATTGCTACTGCTGCTGTTGCTGCTGCACCAGTTGCCGCCGCTGCCTTAAAGAACTTTCGTCTTGAAGGAATTTTTCCCTTCAATGATTTTTTTTCTTTAATCATTTATTTCTCCTCTATTAGTTAATTAACTTGATAATATTAAAGCACAAAATGAACTTGGAGTCTTAGGTTAAAATTGTTCTAAACTTAATTATTTACAACTATTGGTAGTATAAATTTATCAATTTACCTTATTTTTGCAGCTACCCGTTTTGAAAAATTCCTCAATGTTATCGATAGCAAGATTAGCCATGGCTGTTCTAGTTTCTTTAGTGGCACTTCCAAGATGAGGTAGTATGAAAACACTTTTATGTTTAAGATATCCTGGGTTTAAATTAGGTTCATTTTTATAAACATCTAAACCAGCTGCATAAACTTTTCTTCTATCTAATGCATCCAGTAAAGCTTCATCGTCTACTATATCTCCTCTAGCTACATTAGTTACTACTGAACCCTTTGGTAAATACTCCAAAGTTTCTTTATTTATAAGATTAATTGTTTCTTTTGAGGCTGGGCAACATACAGATAATACATCTGACACTTCCATTAAACTTTTTAGATTATCATGATAAGTAGCCCCTTGTTCTTTATCAGAGCTCAATTTAGATCTATTGTGATAATGTATTATCATTCCAAGCGACTTTGCTATCTTAGCAATTTTTTGACCAATACGTCCCATCCCTAAAATACCTAACCTTGAGCCAGTTAATTGTTTACCAATCAAATAGTCTGCTGACCATTTCCAATTAGATTCTTTTGCGGCTTGAATACCTTCGCTTGCTCTTCTGCAAGCTCCTAGAATTAACAATATTCCTATTTCAGCTGTTGCATCTGTTAAGACATCTGGTGTGTTTGTCACTGCTATATTTCTTTTTTTAGCAGCTACTAAATCAATATTACCAAATCCTACCGCAAAATTTGATAAAATTTTTATGCTCTCTGGTAATTTATTGATAGTTGCCTCATCCATTTTATCAGTTAGTGATGTTAATATTCCATCACAACCTTGGCTTAATTCCACTAATTTAGATTGAGAATAAAGTTCATCATTTAAATTAAGTTTAGCCTCCCATAACTTTGAGGCTTTTTCCTCATTTGATCTTAGAAGTTTTCTGGTAATTAAAATTTTTTTCATTCAACTTATTAATTTAAGTCAAAAATCTTACCAGGATTCATTATATTGTTTGGGTCAATTGTTCTTTTTATAGACTTCATAACAGGTAAATTATCGCCATGTTCTTTAAGAAGGTAATCTTTTTTATGAAGCCCAACTCCATGTTCTCCAGTAATTGTACCTTCTAATTCCAATGTTTTTTCTATAAGAATATCACTAAATTTTCGTATTTTTTGATAGGTCTCTTTTTTTTCTGGATCATAAGGTAGTAAAACATGGAAATTACCATCACCAAGGTGACCAACCATTGGGGCTCTTAAACCAAATTTTTTAGCTTCTGCATCAGCAAAGTTTACACACTCAGTTATTTTAGAAATTGGTAAACAAACATCAGTTGAATAAACTCTGCCATTATTAATTTGTGCTTTAACAGAATAATAGACGTCGTGTCTTGCCTTCCATAGCTTATTTCTATCCGTTAAATCTTTTGCCCATTTAAAGGAGCTTCCATTATTATTTTTCGATATTTCTTCGACAATATCGATTGACTCTTTATTAGAAGTTTCTGATCCATGGAATTCAAAAAATAAAGTCGGTGTAGCTTCTACATCTTTTAATTTAGAGTATTCTATACTAATTTCCATTTGATCTTTGTTAAGCATTTCAATTCTTGCAATTGGAATACCATACTGAATTACCTCTTGTGCAGTTTTAACTGCATCCTCTAGAGTTTTAAAGTGACATACAGCACTCATAATACTTTCTGGGATTGGTGACAATCTTAGCTGGATCTCCGTAATAACTCCGAGAGTACCCTCGGAACCAATAAATAAATTGGTTAAATTATATCCAGCTGAAGTTTTTTTTGTTCTACTCCCAGTTTTTATTATATCTCCATTTGGTAAAACAACTGTTAATCCGGTTATAACAGTTTTCATAGTTCCATATTTAACTGCCATTGTTCCTGACGCTGAAGTAGAAGCCATTCCACCTATTGCTGCATTTGCACCTGGATCGATTGGAAAAAATACCCCATCTTCCCTTAAATAGTCATTCAATTGTTCTCTAGTTACACATGCCTGAACTTTACAATCAAAATCTTCTACATTTACACTTAATACTTTATTCATCTTTTCGAGAGAAATTGTAATCCCTTGATCGTTCCCAACCACATTGCCTTCTAAAGAGGTCCCTGTTCCAAACGGAACAACAGGTATTTTATGTTGATTGCATAATTTTAATATCTTGGAAACTTCTTCATTAGTCTCTGGAAATACTACAGCTTTAGACAAAATTGGATCATATGTGTCTTCGCCTCTTGCATAATTCAATCTTGTTGATTCTGACTCAGAAAATCTAGAATTTAGTATTTTTTTTAGTTCAGACTGAAGTTCGCTATTCATAAATTGATGATACTATATAAATCTTACAAAAAAAATACTTAAATTATTTAAGCATTTTTTTTATGTTTTCTAATGCTTGAGAAATGTTGTCTCTTGATGCTGCGAAACTAAATCTCACGTAATCTTGACAAGTTTGACCAAATGCTGTCCCTGGTACAATTGCAACTCCAGCTTCGTGCATAGCTTTTTTACAAAATTCTTTTCCATTCATTCCAGTCCCTTTAACTTTTGGAAAAGCATAAAATGCACCACCAGGTAAACTGCATTCAACACCTGGCAGATCATTTAGACCCTTATGAATAAGATCTCTTCTTGCCGTAAATTTTTCCATCATTTCATGTATTGAGTCGTCTGGTCCATCTAATGCAGCAATACCAGCATATTGAGCAGCAGCATTCACACAAGAAACACTATTTATTAATAGTTTATTAACATGTTCAACTAAATGCTCTGGCCAAAAACTCCAACCTAATCTCCATCCAGTCATAGAATAGGCTTTACTCCATCCCTCTAATACAATGAGTCTCTCTCTTAATTTAGGGTAATTGAAAAAGGTTGGCATTTCTTTTCCATCAAAAATTTGTCTACTATAAATCTCATCACTTAAAATTGTTACATGTGGGTGTTGCTCTAAACCTTTAGCAAGTTTATCAATTTCAGATTTTTCTACAAAACTTCCTGTTGGGTTATTAGGATTAATCAAAATTAATAATCTTGTTTTGTCAGTTATTAAAGACAATATTTCCTCTGCATTAAACTTTAGATCTTTATCTTTAGTAAGATCGTACGGAACCGGAGTAGATCCAGTATAGTTAATCATAGACTCATAAATAGGAAAAGCTGGTGTTGGATGAATTATTTCTACACCTGGTTCTCCAAAACACTGGATCGCATAGTGCATTGTTGGTTTACCACCTGGCATTATGATAATTCTCTCTGGATCAACATCTTGATTGTAAAGAGTTTTAATTTTTCTTGAAACTGCTTGTCTACATTCTAGAATTCCATTTGATAAAACATAACCGTGATGACCATCATCTAAAGCTTTTTTTGCAGCGTCAACTACATGCTTTGGAGTTTTAAAATCTGGTTGACCTAATCCAAGATGTATCATTGGTTTTCCTGATGCCTCTAGTTTTTTTGCTTCCGCTAAAACTGAGAATGCAGTCTCTGTTCCTAATCTATCTAAACTTTTTGCCAGTTTCATAATTTTTATAATTATTTAATATTTCTATAAATTAATTTTGAACTATTCAACTCTTTTAAATTTTTGCAACCCATTAAAACCATATTTCTTTTAATTTCATCATGCATTGTCTTCAATAAATGCTCAACTCCTTGCTGACCACCTGCGGCTAAAGAGAACAAAAACATTTTACCAAAACTACAAGCTTTAGCTCCAGCGGCTATTGCTTTTAAGACATGAGAACCTCTTCTAATCCCACCATCCAAAATAATTTCCAGTTTATCACCAACAGCATCGGATATCGCTTTAATTTGGTCAAAGGGTGATCTTGAACCATCTAGTTGTCGACCACCATGATTAGATATCATTATAGCTGAGCACCCAATATCAATCGCTCTTTTTGCATCCTCAACTGATATAACTCCTTTTAGAGCAAAAGGACCATTCCATTTTTTTACACAATACTCTGCATCTTTCCAATTCATAGCTGGATCATACTGCTCATTAATGTAGTCTATAACTGATTTAGCAATATTAGTTCCTTTGTCAGTTTTTGTTGCAACATTTGCTAATTTAAATTTTTCATGAATTAAATAATTAAATACCCAAGTTGGGTGCACGGCAAAACTCAAAAGGCTTTTTAAAGTTAATTTTGGTGGTGTAGTAAAACCTGTTCTGTGGTCTCTTTCTCTGTTCCCTGCAACAAGAGTATCTACAGTTAGACACATTCCATCAAATCCTGATCTTTTACACCGATCAATCAAATCATTTGTTATTGATTTATCTTTATGAACATAAAGCTGAAATAATTTAGGGCCACTAGATAAGTTAGAAATTTCCTCAATTGTATTATTTGCCATTGTAGACATGCTATAAAATGTTCCAAATTTATTAGCAGCTTTTGCGGAGGCTTTATCACCATCGTGGTGATATAATCTTTGCATAGCACATGGGGATAAGAAAATTGGCATATCAATTTTTCTTCCAAATATGTTTGTAGATAAGTCTGGTTTACCTACGCTAGCCAAAACATTTGGTATTAGATCACAATCGTTAAAGGCCTCTGTATTTCTTTTAAGAGTAGTTTCATCATCTGAGCCACCATCAATATAATGGAAAATTGGAGAAGGTAATTTTTTTTTTGCTAATTTCCTGAAGTCCTCAAAATTATAACAGTCTTTAAGGCTCATAGAATTTTTTTAAGTATATCTAAATCTTAAATTATTTCTATTGAGGTCGCTAATCTTAGTACATCCCATTAATTTCATATCTCGTTCTAATTCAGCTTTGTATTGCCCTAATGCTCTCTCTACTCCTGCTTGTCCCGCCGCAGCTAAAGCATAGAGATACAATCTTCCTCCAGCGCAAGCCTTTGCGCCTAAAGATAAAGCTTTGAGCATGTGTGTTCCTCTTTGAAATCCACCTTCACAAATAACATCAATTTTGTCACCTACAGCATCAACTATTTCTGCTAGTTGATCAAATGGTGATCTTGATCCATCAAGCTGTCTACCTCCATGATTAGAAACCATTATTCCAGTGCACCCAATATCAACTGCTTTTTTTGCATCTTCAACGCTCATAATTCCTTTGAGGGCAAAATGACCACCCCACTTAGAACATAACTTTTCAGCATCGTTCCAATTCATGGATTGATCCAGCATAGTAGAAAAATAATTACCAATTGATGAGTTCGTGCTTGTACCTTCTTTTACAAAATCTTGTAAATGCGGTAATTCAAATTTTCCTTTTGTTAGATAATTTATCCCCCACATTGGTTTTGTGGCAAAACTAAATAAGCTTGATAAAGTAAGCTTAGGTGGTGACGTAAAACCTGTTCTTAAATCTCTTTCACGATTTCCACCTGTTATCGTATCAACAGTTAAAGCCATTACATCAAAATTGGCTGCTTTCGCTCTTTCCAAACAAGAATCATTTAATCCTCTGTCTTTGTGAAAATAGAATTGAAACATTTTTGGTGTATCAATTAAAGACGAGATTTCTTCCACACTTACAGTAGCTAAAGCTGAAACACCAAACATTGTATTAAATTTTTTAGCTGCTTTTCCTACTGCTCTTTCTCCATCATAATGAAACAATCTTTGTAAGGCAGTTGGAGAACAGTAAAAAGGTAAATCAATTTTTTTTCCAAAAATTGTTGTAGACAAGTCTACACTTTCAACACCTCTCAATACATTAGGTACAAGATCTACGTCATTAAATGCAGATGTATTTCGATTATATGTAATTTCATCATCTGCTGCACCATCAATGTAATGAAAAATTGGTGACGGTAATTTTTTTTTTGCTAAAATTCTAAAGTCACTAAAATTATGGCAATCTTTTAAATTCATAATGTCAACTTAAAAGCTTTTAAAGAAATTAAACATATAACTATTTGCCCCAGGATTTTTTTCTCCTAAACTAGCATTAGATATATGATTATATGAAAAACCAAATTCTGTACTTGGTGATAAATCTAGTGATAATTGAAGCTCACTTTTAAATTCGACCAAATGACCGAGGTCTTTTCCATCTCCCTCATGATATAAACCTGGCGTAAAACTTGGTGTCAAATTTAATCTTCCAATATTATACTCAGCTTGAATTCCTGTATAAAGATATGAGGCTGAGTCAGCAGTTAACATAAAACCAGTAATAGGTTTAATTGTACCTATTAAGCTATCTCTGAAAAGATTATCATTTAAGTGTTGAATTCCAATAATTTGAGATTTTTTTCCATTGTCACTGAAATCAAACATTCCGGTATAAATATTATATTTATGACCGGTATCCATTTTTTGTTTTTCTTCCGCGTATAACTTTTCAGAAGTTATAAAAGTGCAAAAGATTAATAATAAAATTTTAAAAAAATTTTTCATATTTTTTTACTCTTATATATTCTTAAATATATTATTGCACCACCTAATAAAAAAAACAATATTGGTATAAACCACAATAAAAAGGTTTTTTTGGAATATCCAGGATCATAGACAATCCATTGACCATATTTTTTGACTAACATATTATAAATTTGATCTTTTGAGTGACCTCTGTCTATTTGATCTTTAATATAGATTCTCATACTTAATGCAAATTCAGAATTAGAGTCGTATATAGATTGACCTTGGCAAATCAGACATCTTAAATTTTTTGCTATATCATTTTCAAGTTTAGAATAAGGTTCTGTCTCAGAATAACAGTTTCCAAAAAAGTTAATAAATAAAAATAAAAAGACCAAAAATTTTTTTTTAACCATTTACAATCTCTCTAATATGTTTAACATCATTGTCATTTATTGGTCCTATAATCTTTAATAAAATTTTTCTATTTTTATTAATTAAGAAAGTTTCTGGAACACCATAAGCACCTAAGTTTATTGACTCTGTTCCATCTTTATCTACTAAATTATATATAAATGGGTTTCCATAATCATTTAAAAATTTTATAGAATTTTTTTTTCTATCTTTATAATTTATGCCGATAATTTGCAGTGAGCTAAGACTGCTTAAACTCTTGAGAAGATCATTTTCCTCTCTACACGGTACACACCATGATGCCCAGATGTTAACTATGGAAAAATCCTCGTTTTCAATAACCTCGCTTAATTTTATATAATTAGATGAATATAATTCAGGTAAACTAAAATCTGTTAGGTAAGTTGTTTTCTCATTTTTAAATTCTGGAGAATATATTTTATCCTTAATCAATGCTTTATTAAAAACTAAAAAGCAAAAAACAAAAAAAACTAATATTAAGAAACTATAAGTAATTTTTTTTTTTACTAAAAATCGCAAAAGTACCCCCAAAAATTATTATTAATGTAGAGATCCATATCCAGATCATAAATGGTTTATTCTGGTATCTAACATTAAATAATTGCTCATCCTTAATTAAGTTAATTGTTATAAATCTATCTTTAAATAAAGTTGTTTTAATCGCTGCTTCACTTGTTGCAATGACGGGCTGGTTATAAACTCTGATCTCTGGATATAGTTTAATTATTTTATTTTTATTATTTTTTATTTCAAAAGTACCAATTATTGAAGAATAATTTTTTTTTTCATCAGTTTTAATATCTTCAAAAGTTATTTTTTCATTTTTTGAGATAAAACTTTCGCCAACTTTAATATTCTTTATAATCTCCGTGGAGCTAACACTATTAAATAAGATTGATAACATCAACATAGCAAAACCTAAATGTGATAAGTTCTGTGCATGATTAGTATTATTTTTAAAAAAATTGGTAAGTGTTTTGATACTTAAAAAAACTAGAGAAAAAATTAAAATTATTAATAAAAAATCTTTTTGAGTTAAGAAATATATAGTTATTACTGTGGCAACTAAAGTTAGTAAAAAGTAATAAATATAATTCACTTTAAACTTTAAATTTGTTTTAATCCAACTCATACTTGGCCCAACAGACATAAATAGGAAAAATGGGACTAAGAATGGTATTAAAAGTTTATTATAAAATGGGGGTCCAACGGAAATTTTTTCTGATGTAATTACATCTAAAAATATTGGGTATACCGTTCCTATTAAAACTACGCTTAAAAAGTAAATCATAAACCAGTTATTTATTAAAACTGAAGTTTCTTTGCTTAGAAAAAAAATTTCCTTTTTATTTTCCAAATTTTTGTTTTCAAAGACTAAAAAGATTACAAAAGATATGAAAATTAAAACAAACAAAAAAATTAGGATATAAATTCCTCTAGATGGATCATTTGCAAAAGTGTGAACTGAGTTGAGAATTCCAGATCTAACTAAAAATGTCCCAGTAACACTAAACATAAAGGTTACTATACTCAATATAATTGACCAATTTTTAAAAAGGTCTCTTTTCTCAAGAGTTGAAATACAATGCAAAAGAGCAGTTAAACTCAACCATGGTATTAAAGAAATATTTTCAACTGGATCCCAAAACCAAAAACCTCCCCATCCTAATTCATAATACGCCCAGATCGAACCTAAAAGAATACCCCCTGTTAAAAAAGTCCAAGAGATTAAAACCCATTTTTTTAAATTTTTTGCCCAAAGATTATTCACATACCCTGTTACCATTGCGGACAAAGCAGAGGCAAATATAATTGATGTACCAACATATCCAACATATAAAATCGGTGGATGTATTGCTAGCGCAGGATCTTGGAGTATTGGATTTAATCCAAGTCCTTCGGGGGGTATAGGAAAAAGAATATCAAATGGGTTAGAAGTTTTTAGAACAAATATAAAAAAACCAATAACAATTATTTGATGAAATATTACAGTATAAAGTCTAAAATTTTTTGGCTCGTCTTTAGAGCTGAAGAAAAAAAACAATATAAAACTTGTCAGTACTAATAACCATAATAATAAACTTCCTTCATGATTACCCCATAAACCTGTTACTTTATAAAATAAAGGTTTTGTTGAATGAGAATTGTTATAAACTGTTTCATTACTAAAATCGGAAATTATAAAAGTGTATAATAAAATAAGAAAACCTATTACAACTAAAAAAAATTGAAGAGTAAGAAGCTTATATATTTTTTTTTCTAAATTTAATAAATTTTTTTTTATATTTAGAACTGTGCATAAGAAAACAGCAAAAGAAGATAAAAGCCCTAGTGATAAAGAGAGAAAACCTGCATTAGATAATATCATTTTTGCTCCATACTTTCTTTAACTTCAGGGGGCATATAATTTTCATCATGTTTTGCTAAAATTTTATCAGCAATAAATAAATTTTTATCCTCTAAAAATCCTTCTGCTACTACTCCCTTTTCTTCTTGAAATAAGTTTGGTACGGTTCCTGCAAAAATAACATTAATTTCACTTTTAAAATCTGTGATTACAAATAAAATTTTTTCATTATCTAAAGTTATAGAATTTTTTTTAACCATCCCTCCTACTCTTATTTTTTTTGTTATATTCTCTGAGGATTGCTTGATTTCGGTTGGTGATTTAAAATATACGACATCATCCTCTAATAGTTTTAGAATAATATAAATACTTAAAATGATTGTAGTTAGAACAGAAATTATAAATAAAATTCTTAATCTAACTTTTTTACCATACATTAATCTAAATTAGATTTTGTGAGCAACTGTTCTTACAAATGTTCTATTTGTTGATTGTTTGTGAGCTAAAATAACTTGGTCTGAATTTAAAGATTCATACTTTCTTGCAAATTTAGCTTTTTCTTTGATTAATTGCCTACTTGTTACTTTATATAAAATTAGAAAATTAAATAGTGTGAATGCGAATGCTGACCAAACATAAAGCCCGTATCCGTTCATAATAAGTAAATCTAAATTCATATTCTATTTAAACCTTTGTTTTTAACTTTTATCAACTCCACATTATATTTCATCAAAAAAATTAACATAGAAAATAGTGCAAATGCCGCAGTCATCAAAAATAAAGGTATTAACATAGATGAATGAATGGTGCTTTCTGATAAAACATTTATCGATGAAGGTTGATGTAAAGTTGCCCACCAATCTACAGAATATTTGATAATTGGAACGTTAATCACACCTATAATTGAAATATATGATGAGATTTTAACTGCTTTGTTCTTTTCAAAAAGTTTCCAAGATAATAAATATAAAAAATAGAATAAAAATAATACCAACATAGAAGTTATTCTAGGATCCCAAGCCCACCAAGTACCCCATGTTGGTTTGCCCCAAATTGAGCCTGTAACCAAGGCTATTAGGTTAAAAATAAATCCCGATGGAGCTAAACTTTTTGATATTAATACAAAGTTTTTATTTTTAGAAATTATAACTCCAAGAGATAAAAAAGCTATCATTGAAAAAATCCCAAGAGAAATCCACGCTGACGGAACGTGTACATACATAATTCTTACAGAGTCACTTTGTAGATAATCTTGAGGAGACAATATTAACGCCTCAAATAGACCTACTGACAGAAAAATTATAAATAATATAAATATTAAATTTCTAAATTTAGGTGAAATTAATATTTTCTTTGTTTTCTCTGTGATTATAGATAACATTTTTTTATTTATATAACGTGAAAATAAACTGATCAAGAATGTTGAGGGAGATAATTGAAGGGAAACGTTAACACCCTTGATCAGTTTGACTATTTATAGAATAATCATTTGTCTAAGTTTTGAGAGAAATGTGTTTAAAAAATGACTATTAATTTGAAGGCTTGAAGTAAGTTGAGCCTTTTTTTCCTGAGAAGATCTCATTGATCAAAGGATGTTTGATAGGCTCACCTGAATCGTCTTTAATGAGGTTCTGTTCTGATACATAGGCCTCATAAGTAATATCATCATTTTCAGCAAGTAAATGATAAAAAGGCTGATCTTTTCTAGGTCTAACATTTTTAGGTATAGATTCGTACCATTCCTCAGAATTATTAAATTCAAAATCGACGTCATAAATAACGCCTCTGAAATCAAAATGTTTATGTTTGACGACGTCGCCTATTGAGAATTTTGCTTTTTGAATAGTCACTACTTAAATATGTGTATTCTTAAAAAAAAATCAATAAAAAAAATATTAAATTTATACATATCTGGTAGGGTATTCCTGTGAATAAGTCTTTAATTAAATTTATTACTGATTTTGGGCCCTTAGTAATATTTTTTGGTTTTTATTATAAAAGTGGAAAAAATCTGCAAGTAGCTATACCACCTTTGATTATTGCGACAATAATCTCTGTATTTATAGTTTGGATATTAGAAAAAAAAATACCTTTTGTTCCTCTTTTAGGTGGTGCGTTAATAACATTTTTTGGTGGTCTAACAATTTATTTCAAAGACCCCATCTTTATATATATGAAGCCTACAATAATAAATATAATATTTGCTCTTGCTCTGTTTTTTGGAAAATATTTTACTCGAGAACCAATTTTAAAAAAAATTTTAGGTAAAACCATGCCATTAAACGATGAGGGATGGGGGAAACTAAATACTAGGTGGATGTTTTTTTTCATTTTTTTAGCAATATTAAATGAGTTTATTTGGAGAACACAATCAGAAGAATTTTGGGTAAATTTTAAAGTATGGGGAATGTTGCCGATAACAATAATATTTACAGCATTTCAAATTCCTTTAATAAACAAATATAAATTAAATGAATAAAGATTTAAAACTTGTAGTCGATAATTCTTTCAAAAAAAAAGAAAATAAACTTTTTTTTGAAAAAAAAGAGTTAAAAAATATTTTGGATTTATACGCTAAAATGGTTTCAAAGGGATCTTGGAAAGATTATGGTCTTCATATTTCCTCTAAGAGGGTAAGTTTTAGCGTGTTTAGAAATGCTGCTGAAAATGCTGTTTATAATATTAGCAAAAACTTCAAGCCTTCTAATAAAAATCTTAAATATTTGATTACAGATAACAGAAACCGTATAATAAAAAATTCTGATAACTTGGAAAAATTATTAAAAGATATAGATTGGAAAAAAATTTAGTTTATCTTCTTTGACCAAAAAGTCTCAATAACATTATAAATAGATTAATGAAATCAAGATAAAGCGTTAAAGCTCCCATTATTGCTTTTTTGCCAGAAATTTCAATTGTATCACTTGCCGAATACATATTCTTAATTTTCTGAGTATCATAGGCGGTCAAACCTACAAATATTAAAACACCCAATATTGATACAACAAAATACATCATCGCAGATTTTAGAAATATATTAACTAATGAAGCGATAATTATTCCAATTAGACCCATCATTAAAAATGAACCTAATTTAGTTAAGTCTCTTTTAGTTGTGTATCCGTAAATACTCATTGCTCCAAACGTTGCTGATGTGATGAAGAAAACTCTTGCTACACTTACTCCTGTATAAACTAAAAGTATCCAAGACAAAGATAATCCCATTAATGAAGCAAATATCCAAAATACGGTTTGTGCCTTGGCTGAACTCATTTTGTTAATTCCAAAACTCATATAAAAAACGATACCTAATGGAGCTAACATAATTAACCATTTCAAACCTGAATTAAATATAGCGTTCCCAAAACTTGTAAGTCCTGTGATTATTCCCGCACTGTCTGTAACTACAGACATTTTAAATGATAAAAGTGAGATTATACCTGTTAAAAGAACTCCAGTTGCCATGTAGTTATAGACCTTCAACATGTAAGATCTTAAACCTGCATTCCAACCTACGTTCTTTTTAACACTTGTTGCTTCAAATATGTTTTGTCTGTTAAAATCCATAAATATAATATAATTATTTTAAACTTATATTCAATGGTCAAAACTGGCCAGGATTATTAAAAATTTATGAATTTTAAAAAACTAGGTAACACAGACATAAATGTTAGTACAATTTGTCTCGGCACTATGACATGGGGGGAGCAAAATTCAGAAAAAGATGCATTCGAGCAGATGGATTATGCTTTTGAAAAAAATGTAAATTTTTGGGACACTGCTGAAATATACGCGATACCGCCTAAAGAAAGCACTTATGGTAAAACAGAAGAAATAATCGGTAATTGGTTTACAAAAACAAAAAAAAGAAGCAAGGTAGTGCTTGCAACTAAAGTATCTGGCCCTGGACCAGGTTGGATTAGAGGTGGTGGAAATCAATATGATGAAAAAAATTTAAATGAAGCTGTTGATAATAGTCTTAAAAGATTAAAAACTGATTATATCGACTTATATCAATTACATTGGCCTGAAAGAAAAACAAATTTTTTTGGAAGACTAGGTTATGAACATAAAGATGATAATGATTGGAATAAATTTGAAGATATTCTCAACGCTTTAGATAAAATAATCAAAAGTGGTAAAATTAGATATATTGGCCTTTCAAATGAAACAGCATGGGGATTGTCAAAATTTTTGGAAATTTCAAAGTTAAAAAAACTTCCTCGAATGATGTCTGTTCAAAATCCGTATAGTCTTTTGAATAGATCTTATGAGGTAGGATTAGCAGAAATTTCAGTGAGAGAAAGAAGTGGTCTTTTAGCTTATTCACCCCTTGCATTTGGTTATTTAACCGGAAAATATAGAAATGGAGAATTGCCAAAAAATTCTAGAATGCACTTGTTCGGAGACAAGTTTTCACGGTATAAAACTGAAAATGGCCAATTAGCCATTGAAAAATACTTTAGTATTTCAAAAAAGTACAATTTAGATTTATCCCAAATGAGTTTAAAATTCTGCGAACTGCAACCGTTCATAACCAGTGTAATAATCGGTGCTACAACAATGGAGCAGTTGAAAACTGATATAGAAAGTGTAAATATAAATCTTAATAACGAGATAATTGATGAAATTAATGAAGTACAAAAACTGTATCCAAATCCATGTCCATAATTAAAAAAACAATTTTTCTATTAATACTTGTTCTCAGTTTTAACTCATTGAATGCACAAGAAATAAAAAAAATTGGTAAATTTAAAGATTGGGAAACAATAGTTGTAACAGATGAAGCTGCAAAATTATGTTTTGCTCAGTCTAAGCCAGTTTTACAGTCCCCCAAAAATAATGTTCGAGAGGCAAGGCTATTTATAAGTTTTAGACCTTCAGAAAAAATTTCTGACGAAGTAAGTATTACTTCAGGTTACGAATACAATGTGCAAAATGCAATACTAGCAAAATCAGGTAAAAATAAAATCAAGTTCGACATTTCTAAAGATAATTTTGCTTGGATCGCTAACAATAAAGTTGAAAAAAAAATGATTAGTGTAATGAAAAAAGGATCACGAATTATGATCACAGGTTATAACAAGTCTGGTTCTCAAACAATTGATCACTACTCTCTAATGGGTTTTACAAAAGCATACAATAGCGCAAAAAAAAATTGTAGCTAATGAACACCAAGTAACAACCTAATGAAAAAAATAGTCTTAGCTTACTCTGGTGGTTTAGATACATCTATTATTCTTAAATGGTTGCAAGAAAACTATAAAGCTGAAGTGATTGCTTATACAGCTGATATTGGCCAGGAAATGGATAGAAAAAAGATTATTAGAAACGCAAAAAAATTAGGTGTTAAAAAAATAATAATTAAAAATCTTAAAAATATTTTTGTAAAAGATTACGTATTTCCAATGATTAGAGGTCATGCGATTTATGAGGGAGTTTATTTGCTTGGTACATCTATTGCGAGACCATTAATTGCAAGAGATCAAATTCAAGTTGCAAAGAAATTCAAAGCATTTGCTGTTTCACATGGTGCAACGGGAAAAGGAAATGATCAAGTAAGATTTGAATTAGGATATCATTATTTTGGTCCAAAAATAAAAGTTATAGCCCCATGGAGAATTTGGAAATTAAAATCAAGAACTGATTTAATCAAATATGCAAAAAAACATAAAATTTCAATTCCAAAAGACAAAAAAGGAGCACCACCTTTTTCAGTAGATGACAATTTATTTCATACATCAACCGAGGGTAAAGTTTTAGAAAATCCAAAAAATTCAGCTCCTGAATTTATATTTCAAAGAACAACTTCGCCCGAAAAAGCACCTAATAAACCTACATATGTTTCTATTGGATTTAAAAACGGTGATCCAATTATTGTTAATGGTAAGAAATTAACTCCAGAAAAACTGTTAGAAAAATTAAACCAGCTAGGTGGAAAAAATGGAGTTGGAAGAGTTGACCTGGTTGAAAATAGATTTATCGGGATTAAATCAAGAGGGGTTTATGAAACTCCTGGAGGAACATTGCTTTTAATTGCTCATAGAGCAATGGAGTCTGTAACACTAGATAAAGAAACTATGCATAAAAAAGATTCTATAATGCCAAGATATGCAGAATTAATCTATAATGGTTATTGGTTTTCAAAAGAAAGATTCAAATTACAAAAAATTGTGGATCTAAAAAGAAATAAGGTAAATGGAAGTGTTAAGCTAAAACTTTATAAGGGAAATGTTTCAATTCATTCAAGAATGACTACTAGTGGTGCCTATTCAATGAAAAAAGTATCTTTTGAAGAAAATAAAACCTTTAATAAATCAAATGTTGAAAGATTTATTAATTTGCACAAAAAAAAATTAAAATAAAGAAATATGAATTTTGAAGCATCAAGAGCGAAAGCTGTAGATAAATTAAATCAGTTTGTTGAAAAAAATCTTTCTGATTATTCAAAGCTGAGAAATTTTGATTTTGGTCCCGATAAAAGAGATAATGTTTCATGCTTATCACCTTATGTTACGCACGGTGTTCTTAATGAAATTGAAATTATAAAAAAATCACTTGATAAATTTTCTTTTTCAAAAAATGAAAAGTTTATACAGGAAGTACTTTGGAGAACTTACTGGAAAGGATGGTTAGAGTTAAGACCTAATGTTTGGAGTGACTATTTGATTGATTTAAGAAATATTAAAGAAAAATATAAAGATGAAAAAAATTATCAAAATGCAATAGAAGGTAAAACAAATATTGATTGTTTTAATGAATGGGTAAATGAGTTAAAAAATTATAACTACCTCCACAATCACACTAGAATGTGGTTTGCCAGTATTTGGATTTTTACACTTGATTTACCTTGGCAGCTTGGTGCCGAATTTTTTATGCAACACCTTTTTGATGGCGATGCTGCATCAAATACTCTTGGATGGAGATGGGTTGCGGGAGTTCAAACACAAGGAAAACATTATCTAGCAAGTGAATGGAATATTAAAAAATTCACGAGTAATAGATTTAAAAATATTAGATTAAATGAAAATGCTCCTCCAAAAATTTCTAAAAGAACTTATTCAATAATAAAACAAGATTTTAAAAATTCTGAAAATATTGAACCGGTTAATTTATTAATTTTTGATAATAATCTTTCTTTCGAATTCACAGACTTTAAAGATAGTAAATTTAAAAAAATATATTTAGTCTCTAACAAAAATGAAAACAGATCAATCAAACTTAATGAAAAAGTATCAAAATTTAAGTACCTTCTATTTGAAGATCAAGAAAAAAGATTAAAAGAACAATCAATTGATTGCGAAATAATTGATATAAACGAAATTAAAAAGATTGATGAAAGAAATATTGGATTGTATCCGACGGTTGGAGAAAACCTAGATTATATTAATTTAAATAATTTAAAAATAAATTTTTTATATAGAAGACTAGATCAATATTCTTGGCAATATTGTAATAAAGGTTTTTTTAATTTTAAAAATTATATTCCCAAAATTATTTCAAACTTTACTTAATTTTTGTTAATTTTTATCTTGCAAGTTTTATGAAGATGTCACCCATACCAGCATCTAGTTCCTCTAGCGGTGTATTATTTCTTAGTTCACAGTATCGACCAGTAATTTGATGATTTTTGACTAAATCAATATCATCATTTTTACATCTTCTTCCATTATGTAATAATCCTATAACTATTCTATTATTAAGATTATACACTTGATCTCTATTGATTTTTTTGCCATCACAAAAATATTCTTTATTTACTCTATTTGGAAAATCACTTTTGTTGCAAGGGTTTTTAATTGTTATAACGTAGAATTCTCTTAGGCCATCTACAAATTTATATTTCATTTTTTGGACCTCTGAATACTTCATGATATCGCAAGAACAAGGTACACAGCACCTATAATAATTACCGCAAATTTTATTGTTTGTTTTATTTTCTTTTACAAACAAAAATTCTGAATCACTCCCCGGATCAATTAATGATCCAGAAACTGCGCAATATAATTTATTAAACTCAATAAAATCTTTATAAGTAATTTTTTTATCTATGATATATTTAAAAAATTTAGGTCCAGCAGCATTTCGGTTTTTGTCAGGAAATATCCTAGACCAGTCGGTTATTAATTCTTTGTGGTAATTTTTTTCTTCTGCAACTAATTCGATTTGAAAAAAAACTGCAAAAATTAAAAAAAATTTTAGTAAAATATTTTTCATTTTTGTTTTATTGTAATTGTTTGATTAAGTTTAATTTTATCTATAAAAACTTTTTTTCCATTAGTCCATTTGACTTCTACTTTAAAATCTTTTTCATTTTTTCTAATTCCATAATGTGCCACAGGTTCCATTTGGCATAAATAACCAGATCCAGCATCAATTGTTTTTGAGTGCTTTCTTTGATTAGACATTAGCGTTACAGTTGCTCCCCTAGCAGGTGCTCCAAATTTATTTATGGGCTTGATCCTTAAATATTTATTATTTTTTCCTACTTTTGCTTTATACAATGTCAAAGGTTGTGCTTTACTTTCGCCGTGAGAGACTAATAATTCTAAAATACCATCATTATCAATATCAGCTACAGCTGCTCCAGTGCCAAATCCTTGAGACTCAAGCGCCGTTTTTAATTTTATTTCCTCAAATTTTCCATTTTCATTTATTTTAAATAATTTGTTTGGTTCTGCGATATTGTTCATAAAAACTTCATCAAAACCGTCGTTGTCAAAATCAGCGGAGATAATTGTTCTTATTCTAGATGGTCTATCGAAAGCTTTGTTTCCTATGTCCTTAAATTCGTTATTTTCTAAAACGTATGCTCTATGATATCCATTCCAATTACCACTCAAAATATCTAATCTTCCTCTATAATAGATATCAGATAATGCAGTTCCCCTTCCATTCTGTATTACATCATCAACTCTGTAATCAAAAGCAACATCCTCAAATTTACCGTTATTATTTTTTAAAAGAAAGTTTGCGCCTCTTTCATTTGCTGCAAATATGTCAGCTCTATCTGTTAATATATGTCCTGATACTACTGCTCTTCCACCAGTAACTTTATCCAAATTTAAGGTTTTTGCTTTATCTATTATTGTTTTATTTTCAATTTCATAGAATCTAGTTGGCCCTCCATAATTAGCTACATAAATACCGTATTCACCATCACCCTTTCTATCAACACAAACTACAGATCTACCCGCTGTTAAGTTTAAATTTTCTATATTTTTTTTTAACTCAAATAAGTCAAAAAAATTATTATTATTTTTATCAATTAGTCTATCAGAGTATTTTTTTGTTCCACTATAGGTATCTGTATTTAAAAAATAAATTTCCTCAAAACCATCTTTATCTATATCACAAGCTGCAACACCAATAGTTTTTCTATCTCGATCTAAAAAAACCTCCTCTTGGATTATGTTTTTTAATTTTCCATCAATGTAACCTAAAGCTAAGTTTGGATAACCAAAACCTGTGACTATAAACTCATTATTTCCATCTGCATTAATATCCGTAACCGAAACCCCATAACTGAGCCTGCTTTCATTAATCATTATAATATTTGAAATATCTTTAAAAAATTCTGCACGAGAACTGTTAATTGGTAATATTAAAGAAAAAATAATTAAAAATTTATATAAATAATTTACCTTTTTGATGAACATTTTTTAGAGCAATATTTAACTTTTTCCCAGTTCAGCTTCCATTTTTTTCTCCATTTAAAGGGCCTTTCACAAACTGGGCACAACTTAGTTGGTAGGTTTTGTTTTTTCATTAAGTTGGTGTTTGTTTTTTAAAAATAAAAAATAAGCTACAAATTCATAAGCGTAATGAAATAAGATAAACAAAGGTTTAAAACTCAAAATTTTTGCTAAAAAATTATATTTTGGTATTTTTGACCAGATAATTATAAATGCTTTAGCTCCTCCAACAACTTGTCCATTGTCAATCACATGCAATCTCCTTAGAAGTTCTTCCTTAGATTTTGATGTTAAGTCAACTGCTTGTTGATTGTTTGTAATATCAACCCATTCTAAACTCTCATCAGAATTTTTTTTGTAGTGATCAATTTCTAGTTTACAAATATTACAAGAGTTATTAAAAAAAACTTTAACTGGCATTAGTATTTTCCTTTATAAATTTGTCTGCTGCAGCTAGTATAACTTTTTTTCTTTGCGCATTCATCTTGTCATATATTCTTACCATCATTGATAATCTTGGATTTTTTAAAAAAAAGGATCTATTCTTATTTATAAATCTCCAGTAAAGACCATCCATAATATTGCACCATTCACCTTTTTTAAAATCCATCATTTTAAGAAAATAACTTGATCCACAAATGTAAGGTTTGGTAGCAAAAATTCCTCCATCACTAAATAATCCCATTCCATAAACGTTTGGAGACATTACCCAATCAGATGAATCAACGAACATTTCCATAAACCATTTGTAAATATATATCGGTTTAATTTCACAGAGATTCATAATGTTTGATAAAATCATTAATCTCTCTATGTGATGTGACCAACCATGATCATTGGCATTTTTTATCGCATAGTCTAAAGGTGGAAGTCCTGTGTTCCCTTGGTACCAAGTAGGTTTCATTTTACGATTATGTTTAAAAAAATTACCAGTTTCTAATCTGTTATAAAAATTTTGATAAATTCCTCTCATAAATTCTCGCCAGCCAATTACTTGTCTTATATAACCCTCTAAAGAATTTAATCTAATCTTTTTACTTTTATGACTATCTAAAATTTTCTCTATAATTATTTCTGGAGTTATTAAACCCAAATTTATGTAGGGACTAAGAGCACTATGGAATAATATATTATTATTTTGATCAACAGCGTCCTCATAATCTCCAAATAAATTAGATTTTTCTTTTATAAAAAAATCTAGTAATTTTAGAACTTCTTTATATTCAGTCGCAAACCAAAAATTTTCTGTTGAACCAGGGTGTGTTGCAAATTTTTTTTCTATAATGCTTTTCAGTTTTTTTGTGTGAACTGTCTGATTGATTTTAGGAAATGAGGGAACTTTAGTTCCTTTTGGCAGTTTCTTTCTATTGTCTTCATCAAAGCTCCATTTACCACCAACAGGATCTTCGCCATTCATTAAGATGTTCATTTTTCTTCTCGTTTCTTTATAAAAAACTGCCATTAATGGTTTTTTTGATTTAGATAAATATTTTTTAAAATCATCTCTACTATTAAGAAACATCGGAGATGTAATTATATTGAGCTTTATTTTATTTTTCTTTGAAAAATCTACAATTTTTTTTTCAAATGGTTTGTCTTCAATTTCAAAACACGAAATTTCATTGATTTTATTTTTTTTTAAAATTTTTTTTATTTTTAAAAGATAATCGTCTTTAAAAGCTGAGTCCTCGATTTTAGAATAAGTAATTTTAAAGCTATTTTTTTTTAAATTTTCATAAAATGATCTCATTGATGAAAGAAATAAAAGGATTTTAAGTTTGTGATGTTTTTCATAGGTGCATAAACCGTTATCTTCTGCCATAAAAAAAAGATGGTCTTTTTTGAAGCGGTTTAGGTATTTTAATGGAAATAATTGATTTCCAAGTGTAATAAACAATTTCATAATTTATTTATAAATACTATTATACGATATGTCAGGAAAATATTTAATTTTTGGTGCGACAGGTTCTATCGGTTCAAACTTAGCCAAATTAATGGTTGGCAAAAATCATGATGTTCAACTCATAGGTCGGGATGAAAACGGTCTAAATGCATTATCATCTGAGCTGAACTGTAAATACAGTGTCGTTGATGTTTTAGACGAACAATCTGTTAAAAATTTAAAAAACGAATTTGAGGGACAGGAAATTGCTGGTATTGCATATTGTGTTGGCTCTATTGATCTTAAACCTGTTCGAGCAGTTAAAAAAGATGATTTTATGAAATGTTTTGATTTAAATTTTTTTCCAATAGTTGAGACTGTTAAAAACTTTCAGGACAATTTAAAAAAAAATAAGGGCTCTATAGTTATGTTTTCAACAGTCGCTGTTCAAAGAGGGTTTACAAATCATAGTATAATTGCATCAGTGAAAGGTGCTATCGAAGGACTAACAGTATCTTTAGCAGCTGAGTTTGCACCTAATATTAGAGTTAATTGTATTGCTCCAAGTTTAACAAAATCGAAAATAGCTGATCCAATATTAAAAAATAAATTAATTGCAGAGGGCGTAGCTAAAGCTCACCCAATGAAAAGAGTAGGTGAAGGAAAAGATGCTGCTGCAATGGCGCAATTTTTATTATCTGAAGATAGCTCGTGGATAACTGGTCAGATAATAGGTGTAGACGGTGGAAGATCTAAATTATCATAATATATTTTTATTTTTTCGTATTAGTGTAATAATGTTCATTAACAAACTTGGTCGTGAATAAAATTTCTACAGAAGAATTATTTAAAATTGCTTATAATCATTTAAAAAACAAAAATTACTCTAAATCTATTGAACTATTTAATAAGATACTAACTCATTTTCCAGAAAATTTATCTGTTTTAAGAAATTTACTGCACGCGTATGCTTTTTCTGGAGACTTTCACAACGCAGAAAATACGATCAAAAAAGTTTTAAGATTAAATGAAAAAGAGCCTTATGTTTATCAATTTTATGCATCAATTTTGAAAAACCAGGACAAAATTGATGAGATGATTAATCTAATTGAAGAAGGTTTAAGTAAAAATTTAATGAATCCCAAGTGGAAATACCAAAAAGAATTATTGTTTCCAGTAGTTGTAAAGGATAACGATGAAATTGATAAATTTAGAACAAAAATAAGTAAATGTTATGACCAAATTTTAGAAAATAGCGAACAACTATATTATGATAATGATCAGATAATACAGACACCTCACTATGAATCATCTTATAATCAACATGATAATCTTGAACTAAATATCAAAAGTGTAAAGGCTTTAAGAAAAATTTATAGAGAATTAAATGAAAATTGTGTTGTTGAAAAAAAAGAAAATGAAAAAATAAAAATAGGTTTTATATCTGAATTTTTTACTAATCATACAATCGGTAAATTATTTAAGAATATTATTTTTAGTCTAGACCAAGCAAAATTTAATATTTTTATGTTACATTCTAAAAAAACAAAGACCAGCAAAATTTTTAATGAATTTATTGAAAAAGAAAAAAATGGTTTTTTGAAAAATGTTAGGCTTCCAGAAAAATTGGTTGATAAAATTAATTTTTTTAAAAAGGAAAAATTCAATATTTTATTTTATCCAGACATTGGTATGTCGGTTGAGATGTATTATTTGTCTCTAATCAGACTTGCCAAACACCAGATAATGTCATGGGGTCATCCTGAAACAACAGGTAGTGAAAGTATAGATTTTTTTCTATGTTCTAAAAGTTTAATTACAGATGAAACTTCAAAAAGCTACTCTGAAAAACTATTGTTGATGGATCACTTGCCAATGATTTATGAATTTCCAAAAATTGAACAAAAGGTAAATGATGCAGAATTATCTAAAAATAATATTTACTCCTGTCCGCAAACAATGTTTAAGTTTCATCCTGAATTTGATCATATTTTAGCTGAAATACTAAAAAAAGATAAAAAAGGTGTTTTATATTTAATTAAAGATATCAATAAAATTTATTTCAATAAATTAATTGATCGTTTCAAGAAAATTAAATTTTTTGATCTGGATAGAGTTATTTTTCTTGATCCGCTCAGTAGAGATAATTATGTAAATCACTTAGGAACATCGTCTGTATTATTAGATCCATTATTTTTTGGCGCGGGTAACTCATTTCACGAATCTATGGTATATGGAACACCAACAGTTACAATGCCAACTAAGTATATAAAATCTAGAATCGTTAGTGCTGCTTATATGCAGATGGAAATTGAGAAACCACCAATAGTTAAAAATAAAAATGAATATGTAGAATTAGCTATCGAAATCGCAAATAGTGATAATTTATTAGAAATAAAAAAATACTATCAAAAGAAAGCTATTGAAAAACTATTCAACACTACAAAAGCTGGCGAGGAATTTAATCAAATTCTTCTTAATCTATACCAATGATCTTTTAAAACACTCTATTGTATTTTTTAATAAACAAGCAATAGTCATTGGTCCAACTCCACCTGGGACTGGGGTTATTGCTTTTGCAAATTTTGAAACTTCATCGAAATCTACATCGCCAACTATTCCTTCTTCAGTTTTATTAATACCAACATCGATTACTATAGATCCTTTCTTAATCCAATCGCCCTTAACAAGTTTTGGAATTCCGACAGCAACTACTAAAATGTCTGCCTTTAAGCATTCCTCTTTTAAATTTTTTGTTTTTGAATGAGCAATTGTCACTGTACAATTTTCCTTTAGTAAAAGTTGAGTCATTGGTTTTCCATTTAAATTAGACCTGCCTAAAACAACTGCTTTTTTTCCATTTAGATTTGGCTCTATTTTTTTAATCAACAAATGACATCCTAGTGGTGTACAAGGAACCGAACTTTCATAACCAGACGACAAATTACCCACGTTGTTAGGATGAAAACCGTCTACATCTTTTTTTGGATCGATTGCATCTATAATTTTTTTGTTATTGATATGTTTTGGAAGTGGCAACTGGACTAAAATGCCAGAAACATTTTCATCTTTATTGAGTTCACTAATCTTTTCTAAAACAGTTTTTTCATCTACTGATTCAGGATATTTAATAATTTCTGATTTAAGACCAATTTCTACAGCTGATTTTTCTTTATTGCGTACATAAATTTTGCTTGGTGCATATTCACCAATAAGTATTACGGTTAAGCCTGGGACTTTATTAAATTTTTTTTTTAAAATATCTACTTCATTTTTTAAATTTGATCTTAAATCTGCAGCAGTTTTTTTTCCGTCTATTATAATCATTCTAAATCAAAAAATTAATGGTGCTATATAAAGTTTCATACACATTTCTAGAAACCATATCAATAAAAGAAGAATGACCGGAGATATATCGATAGCACCCAAATTAGGTAAAAAAGCTCTAATCTTTCTTAAAAAAGGCTCTGTTAGTCTATATGTAAAATCCAAAACTAAATAAACAAATCGATTTGTAGTATTTAAAACATTAAAAGCAACTAACCAGCTAATTATTACGTTAGCTATAACAACATAAGAATATAATTTTAAAATTTGCAATGATAAATAAAATATAGCTATCATTTTTTTTCGACGTAGATAGATTGACTTGGAAAAGCAAATGAGGCTTTATTTTTTTCAACTATTTGCTTAATTTCAATGGCTAATTTTTCTTTAACTTTTAACCACTCACTCCAACTACTAGTTTTGGTGAAGCATCTTACATACATATCTATCGAACTATCTGAAAATTTATCTACTCTAACTGCAAGCCCTACTTTTTTATCGTAGTCATCGTTTTCCTTAATATGTTTTTCGATTTGATCTCTTATATTTTTTAATTGATCAACCGTTGTGTCGTATTGCAAAGTAATTATCCAGCTTATAAGCCAGTTAGTAGTTTGGCTTACATTAATAACAGCATTTTCCGCAAACTGAAAATTAGGAATTATAGCTAATGATTTATCAAATTTTCTAATAGTTGTTGATCTAAATCCTATTTTTTCAACAATTCCTTCAATTGTGCCCTCTACTAATATCCAATCACCCATTTTAAATCTTTTTTCTACAAGAACTAAAATCCCAGATATTAAATTTTTAAATAAGTCTTGTGCTCCTAGTGCAACAGCTACTCCAAAAAGACCTAATCCAGCAATAATTGGTCCAATTTTTATTCCCCATAATTCTAAGACAGCGGCAGCACCTAAAATAAAAATTAAAATTTTTAATGATTTGATTATCCATCCTATTAATTCTTGTGTAAGAATTTTATCTAATCCACTTAAGATATATGAAATTGGCTCTATAATTTGGTGAATAATCCAAAATAATAAAATAGTTATTAAAGTTCTATTAATAGTGTCTACAAAAGACCTGGTATCCTCGGTAAACGTCATATAATAACTTGCGAAGAAGAAACCTAAAACTATAGGTAAAAAACGTGCTGGTCCTACCATAGCTTTTACAAAAGTATCATCTAATTTGTTGGTTGTTCTTTTTGAGATAAGTTCCAGTTTTTTTATTATCAATTTACTAATCAATCCTCTAAAAATTAGAAATATTAAAAAAATTCCTAATCCAATTAGTATCTGACCGATATTAATTCCTAAAATTCCTTTATCCCAAACAGAAAGAAATAAATTTTTTAAATTAACAAAAACTTCCATATTTTAAATTTTATATAATAAAAATTCCTCTTCACCAGGGTTAAATAAAAATATTTTTTTCCATTTTATCACATTTAAAACTGATGAGGTTTTTTCACCAATGCACATTAAGTTAGTATTCATCCAATAGTCAACCAATTCATATTTTTTAATTAAATTTAAAAAGCTTTTTGCACTATTTTCAGAATAAACATACACTAAATTTGGCATATCTCTCTTCAAAGACTTTAAAAATGATGTATCTAAATTTTTGTTATGTTTAACCGTATAATTTATTAATCTCTTAACATTGTACCCTTCAGAAATTAGCTCTTTGTCTAAAGGAAATGATACAATATCTCCACTTACATAGAGTATCTTGTTATCTTTTATTGATAAATTTTGTTGTACAAGTTCTTTCAAATTTCTAGCATTGCCATCAGCTGCAAATACATTTTGGAAACCATTAGACCTTGCAGTTTTTTCTGTATATGACCCAACACAAAAACATAAAATATTTTTTTTTATATTCTTTAAATTTAAAAATTTAATTGCATTAGAACTCGTAAAAATAATTGCATTATAATTATAAATTTTTATTTCATTATAATCCAATTTATAAATCTCTAATAAAGGTAAGTTTGAAACTTTGACTCCATTTGATGTAAACTTATAAATTAAATCTTTTGAATCTTCTAAATTACGAGTTATTAAAACGTGCATTTTATTTTTTATATTCGCCCTGAGAAATTTTTTTCAAATATTTTCCAACAATTACCCCAATATTTAGTGCTTTATTTAAACTATCAGAGTATTCGTAATAATATCTTTTTTTTCCATCAATTGAAAATAGTTCGGCTTTTAAAATCAAATTTTTTTTATTTATTACTGAATAAATACCCACTGCTGTACTACAATCACCTTTCAAAATTTTTAAAACTTTTCTCTCAGCGTTTGCTCTAATTCTTGTATTTTTATGGTTAACTTTCTCTAAAAGTTTATTAATTTTGTTATCCTCTTTTCTTGCTTGTAAAGATATTATACCTTGCCCTGCGGAAGGAATGATTTTGTTACAATCAAATTCTTGAGTTATGAAACTTGACATTTTCAAGGAATGTAAGCCTGCCTTCGCGAGTATAATTGCATCATATTTTTTTTTATTAAGTTTTTTTATTCTACTATCAACATTCCCTCTAATGAGTTTAAATTTTAAATCAGGTCTTACTAGTTTTAATTGAAATTCTCTTCTGAAAGAAGATGTTCCTATCATAGCGTTTTTTTTTAATTTATTCAGACTTAAATTATTTCTACTTATTAGCACCTCATTTGGTGCATTTCTTTTAAGAAACGAGTTTAAAACTAGGCCACTAGTTTCTTCGTAGGGAATATCTTTTAAAGAATGAACCGCAATATCAATTTTTTTTAAAATTAGCTCTTTCTCAATATTTTTAACAAATTCCCCTTTCCCCCCAATATCTGAGGTCCTGCGATTTAAAATTTTATCACCTTTTGTAATTATTTTTTTTAATTCAATTTTTCCACTATAAAATTTTTTTAATTCTTTAATGGCTTGCTCTGCATATTTGATAGCCAATTTACTTCCTCTTGTTCCAACAATTATTTTTTTTTTATTCATAATATTTTAAATTACATATATTAATTAAATTAATTATGAAAAAAAAAATACTTATATTAGGTATAGAAACAAGTTGTGACGAGACCTCGGTTTCTATAATTCAAGATAATGGTAAAAAAACACCAAAAATATTAGCTAATGTGATTTCTAGCCAAATAAAAGTTCATAAAAAATTCGGGGGAGTAGTGCCAGAATTGGCCGCAAGAAGTCATTTAGAAAAAATTGAAATTATTACAAAAAAAGCATTAAAGAAAAGTAAAGTGAAATTAAAAGATTTAGATGCTATATCAGCTACAGCTGGACCTGGTTTAATTGTATGTTTATCAGTCGGATTCAACTTTGCAAAAGCATTGTCGATGGCTTTAAAAAAACCTTTAATAGCTGTTAACCACTTAGAAGGTCATGCTCTAAGTCCAATGTTTGAAAACAAGATAAATTTCCCTTATCTACTTTTATTAATTTCAGGGGGGCATACTCAATTTCTTGTAGTTAGAGGTTTAGGCAAATACAAAAGAATAGGCACTACAATAGATGATGCGCTTGGTGAGGCTTTTGATAAAACTGCAAAAATGTTAGGTTTTGGATTTCCGGGTGGACCTGAGATAGAAAAATACTCAAAAAAAGGTAATCCTGATAAATTTGATCTTCCTAAACCCATAATTAACAAAGGTGGATGTAATTTCTCTTTTGCGGGATTAAAAACTGCAGTGCTAAGATATAAAAACTTTATAAAAACAAAAAAGGATAAATATGATTTAGCTGCTTCTTTCCAGGCAACAGTTTTAAAAATAATTTATAAAAAGACAAAAGTAGCTATATCGGAATTTAAAAAAGTATCAAAAGGTAGATCTTTGATAGTAGCAGGTGGTGTTGCTGCTAATAAACAAATTAGAAATATAATAAAGAAAGTTTGTTATGAGGAAAACTTTAAAATATACTTTCCAAAGAATGAATTATGTACAGATAATGCTGCAATGATTGCAATCGCAGGATTAAAAAAATTTAAACAGAAAAAATTTAATAACTTAAATTTTTCTGTAAAACCAAGATGGCCTTTAGATAATAAAGCAAAATTTTTAAAAGGATCTGGTGTAAAATTATAAATAAATATCCTCAGGATTTTCTTTATTTAAATATCTATTAGAAATTATTTCATAAGCTCTTTCTAAGTTTTTGGTAAATAGTTCACTGTCAAATAATGGGTTTTTATCTTTAGAAATTTTTAATTTCTCTTTTAAGTGTTTTAAATATTTTGCATCAGAGGCAATTTTGATTGCCTTATCGATATATTCTTTATCGGAGTGAGTAATTAATTCTTCTAAGCTACTAGTCTTCAACAAACTAGATGCTACTCTGCTATGAAATGATTTTCCCATCTTGGTTAGAACTGGCACTCCTGCCCAAATTGAGTCATTGCAAGTTGTATGTGCATTATAAGGGAAGGTATCAAGGAATAAATCTGCAAGTTTAATTCTTGCTAAATGCTCTTCGACGCTGATGGGGTGACTAAATATAATTCTATCAGACTCTATATTATTTTTTTCAAACTCTTTTTTAAAATTTGTTATAAATTTATTATTTTTTGATAAAAGCCACAATACACTTTTTGGAACTTTTTTTAAAATTTCTGCCCACAAGTTGCAAGTAGTTTTTAATATTTTTTGATTAGAATTAAAACAGCAAAAAATAAATTTATCCTCAGGTAAATTAAATTGTTTTTTTTCAAATTTTTTATTTGATATAAATCGATTCTTTTCAGATGGTTGATAAGAATTTGGAAGATAAATAATTTTTTCAGTATAAAATTTTTTTTCATACTCCTGTATTACAGTTTTATCAGCAAGTATGTATTCAATTTTATTAGTTCCTGAAGTTCCTGGATAACCTAGAAAATTTATTTGAATTGGAGCGCATTTATTCATGAAAATCTCTATTCGATTTTCAAAACCACCCGTGTGTCCCATTAAATCAATAGCAATGTCAATTTTTAATTCTCTAGATAAATTTACAATTTCCTCACTGCTCTTGTCAGCAACCTCATGAAACTTAAAAAAAGCCTTTTTAAGTCTTAAATAATATGGATCGTTTTCCTTGTGTCTTTTTCCAAAATAAAAACCATGCACATTATACCTTGATTTATCATGCAGCTCTATTGATCTTGATATTAAATGTCCGACAGGATGATTCCTAAAATCAGCAGAAAAATATCCAATATTTAATTTTTTATGGTTTTCTAAATTTGAAAACTGATATTCGTTGTATTTTTCATCTTTTTTAAAATTTACCCAAATTTTTGCAGTTTCATTTTGTATTAAAGGTGAGTCAAAAATATAAGATACAAGTAATGGGTCTGATACCTCTTTCCCTTTTTTGATTTTTTTATATATGTCATCAAAGTTATTTTCGATATTATCCCATTCACAATTTTTTAGTTTTTCAAAAACAATATTTCCTAAAACATAAGGATAATCAGGATCAATTAAATAAGCACTTTTGTAAGAGTTAATTGACTCTACCTGTTTATTTAGTTGTGATAAAATTAATGCTTTTTCGTTATATAGATATGCATCATTTGGATTGTAATTAATCATTTCATCTAAAAAAGATAGTGCTTCTTTTTTTTTATCCATTAGTCGTAAAAGCTCCAGTTTGCTTTTAATTAAAATTGGAATATTTGGCTTTA
This sequence comes from uncultured Pelagibacteraceae bacterium, assembly GCA_902622545.1. GTDB lineage: Bacteria > Pseudomonadota > Alphaproteobacteria > Pelagibacterales > Pelagibacteraceae > Pelagibacter. The sequence goes on from CACNQD010000001.1 coordinate 172,420, forward strand.
ACTTTAATGATTTATTTAAAAAAAATAATGCATCATGATGATTGTTTTTTTTTAAATATACATTACTGATCCCATATGAAGCCTCAAAATAATTAGGCTTAAGGTTTAAAGCTTCGGTAAAATATTTTAAAGATTCATCTAAATTATTCAATTTAGAGTATACGTTTCCTAGATTATTAAATGCAAAAGCATAATCTGGTTTAATATTTATAACCTTTTTCCATAGTTTTATTGCTTCTTCGTAATTACCGAGACGGAATAAAACATAACCATGAATGTTAATAAATTCGAAATTTTGTTCTAGATTATTTTTAATACTATCACATATGCTCTTAGCATCATTGAATTTATTATGTTTAACTAATTCTAAAATTTTGTTGATTTTATCTTTCATAAAACACAATAATAATATTAGTTTATAATAAATAAAAATAATTTTTAGTTATTTATGTAACTTGAAATAGGTTTTTGTGATGAAATATTGGTTATTAAAATCAGAGCCAGACGTTTGGTCAATTGATCAGCAAATTAAGGCTGGTACTAAAGGAGTTATTTGGGATGGGGTAAGAAATTACCAAGCAGCTAATAATTTAAAAAATATGAATGTAGGTGACTTATGTTTTTTTTACCATTCAAATATTGGTAAAGAGATAGTTGGGATTGTAAAAATTATCAAAAAAGCTTTTATAGACCCTACCGATAAAAAAAGGAAGTTTGTTGCTGTAAAGGTAAAATTTCACAAAAAATTGAAAAAACCTATTAGTTTACATAAAATAAAGAAAATAAGGGATCTTCAACAATTACCTCTTATAAAACAAAGCAGATTATCAGTAATGCCTATTGACTCTAAAAGCTGGAAGATTTTAAATAGGTTATGAAATATCTTAAAAAATTATGGCAATGAAATTAAAAAAAAGGAAAAAGTCAAAAAGAAGAAAAAAATTATCGAAGAAATCATATAAGAAGACACGTAAAGTAAAAAAAGTTAGTGGAAAAATTAAGTTAAAGAATATAGATAACAAATCTGGAGAGAAAATTTATAAAGTTAAATCTGAATGGTTAAAAAAAGCTCTCGTCAGTAGAAAAATTTACGAAAAAAAATATAGTCATTCTTTAAAGGATAATGAAGGTTTTTGGAGAAAAGAAGGTAAAAGAATAACCTGGATTAAACCGTATACAAAAATAAAAGACGTAAAATATAGTAGTTCAGAAGTAAATATTAAATGGTACTACGATGGTACACTTAATGCCTCAGCAAATTGTATAGATAGACATTTAAAAAATAATAAAGACAAAACCGCTATCATGTGGGTTGGAGATGACCCTAAATCTCAAAAAAAAATTACCTATAAACAGTTACACAGTGAAGTTTGCAAAATTGCAAATGGTTTAAAAGAAATTGGAGTTCAAAAAGGTGATAGAGTTACAATTTATTTAACAATGATACCAGAGCTGGCTTATACAATGTTAGCTTGTGCAAGAATTGGTGCTATTCACTCCATTATTTTCGGGGGATTTTCACCTGATAGTATTGCTGGTCGTATAAATGATTGTGAGTCTGATTATATCGTAACAGCTGATGAGGGTATAAGAGGTGGAAAAACAATACCATTAAAATCAATTACAGATGAAGCTTTATTAAGTTGCCCAAATGTAAAAAAATGTGTTGTTGTTAAAAGAACAGGTAATGACATAAGTTGGGATAATAGCCGAGATGTATGGTATCACGATATAACAAAAAATGTTTCTTCAAATTGTGAACCAGAGGAAATGAATGCTGAAGACCCCCTATTCATTTTGTATACATCAGGGTCAACAGGAAAACCGAAAGGAGTTCTTCACACAACAGGAGGATACTTGGTTTATGCGTCAATGACGCATCAATACATTTTTAATTACAAACCAAAAGATGTTTACTGGTGTACAGCAGATATAGGATGGGTTACTGGTCATAGTTATATAATTTATGGACCTCTGGCTAATGGTGCTACTAGTCTAATGTTTGAGGGGATACCCACTTATCCCGATACATCTAGATGGTGGCAGATTATTGATAAATATAAAGTTAATATTTTTTATACAGCACCAACTGCAATAAGAGCTTTAATGAGAGAAGGTGATAATCCAGTAAAAAAAACCTCTAGAAAAACCCTTAAGTTGCTTGGAACAGTTGGAGAACCAATAAACCCTGAGGCATGGGAATGGTATTATAAGACTGTTGGTGATTCAAGATGTCCAATAGTTGATACTTGGTGGCAAACAGAGACAGGGGGAATTTTAATTAGTCCACAAACTGGTGCAATAGATCTTAAGCCTGGATCTGCTACTAAGCCTTTCTATGGCATCAAACCTGTTATAGTTGATAAGACAGGCAAAATATTAAAAGGCGAGGCCCAAGGAAGACTTTGCATAGCACAATCTTGGCCTGGACAAATGAGAACAGTTTATGGCGATCATAATAGATTTATTGAAACTTACTTTTCTCAATTTGATGGAAAATATTTTACTGGCGATGGATGCAGGAGAGATAAAGACGGTTATTACTGGATAACAGGTAGAGTAGATGATGTAATAATTGTATCAGGACACAATCTTGGAACAGCAGAAATTGAGAGTGCGTTCGTTGCGCACCCAAAAGTTGCTGAAGCTGCAGTGGTTGGATATCCTCATGATATAAAAGGAAATGGTCTTTATTGTTACGTGACTCTTAACGTAGGTGAAAAAGCAGATGGGGATTTGGAAAGAGAATTAAAGTTATGGGTAAGAAAACAAATTGGTCCAATTGCAACACCTGATCTAATACATTTTTCTCCTGGATTACCAAAAACTAGATCTGGTAAAATAATGAGAAGAATTTTAAGAAAGATTGCGGCAAACGAACACGATCAACTTGGTGATACAACAACTTTGGCTGATCCAAGTGTAGTACAAAGTTTAGTTGATGAGAGAAAAAACATTTAAAACTTTATAAGTTTTATAAATTCATCTTTAATGTTATCCCACTTAAGTATCATAGAATTTAGAACAATTTTTCTATCTAAAGTTTTTAATTCCTCTGCAATGGGAGCCCATTTATAGAGTGCTAGAGCACTAGGGTTAAATGGAAGAGAGCTGTGATATTTTTTCCAATCAATTTTTTCATATCTTTCAAAAAATGTTTTTTTTCCGTGGGCTGCTATGTCTTCTGGCATACCATTCTTAATTTCTTCGTCAATAATTGTTTCATAAATTCTTTTAGATTTTTCAAAATCACTAAGATTAAAATTATTATGAATATAGGAGAATGTATAAAAGGTTAAATCCTGTAGAGAAATTATATAGATGTTCCATTTTGCTAGATTAATTGAGTCAATAAAAACATCATTATCAAAATGTAAAACGTATTTGGTTCCCATTCTTGTTTTTAAATAATTGTACAAAGTTACTTGGGTAACCCATGCAGATTTTTTTTGGATGAATTGTTCGAGATCTAAAAAATTTTTAATTTTTTTTTTTGGTAATATTCCCTTAAACATTGCCAATAAATAGACCTTGAAATCCTCCAATTTTATATCTTTGAGATTGAATCTATATTTTAAGGCCATATGTATACTAAAAGTTGTAATATATTATAAAATAACAAAAAATACGAGAATTTTAGGGGTTCCAATATTTTTCATAATGAGTAATCTTTCGTCTTTTAACCTATAGGGAGGGAAAAAATGTCAAAACAAGCACAACATTGGGAAAAGACTAGAGGCCTGCTTTTTGTAACGCTAGCTATCTGGTTCGTTTTCTCTATTGGCATCTTCCTCTTCGGTGCCGAAATGGAAGCATCATCTATTAGACCTTTTGGATATCCATTGTCATATTATATGACATGTCAAGGTTCTCTTGGAATTTTTGTAATACTAATTTTTTGGTTTGCGGGAAGACAAGAAAAGATTGATGAAGAGTTCGGCTTTTCTGAAAGAGAGGATGGCTAATGTTTAAGGGTAATTTTATAAACAATCTCCCCAAGATTTATGGAACATACACCGGTGGTTTCATAGTTTTCATAATCTTGATGGCGATTGGAGAACAAGCTGGAATGTCTGCAAAAGTAATTGGTATTTGCTTTGTGGCCTTTACAGTTTTAATTTATGCACTAATTGGTTACCTATCTCGTACAATTCAAGTTGATGCATATTACTTAGCTGGAAGGCAAGTTCCAACAGTGTTCAACGGTATGGCTACAGCAGCAGACTGGATGTCTGGTGCTTCATTCGTTGCTATGGCTGGAGGAATTTACTTCAAAGGTTATGGTTATATGGCACTACTTGTTGGTTGGACGGGTGGATACGTACTAGTTGCTTCGCTACTAGCACCATATTTAAGAAAATTTGGTTGTTACACAGTTCCAGATTTCATTGGAACTAGATATGGCGGAAACTTAGCTAGACTATCTGCGGTAATAGTCTTAACAGTTGCATCATTCACTTATGTGACAGCGCAGATTAATGCTACAGGAACAATTGCATCAGTTGCACTTGATATTCCTTTTAACATTGCTGTTTACGTAGGATTAGCAAGTATATTGATGTGTTCAATGCTTGGTGGAATGAGAGCGGTTACATGGACGCAAGTAGCACAATACATTGTATTGATTATAGCTTACTTGATACCTGTATTCTGGATCAGTAACAAAATGGGTGCTGGAGTATTTCCACACTTAATGTTAGCAGATGAAGTTGCTAGAATCGCTGAGTTAGAATCTCAGTTTGGTCTTGGCAGTGTTAAAAATTCTGCAGCTGATTTAAAACAGGTTCCTAAAGGACTTTCAGGTATAACCAAAGCGCACGCTGAAGTTAACACTACACCTTGGAAATTTATTTCATTAGCGGTTTGTATGATGGCTGGAACAGCTTCATTACCACACGTTATGATGAGATATTTCACTACTCCAAGTGTAAAAGCTGCTAGAAGATCAGTAGGTTGGTCACTATTCTTTATATTCCTACTTTATTCATCAGCTCCAATGTTAGCTACATTATCTAAACTATCGTTAATGGATCCAAACTTAGCAACAGGAATTATTGGTAAGTCAATTTCTGAAGTTCAAGCAATTGACTGGTATCAAAACTGGAACCAAGCAAACTTAATGTTTGTAAGCGACTTTAACGGAAATGGAACGCTCGAATTAAACGAGTTCTTCATGGGTGGTAAAGCCGTTGTATTGGCAACTCCTGAGATAGCAGGATTACCATATGTAATTTCTGGTTTAGTTGCTGCTGGAGGTATGGCTGCTGCCATGTCAACAGCTGACGGATTAGTGTTAGCGATATCTAATGCATTATCTCACGACATTTACTACAAGATGATTAACCCTAAAGCGGAAACAGCTAAAAGATTGTTAATCGCAAGGGTATTACTTGTATTAATTGGTTTCGCTGGAGCAACAATTGCAGCTCTTGAAATTCAAGGTATCTTAGGTTCGGTCATCTGGGCTTTTGACTTTGCGATGTCAGGATTATTCTTCCCACTTGTACTAGGAGTATGGTGGAAGAGAGCAAATGCTCAAGGAGCAGTCGCAGGAATGCTAGGAGGACTAGCCGCTGGAACAGCATACTTAATAGCTGTAAGAAGTGGTTACCCTGGTTTCTTAGATATTACTCAGTTAACATTTGGTATAGTTGGATCAGTAGTAAGCTTAGTACTTATGGTCGTAGTCAGCTTGGCAACTAAAGCGCCAGACGCTGCTACTCAGAAAATGGTAGACGAAGTTCGTGTACCAAGTGGTAAAGCGATACTAGGAAGACAACACTAAATATTTAATTTTTAAGGGGCGAGAATTTATCGCCCCTTAACTTTTTTTTCACACAGACATGTACGCAAACTTTCACCCAATGATTTACCTAATTGATTACGTAATGGGTATGATCATGTGGACTTTAATTGGTAGAGTTGCAATGAACATATTTCAGAGGGAAGACTCTAGTTTCTTCTTTATGAAAGTTTTCGTTAAATTGACAGATCCTTTTATAACAATGTTTAGGTTTATAACCCCGTCCTTTATCATAAAACCTCTGGTTCCTTTATATGTTGCATGGTTTTTCTATATGTTCAGATTTTATCTTATGCCTTACTTAATGGGTTATTCAGTAATGGGTATGCTTTCTTTTCCATTGGAAAGTGAAATTGCGTCTCAAATTTATCAAATATTTGGTAAAAAATAATTCAAAAAAAAAACAAAAATTGATACTAGTAAATAAGTATCAATGAAAAAAATAAAAATATCACCATCTATTTTGTCTGCTGACTTTAGCCAGCTTGGACAAGAAATTAAAAATTTAGAGAATAGCGGGGCTGATATGATTCATGTTGACGTTATGGATGGTCACTTTGTACCAAATCTAACTATAGGTCCTCCTGTAATAAAAGCGTTGAGGAAATATACCAATATTCCATTTGATGTACATTTGATGATCAATCCAGTGCATAAGTATATAAAAGATTATGCGGAAAGTGGTGCTGATATAATTACAATACATCCAGAAGCAACTAATTCATTGCAAGAGACTATCGATGAAATAAAAAAATATAAAAAAAAGGTGGGTCTATCATTAAATCCAGATACAAAAATTGAAGTAATAGAAAAATATCTAGATCAAATAGATTTAGTTTTACTAATGAGTGTTTTTCCAGGATTCGGAGGTCAAAAATTTATAAAAGATGTTCTAAAAAAAATTGAAAGAATAAATGAAATTAAAGATAAACATAATTTTAAATTTGATATTGAAGTTGATGGTGGAATAAATTTCTCAAATTTTAAAGAAGTTCTTGAAGCTGGTGCAAACGTTTTAGTTTCAGGTACAACAATTTTTAAAGAAAATAATGGAGATATAAAAAAAAATATTAATTTTTTAAAATCAATTTAGATATTGCATGGGTTATAAAGAAAATTCTACAACTAATCCTTTTTTATATATTTCAAAACAATTTAGAAAAATTTATTTAAACTCAAGTATTTATAACACCAAGATTTCAAAAGTTTTCGATGGAGGATTTGAATATGTTCCGCATCTGAAGATATTCGATTGTATTATAAAAGTTAAAGATAGAAGAAATAGAATTGAAGATTACAACATAGAAAATATTTGGGAAAATCAAAATTTGTCAGAAAAAGATTTTAAAAAGCTTCATAGCTTTTTTTGGCTATTTACTATTGATTTAAAATCCTCAAAAAAAATTACAAGATCTGTGATCTATAGTTGGGTAAATTTTAATCAAAACTACAGTTTCAATAGTTGGGAACTAAACACACTTTCAAAAAGAATTATTTCTTGGATAGCGAATAGTAATAGCTTCTACCATGAAGGTGATGAAAATTTTAAAATAAGTTTTACAAAAGTTTTAAAAAAACAATTAAATCATTTAACTAATGAAATAGGAAATGCTGAATTTGTTAATGACAAAATGGTTGGGTGTTCCGCAATTATTATGGGTGGATTGTGTTTTAAACGTCAGTTTCATTATTTAAATACTGGATTTCAATTGTTAAAAAAAATAATTAATACAATTTTTGACAATGATGGTTTTCCAAAATCTAGAAATCCTAGACAAGTAATTTTTTATTTAAAGCATTTTGTTTTTATAAGAGAATTATTAAGAGACTCTAATACTGATATACCAGAGTATTTAAATGAAATTATATTCTATCTTGGCCAATCTTTTGATTTTTATTTTGGAGAAAACGATGGTGCCTGTTTATTTAACGGTAACCACATTTTAAATGTAACCGGACTTAAAAAATATCTCAAAGAATATGGATATAAATTTAAAAATAAATTAAATAGTTTGGGCGGTTATACAATAATTAGGAATAAAAAAGATAAAATCATATTTGATTTTGGACCAACGCCAGAAAAGAGATACTCCGCTGACTATCAATCTGGTGCCTTATCGTTTGAGATTTTTCATGAAAAGGAAAAATTGATAACAAATTGTGGTTATTTCCAAAATTATAACCATAAATTAAATATTCTATCTAAATCAACAGCCGCACATTCTACACTCTCAATTGATGATAGATCTTCGTGCAAATTTAAAAAAGACAAATTAGGTTACTTTATTTTGGAAAATACTTTGAAAGTATCAAACAAAAAAACTTATCATGATGATGAAATGTGGGAAATACAAGGGGTCCATGATGGTTATTTAAAAGAATATGGTATTTTGCATAAAAGAAATATTAAATTTTTTCCGAAAGAATTTAAGTATGTCGGCGAAGACATAATTACCTGCAAAAAAAATTATCGGGGAGTTGGTTTTGATATAAGGTTTCATTTAGAGCCAGAAACTAATGCAATAAAGACACAGGATAAACAGTCTATTTTATTAAAACTTAAAAAAACTGGTTGGAAATTCATTTGTAATCACAAAAATTTTGGTATCGAAACAGGGTTATATTTTGGAAAAAAAGACTCGTATATTGAAAATAAAAATATTTATGTAAATGGAGAAATTACAAAAGAAGAAGAAATAATCAAATGGGAAATTAAGAGAATATGAATAGAAAAATTAAAAGAGCTCTTATATCGGTTTCTGATAAGACTCAACTTATTAAGATCTTGCCAACTTTAAAAAAATTGAAAATTGAAATTTTAAGTTCTGGAGGTACCTACAAATATATTAAACAATGCGGTTTTCAATGCGTTGAGGTAAGTGAGTTTACAAATTTTAAGGAAATTCTAGACGGAAGAGTAAAAACTCTTCATCCAAAAATACATTCTGGAATACTATTTAAAAGAGAGAACAAAAAACATTTAAGTCAAATGAAAGTTCAAAATTTTAAAAATATAGATCTTGTTATCGTTAATTTTTACCCTTTTGAAAAAGCAGTTCTTGAAAATAAAAATGAAAATAAAATTATCGAAAACATTGATATAGGTGGTCCAGCACTTGTTAGATCAGCGGCAAAAAACTTCGGTGATGTAGTTGTGATAACATCAAATTGTCAATTTAAAGATTTAATTCATGAGATGAATATTAATAAAGGCGCTACATCCCTAAAATTCAGAAAGAAATTATCACAAGAAGCTTTTAATGAAACTGCTTATTACGATTCTAACATTTCAAAGTATTTTAATAAAATTATCAACAACAAATTCCCTAAAAAAATAACTATTAATGGAACATTAGTTAGCAAGTTAAGATATGGAGAAAATCCACATCAATTAGGAGCATTTTATTCAAGAGATAATTTAAATGAGTTAGAAAAATTAAATGGTAAAGAATTAAGTTATAATAATTATAACGATATTTATTATGGTCTTGATATTGTAAATAGCCTACCAAAGGGTATTGGCACTATTATAATTAAGCACGCTAATCCATCAGGAGTATCCATTAATAAAAAACAATTATTGAGCTTTAAACAAGCATTTAATTGTGATCCTATAAGTGCTTTTGGTGGGGTTATAATTTGCAATTATGAAATTAATTACGAAACTGCTAAGGAGATAAATAAGAAATTTTTTGAAGTTATAGTTGCAAAAGATTTTAGTTATAAAGCTTTATCAATATTAAAAAAAAAAAAGAACTTAAGAATTATTAAAGATAATCAAAAATATGAGTCCAGTGAGATTACAGCAAATACACTTTCAAAAAACTTAATTCTACAAAATTCTGATAATGAAATTTTCAATAAAAATAACTTTAAAGTAGTATCAAAAAAGAAACCTAGTAAAAAAATGTTAAATGATCTTATGTTTGCTTTCAATATATGTAGATTTGTAAAATCAAATGCAATTGTATTAACAAATAATTGTTCGACAGTAGGTATTGGTTCAGGACAGCCCAGCCGACTAGATAGTTGTGAAATTGCTGTGGATAAGGTTCGAAAATTTAATCACAAAACACAAAATCTTGTTGCAGCTTCAGATGCTTTTTTTCCTTTTGTTGATGGAATTGAATTACTTATTCAATCCGGGGTAAAGGGAGTCATTCAACCTTATGGATCTATAAGAGATAAAGAAATTATAAAATTTGCCAACAATACAAACACTGTGCTAGTTTTTTCAAAAACTAGACACTTTAGACATTAAATAATTTTATCAATTTTAGCAGCAAGGATGAAATCACTCTCTGCTAGGCCATTTATGGCATGGGTAAATATTTTTATTTTTGCATATCCCCAGCCAAACCATATATCTGGATGATGTCCTTCTGTTTCAGCAATCTCTCCAACTTTATTAACAAAGTTTTGAGCATTTACAAAATTTTCAAACTTAAATTCTTTTAATAAATAAAAATTCTCATTTTCATTTTTTTTAACATCCCACCCATCGACTTTTTTCAAATATTTATGAATTTCACTTAAATTAAAGGATGGTATTCCACCCTCACACGGTACACATTTTTTTTTTGATAAATCTTCCATATACTTTTTGGAGCGGGCAATGGGACTTGAACCCACGACCTTCTCGTTGGCAACGAGACGCTCTACCACTGAGCTACGCCCGCGTAAAAATTTAACTTTAAAATTAAAGGCTTTTTACAAATTAAGCAATAGACTTTTTTTACTGAAAATTATCAAGAAATTCTTTGTAAGGTAAAAACTTAGAATTATCATATTTAAAAATTTTTTCTCTTATTTGTATATTGCTTGCTGTACTGCATATAAGGTCTTTTCTCTTGTAGTATTTAAGAACCTTTTCAGACCAATTCAGTTTACAAAAAGACATTATTTCTTTTGAAACATCCTCTGGAAATTCTGTTAGTTTTCTTAATTCAACGGTTAGTATATTTTTATGATAGATTTTTTTTAAATTCTTTAATTTTGAATTATATATAGAAATATATTTTTTAATATCTTTAATATTGTGGGACCAAGGTAAATTATTTAAACATTGTTGATAAATTGCAACAAGATTATGAAAACTATCCCTTTTACAATTTATAATTTTGGCATTAGGAAATACTTCTAATAAAATCTCTGCAAAGTAAAAATTTGTCATTGTTCTATCAATAAAAGTAAATTTTTCAGACTGAATAGAAAATATTTCCATATAATTATTAATAATTTTTTTTCTTAAAAAATCAGTATCTACTTTGATAGACTCTTCTTTCTCATATATTTTTTTATTCTTTTGTAAATTTTGAAAAGCTTTTTGTAAAATAAAATTTTCCCCTGCATTATAAATTTTTTTTTCTCCAGAAGTAATTATTGTTTCTACCAAAGTAGTTCCTGATCTTGGGATTCCAAAGATAAAGATTGGATGAATATTACTGAATTTAATTTTATTTTGTTCAGTGTCTTTAAAAGAAAATTTTTTATTTATCATTGCTGGAACTGTGTCCAGCCAATATTTAACTGCAAATTTATTCATTGGATTCGAATTAAAAAAAATTTTATGACCTTCAGATAATTCTTTTATCTCTTTATATATTTCATTTTTTTTTCTGTGATTTTTTGCAAGTATGAAATGACCATATGCAATATTTTTGTCTTTTAAATTATGCTTAATTTTCAGTTGATTTTTTATTTTTTTAATTGTGTCATCTGAAATCAAACTATCGTCAAGTCTTTGTAAATTAAAGTATGCTGCATAGTTTTTATTATCAACTTCAATAACCTTCAAATAAAATTTTTTTGCAAGCTTTAATTCACCTTTATCCTCATAAAGTGATGCTAAATTAAAATATCCAGGAACAAAATTTTTATCACAAGAAATTGACTTTTTAAAAAATATTTCCGCATTAGTGTAATTTTTTTCAATCTTATATAGATCACCTAAAGAATTAATAGCAAATAAGTTTTTTTTATCATAATTAAGAATTTTATTTAGAGCTATTTTTGCATTTTTTATATCATTTTTTTTTATAAGAATTATAGAAATTAATTTTAATGTATTTAAATTTTTTTTTTTAATTTTTACGAGAAAATTTAATGAGTCCTCTAATTGGTTTTTTTTGTAATATTCTAAACCCTTGGTAAATAAACTTTCATCATTTAAATTATTCATAAAATTAAGTTTTTTTTAACAATAAAAATCCCATTTTAATATAATAATGCAACAATATGTACATAGATCTTTTAATAATAATTTGTTAATTTTTTTCTAGATGAATAAAATTAACGATTTACCCGACAGCATACCAGTATTTCCACTTTCAAATTTTATATTTTTCCCTAACACCTCTGCTCCCCTGAATATTTTTGAACCAAGATATATTCAAATGATTAATCAAAGCATAAAGTCTAACCGGATGATTGGTATGATACAGCCGAAAGGATTAACAAATTCATTAAAGCCTGATGTTTTTAAAGTTGGAAGTCTAGGCAAAATATCTAGTTTTAATGAAACAGATGATGGCAGATATGTAATAGTTCTTAATGGAATAACTAGGTTTAACATCGTTAAAGAGATAAATAATGAAAAACCTTTTAGAGAATTTAAAATAAACTACGAAGGATTTGAAAATGATATAAAAAATAAAGAAGAGGACATAAATTTTTCTGACCTAAATCTTATCTTTCAAGATCTTAAAAATATTTTTGAAAAGCAAGGTTACATTATTAATTGGAATGAACTTGAAAAACAAAGTATAGATCAAACAATAAACACGCTCTCAATGGCCTCCCCATTTTCGAAAGAGGAAAAACAAATGCTTTTGGAGGCTAAGGATTTGAGATTTAGGAAAAAGAAATTAGAGCAAATTATCAAATTATATCTGTCAGATAATTTTAGTAACAAGACTTTACAATAATTAGAAAATCAATCCTTTATCAGCAAAGTTTTCTATTTTATTTTTTATAAATAAATTTTTGTTCATAAATTTAAAAATGTAATCAATGGATTTCATATTATACCTATTATTAAATTTAAAAAATTCATATAAAAAGTCGACTCCCATAGCAAAAACTAAATTTGGATTTTTTCTTTTAGCCTCAAACTTCTCTAAAACGGTATCTAAACTTAATCCAAGATCTAAGTTTTTTTTGATTAATTGAGTCAAAATTTTCGAATCTCTAAGGGTCATATTAAATCCTTGTCCTGCTAAAGGGTGTATCCTATGTAAAGCATCTCCAAATGATAAAATATTTTTATGAAAATAATTACGTGAGAGGGATAAATTTATAGGAAATTGTTTTAATGCATTAATTTTCTTTATTTTATATATTCGGTTATAGTGTCTAATTAATTCTAAAATTTTAGAATTATTTTTTATGAGGTCTTTCTCGAATACTGAAAAAACAACCGAAGTTTTAGTATTTGAAATAGGTAAAAAGGCTAAAGGTCCGAATTTTGTAAAATACTGTTCTGCTATATTATTTTCTACTTTATCATGATCAATAATAGTAGTAAAGGCAGTGCTTTTATAATTTTTTCTAATTTGTTTACTAAAATATTTTTTAAATAAGTAATTGTTTGTGTCTCCAAGAATAATGATCTCATAATTCTTTTTAAGTATCTTAAAGAGGGATTTTTGACTTCTTTCTCTCTTAAATTTAATTAACTTATTTTTTTTAATGGAAACTTCTAAAGACTTATAAAAATTATTATATGAAGCTATAAAAAAACTATTTTTTTTTGAGTCAAAATTTAAAAAACTTTTAAAACTTTCGTCCTTATACAAATTAATTCTTTTTATACCCCAACATTTTTTTTTAAACAGTATTTTCTGACTCTCTAAAAATTCAATACTGTCATTGGACAATCCTATTGTTCTTGAGATTGTATTTGTCAAATTCTTTGATATATTATTATCTAGATAATACAAATCCACATTAATACCTTTATTAATTAAAATTTTTGATAATACTAATGTTGTTAAATTTTTTCCTATTAAACAAATAGTCATAATTTTTTTAATTTTAACAACAAATATTAAATGATACAAAGTGATAAATTTGATTCTTTATGAATTTTAAAAATAATGTTGAAAAAGTTAAAGATTTTGCCTTAAGGAGATTGATTGAATTCATTGGAATTTTTATACTTTTTTTTTCGGTTCTTATATTGGTGGCATTAATTAGCTATAGCCCTAATGATCCAAACTTTATTTATCCAAAAAACTTGGAAATTAGTAATTTTTTAGGTGTAAGAGGAAGTATTGGGGCTGATTTTTTATTACAGTCGATTGGTTTAGTTTCTTATTTTTTACCTATAACATTAATCTTCTTATCAATATCAATAATTTATCAAAAAAGGTTAACACAAATTATTAACAGTTTATTTTACGTAGTTTGTTATTCTGTTACTGGAACAATTTTTCTAACACAATTTTATAACGAGGCCTTTTTTCTTGTAATAAATGGAAATGGTGGTTTTGTAGGAAACTACTTTTACAATAAAATATTTTTTAAAATTGCAAATTTAAATACTGAATTTACATATTATTCTCAATTATTGCTATTCCTAACATTTTTTTTAATAAGTATAAATTTTAGATTATTATGGTTTATAAGACTCGCAAAAACTTTTAAAAATAAAAAAATAATTAGTTCTATTGAAACTACAAAATTTGAGAAAAAAGATTCTATAAAAATAGATGATGTTCAAGAAACATTTTCTTTTGATAATAAGATAGAAAAAACAAATTTGAATAAAAGGATTTTTCATTTACCAAAACTCGAATTATTAGAACAGCTAAAATTAAAAAATAAAAAAAACAATATGAGAAGTGATATAAATGAGGAATTTCTTGAAAAAATACTTTTAGATTTTGGAGTTGAAGGCAAAATTAGAAAAATTAGTTCAGGACCAGTTGTTACTTTAAATGAATTTGAACCTGCGGCTGGTGTAAAAGTTTCTAAGATAATAAACTTATCTGATGATATAGCTAGAAACACAAGTTCGGAATCTGCAAGAATATCTATTATCCCAGGCTCAAGTTCAATCGGCATTGAGTTGCCAAATTTAGAAAGGGATAACGTTTCATTAAGAGAAATATTAAGTAGTCCTAAGTTCAATAATAAAGATTTGATTTTGCCTGTAGCGCTTGGGAAAAGTATATCTGGACAACCTGTAATCGGTGACTTGTCAACCATGCCTCATTTGCTCATTGCAGGTACGACAGGTTCGGGAAAGTCAGTATGTATAAATACAATTCTCTTATCACTTTTATACAGACACAAACCAAATCTTTGTAAATTTATATTAATAGATCCAAAGATGCTTGAACTTTCAACTTATGAAGGAATTCCACATCTTTTATGTCCGGTGATTACCGAAGCAAAAAAAGCTGCAACAGTTTTGGGTTGGGTAGTTAAAGAAATGGAAAATAGATATAAATTAATGACAAAAGTTGGTGTAAGAAATATTGGAGGATATAATTCCAAACATAAATTAGCTATGCCTTATATTATTGTCATAGTTGATGAGATGTCAGATTTAATGTTAGTTGCAGGTAAAGAAATTGAGAATTACATCCAAAAACTTTCGCAAATGGCTAGGGCGGCAGGAATACATATTATAATGGCTACCCAAAGACCGAGTGTTGATGTTATTACTGGTACTATTAAAGCCAATTTTCCAACAAGAGTGTCTTTTCAAGTTTCTTCAAAAATAGATAGTAGAACTATATTAGGTGAACAAGGTGCAGAACAACTTTTGGGAAAGGGAGATATGCTGTTTATGTCATCTGCAAATAGGATAACTAGAATTCATGCTCCTTATGTATCTGAAAATGAAATTGAAAAGATTAATAATTTTTTGAGATCTCAAGGAGAACCTGAATATGTTAATGAAATATTAAATCTATCAGACGAGAATAATAAAAGTTCAGCAATTGATCAAGAAGGTGATCAACTAGATGACTTATATGAGACTGCTTTAGAAATTGTAAAATCTGAGGGCAAGGCCTCAACATCTTTTCTGCAAAGAAAACTACAAATTGGTTATAATAGAGCAGCAAGAATAATCGATATGATGGAAGATAAAGGCATCGTAAGCAAAGCTAATCATGTTGGCAAAAGAGAGGTTCTTTGATGAGATTCATTTTTATGTTTATATTGTTTTTTTTTTTTTTCTCTAAAGCTTATTCTGAGATTGCCCAAAATATAATAAATACCTTAGAAAAGGCTGATAATTATAATTTTAAATTTACACAAAGAATTAATGAAAAAAAAGAAACAGGTAATTGTATTTTAGTATTTAATAGAAAAATTAATTGTAAATACGATAAATCAGGTAAAATTCTTATTTCTGACGGTACAAATCTTATTATAAAAACTGACAACTCTGATATTCCTAATTTTTATAAGTTAAAAAATACAACTTTTTACAAACTACTGGATAAACAATATTTAATCGATGAGCTTAAATCAAATGACATTAAAAGAGAAAATGGAAAAATATTTATTAATACCGTCTATCAAAACTTTTATATAAAAGTTTTTTTTGACAAAGAAAAATCATACCTTAAAGGATGGAAAACAACAGACTTATATAATAATTCTGTATATACCGAAATAAGAATTCAAGAAATAAATAAAATTATTGACAAAAATTTATTTAAAATAAATCAGATCAATTAGCTATCTAATATATTAATATTTTCTTTTCTGAATACCTTCATTCCCCTCGCTATATAGTTTTTCAATGCATTGGGATGATCTAGTGTGCAGGTATGAAGCCAAACTCTTTTAATATTTTTTTCAAAAGACTTTTTTATCGCTTCACTTAGAGCATATCCGCCGATACCCTTTCCGATATACTCCTCAAGCAGTCCAAAATATGAAATTTCGGTTTCTTTTAACTCAGGATTATACAAAAGCTCAAAGAAACCTACTAAATCTTCTTTTTCAGTTATAAGGTAGGTATCCAAATTTTTATTTGAAATATATTTGATCCATTTCTCGTCAGACCAGCTTAATCTATCTACCCATCTGTGTTTCTTTCCAACTTGCTTGTAAAAAAATTTATTTAATTGAAAATCAGGATTGGTTTTCTTGACTAACAATCTTATTTTTTTAGTCGAATTAACTTTAAGGTTTTTTACATCTCTGATTTCTAAGAAATTTCTTTCAACATGAATCATCATTCGACCATTTTACCTACTTTTTCACCACCAAAAAGATGAAAATGTAGGTGGGGTACTTCTTGTCCACCGTTTTCACTGATATTTGCCAAAGCTCTGTATCCTTTTCCCGTATTAGAAGAAATTTTTAATTTTTGTGCAACTGTATTTATACCTTTTACCAATCCTATAATTTCTTTTTCAGAAGCTTTGGAAGCAAAGTCATCCAAATCAATATAGTTTCCTTTAGGTATGACCAATGCGTGTATTTTTTTTTGAGGATTTATGTCGTAGAAAGATAAGACAAATTCATCTTCGTAAATTTTTTTACAAGGAATTTCTCCTTTTAAGATTTTTGCAAAAATATTATTTTCATCATATGTCATTGTAGAACTTCAAGTTTATCTATCACTTTCACAATCTTTTTTCCTGTTAAAACTGCATTTAACCTGGCGCATTCATAAATTGCATTTGAATTTTGTTCTGCGATTGTCTTGAGCTCCGTGCATTTTGAACCACTATCCATATATAAATGTTCGATCATTTTTGGAGGATCTCCCAAATACATAAGCAACCCCACAACTTCTTTTTGCTTTTCAATACCTGCGACCTCTTCAATTTCTGCCATTTTATTTGATGTGCCTATCTCAAAATTTTTAAAAGCTACAAAACTCTTATAACCAATAAAAGCTATGATTAAAAAAAATATTATTTTTATCTTACCCATAAGTTTACTTTTTTCTTTTTTCTAACTCTACCATTATATCCTCAATTTTTATATTATTTGACTCTAAATAAATTATTAAATGATAAAATACATCTGCAGCCTCGTGAATTTTATTGCTATTTTGCTCAACTGATTGAATAAGCTCATCAATCTCCTCTAGCACTTTTTCTTTAATTAAATTTTTGTCTTTTAATAACTTATTTGTATATGAACCGTCTTTAGGTTTTTCTTTTCTTTGTCTTGCGAGACTTATTAGATCCTCTAACACATTGAGCATCTTAAATTCTAACAGGAATTCCTTTTGAATCCAAATATTCCTTTGCTTCTTTTATAGAGTATTTTCCATAATGAAATATTGAAGCAGCAAGGACGGCACTTGCTTTACCTAATTTAATTCCTTCAACCAAATGATCTAAATTTCCAACTCCTCCAGATGCAATCACTGGTATATTTACCTTAGACGATATTTTTGACATTAATTCAATGTCATAACCAACTTGAGTGCCATCTCTATCCATAGAAGTGACTAATAATTCTCCTGCACCGCACTCTTCCATTTTTTTTGCATATTCTATAGCATCTATGCTGGTGTTGTTTCTTCCACCATGTGTGAATATTTCCCAATTTTTTCCATTTTGTTTAGCATCTATTGCAACTACAATGCATTGTGATCCAAATTTTTTTGAACTATCGATAACCACTTTAGAATTTTGAACGGCTGCTGTATTAATTGATACTTTATCAGCACCGCAGTTAAGTAGCTTATTAATATCTTCTATACTTCTTATTCCACCACCAACAGTTAAAGGAACAAAACATTTCTTGGAAGTTTTTTCCACTACTTCATATATTGTGTCTCTGTTTTCATTTGAAGCTGTAATATCCAAAAAACAAATTTCATCTGCTCCACCATCACTATAGATTTTTGCTTGTTCGACTGGATCACCTGCGTCCTTTAAATCGACAAAGTTAATACCTTTTACAACACGTCCATTCTTTACATCTAAACAAGGTATAATTCGATTTTTAAGCATCTTCTTTAACTAACTCTTCCAGTTTAATATCGCCATCATAAATAGCTTTACCCACTATTATACCCTCAATATTCTCCATGTATCTTGCTTTTATGACATCATTAATTGATGAAACCCCGCCCGAAATTATAACTGGACAATTAGAAATACTTGCAACTTTTGATGTTTCATCAAAATTTGGGCTTTCTTTAGTTCCATCTCTATCAATATCTGTAAAAATTAATCTACTCACGCCATAATCATTTACTTCTTTTAAAAATTCTAATGTAGTTTTATTTGAGCTTTCTTTCCACCCGGACACTGAAAGTTTTCCGTTCTTGGCATCTAAACCAAGAGCAATCTTTCCAGGAAATTTCAAGCACGCATCTTTTAAAAAATCTTTGTTTTTAATTGCAGCGCTTCCTAAAATTACTTTCTCAACACCAGCATCAATATATTTTTTTATACTCTCAAAATTTCTAATGCCTCCGCCTATCTCTACCTTAAGATTAGACTTTTTTACTATTTCATGAATAATATCAACGTTAACAGTTTCTCCGGTTAGGGCTCCATCCAAATCGACAATGTGTAGATTTTTAAATCCATGACCTTTATAGGTGTTTGCTTGATCAACAGGAGAATTTTTGTACTCCGTTTTATTGTCAAAATCACCCTTAACTAAGCGTACACATTTTTTACCTTTAATATCTATAGCTGGAAATATTTTCATCTATAAATTTATAAAATTATCTATTACTTTCAATCCGATTTTATCACTTTTTTCTGGGTGAAATTGAGTCCCAAAAATGTTTTCTATTTCTACAGCACAGACATGGTTTGAAGAATAATTAGTTGTTGCTAAAATAGCATTTTTATCATTGGGCACAAACTCGTAACTATGTACAAAGTACATGTGAGATTTATCTTTTATATCCTTTAAAATTTTACTGTCCTTCATGATGTTAATTTCATTCCAACCTATGTGGGGTAATTTGTATTTTCCTTTTTGGTTATCTATCTTTGTAACTTTTCCAGGTATCCACCCTAATCCTTTTGTTTCTGTTTCCTCGTATCCAACATCCGCAAACATTTGCAACCCAACACAAATTCCTAAAAGGGGTTTTTTATTTTTTATTGCGAAATCATTTAAAGTCTCAACAAGACCATTAATTGTATTTAAAGCATCGATACAACTCTTAAATGAACCTTGGCCTGGTAAGACGACCTTGTCGCTCGATTTAATTTTATTAAGATCAGAAGTCACTTCAATTTTAACTTTATTTTGTGCTACTTCTTTAAATGAGTTTATGACGGAACTTATGTTCCCTGATTTGTAATCAACAATTGTTACGTTCATTAATTCTTATAAAGAACCTTTAGTCGATGGTATTACGTTCTTATTTCGTGGATCAATCTCAAGTGCGCTTCTTAAAGATCTTGCTAATCCTTTAAAACAAGATTCAACTTTGTGATGACTATTATCGCCATATAAATTCTCTATGTGTAATGTTATTCCTGCTGCTTGTGAAAATGCTTGGAACCACTCTTTAAATAATTCAGTATCCATTTCGCCAAGTTTTTCTACCTTTAAATCAACTTTCCAAATTAAGTACGGTCTATTCGAAACATCTAGGGCAACTCTTGTTAAAGTTTCATCCATTGGGATCATTGCGTGAGCATATCTTTTTATGCCTACAAATTTTTTTGATGCTTTTTTTAAACATTCACCAATTGCAATCCCTGTATCTTCAGTTGTGTGGTGAAGATCAATATGTGTATCGCCTTTGGCTTTTACTTTTAAATCGATTGAAGAGTGTTTTGATAATTGTTCTAACATGTGGTCTAAAAAACCAATACCAGTGTCTATTTTAAACTTGCCTTTCCCATCGATATTTATAGCTACATCAATTTTGGTTTCCTTAGTTTTTCGACTTATTTCTGCTTTTCGCTTCATATTAAGTTAGATATATATGCATTATCTATTGATATCAATAACAGTTAATTTAGCACTTGAACATTTAAAATTAATATCCATTTAACTGAAATGACAACGATAGTACTTGTAAGAAAAAATAATGACGTAGTTGTGGCAAGCGATGGTCAAGTAAGTATGGGAAATACAGTGATCAAAAGTAATGCAAATAAAGTTCGTAAAATTGAGAAAAGAAATGTGATCGCCGGATTTGCTGGATCAACAGCTGATGCATTAACTTTATTTGAAAGATTAGAGGCTAAACTAGAAAAGCATGCAGGAAATTTAACAAGAGCTGCTGTTGAATTGGCCAAAGATTGGAGAACAGATAAATACTTAAGAAGATTAGAAGCTCTTATGGCGATTGGAGATAAAGAAAAAAGTTTTATTATTTCAGGTACTGGAGATGTTTTAGAGCCCGAGGGAGATGTCATTGGAATAGGTTCAGGTGGAAATTATGCTTTAGCTGCTGCAAAAGTATTAATGGATACAGAATTAAAAGCAGAAGATGTTGCAAAAAAAGCAATAAAAGTCGCAGCTGATATATGTGTATTTACAAATAACAATATAAGAGTTGAAAAAATATAATGGAGAAATCTAACGTAAAAACATTCCCAAAAAAAACTGAAGAAAAAAAACAAAATCATATTGACTCATTGTCGCCAAGAGAAATTGTGTCTGAATTAGATAGATACGTTGTTGGTCAAAATAAAGCTAAAAGGGCTGTTGCTATAGCATTAAGAAACAGATGGAGAAGACAAGCTTTAACAGGTGATATGCGTGACGAAGTGCTCCCTAAAAACATTTTAATGATCGGCCCAACTGGTGTTGGAAAAACAGAAATATCTAGAAGATTGTCAAAATTAGCTGAAGCGCCTTTTGTAAAAGTTGAAGCTACAAGATTTACTGAAGTCGGATATGTTGGAAGAGACGTTGAACAAATTATAAGAGACTTACTTGAAATAGCTATTGCAATGGAAAAGGTCAAAAAAAGAAAAGAGGTTCATGCAAAAGCACAAAAATTAGCAGAGGAAAGAGTATTGGATGCCTTAGTTGGAAATAAAGCATCTGTTGCAACAAGAGAAAGTTTTAGAAAAAGACTGAGAGATGGTGACTTAGATGATAATGAAATAGAAATTGCAACTAACGAGTCAAATAATATGCCAAGTTTTGAAATTCCAGGAATGCCAGGCGCAAACATTGGAATGATAAATATTGGTGACATGTTAGGTAAATCGATGGGTGGTAAGATAAAAAAGAAAAAAATGACTGTTAAAGAGTCTCACGAAATATTGCTTAATGAAGAAGCAGATAAACTAATTGAGCAAGACAAAATAATAAAATCAGCAAAGAATGTTACAGAGAACAATGGCATAGTTTTCTTAGATGAAATAGACAAAATCTCAGGGAGAACAGATAGGGTTGGTGGTGATGTTTCAAGAGAAGGTGTTCAAAGAGACCTACTTCCATTGATCGAGGGTACTACAGTAAGCACAAAATATGGACCTGTAAAAACTGATCATATCTTGTTCATAGCATCTGGAGCTTTTCAATTAGCAAAACCATCAGATTTATTGCCTGAACTTCAAGGTAGATTACCCATAAGAGTAGAATTAGATGCACTTACGAGTGATGATTTTAAAAGAATTTTAAAAGAGCCTGATAACAGTTTAATCAAACAATACAAAGCTTTACTTAAGACAGAAAATGTTGACCTAGAATTTTCAGAAGATGGTATTGAGACAATTGCTAATCTTGCAACAGAAGTTAATTCATCTGTAGAAAATATTGGTGCAAGAAGACTTCATACAATAATCGAAAGAATTCTTGATGAAATTAGTTTCACAGCAACAGACAGATCTGGAGAAAAAATTATAATAGACTCTAAATACGTTAAAGAGAATCTTGGACAGCTAGTTAAAGATAACGATTTATCGAAGTTTATCTTATAATTTTAAGAAAATCGAAAAAAAACCTGAATTTTTATTATCCACCTGATCATCAATTTTTTTAATAATTTTCATTAAATCACTATTTGATTTAATAAATTCAGGCACTGAATATTTTAAAATACCTAAGTCTTTTGATTGATAAGGATTTTGATCAACTTTTGACCTTAATCCTTTACCTGTGATAATATTTAATTTTAATATTTTTTTTTCAAAACATTCAGTAATAAATTTTTCTACTTTACTGTTGGCTTGGTCTAGAGAAAATCCATGAAGATCTATTGTCGCTTCTTCCTTAAATTTTGTTTGTTTTATAACATTATCTTTGTTGTGAATTTTTTCGTTACTTTCTAGGAAGTTTTTCCAATCTTTTAAATCTTTATTAGATGGTTTTTTATTCAATTAAACGTTAGTTTCGATCAGTGACCAATTAGGATCATTTGATTTAACATTTTTTGAAAATTTCCAAGTGTCATAGACTTTTTTGACTTTTTCTGGATCGCCTGAAATAATTTTTGAATTTTTATCTTTAACACAAGAAATAATTTCACTCACAAAATCCACCGTAACTTCAAGAAAATTACCATTTCTTTGATGATCCTTAATTTCTGCAGAATTTATTCCGATAAAAGTTGTTTCGGAAATATTGCCTTGCTTTGTTCTCTCAGAAATTGCTTCTTCAAATTGTTTGAAAACTTTTGTTTCCAGCAGACTTTTAATATTTTTTAAATTCCCTTTTGAAAAATCTGTTATAATTGTTTCATAAGCAATCTTGGCACCAGATAAAAACTCTGATTTCGCATTATCATCAAAAACATCAAAGTTTGTCTTTTTGACTGGATTAACATTAGGAAATTCATGAGGAAAGCTCTGTGTAATATCTTCTTCATAGCCAGATTTTTTACCCAATATGCCTCTTAGTCTTAAAAAGATAAAACCAGCAATCATGGCTAATAGTATGATATCTATATATTCAAAGCTATAACTCATAATATTATAATATTTACTCTATTGCTTAATTTCAACTAGCAAATTAGATTAATGACAAATGAACTCACTTTTATTAATTATTTTATTTGTTCCTCTTGTAGAAATATACCTTTTTATACAAATTGGAGGTCAAATAGGAGCTTTTAATACAATTTTGATGATTCTCTTAACTGCAGTTATTGGTGTTTATTTTGTGAGGTTGCAAGGATTAAGCACTATGAAGTCTGGTATTACTCAACTTTACAAAAACCAATTACCCGTTTATGAAATGATGTCTGGAGCTGCCTTGGCTGGAGCAGCATTACTATTGATAATTCCAGGATTTGCTACAGATGTTATTGGGTTTCTTTTAATTCTCCCATTTACAAGAAATATTTTTTTTAAATATTTAGGTAAAAAATATAAAAAGGAAAAAGTTAAAGATGATTTGATAGAAGGTGAATATGAAGATAAGGATTAATAATGGAAAAAAAATATAGAATTCTCGGAGAATTTATTAAAGATATCTCTGCTGAAACAAAAGATATTGAAAGTTATATTTACACTAAAGAAAATATTTCAAAATATAAACTGTTTATTGACATCAATACCAAACCGTTAAAAAATAAGATGGCTGAAGTTTCAATCTCTATAAAGTTTAAAGATAGTAATGAAAGCAATAAGAATAGCTATTTTGAAATGGTATATGCAGTAATTGTTAAAATCGATGATGATGTAAACACAAAAGAAATATTAGAACCAATTTTTTTAAAAGATGTGCCTACGGAAGTTTATCCAAAAATAGAACGGATTTTTATAGATCTGCTTAGTCATTCAGGTTATCCTAATGTAAAGTTTGAATCAAAAGTAGATTTTAATGAGTTGTATAAAAATAGAAAAAATTAAATAGTTTTTTTAAGCGATTTTTTCATAAAAACTTTATAATTTTCTAGTTCTTCATTTGTAGGTTTAATTATCTTTTTACAATAACCTATATTTTGGATATTCTTTGAATTATTTATTTCTGAAGAAATAAAATCTAATTTTGGTTCTTTTTGATCAGTTAGGTTAATATAAACTTTAGACAGAAGTTCACAATCTATTAATGCTGTATGAAATTTTCTTCTTGTGTTATCAATTCTAAATCTTTTACAAAGCGCATCTAAACTAATTTGTGAACCTGGATATTTTTCTCTAGCTATATCAAGTGTATCAATAACATTTTCTTTGTTTAAAGGCTTTCTGCCTATTAATTTAAGTTCATTATTTAAATGCGCGATATCAAATTCTGCATTATGTATAATTAATTTTTTATTTTCAATAAAACTCAAAAAATCATCTGCTATATCTTTAAAAAAATTTTTGTCAGCTAAGAATTCATCTGTATAACCATGCACCTTCATAGCATCCTCTGAAACTTTTCTTTGAGGATTTAAATAACAATGAAAAGTTTTATTAGTTGGTATTTGATTTTTTAATTCGATACAGCCGATTTCAACGATACGGTGACCTTTTGCAACTGAAAGACCTGTTGTCTCTGTATCAAGTATAACTTCTATCATTAAGTATCTTTGTTTTAAGTATTTTAACCTTCCTTTTCATAATAGCACTATTGAAATTGTTCACCAAAACATAGTTTGATTTATTTTTTTTTTGTTTTAACGTAAATTGTGATTTTCTAAGAATATTTATTAGCTTTTGATTAAAGTTCTTTCTCTTTTTTAATTTTTTATTCACATCTTTTTTACTAGTTTTAAGAAATATAATAACATCGTCTCTTTTATACATTTTATTTTCTAAATATAAAGGTATGTCCAAAACAACAATCTTTTCTTTTTTATTTTTTTTTAAAAACGAATTTAGTTTTTTTCTAATAAAAGGATGTACTATAAAACCAATACTTTTTAGGTTTGAAAATTTATTTTTGACCGTTTTTGATAACTCAATTTTTTTGATTGGAAAAGTTTTAATAAATTTAGGAAATTTTTTTTTTAATTGTATAAAACACTGTCTATTATTTCTGTATAATTTTTTAACCTCTATATCTGCAAAAAAACAAGGTGCTCCAAATAATTTTGAAACATATGTTTTACCTGAGCCAATATCTCCTACTAAACTAATTCTAATCATCCCAATATATTTAAAGCTTCCTCGTCAATTTTGGGTATTACATTGTTCCAAATTGAAAAAGACTGGTTGGCTTGATAAATAAACATAAAGATACCATTTTCAATTCTGTTACCATTTTCCTTAGCTTTTTTTAAAAATGGAGTTTCTTTTGGATTATAAATTATATCATAGAAAATTTTATCCTGTACCTTAAGATCCAAGTCTAAACTATCGCCTTTTAGGCCAACACTTGTGGCATTTATAACTATATCGAAATCAGGTATATTTCCCCACTTTAATACTTCGACTTCGTTGAATCTTTTTTTAATATTTTCAGCCCTTTCGATAGTTCTGTTTGATAAAAATATTTTTTTACATCCCATGCTTAATAAAGAATAAACAATTGAAGGAACAACCCCGCCAGCTCCCAAAATTAAAATTGATTTATGTAAAACATTAATTTTAGAGTGTCTTAATCCTAATTCAAAGCCGGCTACATCAGTATTGTGTCCAATTATATCATCTCCACTTTTATAAATAGTATTAACAGAGTCAGTTGTTTCAACCTCTAAACTAAGTTTATCTAAATATTTTATAACCTTATTTTTGAAAGGAACTGTTACGTTTATTCCGTGTATCTCTTCATTTCTTAGTTTGTTGATAAAATCTTTCAGTTCTGATTCTTCTAGTTTAATCTTATCGTAAACTGCATCAATTTTATTTTTTTTTATCCAGAAGTTATGTAACTCGGGGGAGAGAGAGTGATTTATTGGATTGCCAATTACAAAAAATTTTTTCATTTGTGCTCTAATAAATAACTTTTAATTTTTGTTATTGGTAGTCCCATTATGGTATTTTTATCCCCGTTTATCTCACTAAATAAATTTTTTCCCTCGCCTTCTATTTGATAGACATTATATGCATATAGATTTTTGTCCGATATTTTTGATAAATAACTTTTTAACTCGCTTTCATTAAAATCTTTCATCACCAATTCTGCTTTATCAGTGTAATTCCATACCATAACGCCTTTTTTAGAAATACAAACTGAACTAATTAAAAAATGACTTTTACCACTCATTTTTTTTAAAATATTAAAGGCCTCTTCTCTTGATTTAGGTTTCGAGATAATTTCACCATCTAAATCTATTATACTGTCTGCACCTAAAACTAGCTCATCCGGGTTTTTGTTGCTAATTTTATTTGCTTTTAATTCTGCAAGATTTTTAGATATTATTTCTGGTGTTGCGCCCTCTTTTAAAAGTGACTCCTTAATAACATCCTCGTCAACTTTAGATGGTTCAACATTACAAGAAATACCATTCTCTAATAAGATTTTTTTTCTGACCTCGCTTTTTGAAGCTAATATAATTTTATTCATTATGATTAAATATGTCGTGAATTTTAAGTATCGAGGCCGCTGTTTCTTCTACTGATTTTCTTGTTACATCTATAGTTGGCCAATTGTATTTCTGAAAAAGTTTTTTTGATAATTCTATTTCATTTTTAATTTTTTCAAAATCAATATAGTTTTTATTTTCATTTTCTTTTATTGATTGCATCCTGTTTTTTCTTAAATCTACTAATCTATCAGGTTCTGCTGTTAAACCTACGACACAAGTCAAATTTGGCTTTTCTTTTAGAAATTCAGGAACTGATTGCTCGTTTACTAATGGTATATTGGAAATCTTCATACCTTTATTTGCCAAATATATTGAGGTAGGTGTTTTACTTGTTCTACTAACTCCCAACAAAATGATATCAGATTTACCAATATCATCTAATGAGTTCCCATCATCATGATTCATGGTAAACTGAATAGCTTCAATTTTCTTATAATAATCATCGTTCATAACATGTTGTCCGCTTGGAATGTGGCTTGCCTCTTGATTTAACAATTTTGAAAAAGTTAAAATAAGATCTCCTAACACACCAAAACAAGGGATCTTTTTTCTGTTACATTCTTTTGATAAAAATTGAGCAAGTTTATTATCTACAATTGTGTATAAAAAAATAGAATTCTTATTTTTGGAAGAATTCTC
The DNA here is from genome assembly GCA_902622545.1 of uncultured Pelagibacteraceae bacterium. Taxonomy (GTDB): domain Bacteria; phylum Pseudomonadota; class Alphaproteobacteria; order Pelagibacterales; family Pelagibacteraceae; genus Pelagibacter. The sequence continues at coordinate 200,184 of CACNQD010000001.1, forward strand.
TATGATTTTTAAAATTTGATTTTCTGTTCGTGTGAAAGAGAAATAATGCGTTTTATAATTGAAATTTTTAAATTGAGCTTTAATAGCTAAGAATATCCGTTCCAGTGTCTCACCAGTTGAATCAGAGACTAAGTAAATTTCATATGTATTACTCATGTATAATTTATAAAGAATTTTGTATTAATATTAACTTATAAACAAGCTTACAAATTCTAGTATTCAAAATCAAAAAAAAGCTTTTTAATAACATTATAAAACATGTTTATAACCAATATACAGTTTTTTGAATAAAATTATATTATATGGGATCTCTTTATTTTTTAAGATTAATTAAACAAATTAATTGTGAAAAAGATGTTATAAAAGTGTTAGAAAATAGTAATATTCAATATTAACATCTCTAATACAAATAATATAAATATTACTTAATCTATAATTATGACTGTTTTACAGAATTGTATTAAAAAAATATCAAAGGATAATTGTATATGGTTAATGAGACAAGCAGGTAGATACTTACCAGAATTTAGAGAAATAAGATCTAAAAATCAGGATTTTATAAAACTATGTTTAAATGAAAATCTATCATCTGAAATTACAATTCAGCCATTAAGGAGGTTTAATATAGATGCTGCAATAATATTTTCCGATATTTTGTTAGTACCTTATGCTTTAGGTCAATCAGTGAAATTTAAAAAAGATTTTGGACCATTATTAGGTGAGATAGATTTTAATAAAATGTCAAAGATAAATGAAATAGAATTTATAGATAAATTGAAACCTGTTTATAACGCCATTAAAAAAACAAAAGATCAAACAGAACTAAAAAATAAAGATCTAATAGGTTTTGTTGGAGCACCATGGACAATTTTAGTTTACATGTTAAATCAAAGATCCCCTAAAAATGATGACATTGAACTTAATTTAAAAGATAAAAAATTTATTGAGGATTTATTAAAAGTTATTGTTAAGTTTCTTAAAATTCATATTAATAATCAAATTGAAAGCGGAGCAACAATTATTCAAATATTTGATAGTTGGGCCGGGCTTTTAAATAAAAAGGATTACGACAAATATATATATAACCCTACTAAGGACCTGGTTAATTTTGTGAAGTCTAAAAAAATACCAGTCATATGTTTTCCTAAGGGAGTTAATGATTATAAAAGTTACGTTAGTCTAGTTAAACCAGATGTAATTAGTATTGATTATGATGTCGATCCAAAAAAAATCTCAGACAGTATAGATATTACTGTGCAAGGAGGGTTAGATCCGAAATTTTTAGTTGGTGATAAAGAAGAGCTTAAAACTAATGTTAAAAAGTATTTAGATATATTTAAGGATAAACCTTATATTTTTAATCTTGGCCACGGCGTGTTACCAAATACCGATCCGAGTATGGTGGATTATTTAGTTAAATTTGTTAAAAATTACTCATGAACGAAAAACATCCAAAAGTAAACTACGGCAAAACAGGAGTTTTGTTAATAAATCTCGGTACCCCCGATAGTACTGGGTGGTGGGATATAAGGAAATATTTAAAAGAATTTTTATCTGACAAAAGAGTAATAGAAGTAAACCCCTTCCTATGGCAAATAATATTAAATCTTTTTATATTGACATTTAGACCCTCTAAAACCGCAAGAGCATATAAAGAAATTTGGATGAAAGACAAAAACATGTCTCCGCTTAGATATTATACCATGATGCAAACTCAAAAATTGTCAAAAAAATTTAATTCCCAAAACTTAATAATTGACTTTGCAATGAGATATGGATCACCAAGCATTAATGGAAAAATTAAAGATCTTAAGGAAAAAGGTTGTGAAAATTTAATAATATTACCTCTTTATCCTCAATATGCATCACCCACAACCGCAACTGTTTGTGATGAAGTGTTTAGATCTTTAATGAAATTGAGATGGCAGCCTAGCCTTCAAATTATATCCCATTATGAGGAAAACCATCTTTATATAGATGCAATTGTCAATTCTATTAAAAAGAAAATTTCAGAAGTTAACTGGAAACCAGATTTAATCGTTGCATCGTATCATGGAATACCAAAAAAATATTTCGACAAAGGAGACCCTTATCATTGTTATTGTATGAAAACTACTAGGCTTATTAAAGAAAAGTTTAAAAGTATTGATATTATGACAACATTTCAATCAAGGTTTGGCCCACAGGAATGGTTAACACCTTATACAGACAAAACTTTAGAAGAAATTCCAAACCAAGGAAAAAAAAATATATTAGTTATTTGCCCTGGTTTCGCATCAGACTGTGTGGAAACATTAGAGGAAATAGCAATACAAGGAAAAGAGTCCTTTATTGATGCGGGTGGTGAAAATTTCGATCTAATACCGTGTTTGAATGATAATGAAGATCATATAAATTTACTTAAAGATTTAGTGGATTCATATTTGATAAGAAAATGAATATTTACTTAATTTTAAAATCATTACATTTGATAGCGGTTATTTCTTGGATGGCTGGCCTTTTATATTTACCAAGGATTTTTGTATATCATTCTGAAAATAAATTGAACAACGACATATCTAATGTTTTTAAAATAATGGAGAGACGACTATATTTTTATATCATGTATCCAGCAATGTTATTATCTTGGATTTTTGGAGTATCAATAATTCATTTTCAAGGAATAGAATTATTAAAAGCTAAGTGGTTTTTAATGAAAATTATCGCTGTGATTATTTTAACAGGCTACCATTTTTATCTTGGACATTGCTTAAGATCATTTAATCAAGATATTAATAATAATAGTTCTAAATTTTTTAGAGTAATTAATGAAATTCCCACAATTTTATTAATATTGATAGTTTTTTTAGCTATTTTAAAGCCCATGTAGGGTTGAAAAATCTATAATAATGTTTATATTTAAACTGTCTTAAACAAATTCCCTTAGCATGAAAATTGAAGAACTTAAAAAAAACCCCCCAGCACAGCTTATTACTCAAGCAGAAGAACTTGGAATAGAAAATGCTAGCACTTTAAGAAAACAAGAAATCTTATTTGCTATACTTAAAAAACTTGCTGAAAAAGGCGAGGAAATAACTGGAATGGGAGTTTTACAATTATTACAAGACGGCTTTGGTTTCCTTAGAGCTTTGGAATCAAATTATTTGCCAGGGGCGGATGATATTTATGTTAGTCCAAGCCAAATAAGAAAATTTGGTCTTAGAACTGGAGATACTGTGGAGGGTCCTGTAAGAGCCCCAAAAGAGGGTGAGAGATATTTCGCTTTACTACATGTCAGTAAAATAAACAATGAAGATCCAATGAAATCAAGGCATAAAATTGCTTTTGATAACTTAACACCATTGTATCCAAACAAACAATTAGTTATGGAAGTAGAAAATAATAAAACAGAAAAAAAACCAGACTTAACCTCAAGATTAATTGACCTTGTAAGCCCCATTGGAAAAGGACAGAGATCATTAATTATTTCACCGCCAAAGGCGGGCAAAACTATGATACTCCAAAGTATTGCTAACTCTATAACAGCAAACCATCCTGAGTGTTGCTTAATGGTATTACTGATCGATGAAAGACCAGAAGAAGTCACAGACATGCAAAGAACAGTCAAAGGAGAGGTTATCAGCTCTACTTTTGATGAACCAGCTCAAAGACACGTTGCTGTAGCAGAAATGGTAATTGAAAAAGCTAAAAGACTAACGGAGCATAAAAAAGATGTTATTATATTACTAGATTCTATAACTCGTTTGGGGAGAGCTTATAACGCAGTTGTGCCAAGCTCAGGTAAAGTTTTAACAGGAGGTGTTGATGCTAATGCCCTTCAAAGACCAAAAAGGTTTTTTGGTGCCGCAAGAAATATAGAAGAGGGAGGATCATTAACAATTATAGCTACTGCACTAATTGATACTGGAAGCAGAATGGATGAAGTAATTTTTGAAGAATTTAAAGGAACAGGAAATAGTGAAACAATACTTGACAGAAAGATTTCAGAAAAAAGAATTTATCCAGCAATAGACATAACTAAATCTGGAACAAGAAGAGAAGAATTATTATTCGATAAAAATGATCTTCAAAAAATGAATGTATTAAGGAGAATAATTGCACCAATGGGATCAATGGATGCTATTGATTTTATAAACTCTAAATTAAAAGCAACAAAATCTAATACAGAATTTTTTAATTCAATGAACAAACCAGCCTAAGCTGGAAATTTTCCCATTAAATCTAAAATTATTTATGTTCTTTAGTAATCCACATTATATAGTAAAGTAATGACGATCTTTGCACTATCCTCAGCACCAGGGCAATCAGGAGTGGCTGTAATTAGAATATCAGGCCCAGAAACAGGCAATATTATCAAATCAATTACAAATAAAGATTTACCACCCCCAAGAAAAGCAAAGCTCCTAAAAATAAACAATATCAACAATTCTAGCTTAATAGATGAGGGTATAATTTTATGGTTCCCTGCCCCAAATAGCTACACCGGTGAGGATATGGCAGAACTTCATGTTCATGGAAGCAGAGGTGTGATTGCAGAAATACAAAACAATCTTTTGAGTACCAAAAAATGTAGAATGGCCGAAGCAGGAGAATTTACTAAGATAGCTTTCGTTAATGGTAAAATAAACTTATTAAAAGCAGAAGCAATAGGAGATTTGATAGCTGCAGAAACACAAATTCAGGTTGATCAAGCCCAAAATATTATTAAAGGAAAAAGTTTCTTAAAATTTGAAAATATTAGAAAAAAAATTATCAAAATATTAGGGACTATGGAAGCTAAAATTGATTTTCCCGAAGAAGATATCCCTGAAAATATTACCGAAAATATTAAAAATGAAGTTGAAAATATCGAAACAGAATTAAAAAAAATTCTTGATGACAATAGAGTTGGCGAGAAGATTAGGAGTGGTTTCAAAATAGCTATTGTTGGTCCACCAAATTCAGGGAAATCAAGTTTAATGAATTACTTTTCGAAAAGAGATGTTTCAATTGTTTCTGAAGTAGCTGGCACAACTAGGGATGTTTTAGAAACCCATTTAAACTTTGATGGATACCCAGTTATTATTTCAGATACTGCAGGTATTAGGGCATCGAAAGATATAATAGAGAAAGAAGGTATAAAACTAGCGTTTAAAAAAGCAGAGGAGGCAGATTTAAGAATAGTAATAATAGAGCCAAAAAATGTTGAATTCTTTGGCTTTTTGAATGATTTATTCGATAAAAGCTCGATCCTATTAGTTAATAAAACAGATTTATATGATTTTAAAGTTCCTGAGCAATTAAAAAAATATAATCCATTTTCTATTTCTGTTCTTAAAGAAACAAACATTGATAAAGTAGTATCAGAAATTAAATTTATTTTAAAAAAATCATTATATACAAATACAGATGTTTTTATTACTAGAGAACGTCACAGGATTGATCTAAATAATTGTATTCTTTCTTTACAGGATTTCAAAAATAAAAATATAAACGAAGATTTCGATAAGGCGACTGAGGACTTAAGAGTTGCTGTAAGAACTTTGGGTAAAGTTGTTGGAAAAGTTGATGTAGAGGAGATATTATCGAGTATTTTTAATGATTTCTGTATAGGCAAATAAACCGCTATTTACCTATCTTATTAACATTTTTTACAATTAATTAATAAAATTTAAGATAGTCTTGTAAAAAAAGATTTCAAATATAAATTCAAGTAATGGAAAAGAATAAACAGTACGACGTTATAGTAATTGGTGGCGGTCATGCAGGCTGTGAGGCTGCAGCAGCTTCAGCAAGATTGGGGGTAAATACCGCTCTGTTTACGAATGATAAATCTTCTATTGGAGAGATGTCATGTAACCCAGCAATAGGAGGTTTAGGTAAAGGCCATTTAGTTAGGGAAATAGATGCCTTAGATGGTGTTATGGGAGATGTGGCTGATAAATCTGGTATTCAATTTAAGCTATTAAATAGGAGTAGAGGTCCAGCTGTAAGAGGACCCCGTACTCAAAGCGATAGATCATTATATAAAAAATATATGCAGAAAAAACTCTTAAACTACTGTAATTTAAGCATTTTTTCTGACTCCGTAAAAGGGTTTATATTTAAGAAAAATAGTATAAACGGGATTTTAACTTCATCTGGAAAAGAAATTCACTCTAACAAGGTAATACTCACAACAGGAACATTTTTGAATGGAATGATACATATAGGTGACAAAAGAACACCCGCAGGCAGATATAATGAAAAGCCCACTATTGGTTTAAGTGAACAGTTACAAAAATATAATTTTAAAATTGGAAGATTGAAAACAGGGACCCCGCCAAGGTTGGATGGTAAGACGATTAACTATGCATATTTAGAAGAACAACATCCAGATGATGAAATATCTTTTTTCTCTTTCCTAACCAAAAAAAATATTAACAAACAAATCAGTTGTGGAATTACTTACACCAATGAAAAGGTTCATAAATTGATTTCTAAAAATATTAAACAAAGCGCAATGTATTCGGGAAGTATTAAGGGATTAGGGCCAAGGTACTGTCCTTCTATTGAGGATAAAATCTATAAATTTAAGGATAAGACTAGGCATCAAATTTTTTTGGAACCTGAAGGGCTTGCAGATAACACAGTGTACCCTAACGGAATTTCAACATCACTTCCAGCCGATCTACAACAAGAAATATTTAATAATATCAATGGTTTAGAAAATGTAAAAATATTAAGGCCAGGATATGCAATAGAATATGATTATGTTGATCCAAGAGAACTTTTTTTAACATTAGAGACTAAGAAGATAAAAAATTTTTACTTAGCTGGTCAAATTAATGGCACAACAGGTTATGAGGAAGCTGCAGCTCAAGGACTAATAGCCGGAGCTAATGCCGCTTTATCAATCAAGAATAAAGAACCACTAATTCTAGATAGGTCCCAGGCATATATTGGCGTGATGATAGATGATTTAGTTACGAAGGGGGTTGCCGAACCTTACAGGATGTTTACCTCAAGAGCTGAATACAGATTATCCTTGAGATGTGATAATGCTGACCTAAGGCTCACACCTGTTGGAATTAAGTTCGGTTTAGTTAAATCAGAGAGGAAAAAATTATTTGAGGACAAATCAATAAAATTGAAGAAATTGAATAAAAAAATGGATGAATTGAAGATATCCCCTTCAGAGGCAGAAAAATATGGTGTTAAAATCGCAAAAGATGGAGTTTATAGGTCAGCTAAATCTGTTTTAGCCCAAAAAGGTGTAAAATTTAATAAAATTAAGGATATTTGGCCCGAAATAGGTAATTACAGTAGTGAAATTGAGGAGCAGGTTGAAATTAATGCTCACTATAAGGGTTATATGAAGAAACAAAAAGCGGATATTTTAGCTTTTAAAAGAGACGAGAGCCTTGAGATACCATCTGATATTAATTATGACAGTTTTTCAGGGCTTTCTAATGAAGTTAAGTCTAAATTCAAGCAAATTAGGCCAAAAACAATGGGTCAGGCTTTAAGAATAGATGGAATTACTCCTGCAGCTGTATTTATTCTATTGTCACATCTGAAAAGAAAGTCTATTAAGCATATAGCTTGATCGAATCAAATCTTAAAAAATATTCTCAATTAGAAACATTAAACGTTTCACGTGAAACATTTCCTGCCTTAGAGGAGTTCAGATCATTATTATTAAGTGAAAACAAAAAAATAAACTTAATCAGCAAATCAACTGAGAAAGATTCAATAAAAAGACATATAATAGATTCAGCGCAAATTATTGATATTATTGATAAAAATACTAAAACTTGCTTAGATATAGGTTCAGGCTCTGGCCTTCCAGGCGTAGTTCTTGCAATTATTTTAAAAAAAAAAGGATCAAAAATAAAATTCAAACTTTATGAGAAAAGTATGAAGAAAAGCAATTTTTTAAAAAAGATGATCAAGCACTTCGAATTAAATGCTGAAGTAAAGCAGAAGAATATTTTTGAAGAGAGAGAATTAGAAGCAGACATAATAGTAGCTCGAGCTTTTAAATCACTGCAAACAATATTAGAATTAATAAACAAAAATTTTTCTCATTATAACAATCTAATACTTTTCTTAGGAAAGAGCGGAAGAGATAACATTAATGAATGTTTAAAATCATGGAAGTTCAATTATGAAATTTTAAAAAGTTTAACAGACGTAAATTCAGTCATTGTAAAAATAAATAATTTAAGAAAAGTATGAAAGAAAAAATTATATCAATAATAAATCAAAAGGGAGGGGTAGGCAAAACTACAACTGTAATAAATTTAGCGGCAGGACTTTCTTTGAATAACAAAAAAGTTTTGGTAATTGATTTGGATCCCCAAGGAAATGCTACGACAGGCTTAGGATTATCTAATATAGATCAAACATCTAATTCAATTTATCAAGTTTTGATTGGAACAAAAAAAATTGATGAGGCAATTTCTAAAACTAATTTTTCTAATCTGGATATAATCACTTCAAATGTGGATTTATCTGGATTAGAAGTGGAAACAGCAGATGATGGTCGTAGAGCTTATATTCTACAGGAGAAATTAACTGCTTATTTAAACAATTCTAGAGCTTCATATGATTATGTGCTCATAGACTGTCCACCATCCTTAAGTTTGTTAACCGTAATGGCATTAGTAGCTTCTCATTCACTTTTAGTACCTCTTCAGACAGAATTTTTTGCTTTAGAGGGAATAACTCAACTGATCAAAACTATCGATAGGATTAAAGTTGGATTAAACCCAGAACTAACGATTAGAGGAATACTTTTAACCATGTATGATAAAAGAAATAAACTTTCTAGTGAAGTTGAAACTGAAGCAAGAAATTATTTCAAAGAGAAAGTTTACAAAAATGTTGTTCCAAGAAATGTAAGATTGTCTGAAGCACCTTCGCACGGTATGCCAGTTATATTTTATGACAAGAATTGTCCTGGAAGCAAGTCATATATCAATTTCACAGATGAATTTTTAGCTCAAGAAGAAAGTTTTGAGACAGCAGCATGATAAGTTTTAAAAATAAAAAAGGACTTGGTAGAGGATTGTCATCCTTAATTGGTGAGGGCAAAGTGTCAGCTAGCACTAAAGCTAATATTAGTGATTTGAAGAGAAACAAGTATCAACCAAGAAAAAAGTTTGATGAAACAAGTTTAAATGAATTAACAGAATCTATAAAATCCAGAGGAATTATTCAGCCGATAATTGTTAGAGACTCAGACGATGATATTAAATACGAAATTATTGCTGGAGAAAGAAGATGGCTTGCTGCTCAAAAAGCAGGGTTACATGAAGTTCCAATCGTAGTAATAGAAGCAGATAATAAAAAAGCATTAGAATTTGGTATAGTAGAAAACGTACAAAGACATGATTTAAATGCGATAGAAGAAGCCGAAGGTTACAAAAGATTAATAGACGAGTTCTCTTATGATCAAGAACAAGTGGCAAGATTTATAGGCAAAAGTAGAAGTCATATTACAAATTCTCTCAGGCTGCTTAGCCTACCTCCTGAGGTGGTGGAGCTTGTCAAAGAAAACAAAATATCACCTGGTCATGCGAAGATTTTAGTGGGATTAGAAAATTGTTTGTTAATATCAAAAAAAATAATATCAAAAAAATTATCAGTAAGACAAACTGAAAATCTTGTTAGGGCATATAAAACACCTAATAAAAAACTTTTAATCAATAAAGATCCAAATATAAAAATATTGGAACAGAGCCTTATGGAAAAAACTGGCATAAATGTTCATATAAAAAATAGAAAAAACAATAAAGGATCAATAACTTTTAATTACAAAGAGTTAGATCAATTAAATAGAATTATTGAGTCGATAAAAAGGAATTATTAGTATTTTTATCAATCATTTCATAAATAAAATTTTTCGTTAAAATTAAGCCAAGTGAATTGTTTTTTTTTATCTTTATCTCTATATCATTCAACTCATAAATTAAATTTTTGATTTCTTTAAAAGTCCATATTTGTAGTTGTCTTTTAACCGTTGGTTTGTCCTTCCAAAATATGGTGGGTTTAAATTCAGCAATTGCTTTATCTATATCTTTTGTGTCATCAATATTATCCATTATAGCCATTATTCTTTTAGCTTTCTGCAAAAATATTCTTAAAATCATAAATATATCTTCTTGAAAATAATTACTTTCATCTAATATTTCACAAGCTCTTTTTATATTTCTGTTTAATGATGCGTCAACTAATTCAGCAGCACTATAATTTTCTGATAGATTTGTAAGTACCGATATTTCTTTTAGTGATATAATTTTTTTATCTGACAAGTAATTTGAAATTTTTTCCAATTCTTGCGTAAGAAATCCTCTATCACCGTTACATCTGTTTACTAACAAGTTTAATGTTTCATACGAAATACTGATTTTTCTCTCACTAAAGAAAGTTTTAGCAATATTTATTAAAGATTGGGAGTTATCTTTATAGGTGGGTACAATTATTCCATATTTTGATTTCTCCATGTAATTTCTCAATTTTGATTTTTTTTCAAGAACACCACAGTTTAAAATTATCAAATCCTCATGTTTATTATCACATATGTCTGTCACTATTTCTGATATTTTGTCTGTACATCTTTCAATTAAATAAATTCTGTTGTCGTCAAACAGCGATTTATTTTTTATTTCATTGTAAAGTTCTGTTTTGTCTTTTAAAATTTGAGCTTCCTCAAACTTAATTTCTTTTCCATTATTACCGGTTTTGATTTTTTTAATTATTTCTTTTTTTAATCCCTCATTTTCACCATAGATAAGAAAAAATTTAAATTTAGAAATATTTTTCTTTTCAATTTCAAAGGACTTTAAAATCATTTAACATTAGCCAAAAATGCAAGTATTTGCTCTGTAATTTGCTCAACGAGGTTTAATTTAATATTTTTTTCATATTGTCTTAAATTTAATTTATTATCATCAATATTATATTCAAAATTTTCAGAAAATATTTTTGAGGTAATTAAATTTTGGTTTTCATCTAATAGAGATAAATCGACTTTTATGGTAAGTCTGTTTCGTGAAGGGTTCCCCTTTGAGTCCTTAAGTATAACTGTAATATCTTCCTTAAAACTAAAACTTATATTTAAATTTTTATCTGAGTCTTCATTAGAAAATACTCTTATACTATTTTGTATATAGTTTGTTGAACTGTTATTAATATTTTTCTTTAAACTAATTACTTTAAAATTGCTGTCTTTAGAAGAATATATGGGCGTATATCCACAACTGTTTAATAACACTATGATCCCAATAAAAAGTAATATTCTCATTTTACAATAAAGTTAACTAATCTATTTTTTACTATAATATGTTTTAATAGATTTTTATCACTCAAAATATTTGATATTTTTTCGTCTTTTTTAATCCTTTTAATAACCTCTAGATCTTTTAAATCTTTCTCAACCTTGATTAATGATCTTTTCTTGCCATTTATTTGTATAACAATATTTACAAATTTTTCTTCTAGATATTTTGTTTCTGCCTCAGGCCAAACAAGTTTTTTTTCATGTTTTAAATCCTGAACTGCTTCAGATATTACATGCGGTATTACTGGCATCATTAAAGTTAGGATTTTTAAATAATTCTCTCTAAGCACCTCAGCCTGGTAGTTTTTATCAATTTCTTTTATTAAAAAATTGTATGTTTCATAAATATTTGCCACAATTACATTGTAGTTAAATTTTTCAAGATTAATTGAAATTTTATTAATCAATTTATTTGTAAAAATATTAAGATTATCATCACTTGAGCCCTTATTATTTAAATTTATCTTTTCTAGTATTTTGTTGTGAAGCAACCAAAACTTATTAATAAATTTATAAGAGGCCATCATCCCTTGTTCTGACCATTGTATATCCTTTTCTGGAGGGCTATCTGAAAGTATAAAAAGTCTTACTGCATCAGCCCCATACGTTTGTATAATTTTTTCTGGATCTATTACATTCTTTTTTGATTTAGACATAGATTCTGTTGGGCCGACATTAATTTTATGTTTTTTATCATTAATTTTGTAAAAGTTTTTACCATCTTCAGTAAATACCTCATCAGGACTTAACCAATTGTTATTCTTATCCTTATATGTTTCGTGACAAACCATACCTTGAGTAAATAAGCCTTCAAATGGCTCTTTTGAAATAAATTCTTTATTCTTATGGCCAAGGGCTAACATAAAAAATCTCGAATAAAGTAAATGTAATATTGCATGTTCTACACCTCCAATATATTGATCAACCGGCATCCAATGTTTAATTTCATCAATATCATAACCATAGTTTGAATTTTTAGGAGAACAAAAGCGGAGATAATACCATGATGAGTCAACAAAAGTATCAAGAGTGTCCGTTTCTAATCTATAATCTTTTCCTTCAATTTTTACTTTACCCCATTCAATTTGGTGATCTAATGGGTTTCCATTAGTTTTGAGATTTATATTTTCTGGTAATTTAATTGGCAACCGATCTTTAGGGACTGCTCTATAATTTCCGTTTTCATCATAAGCAATTGGAATTGGGCAGCCCCAGTATCTTTGTCTTGAAATTCCCCAATCTTTTAGTCTAAAGTTGATTTTTTTCTTACCGGACTTTTTTTTTTCCACTTCTTCAATAGCTTTTGTAATTGCATCACCTGGGGTATTTAACCCATCTAGAAAAGATGAATTAATCATAATGCCATCTCCTATGTAAGCCTCATTTTCCACTTTAAATTTGTCTTTTACATCTTTAGGTTTCACTACAGTCTTAATTGGTAAATTATATTTTTTTGCAAATTCAAAATCCCTTTGGTCGTGTGCTGGGCATCCAAAAACTGCTCCGAACCCATAATCCATCAATACAAAGTTTGCAAAATAAACAGGAACTCTCATATTTTCGTCAAAAGGATTAATTGCTAACAAATCTGTCTTAAAACCTACCTTTTCTGCATGGGCAATAGACTCTTCAGTTGTTCCAGTTTTTGAACATTCTAGTTTAAATTTTTGAAACTCTGGATTTTTATCATAGAATTTTGAAATTGGGTGATCAGCTGAAACTGCTAAAAATGAAAAGCCAAATAATGTATCTGGCCTTGTTGTAAAACATTTAATTTTGTTGATAGATGCGTTTCCTTCAATCTTGAAATCAATTTCACATCCAAAAGATTTACCAATCCAATTTTTTTGCATGACTTTAACTTTTTTTGGCCATTTATCTAGCTTATCTAGTCCTTTTAAAAGTTCATCTGAAAATTCTGAAATTTTAAAAAACCATTGACTTAGTTTTTTTCTTTCAACTGTAGCTCCAGACCTCCAACCTTTTCCATCAATTACTTGCTCATTTGCTAAAACAGTTTGATCTACAGGATCCCAGTTTACGTAATTCTCTTTTTTATAAATTAATCCCTTATTATAAAGCTCTAAAAAAAATAATTGTTGATGCTTATAATATTCAGGAGAACAAGTAGATATTTCTCTATCCCAATCTATTGATAGACCTAGTTTTTTAAGTTGTGATTTCATTATACTTATATTTTTTTCCGTCCAATCTTTAGGATCTAAATTATTTTCTCTAGCTGCATTTTCTGCAGGCATACCAAAAGAATCCCACCCCATAGGATGAAGAACATTATAATTTTGTAATGTTTTATATCTAGCAAGAACGTCACCAATAGTATAATTTCTTACATGACCCATGTGTATTTTACCGGATGGATAAGGAAACATTTCAAGACAATAAAACTTCTTTTTTTTTTTATTTAGTTCTGTTTTAAAAGTTTTATTTTTCTGCCAAAAATTTTGCCACTTTTCCTCAACTTTTTTAAAATTATATCTTTCCACAAAAATTATTTAAAAATAAAAAATAATTACTCTTTTTTTTCAAGTATCTTAGCTCTATTTTTTCCAGTTTTTTCGTAATATCTTTCAAATCCCTCTTTTTCCATTAATGTAGCTTTTTTTAAAATAGCAAGTTTAATTTCTTTTTCTAATTTTGATGATATTTTTTTAGTGTTACAATTATCACTCTTACAAATTTTTTCAAATATCGTTACATCAATAGCATCTGCCCTAATTTCATTTGTCAAAAATTTAACAGTTATTTTTAGGTCTCTTGTACTATCTAAACTTTGTTTCTCAGACGAAAACCAATCTGTTATAATTATTCCACCTGAATAACTTGCATTTGTTAGTGGTACAAAATCAAATATTTCTATTGATGCTCTCCATAAAGGATTAGATGAAGCAAAGTCAAAATCACCACCTCTTGTAGCGCCTTTCCCAAACCTAATGCCTCTTCCTTCTTGAATATTTTTTTTTACTCTTTCGTTGACGTTGATGGGGTTATCTTTGACATCCGCTCTTTTATAGATACCGCATGAATTTAAGCTAATTAAAACTGTTAAACCTAGAATTGTGTAAAAAGTAGTAAATCTAATCATATAAAAATGGTTAAATGATATAAAGTTCATGAAATATAGTAAAAATTGTTAAATTCCAATACTTTTATTGTGACATAAATATCACATATTAATAAAAAATGTGTAAATATTAGTGAATCCAGAAGTTTTGTATAAATTTTTTGATAAAAACGTCTGGTTCATATGAATACAAACAAAAAGGAGTACTTTATGAATAAATTTAAAAAAGTAGGGCTAACAGCACTAGCGGGATCGTTAGTTGCAGTTTCAGCTCATGCTGGAGAGCTTACTGTTACAGGTGGTGTTAACGTCACTCTTAAACATGGTAATGCATCTTCAACATCAAACACATCTAGTAGAGGTATCGGTACTGACAAAGACGTTGCTTTTACAGGTTCAGGTGAGCTTGACAACGGAACAACTTTCTCTGTTGTAACAGCAACGACTGATAAACAAACTGACTTAACGTCTGGTTACATCACGATATCTACACCATCTTATGGTTCATTCTTAATGGGTAACCACAGTGGTGCAGCTCACTACAAATATGACGAAGAAGTTCCACAAGCTTACGAACAAGTATCAGATATAACTGCACTTGTTACAGCAAACAAAGTTGGTGACTTCATGGATAACAACCACGTAACATATACAACTCCAACATTTGATTTAGGTGGTGCTTCGATCACGCTTGACTTAGGTTATGCAGCTGACGCGAACGACACAGAAACAAGTGATGGTGGTACACCAGGTGGCGGAACTTACGGTTCTGGTACAGAAGCTGGTATTACTATTGCTTACGATGCTCTTAAAGTTGGTATCTACGGTGCTGAAAGAGAAAACACAAGAACAAGCACTGCAGGTGTTGACAATGTAAGAGATGAGTTTAACGGTGTATGGTACGCTAAGTATTCATTCGGTCCAGTATCGATTGGTTACTCAGAGTCATACCTAGACTCAGGTGTTGTAGGAACTGCTGAAGCAACTGATGCAGCTAAAACACTTAGAACAGCAGCTGGTTACTTTCAAGGACAACAAATGAGTATTGCGTTTAACGTAAACGAAAATTTCTCAGTGTCTTACACAGAATCAGAAGAAACATACAACGCTCAAGCAGGTACAGGTGTTACTGTAGCTGATGTTGATATGGAAGTTGATGCACTTCAATTTGCATATTCAATGGGTGGTATGTCAATCAAAGCTTATCAAATGGATGTAACAAATCCTGCATTTGATGAAGATGCTGATGATTCAAAAGTAACAGAAATTGCTTTAGGACTTGCGTTCTAATTTAATTTTTTACTGAAATTTAAAACGGCCCAGTATTTATACTTGGGCCGTTTTTTTTTATCCAGGTTATTCCCGCAAAACCTTTTACATTACACATTCTTAAATATTTGATATTTTTCTCGTTTATGCCTCCTAAAGAGATAACATCTTTCTTTGTAAACAATTTAATTTTATTAAATTTTGTAACTCCTAAATAACTCAAATTTTTTTTGTTTTTAAATATCGGGCTTAAAAAAATCTTAGAACAGCCTTGATATTCTTTATTAATAATTTCTTTAACATTATGTGCAGAACCTATTATTTCAAATTTTTTTTTTGGAATATTTTTATAACCTAATATCCTATTAAATGCAGGAATATAAACTCCATCAAAATTAAATCTTAAAGCTAATTTTAAATTATTAGATATATAAACTTTTCTTCTTTGTTTTTTGCATAAATTTACTAGTTGGAAAATATCATTTGTATTAAGTCTAGTTGAATAATTTCTATATATTATACTTATTGACTTATTTAATTTATAAATTTCTTCTTTATTAAATTTGTCTATATAATAGTAAATAGATTTAAACATATGGAAAACGTATTAAAAAATTTTAATATAATAAAGCAAGAAATTGCAGATAAGAAAAACGTCAAATTAGTTGCGGTTACTAAAACTTTCCCAATTAGCCATATATTGCCAGTTATTAATGAAGGACACACTGATTTTGGTGAAAATAAAGTACAAGAGGCAATGGAAAAATGGACCAGTATCAAACAAGATTTTCCAAAGATTAACTTACACTTATTAGGTAAATTACAAACCAATAAAGTTAAGTTTGTCTTACCTTTATTTGAT
The DNA here is from genome assembly GCA_902622545.1 of uncultured Pelagibacteraceae bacterium. Taxonomy (GTDB): domain Bacteria; phylum Pseudomonadota; class Alphaproteobacteria; order Pelagibacterales; family Pelagibacteraceae; genus Pelagibacter. Next base: position 216,702 of record CACNQD010000001.1, read on the forward strand.
TATATACACTCACTCGATAATAATAAATTAGCAAGCAAGATTGCAGAAGAACAAACTAAAAAAAATTTTAAGCCTAAAATTTTTATTCAAGTCAACATTGGTGCAGAACCTCAAAAAGGTGGGATTGAAGTAAGTAATTTAGAAAATTTTTATAAAAAATGTGTTGATGAATATAAATTAAATATAATTGGCTTGATGTGTATCCCACCATTTAATAAAGACTCTAAAACCTTTTTTATAAAAATAAGAGAATTATCTGAAAATTTAGATTTAAAAGATATAAGTATGGGTATGTCCGATGATTATATGGAGGCTATAAAACAAGGATCAACATTTATTAGAATAGGGTCAAAAATATTTGGTGCAAGAAGTTAGCAAATTTTAATTTTTGATTTTCTATTTATTATTTTTAATAATATTAATAAATCATTTTTTTTAAGAGCAATACATCCTTTGGTATGTTTATAATTTTTTGTTAAATGAATAAAAATTGCACTTCCTTTAAATGGTTGTGTTTTTTTTGTGTTATATTCTATAACAATTAAAATATCATAAGAGTTGTCATTTCTAAAAAGTTTTTCACCTTTATTTTTTTTATTTAAAACAATTTCTTTATTATAATTCTTATTATACGGATCGTCGCACCAACCCATATTTTTTTTTATTATTTTTGTTTTTAAAGTTGTTTCTGGTTTATTAATTCTGTCTGGTCGGTAGTAGACTTTACCAATTTCAAAAACTCCTGCTGGTGTACAATTATCTCCTTCTATTTTATTTGATTTTAAACCTTTTTTGCCAATAGAGCATTTGAACTTAAATTCATCAACGATTAAGTATTCTTTATTTTTTAATTTTAATAGCATAATATTATTTAATGCATTCTCAAAAACTGCATATTTTGAATATACCAGAATTAGACAAAATTATTATAGAAATTAAAAATTATTTTAATTACGAAGTTAATTATTTTAATGAAAAAAAAGTACTATTGAAAAAAATTGAGGAAGACAAAAAATTTTTAGAAAATTCAATAATTATAGTTAATCAGAAAGATTTTTCTTTATTGAAAGATAAAACAGATGAAAATCAAATTCATTGTATTACAAAATTTCCAATAAAAATCTCAAATTTGATTGATCAATTAAACGCAAGATTAATACAACAAAATTACTCCGCCCAATCAAATATCAATATAAGTAAATACACATTAGATATTAATTCAAGAGTACTAAAAAGATCTAACAATGAACTTAAACTAACGGAACGTGAAATTGATACAATAATATTTCTTAAAAATGAAAATAGACCAATTAAGGTTGATGTTCTTCAAAGAGAGGTTTGGAAATATGTAGAGGATTTAGAAACACATACTGTGGAGACACATATTTATAGATTAAGAAAAAAAATCAAAGACAAATTTGATGATGATTCATTTATAAAAAGTAAAAAGGATGGATACACAATTAATGAGTAAGAAAAATCATTTAAAAAAAGACCTATTTACAAAAAAATATAAACCTAGAATAATCAAACCTAAAAAGGGTAAAGGTAGTTTTAAAAGAAAAAAAAAATAGATTAATTGTTGCTTGACGGTTTAAATATCAAGCAAAGACCATTATTACAAAATCTTTTTCCAGTTTCACTTGGACCATCAGCAAAAACGTGTCCATGATGAACACCACAATTTGCACAATGATATTCAATTCTTTTCATTCCAAATGAATAATCAACTTTAGTTTTAAATGCACCTGGTAAAGCTTCCGTAAAAGATGGCCAACCAGTTCCACTGTCAAACTTTGCAGTGGATGCAAACAATTTTGCACCACAGTTTGCACAATGGTAAAAACCCTCTCTTTTTTCATTCAAAAGCTCGCTTGTGAATGGCCTTTCCGTTCCCTCATTAAACATTATCTCTTTTTGTTTTTTGGTGAGATTTTCATTTATAGCTTTTTTTGCAACAGCTTTTGAAAACTTAAATGGTATTAAGAAAAAAGAAAAAAATGTAATACCAAGCAATTTTATAAAAGTTCTTTTATCTAAATTATATTTCATTATTTTATTAATATTATTATAAGAAATATTATTTGCACAAAGTTTATAAGTACAGATACAAAGTGTGATACTTTGAAGTACTTTTCTTCATCATTGTCTTTAAATTTATTTATTAACGGCATTAAAAAAAAATTAGAGATAAAAAATAAAATACAACAAGACAGCATTAAATAAAATTTAAGACTAAAATCACTCAAGTAAGTGATTAATAAAACAACAATTAGACTGATACTTAGATTTAGTAAGTAGTATAAAGGAAATATACCTCTTATAAATTTTCTAGCATATTCTTCATTTAAAAATCTAAATGTAGATGGCGCAATAACAAATGAAAAAAAAAGCATAATCCCCAAAAGTATTGCAGTTAAATATGTTACGCCTTGTTCAATCATTATAAAACAACTTCAAATCCTTCAAAATTGGGAGCACCTAAGTAGAGATCTTGATGTTGACCCGCATTTTTATGAGCTAATCTGAAAGCCTCAGATTTAGTCCAATCGATAAAATCCTCCTTTGAATTCCATATACTATGTGATGCATACAAAGTGAATTCTTCGTTAGTGTTACCTTTAACTAAATGAAATTCTTTAAAGCCTGGCACACCTTTTAAATGGGTATCTCTATTTCTCCAAACACTCTCAAAGTCTTGTTCCTTACCAAGAACAATCTTAAATCTATTCATCGCTATAAACATTTTTTACTGTATATATTTATTAACTGAGGTTTTATAGTTAAATTAGTGTGACACTCTGTTACTTAAAATTTAACTAAAAACAATCATATATAAATAAACGAAAGGATAACAATGAAAAAATTAGTATTAATTTTATCTTTTGTATTATTTTCAAATTCTGTATTTGCAGGATCTTGTCCTATGTTGGCAAGCAAAATTGATGCAAAAATCGCAAAAGCTCAAGAATTAAGGGAAGCTGGCATGAAGGCTCATGAAAGTGGTAAACATGAAAAATCAGTAGAACTCCTTAATCAAGCATTAGAAATGTTTAAAGGATAACCTGTCCAAGGGGTCAAGGGCACCTAGCAACAGAACGCCCTTAATGTTATGGACTTTTTTTTTAGGCTTTAAATTTATTAATAGAATAGATTTTTTTTTCTCTTTTAAGTTTTCTTTTTTCTTTCAGTGACAGTTTGGGTTTTTTCATAACGCTAGAATCTTTAAAAGATTTTCCACTGTATCTTTTAGACATAAATAATTATGTTATTAATATTGATTTAATATTACTTATAATTAAAAAAAATAAAAAATAACAGAAGATAACGTAATATTTTTTTGCATAAAAAATCTCATTTAAATTAACTTTAAAAATGAAGATCGTAAAGAATGCTATGATTAAGAATGGATCAAAATATTTATGATAAATTGTATATTGTGGGTTATTTAAAATTATAATTATAAGTAACAAAATATTATAATAATTTTTAGTAATTAATGAAAAGCATACCAGTATTGAAAAAAATGAGATAAAATAAAATAAATAATTGTTATTAAAAAAATAATTAGAAACTTTAAAAAAAATGCCACCACCACTATAAGAATAATTATAGTCAAAATTAATTAAGCAAATTAAAAAAATAATTATAGAAACCAAAATGTTTTTAATGTTCAAAAAATTGTTGAGTTTGAAAATTTTTAGAAAAATAAATGGTATTAAATAAAAAAAGATAATTGAGAAAGTAATTAAAATGTCATTAAATAAATTATTGAAGATTATTTTTTCATTTCCACTAATACCAATGGCCGCTGATTGTAATAGAAAATTTATATCAAGTATAAAAATGTAGTAAAAAGCAGGAATTGCTAAAAAAAAATTTATAACAACCAGGTATAAAAATTTTTTTGAAAAAAACCCATAATATAAAAAGAATTTAATTAAAAAAAAAATAGAGAAAACTGAAAAATTTGGGCTCAAATAGGCGCTTAAAGCCAAAGTAATTACATTGTAAATAGCAAATTTAATATTTTTATTATCCTCAAATTTTAAAAAAAAATAAATACTTAATGTAAAAAAAGCAAGTCCAAGTAACCTACTATCTGGCCAAATGGCTAAACTCCTAAATGTAGGTGATAAAAAAATAAGGCTTAATAAAAAAAGTAATATTTTTTCATCTATATCTTTGAATTTTACGGTCAGACATTTATAGAAAAAAAAAGGCAATAATAAACTTAAATGTAGATGAATTAATCTTATAAAAACATCAGGTAATTTTATTTTTTCAAATAAAGATAGAAAAATAATTAAAACTGGAGAATGCCTTGTTCCAAATGAATCATATTCATATAATGTTTGAAAAAATTCGTATGAAAATTTCTGACTTATATTTTTTTGATTAATATAATCTTTAATAGCACCACCTGTTGAATTTTCACCAAGCACAAAACTTATTATTAAAGTTAAATAAAGAAAAAATAAAAATATAACCCCATTTCTACTAGAATTATTATAAAAAAAAATTGGTGACATATTTAAATTTATTATAAATTTTTTATATTAATCTTTTTATATAAACTATTTGCGCTTAACCATCCATTTTCTAGTCTTGGTCCTCCAAACCAATCAGCACAAATTCCTAACTTCAGTTTTTTATCCCAGTAACTTTCAACTTTTAAAGGTTTTGAATTAGAGGAGTATTTCCAGCCATGAATATGTGAAAAATAAATTTTTTTTATTTTTAATTTAGTTAATTTTGTAAATTTATTTATCAAAACTCTAGTATAGAAGTTTCTTTTATCTCTATATTTATCAGTATGTTTTCCACCATATTCATAGGTACTTTGAAGGACCCATAAATCTTTATTATACTTAAATCTTTTTTTTGAATTCTCATTTGAAATCCATCCCAAAATATTATCATTAGTAAAAAGGCTACTTAAATTAGATCCAGTTTTATTTGTAACTAATAAAACTGTAAGACTTGAATTCATCTTGACTTTATTTTTAAAAAGTTCTGTTTTTACAAATTTAGATGTCAATTTTTTTACTTGAGGAAACGGAGCTGTTATTATTAAGTTTTTTGAATAAGTAATACTATTATCTTTAAACTTAAGTGTCCAATAATCCCCTTTTCTAAATATTTCCGATAATTCTGTTTGGAAATCACAATTAACATTTTTTAGTAAGTATTTACTAATATCATTATTACCTCTTACCCCAATTAATTTTATATGTTTTTTATCTCTTTTTACTCTTTCATTTAAAAATTCGTGATTACCTGTCCAATGTTTAATAACTTTTTTTTTAATTAGTTTTTTTACAAAAGATTTAAATTCTTTGGATCTTGGAGATATATATTGTAGACCATGGTCAAAGCCTACTTTATCTTTATATCTTTTAAAAGAACTCCTACCACCTACACCCTTTGCTTTTTCAAAAACTTGAACAGAATATTTTTTGTTTAATTTATTAGATATTGTAGCACCTGATATTCCTGATCCTATTACAGCAAAATCAATCATTAAGATTAAGTATTATATTCTTGCACCAATTTGTTGAATAACTTTAGAGGACATTTCAGTACCTTTTTTTAAGCATTCCTTTTGAGATAGACCGTTTACATGACCATGTAAAAATCCTGCAGCAAATAAATCCCCTGCTCCAGTAAGATCGATAATGTTAAGATTCTTTTGGACACCACAATCTGTTATTTCATCACCATTAATTGAAATTGCACCATTTTCACCTCTAGTAATAACCAATAATTTTTTTAGACTTTTTCCAAAATTAATTACCTCATCAAAGTTTTTAGCGTCAATTAAAGACATAATTTCCTGTTCATTAGCAAATGTTATATCTACTTTATTTTTGACTAAATTTAAAAAATGAGGCTTATGTCTATCAACACAAAATTGATCTGATAAGGACATTGCAACTTTATTTGCATTGGTTATTGCTTTATCAAAAGCTTTTTTAGGATCTCCCTCGTCCCATAAATATCCTTCTAGGAGAATAATCTCACTTTGTTTTATGGCATTGGTATCTACATCATCCTCGTTAATTTTGCCAGCTGTTCCAAGAAAGGTACACATTGTTCTCTCCGAGTCTGGTGTTACTAAAATTAAACAAGTACCTGTTGGCAATTCTTCCTTTTTTTTTGAATAAAAATATTGGACATTTTCTTTTTTAAGTCCTTCTTCATATTTTCCACCTAAATTATCATCACTCACTTTACCAATAAAACCAACCTTGTTTTTAAGTTGAGAAAGACCGACTATAGAGTTTGCAACAGATCCACCCGAAACAGTTTTTTCAATTTTTAAATTAGATAATAGTTGCTTAAATTCTTTTTCTTCAAAAATAAGTTTCATCGTACTTTTAGTAAGTCCATTTTTTTTAATAAAGTCATCCTCAACTTTACAAATTACATCAACAATTGCATTGCCTATACCTAATATTTTCATGCTAAGCCTTTTTAGTTTTAATTGGTTTTTTTCTGTTAGGATAACAACTAGTGCAAATTTTACAAGAAATACCGTAACAATCTCGAGCTTTACAATATTCTCGACCATAAAAAATAATCTGCAAATGGAGTTTGTTCCAATATCTTTTTGGAAATAAATTCTTTAAATCCTCCTCAGTTTGCATAACATTTTTCCCATTTGTTAGACCCCACCTTTGAGCAAGCCTATGAATATGAGTGTCAACCGGGAAAGCAGGGTGACCAAAACCTTGAGACATAACTACACTTGCTGTTTTATGGCCAACTCCTGGAAGTTCCTCTAATTGCTCAAATGTGCTTGGAACCTTACTATTATATTTTTCTACTAAAGTTCTAGACAAGTAATAAATACTTTTTGCTTTAATTCTAAATATTCCTATTCTTCTAATTAACTTCTCAATTTTTTTTCTTCCAAGCTTCACAAAATGAATTGGTTTGTAATATTTCGGGTATATATCTTTTGTTACATTATTAACATTTACATCTGTACATTGTGCAGACAAAAGCACAGAAATTAAAAGAGTGAATACATTTCTACTTTCAAGTGGAACATTTATTCGTGGATATGTTTTATTAAGTATTTTTAATATTATCTTAGCTCTTTTGATTTTATCAGTATTTTTTGAACTCATTTAAAGTTCAATACATCTCTCATTGAATAAAGACCTGGTTTCTTTTTCATCAACCACTTTGCAGCAGTAAGAGCACCCTCAGAATATAAAGCTCTATCAAATGCTTCATGGTTTAAAGTTATAATTTCTTTACCACTTGAGAATTTAACTTCATGTTCACCAACTACTTCACCTTTTCTCATCGAATTGAAATTTATTTTTTTTCCATAAGGAAACGATTTCTTGTTTAAATATTTTTTACCAATTAATCTATTTAGATCTTTATTTTTTCCAATTGCTATTCCTTTTCCAAGCATTAAAGCCGTACCAGATGGGTGATCTTTTTTATGTTTATGGTGAATTTCAAAAACTTTACTTAAAAAATTATTTCCAAGAGATTTGGAGGTAATTTCAGTCAAATACATTAATAAATTAATACCTAAGCTCATATTCCCGGCTTTTAATATTGGGATTTTATTAGAATATTTTTTTATTATATATTCCTGGTTTTTAGTAAAACCAGTAGTTCCTATAACAACCCTTTTTTTTAATTTAGAGGCGATTTTAAGCACTTCTAGAGTACATTTAGGAACTGTAAAATCTATGATGACATTAGTTTTTTTGAAAGAGTTATCGTTATTAAATTCAGGTAATATATTATTTATTTTTCTACTTATTTTAAAGTTTTCTGTGAGCGAAACTAACTTGAAGTTTTTATTTTTATTTGAGGATTTAATAAGCTGTTGTCCCATTCTTCCCATACAGCCTGTAATAGTTAAATTTATTTTCATATAAAAATTTTGTTGATAATGATTATCATTCATAAAGATTTTTTTAAAGAGATGTTTTTGATTGGTTTTTTTTTGATAATGATAATCAATATTATACATTATTTCTTGAATAATATTTTTAATTTCCTATCTTTATACTATGCAAACTCAAAAATTTAGTTGTAAAAAATGCGGATTAACGATTTCATCAGTATGCTCTAAATGCGATAGAGTTGTTGATGTAAAGTTGCTTGATAGCGGTTGTTTAGTTCAAGTAACTAAATGTGGTGACTGCTCAAATGTTCCAGTTATTAAAGATATCTGCACAGAAAATAATTAATTAATATTTATAGTATAAAATATATAAATATTAATATTATAGTTATTACAATAATCCATATTAAAAAATTCTTAATGAAGATCTTCAGGTTATAATTGGTTTGTATAAAACCAGGCAATACCAATATAAGAATACCTATTAATGCAATAATAGGAACGATAACTTCGAGACTCATAGCTATTTTACCTTAATACTTTTATGAATTAAAAAAAAATTCTGTGATTTATTGTGAAGTTTTTTAACAAAATCACCGATATTCATAACCTTAATTAAATTTTCATCATAAAATATGTAATTGAGTTCTCGTTTAATAAAATTTATTAAAACTTCAGATGTATATCCAAACTCTTTGTACAAATAGGGTGCAAATTCAAAATATATAAAAGGCTTATGTTTCATTATTGTTTTTTTACCACTTTTTAATACATCTAATTCGTGCCCATCTACATCAATCTTGATGAATTCAATATTTTTAATTTTTGAGCAAATATCATCAAGTTTTTTTGTCTTTAATGATGTTTTTTTTAAGGTACCCAAATGAATTTGATGTTTTTTATCATTATTTGAAAAATTCCATGATGAATGAACCTCTCTAATTATTTTGTTTTTATTTGATATAAAAATATTTTGGAGATTAATTCTACCTTTTAAATTTGGATTTAGATTTATGTTCTTTTTTAATTTAGAAAATGCATAGACTGTTGGTTCAATAGAAATTATTTTAGAATTTTTAAACATTTTCGCTAACGGAAGTGATACCGATCCTATATTTGCACCGATATCAATTATAGTTTTTTTTTCATTAATATTCGTAATTTTTTTTATATTTGAAATAGAGTTTTCATTTTTAATACCTAGAAAAATACCGAGATCTATACCTTCTCTAAGGTTAATACAATAATTAATACTATTTCTTGTGATTATCCTATTTTTATCTCCAAGAAAAATAACCAAAAAGTTACTTATAAAAGATGCACATTTGATTTTCAATTTTGTAGAAAGAGAAATCATTAAAATTTAATCTTTATTTTGTTAGTCTTAATTTTTCCAGAAATTTTTTGCTTTTTGAAAAAACTTTTTTATACTAGGATTAGACTTTTCATTTTCAATTTCTCTGAATTTTTCAAGAAGTTCTTTTTGTTCTTTATTAAGATTAACAGGAACTTCAGTATTTACCTGGACATATAAATCACCAATACCACCCCCCCTCATTAATGGCATGCCTTTTCCTTTTAATCTAAATTGTTTGCCGCTTTGTGTACCAGATGGAATTTTAATTTTTGCTTTTCCCCCATCAATAGTTGGTATTTCAATTGATGCTCCTAGAGCAGCATCTGCAATTGAGACAGGACATTCAAAAAATAAATTTTCCTCACTTCTTTTAAATAAATCATGAGAATAAACATTTATAAAAAGATACAAGTCTCCGCTAGATGCACCTCTAGAGCCAGCCTCACCCTTTCCAGCCAATCTAATTCGAGTTCCATCATCTACACCTCTTGGAATTGTCACAGATAATCTTTTTGATGCTTGTTTTTTTCCTTGACCATTACAACTATTACATGGATTTGTAATTTGTTCACCGGTACCTGAACATTGAGGACAAGTTTGTTGAACAGTAAAAAAACCTTGGCTAGATCTTACTTGACCATTTCCTCCACACATAGAACATGATCCTACGTTTGTACCTGGTTTGGAACCACTTCCATTACAAATCTCACACTTTTCAGATGTTGAAAATTTTATATCTTGTTTTTTTCCTGAATAAGCTTCCTCAAGTGAAATAGATAAATCGTATCTTAAATCAGATCCTCTAAAATTTGATTTTCTACTTCTTCTTCCCCCTCCACTGAAATCACCAAAAAAATCCTCAAATATATCTGAGAAGTGACTAGAAAAATCAAAGTTACTAAAACCTCCTCTACCACCACCTCCATTTTCAAATGCAGCATGTCCAAAATTGTCATAATTTTGTTTTCTCTCTGTATTTGATAACACGTGGTATGCTTCTGAAGCCTCTTTGAATTTTTCCTCAGAAGCTTTGTCACCCTTGTTTTTATCTGGATGATGTTTTACAGCGAGCTTTCTATAAGCTGCTTTTATTTGATCTGCGGATGCTGATTTATTTACACCTAAGACTTCATAGTAATCTCTTTTTGCCATAACTAATTAGACAAACAGTTGTTAGCTCTTAGGCACTTTTTTCTTTATTTTCGTCTTTTACTTCCTCAAAGTCTGCGTCTACAACGTTATCGTCTTTTTTTCCTTCTTCTTTTTTGTCTTTTGCACCATCGTCTGGTTTAGCGCTTTGTTGTGACTTATAGATAGCTTCACCTAATTTCATAGATGCTTGAACTAAATCTTGTGTTTTCTTCTTAAGATCCTCAACATCAGTTCCTTTTAAAGAATTTCTCAAATCTGAACATGCAGTTTCGATAGCTTTTTTGTCTGCTTCGGAAACTTTGCTACCGTGCTCTTTTAAGTTTTTCTCAGTCGAGTGTAATAAAGTATCTGCTTGATTTCTTGCATCAACAGCTTCCCTTTTCTTTTTGTCAGCATCTTTATTAGCTTCTGCTTCCTTAACCATTTTGTTAATTTCCTCTTCACTTAAGCCGCCTGATGCTTGAATTTGAATTTTTTGTTCTTTGCCAGTACCCTTATCTTTAGCAGACACATTAACTATACCATTAGCATCAATATCAAATGTAACTTCAATTTGAGGCACTCCTCTAGGAGCCGGTGCAATTCCAACTAATTCAAAATTCCCCAAAACTTTATTATCAGATGCCATTTCTCTTTCACCTTGAAGAACTCTAATTGATACAGCCGGCTGATTATCCTCAGCCGTAGAAAAAACTTGGCTTTTCTTTGTTGGTATAGTTGTATTTTTATCGATTAATTTTGTTGATACTCCTCCTAGTGTTTCAATTCCAAGAGACAAAGGTGTAACATCTAGCAATAAAACATCTTTCACATCACCTTGTAATACACCAGCTTGTATGGCCGCGCCCATAGCGACTACTTCATCAGGGTTTACAGATTTATTAGGTTCTTTCCCGAAAAAGTTTTTGACCTCTTCTATAATTTTTGGCATTCTAGTCATACCACCAACTAGCACTATTTCATCAATCTCACTTGCTGAAAGACCAGCATCTTTAAGAGCTGTTTCACAAGGTGGCATAGTTCTTTTAATTAAGTCTTCAACCAAAGCTTCTAATTTTGCTCTAGTCATTTTTAAATTTATATGTTTAGGACCAGTTTTATCTGCTGTAATAAAAGGAAGATTTATCTCTGTTTGTGCTGCTGAAGAAAGTTCAATCTTCGCCTTTTCCGCAGCTTCCTTTAATCTTTGAAGTGCAAGCTTGTCAGATTTTAAATCAATACCACTATCTTTTTTAAACTCTGATAACAAATATTCAACAATCGTGTTATCAAAGTCTTCACCGCCTAAAAAAGTATCACCATTTGTAGATTTAACTTCAAATACACCATCGCCTAATTCAAGTATTGAAACATCAAATGTTCCACCTCCTAAGTCATACACTGCAATTTTTTTGTTAGTCTTTTTGTCTAAACCATAAGCAAGAGATGCTGCAGTAGGTTCATTAATAATTCTTAAAACTTCTAAACCCGCAATTTTTCCAGCATCTTTGGTTGCTTGCCTTTGCGCATCATTAAAATATGCTGGCACAGTAATAACAGCTTTTTTTACTTCTTGACCTAAATATTTTTCTGCAGTCTCTTTCATTTTTTGAAGAATAAAAGCTGAAATTTGAGATGGGGAATATTTATTACCCTTAGCTTCTATCCACGCATCACTCTTTTCTGAACTTACTATTTTAAACGGAGATGTTTCAATATCTTTTTTTACTGACGGATCATTAAAGTTCCTTCCAATTAATCTCTTAACAGCAAAGACAGTATTTTCTGGATTGGTTACAGCTTGTCTTTTTGCTGGTTGTCCAATAAGTTTTTCATCATTGTCAGTAAATGCAACAACCGAAGGTGTAGTTCTCGCTCCTTCGGCATTTTCCAGTACTTTAGCTTGTGTACCATCCATAATCGCTACACAAGAATTTGTTGTTCCTAAATCTATTCCTATTACTTTGCTCATAATTTTAAATTGTAATGTTCATATAAGTGTTAAATTTTAATCTACAAGTTATAACCGACATTAATTTTTATCCTTTTTTTGTTGTTTTTCCTCATTTTTTTGAGGTTTTTTTGAGACACCAACTAATGAAGGTCTAAGCAAACGTCCTTTTAAAGTAAACCCTTTTTGTATTTCTTGAATAACTGTACCTTGTTCTTTTTCTGCATCCTCAATTTCAAGCATTGCTTGATGCTTGTTTGGATCTAATTTTTCACCGAGAGAGGAAATTTCTTCAATCTGATTTTTTTTAAATATCGATAATATATCTTTATAAATAATATCAAGATGTTCAATTATTTTTTCTTTATTATTTTTTTCAAGACTTTCATCATTAATAATAGATAATTTAGATCTTTCTAGGTTATCTGTCAGATTTAAACACTCTTTAGCAAGTGCCATACCTCCAAATTCATAGGCTTCATCTTTTTCTTTTTCGTACCTTCTTCTCTGATTTTCTAATTCAGCATAACTTCTTATTAATTTATCTTCAGTTTCCTGTAGTTTATCCTCTGGCGTCAACTCCTCTTTTTTTTCGCTTTTGGGCTTGTTTTCGTCATTTAGTGTTTTTTCTTTATTATTTGTTTCTGAAGTATTTTCGTTTTCTTTTTCCATAGTAGTTTATATGGTATGTAAAATGAATATTTCCAGATGAAATCCAAAAAAATTTCACAACTGTTAATTGGTACTAATAACAAGGGTAAATTAAGAGAAATTAAAGCTTTATTACCAAAAAATATTAAAATTTTTTCAACATCAGACTTTAACTTGAGAAGTCCTAAGGAAAATGGAAATACATTTAGTGAAAACTCTCTTATAAAAGCCAAATTTTTTTCTAAGAAAAGTAATAAAATCTGTATGTCTGATGACTCTGGTTTAGAAATAAAACTTTTAGATAATCAGCCCGGCATTTATTCAGCTCGCTGGGGAGGAAAAAAAAATAATTTTGATCTAGCAATTAAAAGAGTTTTTAAAAAATTAGATGCAAATGTTTCTAATTGGCGAAATAGAAATATTAAAGCTAAATTTATTTGTGCCTTAACAATTTATTGGCCCGACGGAAAATTTAAAACAACAATAGGAAAAATCGAAGGAAGAATATCAGCTAATAAAATCGGAAAAAAAGGCTTTGGATATGATCCAATTTTTATTCCGCAAGGCTCAAAAAAAACTTTTGGTCAAATATTACCAAAAAAAAAATATAAAATTGATCATAGATATAAAGCTTTTCAAAAAATCAAAAAATTTTTATAAATTTGTTATTTTCAACTTTATAAAAACTTAGAACATGGTTAATTTTTTTATCTTTAATTTTAAAAATACCTGTTTTACCTTTGAAAACATTTTTTTGATTAAAAATTTTATCTATATCTTTAAGATTATTATTTTTAATTAAATAATAAACTAGTCCAACTAAGTCATAGCTTAAAAATGAAACCTGGTTTGGATAACTATTAAATTTTTTATAAAATAATTCTGAAAAATCATCATAATTTTTTTTATTTACTGATGGAAAATAAATATTCTGAGAACTTTCTTCTTTAAGCAAACTATTATCAAACCATTGATTTAGAGTTATAAAATAAACTTTTTTTGTGGACACATCTGTATAAATCAGTGAAGTTATTACACTCTTTAAAGACTCGTCGAAATCTGAAATTATAACCGAGTCAAATCCTAATTTTCCTAATGTATCTCTTTTTTCAAGATTTTTAATTTTTTTCTCTTTATTTGGATCATCTGAGTCTTCTACCCTTTTAATTTCATCGAGAAGATTTTGTTTCCTCACATCGTATTTTGTAATTTTCTCAATTCTTTTTGTAATCTCTGTTGGCTTAGTATTGTAATAAAAAATTTTTTTTAAATTAATTTTTGTTTGAGATATTCCCTTTTTAATTTCATCTTTGAAATCAGCTTCGGGTATAAGACAAATAGTTTTTTTTATATCATTGTCCTCAAGAAATTTTTTAATTGTAGCTATCTGTGAAGTTGCATTCACACCAGCGTATATCAAATTTTTTTGAGCATTCTTATTTTTATTTGAAAATGTTATAAATATAGCATCATCAAATTTTACTAAATTTTTTGTATTTTTATCAAAAATAGGTCCAATAAATACTCTAATACCTTGATCGTATAGTTCTTGTGCGGCTTTGATATTATCTTCGGGATTATCAAAATTATTTTTTGGATAAACTTCTAAAATTGGATCATCTATTTTATTAATTGCCAAATTTACTGCTCTTAATACTGACTTTCCTAAATGATGGTTTTGACCATCCAAAGGCAACAACAAACCAATTTTAATCTTTTCCTCGATTGCAAAAAGCTTGCTAGTAAAAATAAAAATTATGAATACAAAAAATATTAAATTAAGTAATTTTTTCATATTATATAATATATAGTAAACTTTTAATTTAATGATATCACAATCACAAAAAAAAGGTCTTTATTTGGTTTCTACTCCAATAGGAAACTTAGGCGATTTAACAATAAGAGCTTTAGAAATTCTTAAAAATTCAGACCTAATCTTGTGCGAAGATACTCGTGTTTCTATAAAACTTCTGAATTATTATAGTATAAAAACTCAACTCCTATCATTCCACAAATTTAACGAAAAAAAAAAGACCAAAGATATAATAATCGAGTTAATTGAAGGTAAAATAATTTCACTTATTTCCGACGCAGGAACTCCTGCTATATCAGATCCAGGTAAAATATTAGTGAAAGAATGTATAGATAATGATATTCCAGTTACTCCAATACCAGGCGCTTCATCAGTTATAACCTCTTTATGTATAAGTGGTTTTTCCGACAAGTTTATTTTTTATGGTTTTTTAGAAGAAAAAAAAAATAAATTAATTAAAGAATTAGAATTTCTCTCTAAAATTGATTGTTCAATAGTCATATTTATTCCACCAAAAAAATTAATTAAAAATTTGGGAATATTAATAGATTTTTTTAGTAAAAGAGAAATTGTTCTTTGCAGAGAAATGACAAAACTACATGAGGAATTTATTAGATGTAAAGTTGAAGACTTAAAAAAAATTAATATTAATGATAAAGGTGAACTTACTATTGTTATCTCTGAAGTAAAAGAAAATATAAATCCTTTCGGTTTTTTGAGCGAATCTGATAAGAAAATAATTAAAAAAATGCTAAAAAACAAAAGTATTAAAGATATAATTAAAAGTCTTTCTCACAAAAAAATTCAAAAGAAAATAATCTACGATTATTGTCTTGAACTTAAAAATGATAAATAAAAATTTTTATTTTTTTTTAATATTACTTGCCTTCTTTAACAGTTGTTCAGGCACTAGCTCAAAAGGGTTGTTTGGTACAGGAGTGTCTGTGGCAATTGACCCAAGATCTCTAGGAACGCAAATCGATGACTCTATTATGGAAAAAAACTTAATAACCAGACTCACAATGGAAGAAAAAAAATATTTCTTATCTGTTAAAACCAAGGTTTTAGATGGCAGAATATTTATTACTGGCAAAGTTGATAATCCAGAAGAAAAGTTAAAAATAACTAAAATTGCATGGGAAACTAGCGGGGTTAGGTCTGTAAGAAACGATATAAAAATCAAAGAAAAATTCAATTTTAAACAATCAGCAAAGGATACGCTGATAACTTCTCAATTACGAGCTGCTTTAATTGTAAATAAAAATATAAAATCTAGTAATTATCAAATAGATACTTACAAAAAAAATATTTATATATATGGAATTGCGCGTAATAGAGACGAATTAGAAATAGTTGTTGATGAAGCGAACTCAATCTTAGATGTAGATAAAGTCATTGCCAGCATTCTTTTAGTAGAAGATTTAAGAATTCAAAAAGATTAATTTTTTTTGTAATCAATTATCTCAGCTGAATAAGCCGCAACAGATGCTAAATTTAGTATATCAGATGTTGAACTTCTCAATGGAGCTATTTCAATAGCTTGCCCCAAACCTATCAAAAGTGGACCAATTAATTTTGCTCTACTCATAGATTGTATCATTTTATAAGATATCGCAGCACTGTGTTGACTTGGCATAATCAAAACGTTTGCATTGCCAACAATTTCAGAAAATGGATAAAGTTCTTGAAACATATCCTCTAAAGCAACATCTGGCTGCATCTCACCATCGAATTTAAAGTCTACATTTTTATTTTTAAGCAGCTCAACAGCATCACTTATTCTTTTCGTTCTATCTGTTGTTGGTTGACCAAAAGTGGAATGAGATAAAAAAGCAATTTTTGGATCAAATCCAAATAGCCTCACAACTCTTGCGGCCGAAATTGCCATTTCGGCTAGTTGTTTTTCGTCAGGGTATTCAATTACTGTAGTATCACAAATAAAGATGGTTTTTCCTCTATTGACTATCATATTTAAACCAAACATTATTTCACCTGGTCTTGGGTCAATAACTTTGGAAATTTTTTCTAAAGATGCTGAATATCTCCTAGTATTTCCAGTAACCATTGCGTCTGCATCTCCACATGAAACCATACAAGCACCAAAAGTAACCCTGTCATTTCTAATTAGTTTATCACAATCTCGCTCTAATAATCCTTCTGTTCTTTGAAGTCTCTTAAACAAAAATTCTGTATATTTATTTCTTAATTTTTCGTTTGTTGAATTTATAATTTCAATGTCAAAGTTTTCTCCATATCCAATTTCATTTAATTTTTTTCTGACTATCTCCTCTTTAGCAATTAAAATAGGAATACCCAATCCACTGTTTTTAAATGAAATTGCAGCCTTAAGATTGTTTTCATCTTCTCCATCAGCAAACACAACTTTTTTTTGATTTTTTTTAATTTGTGAATTTATACCCTGCATAACAGCTACAGTCGGATCAAGCCTATTTTTTAATTGTTCTGAGTAATTCTCAAAATTTTCAATTCCAATTCTTGCAACACCAGCTTTAATTGCAGCTTTAGCAACTGCAAGCGGTATAACGCTTATAAGTCTTGGATCAAAAGTTGATGGAATAATATAGTCTTTTCCATAAACTGGTCTTTCACCACCCATCGCAGCGACTACCTCATCAGGAACTCTTTCTCTTGCTAATGAAGCGATAGCATGTACTGCAGCAACTTTCATTTCCTCATTAATTGTTTTTGATCTAACATCGAGAGCTCCTCTAAAAATATATGGAAAGCCAATTAAATTATTTACTTGATTGGGATAATCCGATCTACCAGTTGCAACAATTGCATCATCTCTTACTTCTTCAATTTCTTCAGGAGTAATTTCTGGATCAGGATTAGCGCATGCAAAAATTATAGGATTTTTTGCCATATTTTTTACCATATCTTTTTTGAGAACTCCTGCTTGAGATAAGCCTAAAAAAACATCAGCATTTTTAATAGCGTCATTTAAACTTCTGTCATTTGTTTTAATTGAGAATTCATTTTTCCATTCATTTAAGTTATCTCTACCCTTATAAATAACCCCTTTTGAATCGAGCATTTTGATTTTATTTTTATCTACTCCTGAATTTATAAAAAGTTTTGCGCATGCCATTGCAGACGCACCTGCACCATTAATAACTACATTTATTTCATTTAGCTTTTTTTTGGCAATATCACAGGCATTTATTAATGCTGCACTAGTTATTATTGCAGTACCATGTTGGTCATCGTGAAAAACTGGAATATCTAATATTTCTTTTAATTTTTTTTCTATAATGAAACACTCAGGTGCCTTTATATCCTCGAGGTTAATTCCTCCAAAACTTTTAGAAATATTTTTTATTGATTTAATTATTTCTTCAGTATCGTTTGTATCAATTTCTATATCAATCGAATCTATATCTGCAAATCTTTTAAATAAAACAGCTTTACCTTCCATAACAGGTTTAGATGCAATGGCTCCTAAATTACCCAAACCTAAAATTGCTGAACCATTACTAATTACTGCTACTAAATTTCCTTTAGTTGTGTAATCGTATGCTCGGTCAGGATTTTCAGCAATTGCTTTCACTGGTGCAGCAACACCAGGTGAGTAAGCAAGGGCAAGGTCCCTTTTTGAAGTCATTGGTTTTGATGAGATAATCTCAATCTTGCCTGATTTATTGCTATTATGAAATTCTAATGCTTCTTTATCCGAGTAATGTTCAATCTTATTTTTTTTCATTGTTATTATTTATGTATACAATTGAGCCAATATTAAGACTAATATGATTTATGAATATAATTAAGTCAACTGGGACTTTTAGTTTTTATACTTTAATAAGTCGTATTTCAGGTTATTTAAGAGATATTCTTATTGCAATATTTCTTGGCTCTGGACCTGTGGCCGATGCTTTTTTTGTTGCTTTTAGAATTCCAAATACTTTTAGAAGATTGTTTGGCGAGGGATCATTCAATGCTGCATTTGTACCAAGTTATTCCAAAGAATTAGTCAAAGGAAAAAGAAAATCAGAGAACTTTGCTAATAATATTTTTAACCTTTTAACAATTTTTCTTTTAGCATTAGTGCTCCTAGTAGAGTTATTTATGCCTTTTTTTGTGTCATTAATTGCACCTGGTTTTAAATCTAATCCAGAAAAATTTGCTTTGGCAACTCATTTAACAAAAATTACCTTTCCTTTTATACTATTTGTTAGTTTGGCATCTTTTTTTTCAGCTATTTTAAACTCACATAACAGGTTCGCTGCTGCTTCAGCTGCACCGATAATTCTAAATATTATAATGATAGGAATATTAGTTTTTGGAAAAATTTTAGGTGAAAAATTAGTCATATTTTTATCCTATGGCGTATCGATTGCAGGAATCATTCAAGCTGTTTTTTTAGTGATATTTGTTAAAAGATTTTTTAAACCAAAATTAAAATTCAATTTCAATATTACAAAAGATGTTAAATTGTTTTTCAAAAAACTTTTACCAAGTATATTTTCTTCTGGTGTTACTCAAATAAATATTTTAGTAGGAACAATTATTGCATCTTTTCAGGCAAGCGCAGTATCAATTTTATATTATGCAGACAGGATATACCAAATAAATCTTGCAATTGCAGGTATCGCAATAGGAACTGTTATACTGCCTAAATTGTCTTCTTACATTCAACAAAATAAAAAATTAGATATAGATAAAATACAAAACAAATCTCTAGAATTGTCATTGCTCTTAAGCCTTCCTGCGATGTTGGCATTAATTATTGCAAACGAAGAAATTGTATCATCATTATTTGGTTATGGATCATTTGATGAAGTGAGCGTAAAAAATTCTGCAAAAGCTTTGCTATATTTTTCTATAGGCCTTCCCGCTTTTGCTTTAATAAAAATATTTTCAAGTTTTATTTTTGCAAGAGATAATACTAAAATTCCTTTTTATTTTTCTACTGTATCAGTTTTTATAAATATTTTAATTAGCGTTTATTATTTTAGGGATTTAGGTTTCATTATAATACCGATTGCAACTTCAATATCATCATGGGTTAACTCTATTTTTTTGTATATTTATTTACATAAAGAAGATTATTTTAAAATTAATAAAAAATTAATTATACAAATTATTAGAGTTGCTATTTCAACTATAACAATGGGTATATTGCTCCAAAACTTACTATCATATTTTGACAGTGAATTGTCTTTTGAAAATAATTATAAATTTATCTATCTTTTTGTTATAGTAATATTGAGTATCTCAATCTATTTTGTAGTTTCGTTAATTACTAAAGCTTTCAAATTGAGCGATATTAAAATAAAGTATTAATATGGGGGTTAAAAAAATTTTTTCAGGTGTTCAGCCTACTGGTAATCTACATTTAGGAAACTATATCGGAGCGATCAAAAACTTTGTTGATCTACAAAATGAGAATAATGAGTGTATATTTTGTGTAGTTGATTTACACGCTGTCACCGTAAAACAAGATCCTAAAATTTTAAAACAAAATGTAAGAGAAACTGCAGCAACATTTTTAGCATGTGGCATTAACCCAAAAAAAAGTATTATTTTTAATCAGTCGTCTGTATCAGCTCATTCAGAGCTATCTTGGTTGTTAAGTTGCGTAGCAAGAATGGGTTGGTTAAATAGAATGACACAATTCAAAGAAAAGGCTGGAAAAGATAAAGAAAAGGCTAGTGTTGGTCTTTATATTTATCCTGTTTTGATGGCTGCAGATATTCTTTTATATGATGCAACTCACGTACCTGTAGGGGAGGATCAAAAACAGCACTTAGAATTAGCTAGAGATATTTCAAAAAAATTTAATACAGATTTTGATACGCCTGATTTTTTTAAAATCCCAGAACCTCTAATACAAAAAAACTTTGCTAGAATTATGAGCTTAAAAGATGGTAAAAAAAAAATGAGTAAATCAGATCCATCTGAATTAAGCAGAATAAACTTAACTGACACAGACCAAGAGATAATTAATAAAATTAAAAAAGCAAAAACAGACACTAGCCCCTTTCCAATAAATATCAACAATTTGAAGTCTAGGCCTGAAATTGAGAATTTAATCGGAATTTATTCATCTTTATCAGGAAAAAAAATTGATCTTTTGTTTGATGAATTTAAAGATAAAAACTTTTCTTTTTTTAAGGAAAAATTATCAGAAGTTATAGTTGAAAAAATTTCGCCAATTTCAAAAGAGATTAAAAAATTGAACCAAGATCCATCTTATATAGATCAAGTTTTACGAGATGGAAGTGAAAAAGCTTATAAATTATCATCAAAAAAATTACAAGATATTAAGAAAAAATTTGGTTTTTAAGTATTATTTGCTTTAAAAATTATATGTAATACTTATATTAATTATAATAATCAAATGTTCGTACAAACTGAAATAACTCCTAATCCAAATTCATTAAAATTTCTTCCTGGGAAAAGTGTATCTTTAATTGGACCCATAGAAATTACAGAAATTAGTAAAACTAGCAATGATCTTATTAGGAACATACTGTCAATAGATGGAGTAAAAGGTGTTTTTCTTTCTGATAACTTTATTTCTGTAAATAAACATAATGAGTTTGAGTGGGAGGATTTAAAACATATTATTATATCTTTTATTAATGATTATTTTGCTAATGGAAATGAAAATGTTATTTCAAAAAAAGAAGAGGATGAGAATTTAGATAGCTCAACAGTTGAAGGTCAAATTGTAAAAATATTAGAAACAAAAATTAGACCTGCAGTTGCTAGAGATGGGGGTGATATTAAATTTAAAGAATTTAAAAACGGGATTGTGCGTGTAGAACTCCAAGGTGCGTGTTCTGGTTGTCCAAGTGCTGCTTTAACTTTAAAACAAGGAGTTCAAAATTTACTTTGTCATTATATCCCAGAAGTTAAAGAGGTAGAGGCAGTTTGAAAAAAATATTTCCACACAAATTAATTAAGAAAAATTTTAATCAAAATCAATTTTTTAAACTTAAAAAATATTTATCCTCACAAGGAATAATAATAAAAAAAAAATCAACTTTTAAATTTGGAATTGAAAAATTTAAAACTTTGTACTTAACTGGATTTTCAAGTTTATTAATAATACTTGTTGCTTTCGTAATGCCTTTGTTCTCAGATATAAATCCTAGAGTTGCAAAAGATTTAAAAATTAATGAGTCTAATAAAAAATTTAAAAAAGTCCTTGAAGGGGAACAGCTAAAAGATAAGGGAAAATTAGATGAAGGATTAGATTTATCTAACATATTAGAAGATGTTTTTAAATTTGAAGATATACCACAAGATACAGTCCGACTTAGCGCATCAACGATAGAACAGCTTTTCAAAGATACTGATTATTCTTTAAGTGAAGTTCGAAAAAGTAAAAAAGTCAAGCCAATTAGGCTTTCACTTTTACCAAATGAAATTAAACAAATTGAAAACTCAAAAAAAAGAAAAAATTTGTTCATTCAAATTATTTTGCCACTAATTTTAGAAGAAAATAATCTTATTTTAATAGATAGAAAAAGATTATTTAGTATTTTGAATAAAAACAAAAATTCTAAAAAAGAGATAAACTGGTTAAATACTAAGTTTAAACAGTATGGTGTTTTAAATAAAGATATACCAACATTAAAAGTGCGTATGGATATCGTACCAGTATCATTGGCTATAGCTCAAGCTGCTAAAGAAACTGGATGGGGCACATCTAGGTTTGCTCTTGAAGGTAACGCACTTTTCGGCCAATGGACATGGTCTGGGGATGGCATAAAACCCGCTGGAGCAGAGAGTGATACAAAACATAAGGTAATGAAATTTAAAGTGCTAAAAGCTTCTGTCAGAGCTTATCAAAGAAATTTAAATACTCATTCTAGTTACAAAAATTTTAGGCAACTAAGAGCTCAATTAAGAGACGATAGCGAGAAACTTGATAGCCTATTACTTGCAGATAAATTAGATAATTATGCTGAAACTGGTAAAGAATATACAAAAATACTTAAACAAATAATTATTCAAAACTCTTTAAAAGATTTTGATGATGTAAAATTAATGCCTCTAAGCATCATATACAAAAATTTGATTTAATTTGTTTCAATTGACATTTGAATACCCAACCATCTCCAAAAATCACCATCTTTAAGTGAACAATTTAGTCTACCTCTTCTAAATGTAAATTCTTCTCTGAAATTTATTTTAAGAATATTATCATCAAATTTCATTATTGGGTTTCTCCATTCACCTCCTTCATTTGAAAAACAATTGATATTTCTAATATTTGTTTGTTCTTTAAAAAATTCTATTTCAACAGTTGGGGGATTTTGATTTTTACTAATAAATTTTTCGATCGGCTTTAAATTTCTGTAAGCAATAGGAAACAGCTTGAGAATGAATTCAAATCTTTCTAAATCACCATATTTCTCATTTATTGGGAATCTTGGTAGTTCAAAACGATTTTTAGTTAAATCAATTACACCTGAATGTTGACCAAAACCATATTTAAAATTACTTTTAATAAATTCTGTTTGTTTTAAATTATATTCTCCAAATGGATAAGAAAAAAAAATCGGATTATATCCCAATTTTTCCTGAAATATTTTTATTGAATTATTAATGTCACTTTCAAATTCATCATGAGAAAAATTTAATAAATATTCGTGTGTATGTGAATGGTTACCTATGTATGCAAAATCGTAACTAGATATCTCTTTAATTTGCTCCCAACTCATGTATCCAGACTTTCCAACTGGCTCTGTTGAAACAAATAATATGAATGGTATTTTTCTTTTTTTAAGTATCGGCCACGCATTATCGTAAAAAGATGAAAAAGCATCATCAATAGTAATCAAAATTTTTTTATTTTTCTTTGGTTCACTAAATTCAATGTCAAAGTTAGCAGGATTGTAATATTCTATATTATTTTTATCAATTAGTTCGAGTTGCTTTTTAAAAATATCTATTTTAATATTTGTAGATGGATATTTATTTTCGTTAAATCTATGGTACATAATTGATACGATACCATGATCATCAGAATAATATTTGAAATTTTCTTCAGCAAAAGCTGATTTAATTATGAAAAAAAAAATAAAAAAAAATTTGATAATAGATGCAGCTAATGAAAGAATTATTTTCAAAATCATAGATAATAATAAAACTTATACCAATGATTATGAAAACAGTAGAAAAAACTTTGACAAGTTTGCTGTTCTTTTATTCAAATTTTTAGATAAAAAGATGATTGGTTTTGATATAGTTGACAAAGTTTTGGTAAATTTGGGACCAGGGAAATTTTCAAGTATCAGGACTTCAATATCTACTTTAAAAGCTCTAAATTTAATATATAAATTCAAATTATATGGTTTTTCATCAAAAGAGGTTGAAAAATATGACTATTCTAAAGTTTTGGAATCACTAAAAAAGGGCAAATTAATAAAAAAATTGATTAAACCACTTTATATGAGTTAAAATAATACTATGACAGATACAATAGAACAAAAATGTTTAGCAAAAGGTGTTAAATTAACTGATCAAAGAAGGACTATTGCTAGAGTTATATCAGAGTCTAAAAAAAATTATGGTGAGTCAGATCATCCGGATGTAGATGAACTGTACAAAAGAGTTTCTGACATCGATAGCAAGATAAGTATTGCAACAGTTTACAGAACAGTAAAATTATTCGAAGAGTCAGGTATTTTAATGAAACATGATTTTAAAGATGGCAAGGCTAGATATGAGTTAAACGACGACCATAATCATCTAATTGATATAAAAACTGGAAATATAATTGAATTTACAAATGATGAAATTGAGATTATTCAAAAAAAAATTGCAGAAAAACATGGATATAAACTAGTAGACTCAAAATTAGAACTTTATTGTGTTAAAGATAAATCTGATTAATTGTGAAAAAAATTTTCATTAAAACGTTTGGATGTCAAATGAATGAATACGATACAAATCGTATTTATGATACCGTGAAAGATATTGGATATTTAAAAACAAATGATCATTTGAATGCTGATTGTTATTTATTGAATACATGCCATATAAGGGACAAGTCAAAAGAAAAAGTTTTTGATGAAATAGGCAGAGTTAGAAAAAACTATAAAAATAAAAAAAAACCAATCATGATTGTAGCAGGCTGTGTTGCACAAGCAGAAAGTGATGAAATGATAAAAAGAGATCCTTATATAGATATTATTATTGGACCTCAGTCATATCACAAAATAAATAAGATTATTAAAAATTTCAATTTTAAGAAAGATGAACTAACTGAATTTAATACTGAAGATAAATTTAACTATTTAGACAAAATTAAAAATAATGATAGCGGCGTGTCTTCTTTTTTGACGATACAGGAGGGATGTGATAAATTTTGTAACTTTTGTGTAGTTCCTTACACAAGGGGTCCAGAGTTTTCCAGACCTTTTAATAAAATTATTGAAGAAGCTGAGCAATTAATAAAAAATGGTGCAAAGGAATTAACACTGTTAGGACAAAACGTAAACGCTTATTTATACAAATATGGAAATAAAAGTTACAAATTATCTAACTTAATTTTAGAACTAGATAAAATAACAGAGTTAAAAAGAATTAGATATACAACATCACACCCAAAAGATATGACCGATGATTTGATTGAATGTTATTCAAGCTCAAAAAAACTGATGCCTTTTGTTCATTTACCCATTCAAAGTGGTTCAGATAAAATTTTACAATTAATGAATAGAAATCATAATGTAGAAAAATATATGCAAGTACATAGGATGATTAAAGAAATAAATAATAAAGTGGAATTTTCTAGTGATTTTATAATAGGCTATCCAGGTGAGTTGGATACAGATTTTAATGATACAATGGAACTAGTAAAAAATATCAAGTTTATAAACTCCTATTCTTTTATATTCAGCCCAAGGCCCGGAACACCAGCATCAAAATTAAAGCCCGTTGAAAAAGAAATTGCAAAAGAGCGATTAATCAACATTCAAAAAGTATTAGAGGATTATCAAATAAAAAAAAATGAGACTTTAATAGACAAATCCATTGAGGTTTTGGTTGAAAATAAATTAAAAAATCAAAATAAATATTTTGGAAGAAATGTCTTTTTGAATTCTGTAGTATTTGAAGGCGAAAAAAGACACATTGGGAAATTAGTTAATATCAAAATAACAAAAACTAATCGAAATACTTTATTTGGTAAAATAGATGAAAATAAAAATATGAGAGCTGCTTAATTTGAATAATTTATCTTATAAAAAAGCTGTCGACGATCTTAAATTTGTTTACTCAGAAAATAATACTTTAAGCATTATATTTAAAAATAACGATATATTGATGGGTGTCGTTGGTGAATTTAATAATAATCTTAAAGAATTAGAAAAAATTACAAATACTAGTATTTATTCTCGTGGAAATTCAATTTTGGTAAAAAGCACATCACAAAAAAATGAAATGGTAAAAAATGCGATTGTTTTTTTGTTTGACCAATTTATAAATAATAGAACAATTGAAAAAAAAGATATTATATCTTCAGTAAATAAATTTATGATCGAAGAAAAAACAGATAAAATTGAATATATAATTAAAACTCCAAAAAAATCAGTAATTCCCAGATCTGAAAAACAAAAAAAATATGTAAGAGCACTAAGAGATAGTGAAATTATAATATCCTCTGGACCTGCAGGAACTGGAAAAACTTATTTAGCAGTAGCAATTGCCTTAACAATGCTTTTAGATAAAAAAATAGATAGAATAATATTGTCAAGACCAGCTGTTGAAGCTGGCGAAAGACTGGGTTTCTTGCCTGGAGATATGAGGGAGAAAGTAGATCCATATTTACGCCCTTTATATGATGCTCTTTATGATCTTTTAGATTTTGAAAAAATTCAAAAACGTATTGAAATTGGAGATATAGAAATAGCGCCTTTGGCTTTTATGCGAGGCAGAACATTAAAAAACTCTTTTGCTATTTTAGACGAAGCTCAGAATGCAACTGATACACAAATTAAGATGTTTTTAACAAGAATAGGAGAAAACTCAAAAATTGTTATTAATGGGGACCCGTCTCAAATAGATTTGCCAAATAAATCTTTATCAGGTTTAAAAAGATCTAAAGAGATACTTAAGCATTTAAATGAGATATCTATAGTAGATTTTGATCACACAGATGTTGTTAGACATCCATTAGTATCTAAAATAGTAAAAGCATACTCTGATGAAAATTCTCAAAAATGATCAAAATTTACGTTGTTGTTGACTTCCCAAAATGGAAAAAAAAAATCAAAAATTTAAAAAATTACTTTAAGACAAAACAAACAAAATTTAATAATCACATAAATTTAGCCAAAAATAAAAAAGAATTTACTATATTTTTAACAAATAACTTAAGAATGAAAAAATTAAATAATAAATTTAGGAAAATTAACAAATCAACAGATGTTTTGTCATTTCCATTAAAAATGAAGATGAAACGCAATACATATCTTGGAGATATAGCTATTAGTTATGAAATAGTTAATAAAAGATCGAAAAAATCATCGTTTCATCATGAATTAGATAAAATGTGGATACACGGGTATTTACATTTAAGTGGTTATAACCACATCAAATACAAAGATTTTAAAAAGATGTCCAAAAAAGAAAATTTAATTTTTAAACAACTTAATTTTTAAATTGACGCATATTTTAGATAATAAATTTTTGATAATTATAACTTTATTTTTTTTAGGATTACTTTCATCATTTAGCTTACCTCCTTATAATTTTTTTTTAATAAATTTTTTTACTTTCCCATTTTTATTTTATATTTTGGTTTTTAACCTTAATCGAAATTTAATTAATAATTTCTTAGTTGGATGGTTTTATGGATTTGGATATTTCTTATCTAACTTATATTGGATTTCAAATTCTCTTAAATTCGACAAAAATTTTGAAAATTTAATTATTTTATCAATTTTGTTAATTCCATTTTTACTATCGATATTTTATGGATTATTTTCCTATTTACTAAAATTTTTTAATGTAAAAATGAATTTTAGCTCAATTTTAATTTTCTCACTTTCACTATCGATTGTAGAATACATAAGAGGAACAATTTTTGGAGGATTTCCTTGGAATTTAATTTCTTTTAGTTTAGTTAATATTACTAGTTCATTGCAAATACTTAGCTTTATAGGAACTTACTCTTTAAACCTATTGGTTATCACTTTTTACACTTTACCAATAATAATTTTATTTAAAATTAAAAATTTAGAAAAATTTAAGATTTTATTATCAGCAGTTTTGATTTTATTACTTAATGTTTATTACGGATTTAATAAAATTGAGGAAATTGAGAGTCAACCAAAAAAAGTAATATTTCCATCAATAAAATTAGTTTCACCAAAGTTTGATATTGAGAGGTTTTTTACTGGAGAACCTATAGAGGATAAAATAAATGAGCTTATAGAAATCAGTTATCCACTTGATAAAGATTTACTCTTAGTTTTTCCAGAAGGTATAACTAATATTGGAGAAATAAATCAATTAGATAACAATTTCTATAATGTTTCTAATCAATTAACAGATAAATCTAAAATAATCTTAGGCATTACTTTAGATGATGGTAAAAAATTATTTAATTCACTAGCAATTTTCAACAAGCAATTTAAATTAGAAGATAAATATTATAAAAATAAACTTGTTCCTTTTGGAGAGTTCCTACCTTTTGAAAAATTTTTGAGTAATTTTGGAGTTAAAAAAATAACTGATGGATATAAATCGTTCAGTTCTTCAACTGAGAGAAACATTCTTAGTATAGGTGAAATTTCATTTTTACCTTTAATTTGTTATGAAATCATATTTTCTGGCGCATTAACAAAAAATAGAGATAGCTATGATTTTATTTTAAATATTTCTGAAGATGGTTGGTTTGGTAATAGTATAGGCCCAGTTCAACATTTTAATCATTCTATATTTAGATCGATTGAGGAGGGCAAAGATGTTTTAAGAGTTGCCAATAATGGAATTACTGCTCATATAAGTTTAAATGGCAAAGTTAATAAAATGCTCAACACAACTCAAAAGGGAAGCTTAGAAATAAACTCAGTTTCTAGAGCTTTTCCAACGTTCTTTAGTATTTATGGTAATAAGATTTTCTTTTGTTTAGTATTTTTTTATATTACTTTAATTTTTTTTTTAAAAAGAATTAAATGAAAAAAAATTATTTATTTACAAGCGAATCTGTTTCAGAAGGACATCCTGATAAGGTTTGCGATAGGATTTCTGACATGGTAGTCGATACTTACCTAGGAGCGGAGCCTCAGTCTAGAGTTGCATGTGAAACTTTAACCACAACTAATAAAGTTGTTTTAGCTGGAGAGGTTAGAGGACCTGAAATAAAGAAAGATGAATTAATACATAAAGTTAGAGATTGCATTAAAGATATTGGATACGATCAATCTGGTTTTACTTTTAGAGAAGCTACGAAAATAGAAAGTCATTTACATGCGCAATCATCAGATATTGCTATGGGTGTTGACTCTTCTGGAAATAAAGATGAAGGTGCTGGAGACCAAGGTATAATGTTTGGATATGCATGTAATGAAACAGATGTTCTTATGCCAGCCCCAATACATTATTCTCACAAAATCTTACGATTGATGGCAGAGGACAGAAAATCTGGAAAACTAAAAAATATCGAACCAGATTCTAAAAGCCAAATTACTATAGAATATAAAGACGGCAAACCAGCAAATGTAAAATCTGTTGTTATATCTACTCAACATTCATCAGATGTTAATCAATCGCAAGTTAGAGATTTAGTTAAACCTTATATTGAAAAATCTATTCCCAAAGAATTGTTAAATAAATTATCAGAGGAAGAAATATATATTAATCCAACTGGGAACTTTGTTATCGGAGGCCCTGATGGAGATAGTGGTTTAACTGGAAGAAAAATAATTGTGGATACATATGGAGGTGCCGCACCACATGGCGGTGGCGCTTTTTCAGGTAAAGATCCAACTAAAGTTGATAGATCAGCAGCGTATGCATCGAGATACTTAGCAAAAAATATTGTTGCATCAAAGATTGCAGATAAATGTTTAATTCAATTAGCATATGCAATAGGTGTATCGAAGCCTCTTTCGATATATGTAGATCTTTTTGATAACAAAGAGGAAAAAAATAAACATGTAGAAAATTTAATCAAAGAAAATTTCGATTTAAGTCCTAGAGGAATAAGGGAGATGCTTGGATTGAACAAACCTATTTATGAAAAATCTGCAGCATACGGCCATTTTGGAAGAGATCCTGGATCTGATGGTTCTTTTTCGTGGGAAAAAGTTGATAAAAAAGACATTTTTACTAAGTAATAATAAGTTGAATATTTAGAAATATAAATTATAAAGCCATTAACATTGTTGATATTTCAAAGTGGGCTTCGGCCCATTTTTTTTTAGAGAATAAGATATGTTAAACAGACGCGCAGATAAGCTTGAATTATTAAGAATTGCAGAGGCAGTTGCATTAGAAAAGTCTATAGATAAAGAATTAATTATTAATTCTATGGAGACTGGTATTGCAAAAGCTGCAAAATCAAAATTTGGTAATGAGAATGAAATTAAAGTTAACATAAATAGAGAAAACGGTGATATCGAAATTTTTAGAAAATTGATAATTGTTGAAAAACCAGAAAATAATAATACTGAAATTAGTTTAGAAAATGCAAAGGTGTTAAATAACGAAAAAAAATTGGGTGAGGAAATATTGCAACCTCTTCCAACGTTTGATTTTGGAAGAATTGCAGCACAGACAGCTAAACAAGTAATAAGTTTTAGTGTAAGAGAAGCTGAAAAAGAAAGACAGTACAATGATTTTATAGATAAAAAAGACACAATATTAAGTGGTATCGTCAAAAGACTGGAATATGGAAACGTAATAATAGACTTGGGAAAAGCAGAAGCAATTATCCAAAAAAATGAAATGATACCAAGAGAAAATATAAAAGCTGGGGACAGGGTTAAAGCTTACTGTTACGATGTAAGAAGAGAACAAAGAGGCCAACAGATTTTTTTATCTAGAGCTCATCCAAAATTTATGGAGAAATTATTTATTCAAGAAGTTCCAGAGATTTATGATGGATTAATAGAGATAAAATCATCTGCAAGGGATCCAGGAAGTAGAGCAAAAATTTGTGTTAAAGCAATAGATACATCATTAGACCCAGTTGGTGCATGTGTTGGCATGAGAGGTAGCCGAGTTCAAGCAGTAGTAAATGAATTACAAGGAGAAAAAATTGATATAGTGAACTGGTCAGAAGATATATCAGTAGTAGTGTCAAATGCTCTCTCTCCTGCTGAGGTCTTAAAAGTAAATATTTATGAAGAAGCAAAAAAATTAGATGTAATTTTAACTGAAGAAAATTTAAGTAAAGCAATCGGTAGAAGAGGACAAAATGTTAGACTTGCTACAAAACTTATTGATTATGAAATTAATATTATGACAGACAAAGAGGAGTCTGAAAAACGACAAGAAGAGTTTAAAGATAGAACAGAAAATCTTATGAAAAATTTAGAAGTTGATGAAACATTAGGTCAGCTTTTAGTAGCAGAAGGATTTGCAACAATTGAATTAATTAAAGAGAGTAAATTAAGTGACTTGATTAAAATTGAAGGCATAGAAGAAGAAACAGCTAAGGAGCTTATAGAAAGAGCACTAGAATTCCATAAAAAAAATCAAGACGAAATACAAAAGAAAATAATTGACTTAGGTTTAGAAACCGATTTGATAAATCACAAGGGACTAACACCAGGAATGCTTTTAACTTTAGGCGAGAAAAAAATATTAACCCTTAATGATTTTGCAGATCTTGCATCCGATGAATTAATCGGTGGATTTGATGTAATTAAGGGAGAAAAAGTGAAGATCAATGGATACCTTGAGGATTTTGCTTTATCAAGAGCTGAGGCAGATGATCTTATAATGAAAGCTAGAGAAAAAATTTATAATAACTAATTGATGAAAAATGGAAAAACAAAAAAAAAAACTTACAATATCAGGAAAATCAAAAAGAACATTTGTTACCAAACAAAATTTTGAAAGTAAAAAAAAAATATCATTTTATGATAAAAAATTTTCAAAACCTCTAAATAAAAGTCCTAATAATTTCAAAAAAAGTTTTAAACACAAGCCTTTAACGACGAAATTGAGTGACTATGAAAGAAGAAAATTAGCTGAACAAAAAGCGATGAAAGGAATCAGAGAAGATAGTAGTCAAAAAGATAGAGAAAATAAGTCAAAATTTAATACTAAAAAAAGAGAGACAAAATTAACAGTTTCAAGAGCTTTGAGTGAAGATCTAGAATTTAAGTCAAGAAGTCTCGCATCAATTAAACGAGCTAGAGAAAAAGAATTAAGAGTATCAAAAAATAAAGTTAATGACGAGACTAGTGCGAGCATCAAAAGAGATATAAATATACCTGAGTTCATAACAATAAGAGATTTAGCTAATAGAATGGCTGAACAATCCTCAAATATAATTAAGCATTTAATGGGTATGGGTGTTGCTGTTACAATTAACCATACAATTGACTCGGATACTGCAGAATTTTTAGTAAAAGAATTCGGTCATAATCCGATAAGAGAGAAAAAGGCTGATGAAATAATTAAAAATATTAAAGACTCCAAGTCTCAGAATCTAAAAAATCGTCCACCAATTATCACTGTCATGGGACATGTTGATCACGGAAAAACTTCAGTTCTAGATGTGATAAGAAGCACAAACATAGTTTCAGGGGAATTCGGAGGTATTACACAACACATCGGAGCATATCAAATCGCCAAAAATAATGAAAAAATTACTTTTATAGATACCCCAGGTCATGCAGCATTTACAGAGATGAGAGCAAGAGGATCTAAATTAACAGATATAGTAGTGTTAGTGGTTGCAGCAAATGATGGCGTAATGCCTCAAACAATAGAGTCTATAAAGCATGCAAAAGCTGCCAAAGTGCCAATAGTTGTTGCAATTAATAAATGTGACCTACCAGATGCTGATCCTCAGAAAATTAAAAACCAACTTTTAGAACATGAACTAATAGCCGAAGACTTATCTGGTGACACAATAATGGTTGAGATTTCAACCAAAACAAAAAAAAATATTGATAAATTACTTGAATTAATTTTACTCCAGGCTGAACTATTAGACTTAAAATGTGATTTTAATAGTAATTCAAATGGTGTTGTTCTTGAGTCAAAAATAGATATAGGCAGAGGACCGATAGCAAACATTATTGTTACATCTGGCAATCTTAAAAAAGGGAATTATTTTGTTTGTGGTACAAAATGGGGAAAGGTCAGAGCGATTATTGATGATACTGGAAAGCAAATTAATGAAGCACTACCATCTACTCCTGTCGAAGTATTAGGTATAAATGGTGCAGCAAAATCTGGGGATGATTTCTTAGTTGTTGACTCAGAAAAAGAAGCTAAATCTTTATCAGAAGCAAGAATTGAGGAAACTAAAACTTCAAAAAATCCTTTAACTATGTTTACACAAGAGTCTGCTTTTAAAGATAATAAGTCTGAGGATTTAAATATTATAGTAAAATCAGATGTGCATGGGTCTTCAGAAGCAATAAAAAGTGCAATTAGTCAAATTAAACATGACGAAGTAAAGGTAAAGATAATTTTATCTGATGTTGGGATGGTAACTGAGACAGATGTAAATTTAGCCAAGGCTTCTAATGCAATCTTAATTGCTTTCAATGTCAAACCTAGCAAGGAAGCAAAAAAAATAGCAGAACAAAATAACGTTAAAATTTCTTCATTTAACATAATTTATGAATTAATTGATTTTGTAAAAAATCAAATGTCTGGATTATTATCCCCAGACGTAGAGGAAAAGGTAATTGGTTCAGCTGAAATTTTAGAAATTTTTAAAGTATCAAAAGTTGGGAAAGTTGCTGGTTCGAAGGTGATAGACGGGGAAATTTCTCAGGACGCTTTAGCTAGAATTATTAGAGATGGAGCAATAATTTATAATGGTAAAATAAGTACTATTTTTAGGGAAAAAAACCAAGCCAAGCAAGTGTCAGCTGGACTGGAATGTGGTATATCTTTTAAAGATTTTAATGACTTTCAAAAAAAAGATATTATAGAAGCTTACAGCTCTACTACAACAGAAAGGGTAATTTAATATTATGGCAAATGCAGGTAGATCGGTTACTCAAAGGCAATTAAGAGTTGGAGAAATGATTAAGCAATCATTAAGTATGATATTTTTGAAAGATGAGGCAAAAATACCAGGTATTAATACAAAAGAAATTACAGTTACAGAGGTAAGAATGGGCCCGGATCTAAAAACTGCTAAGGTCTTTGTACTACCATTGGGAGGTAAAAACTCAGAGGAAATTATAGGGAAATTAAAAGAATTTTCTTTTATTGTAAGAAAAGTATTGTCCAAAAAAATCATAATGAAATTTTTACCAAAACTATTTTTTGTAAAAGATGAATCTTTTGATTATGCGGAAAAAATTGAAAATTTAATAAAACAAGCTAATAAATAGGAAAAATTATGAAAAAGAATATTACGGAAGTCAGTTTACACGAAAAAGACACAGGATCCTCAGAGGTTCAAATAGCTCTTTTAACAGATAAAATAGTGTCTTTATCAAAACATGTTAAGCAGTACAAAAAAGACAAACACTCATCTGTTGGATTATTAAAAGCAGTTAATAAAAGAAAAAAACTATTGGATTATCTTAAGAAAAATAAAATTGAGTCTTACAAAAATATATTAACGAAATTAAATTTAAGGAAGTAAATGTTTAAAATTTTTAAAAAAGAAGTCGAAGTTAGTGGAAAGAAAATTAGTTTAGAAACCGGAAAAATTGCAAGGCAGGCAGACGGAGCAATAATTGCTACGTGTGGCGAAACAGTTGTTCTAGCAACTGTTGTTGGAGCAAAAAAAGTTAATCCTGATGTAGATTATTTTCCATTATCGGTAAATTATCAAGAGAAGTACTACGCGGCAGGAAAAATTCCTGGTGGATATTTTAAAAGAGAGGCTAGACCCACTGAAAGTGAAACTCTTATTTCAAGACTAATTGATAGACCTATTAGACCTTTGTTTCCAGATGAATTTAGAAATGAAGTTCAATTACTACCTACAGTAATTTCTTATGATAAAGAAAACGAAGCTGATATTTTATCAATTATCGCATCCTCAGCTGCATTAGCAATATCTGGAATGCCGTTTATGGGACCAGTAGGCGCATCTAGAGTAGGCTTTATAGGTGGAAAGTATGTTTTAAACCCTACTAAAAAAGAATTAGAAAATTCAAAACTAGATTTAGTTGTAGCAGGAACCAAAGATGCTGTTTTAATGGTTGAGTCTGAAGCAAAGGGTTTGACAGAACAACAAATGCTAGATGCAGTAAAATTTGGTCATGAGGGTTTCGTACCAGTAATAAAAATGATCGAAGAACTTGCAAAAGAATGCAAAAAACCTGATTGGATTGTTGAAAAGAAAGATTTATCACAGGTAAAGAAAAAGTTAGAGGGTGAATTTACTAAAGATCTGAAAAAAGCGTTTTCTATTAAAGACAAACAAGAAAGATCTAACTTAATATCTGAAGTAACTGAAAAAGCTAAAAAGTTATACGAAGAGGATGAAAATTATTCAGAACTAGATGTTATGCACGAATTGAAAAATCTAGAGAAGGGTATTGTAAGAACTGAAATACTAAAAAATAATAATCGTATTGACGGCAGAGGTCTTTCAGATGTAAGACCAATTAAATGTGAAGTTGGAATACTACCAAGAGTTCATGGGTCAGCATTATTCACCAGAGGAGAAACACAAGCAATTGTTACAACAACTCTAGGAACATCTGATGATGAACAAAGAATTGAAAGTTTAGAGGGTCTACAACGTGAGAGATTCATGCTTCATTATAACTTTCCTCCTTTTTCTGTTGGAGAAACAGGAAGAATAGGAACTGGAAGAAGAGAAATAGGTCACGGTAAATTAGCTTGGAGAGCAATAAATTCATCTTTACCTACAAAAGAAAGTTTTCCATATACATTTAGAATAGTTTCAGAAATCACAGAATCTAATGGCTCTTCTTCAATGGCAACTGTTTGTGGTTCATCTTTAGCGCTTATGGATGCAGGTGTACCAATTAAAGAACCAGTAGCTGGAATAGCAATGGGATTAATTAAAGAAGGAGATGATTTTAGTGTTCTATCAGATATCCTAGGTGATGAGGATCATTTAGGAGACATGGATTTTAAAGTTGCTGGAACTAAAGATGGAATTACTTCTTTGCAAATGGATATAAAAATAACAGGAATTACATTTGAAATTATGGAGCAAGCTTTAAAACAAGCTAAAGATGGTAGAGTACATATTCTTGATGAAATGAATAAAGCATTATCCAAATCAAGAGATGATGTAGGTAAACATACCCCTAAAATGGAAAAAATAACTGTTGAAAAGAAAGATATTGCTACGGTAATTGGAAAAGGTGGTGCAACAATTAGAGAGATTGTTGAAAAATCAGGCGCCAAGGTTGATGTGAATGATGAGGGCGAGGTAACAGTCGCAGCACCAGATGAAGACTCAAGAAATAAAGCAATGCAAATGATTAAAGATTTAACAGCTAAAGCTGAACTTAACAAAATTTACAATGGCAAAGTTATGAAAATTATGGAGTTTGGTGCATTTGTTAATTTTTTAGGTAAACAAGATGGACTTGTACATATATCAGAACTAGCAGACAAAAGAGTTGCAAAAGTTACAGATGTTGTAAAAGAAGGTGATGAAGTAAAAGTAAAAGTCAT
This sequence comes from uncultured Pelagibacteraceae bacterium, assembly GCA_902622545.1. GTDB lineage: Bacteria > Pseudomonadota > Alphaproteobacteria > Pelagibacterales > Pelagibacteraceae > Pelagibacter. Next base: position 253,279 of record CACNQD010000001.1, read on the forward strand.
AGGGTTTGATAGAGGTAAAGTTAAACTGTCTATTAAACAAGCAGCCGTCTAATTGATGTTATTAGTAACGAAATTTAAAAATATTTTGTCCAAAAATAAATACGGTAAATATTTAGCTATTGGAGGTTTTGCTTTCTTTTTTATAAAAGGACTTATTTGGTTAGCAGTCATATTTTCTGTTGGTTTTAGCGCTTTTAACTTCATTTAAATCTCTGTTCATTTTGTGTTTGATACTCTCTAAGTAGTTGCAATAACTTTTTAAAAATGTAAGCTTTCATTAACCATATCTCATGGTGATAAAGAGACCGATATCGCATCGGTTAAAAGCGAGTTTTGGAAAAACTAACAAGGAGTGTGTATGAAAAGAATGCACAGAGTTCTTAATTCGTTTAGCCGAGGCTCAAAGATCGCTAGGCTAAATCAATTAATGTTCCGAAATTTAAAATCTGTTGAAGCTAATGGTAATGGCACAAGCGGATACGTTATTAAATCTGGAAAAAACTCTGGAAAAGTTGTTGGGCATTTAAAGAAAGAGCCTAAAAACATTTAATTAAGATTGGGGTATGAGGGCACCTGGCAACAGAACGCCCCTTAAATTTTTTTTTTACAAAATCAGCTATTACCTAAGTTAAAAATTTAAGTTATAAATTAAACATCAATGGAAGAATTTGAAAACAAACTTAATCTAATAAAAAAAAAAATAGAAAATATCGATAAGCCTCTTATATTGGAATTGGGGGTTAAAGAGGGCAGGTCAACTAAAATGTTTTTGGAGGTATGTGATAAAAATAATGGAAGTTTAATTTCAGTAGATATTTTAGATTGCTCAAAAGTTTCAAATAATCCTAGATGGAGATTTATACATTCATCAGATGACAATTTTGATTACATAAACAATATACTTGAAAAAAAAATTGATATTTTATTTATTGATTCATTGCATGATCCAGACCACATTAAAAAAGTTTTTTATAACTATTTTAATTTTGTCAAAATTAATGGCTTGATATTTATAGATGATTTAGTTTGGCTACCCTATGTTAAAGGAGGGTATAGAGACAATGAATTTGTAGAGACAATAAATAGGTTAACATTTAATAAAATTTTAGAGATTTTTAACGAAAATAAAAATAACTTTACTTTGGATATAAATTTCTCAGGATCAGGTCTTGCAATTATTAAAAAAATTAACGTTAAATTGAACTATGAAAAAAAAATTAGTAATAGACTTTTTTCTTTAAAAAATATTTTGAAATTAATTTACAGACCAACTCCTAAAAATTAGAAATATAAAATTAAACAATATTTTTTGGGTCTGGCATTCCTACTTTATTATAACCAGCATCAACATAATGTATTTCACCAGTAACACCACCAGCCATATCACTTAATAAATACAAAGCAGAATTTCCTACGTCAAGATTATCAACGTTTCTTTTTAAAAAAGAATGATCAGCATTCCATTTATATAAAAATTTTGCATCTCCAATGGCTGAAGCCGCTAAAGTTTTAATGGGTCCAGCGCTAATCGCATTAACTCTAATACCTTTTGAACCTAAGTCTCTTGCCAAATATTTAACGCTTGCTTCAAGAGCAGCCTTACATACTCCCATCACATTATAATTAGGAATAGCTTTATTAGCTTCATAACTTAAGGTGATCATACTTCCACCTTGTTTCATGATTTTAGATGATTCTTTTGCAACTTCTGTAAATGAGAAACAAGAAATCAACATACTTCTTAAAAAGTTTTCTCTAGTTGTGTCTAGGTATTCACCTGATAATTCAGATTTGTCTGAAAATGCTATTGCATGGACTACAAAATCTATTTCACCCCATTTAGATTTTATATCTTCAAATAATTTTGTTATTTCCTCTTTTTTCTCAACATCACAACTAAAAGTAACATTTGAATTTAATTTTTCTGCCAAAGGAATAACTCTTTTCTTTAATGCATCACCTAAATATGTAAATGCAAGTTCTGCTCCTGCTTCAGCAAGTTTTTGAGAAATTCCCCAAGCAATTGATCGCTCGTTAGCAACACCCATTATCAATCCTTTTTTACCTTTCATCAAACTCATTATTAAACCTTTTCAAATACTAAAGTAGCATTAGTTCCACCAAAACCGAAACTGTTAGACATTACAGAATTTAAGTTAACATCTTTTTCAACTTTAGTTACTATTGGGTAATTTTTTGCTTCATCGTCCATATCCTGAATATTTGCAGATGCAGCAATAAACTTATTTTTCATCATTATTAAACTATAAACTGCTTCATGAACTGAGGTTGCGCCTAATGAGTGACCTGCTAAAGATTTGGTTGAGCTTATTTTTGGTTTGTAATCTTTAAAAGCCTCTCCAACCGCTTTTAATTCTGTTATATCTCCAACTGGAGTAGATGTTCCATGAGTATTTATATAATCGATTTTATTATTTGTCGTGCTTAATGCCATCTGCATACATCTTACCGCTCCTTCTCCTGATGGAGCAACCATATCGTAACCATCAGATGTAGCACCGTAACCAGTTAATTCTGCGTAAATTTTTGCACCTCTAGCTTTTGCGTGTTCATATTCTTCTAAAACTAAAACTCCGCCTCCACCAGATATAACAAAACCATCTCTTGTTTTGTCATAAGGTCTTGATGCTTTTTCTGGAGTATCATTATATTTGGATGATAGTGCGGTCATAGCGTCAAACATAGCTGTCATTGCAAAATGAACTTCATCACTTCCACCAGCAAAAATTATTTTTTGTTTTCCTAATTGAATTATCTCCATTGCATTTCCAATACAGTGACCGCTTGTTGCACATGCAGAACTTATTGTATAATTAATTCCTTTAATTTTAAATGGTACAGCTAGGGTTGCTGATGCCGTACTTGACATTGTTCTTGGAACAATAAAAGGCCCCATACGTTTAGGATTTTTTGCTCTAGTTTTGTCTGCTGCTAAAATAACATTTTCTATAGACGGACCACCAGATCCCATAATCATACCAGTTGAAGTGTTACTTACATCTTTTTCTTCTAGGCCTGCGTCTTTAACTGCTTCTGCCATAGAAATATAATTATAAGCTGATCCTGGTCCCATAAATCTAATAAATTTTCTGTCCACATGATCTTCGAGATTAATATTTGGCTTGCCATGCACGTGGCTCTTTAAATTATATTCTTTGTATTCTTCTGAAAAAGAAATTCCTGATTTTGAATTTAATAGAGATTGATAAACTTCCTCTTGATTGTTACCTAAACAAGAAACAACACCTATCCCTGTTACAACAACTCTTTTCATTATTTAAATAAACCTACTTTTAAATTTTCAGTGGAATAAATTTTTTTGCCGTCTGCTAGTAAAATTCCATTTGCTAATCCGACAGTAGTACCTTCTTTTATAAGAACTCTCTTCATATTAATTTCATAAACTGCTTTTTTGACATTTTTAAGAACTTCGCCAGTAAACTTTACTGTGTTAACTCCTAGAGCTCTTCCTCTTCCAGGATTTCCCAGCCATCCCAAATAAAATCCTACAAGCTGCCACATAGCATCTAACCCAAGGCATCCTGGCATTACAGGATCTTTTTTGAAATGACAGTCAAAAAACCATAGACTATCTTTTATATCCAATTCAGCAACAATAAATCCTTTGCCAAATTCTCCTTTGTTTTCACTAATTTCTGTGATTCTATCAAACATCAACATTGGAGGCGCAGGTAATTTTGCGTTGCCTGGGCCAAAAAGATCTCCATTGGCACAACTGATTAAATCTTCGTAAGTGTACGAGCTTTTTTTCATTTTTCGATATCCTTAATACTTGATTTAGCAAAAATATAATATAGATTTAGTTTAGAATAGTTATAAATTACTATGTTTGATAATAGCCAATATATTGAAAAATTAAGAAGCTCTGGCTTAAGACCGACAAAACAAAGAATAAAAATTTGTGAAGTTCTATTCGATTCAGAAAAGACTTTTCATTTTACTATCAACGAACTTGTAAAAAGAATAAGTAAGTCAACAAATGACAAAATCTCACTTGCAACTGTTTATAACACAGTTCATGCTTTCAAAAATAAAGGTTATTTAAAAGAGATACCAATTAATTCTGATCAAAGTTATTTTGATACCAATACGTCGCATCACCACCATTTTTATGATGAGACTCAAAAAGATTTAATTGATATAGATGATGCAGACGTTGAGCCAGTTAAAATTAATACAAGAATTCCTGGAAAAAAAATCAAGTCAGTAGAAGTACTTGTTAAAGTCGAAGACGACAAATCTTAATTCAATTTCTACATTATAATAGTTCTAAACTATTGACAAATTTATTTAGAATTATTATAAAATATAAAAAAGGAGATACATGAGCACAGAGTTCAGAAATAAAGATTTCAAAAATATAGAATTAAGCAAATGCCCAGTAACAGGTGCAGGAACAACAGCCAAGTTTTCTGCAGGCAGAGGACAATCAAACAGAGACTTTTGGCCAAATAGTTTAAATTTAAAGATATTAAGCCAGCATTCTAATCTCACAAATCCAATGGATAAAAAGTTTAATTATGCAAAAGAATTTAAGAAATTAAATTACAAAGCTTTAAAGAGAGATTTAACAAAATTAATGACAGATTCACAAGAATGGTGGCCAGCAGACTATGGTCATTACGGACCTTTTTTTATTAGACTGGCTTGGCATGCGGCTGGTACTTACAGAACTGGTGATGGTAGAGGTGGAGCTGGAACAGGCAATCAAAGGTTTGCACCATTGAATGCTTGGCCGGATAATGTCAATTTAGATAAAGCAAGATTATTACTTTGGCCTATTAAACAAAAGTATGGAAAACAAATTTCATGGGCTGATTTATTTATTTTAGTCGGAAATGTAGCTTTAGAGTCAATGGGTTTTAAAACTTTTGGTTTTGGCGCAGGAAGAGTTGATATTTGGGAACCAGAAGATGATATTTACTGGGGATCTGAAAAAGAAATGTTAGGTGTTGAAAGATACAGTGGAAAAAGAGATTTAGAACAACCACTTGGAGCTTCACATATGGGATTAATTTATGTAAATCCTCAAGGTCCAGATGCAAATCCTGATCCTCTTCTAGCTGCTCATGATATTAGAGAAACTTTTGGAAGAATGGCAATGAACGATTATGAGACTGTTGCTTTAGTTGCTGGAGGTCATACATTTGGAAAATCACATGGTGCAGCATCTGAGTCTCATAAAGGTCCAGATCCAGAGGCATCAAGAATTCAAGATCAATCGACTGGATGGAATAGTAATTACAAATCAGGAAAAGGCGTCGATACTATAAGCAGTGGTATTGAAGGTGCATGGACACAGTCACCTATAAAATGGGATATGGGTTACTTTGATTGCTTATTTAATCATGAATGGGAATTAACAAAAAGCCCTGCAGGAGCTCATCAGTGGACACCAAAACAAAATGGCCAAAAAATTAAAATGGTTCCCGATGCTCATGATAAAAACAAAATGCATCCACCAATGATGCAAACAACAGATCTTTCTTTAAGAATGGATCCTTCGTATGGACCAATATCAAAACATTTTTACAACAACCCTAAAGAATTTGCAGACGCTTTTGCAAGAGCATGGTTTAAATTAACTCATAGAGATATGGGTCCAAAAGCATGTTACTTGGGTAACGAGGTGCCAAAAGAAGAGTTAATATGGCAAGATCCAGTAAAAAAACCAAAATATAAATTGAGGAAAAGCGATATTAAAAGCCTAAGATCCAAGATATCTAAATCTAAATTGTCTGTGTCAGAGTTAGTAAGCACAGCTTGGGCATCAGCTTCAACTTACAGAGGATCAGATAAAAGAGGTGGAGCTAATGGAGCTAGAGTTACTTTAGAACCACAAATCAGTTGGGATGTTAATGATCCAAAACAGATTAATAAAGTTATTAAAATTTTAGAAAAAATTAAAAACAAATTCGACAATAAGAAAAAATCTGTTTCGTTAGCTGACTTGATTGTGCTAGGAGGAAACGTAGGTATTGAAATGGCAGCTAAAAAAGCAGGCATTAAGTTAAATGTACCTTTCTCTCCAGGAAGAGGAGATGCTTCACAAGAACAAACTGATATCCATTCGTTTGGTCTTTTAGAGCCACAAGCTGATGGATTTAGAAACTATAATAGCGATGAGACATCTACAGTTTCAGCTGAGGAAAAGTTGATAGACAAAGCACAATTGATGGGTTTAACAGCTCCAGAAATGACAGTTCTTGTTGGTGGTATGAGAGTGTTAGATACTAATTTTGATCATTCAAAAAATGGAGTTTTAACTAAAAAGCCAGGAACTTTAACAAACGACTATTTTGTCAATCTTCTAGATATGAATACTACTTGGAAAGAAACAGATAAATCTGAACAATTGTTTGTGGGAAAAGATAGAAAAACAGGTAAAGTTAAGTGGCATGGTACTAGAGTGGACTTAATATTTGGTTCAAACTCGCAATTGAGAGCATTAGCAGAGGTTTATGCATGCAATGATTCATCTAAAAAATTCGTTAACGACTTTGTTTCAGCATGGACAAAAGTCATGAATTCTGACAGGTTTGATCTAAAATTAAATTAATAAAATGGAAACTGCACTTAATACACCTAAAGTAAGCTTTGAAGATTTTTACGAAGTACCTAACTTAAAATTTGATATTGAAAAACTTAGAGCTGATTTAGATAAAATTCTTGAAGAAAAAAAGTTTAATTCCCCAGGAGTTACACACTTTGGTGCAATACCACTTAACCAGATACCTAATGATGAGAATTCTATAAAAGGTAATAATATAAGAGGTAAATACTGGACTATAGCAGATGAAACAGGAAAAGAAGTTTCAAGAGATGTAGAAATTGACGAGTCTAAATACACTAAACTTTTACCAGAATTTGAAAAAACATATTTTAAAGAAGTTTATGAAACTTTAAGTAAAAAGTTTAAATTAGGAAGAGTAAGATTATTATTAAAAGAACCAAGATCTACTTTAAGTTGGCATAAAGATCCAGAGTGTAGATTACATGTACCAATAATAACAAACCCAGGTTGTTCGATGGTAATAGAAAACGTTGCAAAACATTTGCCAGCTGACGGGAAGGTTTGGATAACAAATAACACTAAATACCATAATTTTTTTAACGGAGGGGAGCAAGCAAGAATACACTTAGTAGCGTGTGTATTAGATAGTCCGTTTAAGTAATGACTGAATTTACCAAAGGCATATTCGAGGTAAGTAGAGACGTTTACAAAAATAACAAAGGGTCAATACTAAGAACAATTGTTTATACAATCGGTCACTTTGCAATTGCTATTACAGTATTGATGCTTGTAGCAGATGTATCTTTTATGATTGCTTTGACAGATGCAATTGTTGAACCAATAGCAAATTCAGTTTGGTACTTTGTTTTAGATAAGTGGTGGGCAAGTAAAAGTAAAAAGTCCTAGTTACCCCACAAATATTCATTATTAATCCATCCTACATAGTTTCCAGTTTCCACTTTAAACCATTTTTTTTCTTCTTTTTTAACAATCAATAATCTACCGCTTTTAATTACTGCTATTGGTGTTGAATATTTTGTAGAATTTTTAAAAAGTATTTTTTCTTGAAGTGTAATTAATGATTTGTTTTTTTTAAGTTGAGATCTATGAACCCATCCACCATTATTTCTATAATCTAGAATTTTTCTAAAATTTTCTTTTTCATCAATTATTTCAACTGGAAAATTTTTTTTTAAGTATACAAATTTAATTGGGTAGTCTAACCCAGGACCATATCTTACATTTACCTTATTATATTTCAAAGAAAGAAAGTAATTTTCTTCTGCTTTTGTATCATTTAAAAAAATTAAAAAAAAAAATATAAAAATTATCCTAAACGTATTTATTATATTAAATCGCATATTCTGAATTCTAAATTTAATAAATTAATAATTAAAACTTTTCCATTTAAACACTTTCCAACATCCAAAATATATTTAATAGCTTCATTAGCTTGAATATTGCCAACTATACCTGCAACTGTACCAATTACTCCATCTTCTTCACAAGTAGCCAAGTCATCATCAGGTGTACCTTGGTAAAAAGACTCCAAGCAAGGTTTTGTTTTTTTTGAAAAGTTGAACCCAAAAATATGTCCATCAAATTTTCCTATTGCCCCTGAAATTAAAACTTTTTTTAAAATTTTAGAAAATTTATTTATTAAAAATTTACTACTAAAATTATCAGTCCCATCTATTATTATATCAAAAGATTGTATTATTTTTTTTGTGTTAAAATCATCAATTTTTTTCTTAAAGCTTTTTATTTTAATGTGAGGATTAACTTTTTTTATTCTTTTCTTTACTACATCAACTTTGTATTTCTTAATATCACTGGTAGTAAATATAGATTGCCTATGGATATTCGATAAATTAACTTTGTCATGGTCAATTAAACCTATTGTTCCAACCCCAGCTCGACTCAAGTATTCTGCTACAGGACAACCTAGTCCTCCAAGACCGACGATTAAAACTTTTGATTTTTTAAGTTTTTTTTGTCCATTGATACCAATATCTTTAAGAATAATTTGCCTCGAATATCTTTCTATTTCTTTATTTGTTAGGCTCATTTTTTTCCTGTGGACCCAAAACCACCTTGACCTCTAACAGTATCAGGCAAACTGTCAACTTCCTCAAATTCCATTTTAATAATTGGAACTAAAACCATTTGAGCAATTCTATCACCATTATTAATTATGAAATCTTCTTTACCATGATTGAATAAAATAATTTTTAGTTCACCTCTATAGTCACTATCTATGGTGCCAGGAGAATTTAATACACCTATGCTTTCTTTTGCAGCCAAACCTGATCTAGGTCTTATTTGAATTTCCAATTCCTCAGGTATTGCAACTTGTAATCCTGTAGGAATTAACTCTGAGCTATTTGGTTTAATTACAACTTTTTTTTCTAAAAACGCAGACAAGTCAACGCCAGATGAACCGTCTGTTTTATATTTTGGAGTAGTTACTTCTTTATTAGTCTTTTTAATTAATATTTTGACCATCAAATCATATTCAGCTGATTGATAACCCTTTTTACAATCTCATCAGCTACTACTGATTTATAAGTTTTAGAAATAATTTCATCTTCAACTTTTTCATCTTTATAAAATATTGAAACCTCATTAAAATCAGAGTCAAACCCAATATCGTTCTTGCTAATATCATTGGCTATTATCCAATCACAACCTTTATTTTGTAGTTTTTGTTTACTATTTGAGTGTAAGTTATTAGTTTCCGCAGAGAAACCTATTACTAATTTTGGCTTATTATTATTTTTTGAAATTAACTTTAGGATATCTATATTTTTTTCAAAATCTAATTTTAGATCTTTATTTTTTTTTTTAATTTTATTTTCACTTAAATTTTTTACTTTAAAATCAGCTACAGCTGCACAAAAAATTGCAACATCACACGGTAAATTTTCTATTGTCCTCTGATACATTTCTTCAGCAGTATTTACTTTTAATAAATTAATGTTTGGATCAGGGGTAAGCTTTGATGGACCAGAAATTAAGGTTGTATCAAAACCATTATTAAATAATGATTTTGCTATCTCATACCCTTGCTTACCACTCGATCTGTTTGAAATGTATCTAACTGGATCTATAAATTCTTGTGTTGGACCAGCTGTAACAATAGCTCTATATTTTTTATTACTACTTTTTGATTTAAAAAAATTATCAAGTTCTTTTAATATATACTCTATATCAGCCATGCGCCCGTCACCATATTCTCCACATGCCATTTCACCATTAAATGGCCCTATGATCCTGTAATTGTAACTTTTAATTTTTTCTAAATTTTGTTTATTTGATACATGTTCCCACATTCTCACATTCATAGCAGGACAAACAAATATACTTTTATTAGATGCTTGAACGACAGTTGTTGCTAAATCATCACTTATACCTTGACTCATCTTAGCAATAATATTTGAGGTGGCTGGAGCTATAAGTATTAAATCTGCCCACCTTGATAGGGAAATATGGTCCATCTCAGACTCATTTTCAACAGAGTACATATCTGAATAAACTTTATTTTTCGAAAGTGAAGTAATAGATAAAGGTGTAACAAACTCAGCACCACCTTTTGTAAGTATAGTTTTAACTTCACACTGAATTTTTATGAGAGATCTAATTAAATCTAATGCTTTATAAGCAGCTATGCCACCTGAAATTATAAGTAATATCTTTTTTTTTTCTAAAAAATTCATATTGAATTAAAATACTATGACACCTAAAAAAACAAGTAATAATAAACCAATAATACTTTGATTTCTCAGAGATTTCATCTCGTTTTTCTTCTCATTTAACGAAGAATAAGAATTAGTATTTTGTGGAATTTGACCACTAGCTAAAAATGCTAAGGCTTGGTTTGCGTTTTCCATAACTTTTGGAAATTCTGGAATTTTTTTTAAAATCTCAGCAGAATCTTTTAAAGAGTCTACGACATTTTTAATAGGATCTTTTGTTTCTTTTAACCAGTTTTCTAGCACAGGTCTTGAGGTTTCCCATATATTAGTATTTGGATCTAACTTTCTTGAAACTCCTTCTACAACTACCATTGTCTTTTGAAGTAATAAAAGTTGTGGCTGTGTTTGCATGTTAAATTTTTCAGTAATATCAAACAATTGTTTTAATAATTTTCCACCAGATATATCTTTAACACTTTGACCAAATATTGGTTCTCCAATTGATCTTAACGCTTGAGCAAGTTCATCAACTGAAACATTTTTAGGCACTAATCCTGCAACTAAATGAACCTCAGCTACTTTCTTATAATCTCGACTTACAAAACCAAATAATATCTCTGCAAGATATCTTCTATTTAATTTATCAATTCTTCCCATAATTCCAAAATCTATTGGTACAATTTGCCCTGATGAATTAATAAAAATATTTCCTTGATGCATATCAGCATGAAAAAAACCATCCCTAACAGCTTGTCTTAAAAAATGTTGTATTAAATCAGTTGCAATTTTTGAAGTATTTTTTCCACTGTTAATTAATTTATCTTTTTCTCTTATTGATATTCCATCAACCCAATCTAAAGTCAGCACACTTTCACTAGTAAAATTCCAATATATTTTGGGCACTTTAAAACCTAAATCATTTTTAGTATTCTCTAAATATTCGTTAGCTGCTGCTGCTTCAAATCTGAGGTCCATTTCATGATTAGTTATTTCTTTGAATAAAAAGACTACTTCAATTAATTTTAATCTTTTAGTTTTTGGAATTAACGTTTCTACCAAATAAGCCAACATCATTATTGCATCAATTTCAGAATTAAATATTTCTTTAATATTTGGTCTTAAAACTTTTATTGCTACATCCTTTATAGTATTACCCTCGTTTATCTTAGCCTTATGAACTTGTGCAATTGATGCTGCTGCAATAGGATCAGAGAATTCAATTATATTTTTTGAGGTTAATTCACCAAGCTCCTCCTTAATTATATTTTCTGCTAATGATTTTGAGAATGGCGGCAATTTATCCTGCAATTTTTCTAAATTTTTTGTAAGTTCTTCTCCAATGATATCCGGTCTTGTTGCTAAGAATTGTCCGAGTTTTATAAAAGTAGTCCCCAGGTCTTGAATTGTAGAACTTAAATCATTCGTGTGACCTGTTTTTTTTTGGTTTTTACTGAAAGATAATGAGACCAAATTAAAAAATAATTTGATAAAAAATGGAACTTTGTGAGATCTATCTACAATTTCTATAATATTTGAAGAGCCTATTTTTCTAGCAATTTTAAATAATATAATAATTTTATTGATCATATTTTCCATCCTGAATGAATAGAAACTATACCACCTGAAAGATTTTTATAACTTGGTTTATAAAATTTGTTACTATTTAAAATTTCAATTAATTCCTCTTGATTTACAAAATTTTCAATACTTTCTATTAAATATTCATATGGTTTACTTTCCCCTACAACTATTTTGCCAATTGTTGGTATAAATTTAGAGTAATTTTTGTATAAAAATTCTAAATTTTGGTTTTGAATTTTGGAAAATTCTAAACAAAAAAATCTTCCACCTTTTTTTAATACTCTGTAAGCTTCTTTAATAGATTTATTTAAATTTTTGGTATTTCTTAGTCCGAAACTAATTGTATAAAAATCAAAACTATTACTTGGCAAACTTAGGTTTTCAGCATTAGAAAGTTTCCATTTAATATTTTTATAATTTTTTAATCTTTTTTTCCCCTCATCCAACATTTTGCGATTAAAATCTATACATAATATTTTTGATTTATTTTGATTAATATCCGAAAATAGTTTTGCAATATCTCCAGTACCACAAGCCACATCAACAAGTGTGTCACTCGATGATGGATTAATTTGTCTTATCAATTCTTTTTTCCAATATCTGTGAATACCTAAAGACATAAAGTCGTTCATTAAATCGTATTTATTATATACTGTGTCAAAAACACTTTTCACTAACCCTTTTTTTTGCTGAAGATTTTGCTGCATAGTAATAATATTATTTTTATTAATATAATATTAAATGCCAGAATTACCAGAAGTAGAAGTAGTCACACGTTCTCTAAAAAAGACGATTAAAAACCTTAAAATTATTAAGATAACTGTCAACAACCGTAATTTAAGGTTTAAGCTTCCAAGAAATTTTGAAAATATTTTAAAAAATAAAATTGTAAAAAATATTAAAAGAAAATCTAAATATATAGTACTTGATCTTGGTAGTCATTTTTATGTAATTTTACATTTAGGTATGTCAGGAACTTTACATATTCCCTCTAAAAAAAGTATTACTAATTTAAGTTTTTATAATAATCCAACTTTACCGAAAAAACATAACCATGTGATAATCTATTTTGATAAATTTAAATTAATTTACAATGATCCTAGAAGATTTGGATATTTCAAAATATTAAATAATAAATATGAACTGGATAATTACTTTACAAGAATTGGGCCAGAAGCTTTAGATAAAGATTTTAATTTAATATATCTAAAAAAAATGATTAAAAATAAAAAAAAAAATATTAAAAATTTTTTGTTAGACCAAAAAATTGTTTCAGGCCTAGGCAATATTTATGTGAATGAAATATTACATAAATCACAAATTTTACCTATGAAAAGTGTTAGCAAATTAAGTTTAAACGATTTAACCAAAATAATAAAATACTCAAGAATAATACTTATAAATGCTATAAAATTTGGTGGATCATCAATAAAAGACTTCAAAGGAGTTTCGGGTGGAGGGGGAAGTTTTCAAACAAAATTTAATGTTTACGACAGAGAAAATCAAAAGTGTACTAAAAGTAAGTGTAAAGGAATAATTCGAAAAAGGTATATATCTAATAGATCAACTTTTATTTGTAATATTTGTCAAACATAAAAAAAATAATTGACCACGTCCCTTTCTAAGGTTATACCTTCGCGTCTAATGGCAAATACAAAATCAGCAATTAAAAGAATAAGAAGAATAAAAAAACAAACTTCTGTAAATAAAGCTAGAAAGAGTAGATATAAGTTAGCTTTAAAAAAAATAAACGGTCTAATTGAAAATAAAGATAAAAAGAAAGCACTCGCTTACTTGCCTAAGTTGAATTCAGAGCTTATGAAGATTGCAAAAACTGGGGTTGTAAAAAAAGGAAATGCTTCAAGAAACATTTCAAGGATTACTAGAAAGATTAGCGCTCTATAATCAACCTAGGGTTACGAAAAAAAACAACTTAAAATATACTTACACTATATATAAACAAGACAAAATTTATTTAACTACATATTGAGTCAAATAAAATTTAAATAATTAATAAAAGTTTTAGTAATTATTTTTTTACTATCCTAAAATTTTCAAATTCAATTCTTAATTTATTCAATTAAGGATTTTATTTTTTTTTTTTAAATTAAAAAATTTTATTGAATATTTATCCTGAAAATTTTAGATGGAGTCTCCCAATGAAAAATAATTTAAATGTTAACATAGATAAAAATTTTAATTGGGAAATCATCCAAAAAGAGTTACGTAATCAGTTTGGCAATGAAATCTATGAAAGCTGGTTAAAAAAAATTATATTTGAAGAAAAATTTACAAATTATATTTTAGTATCAGTATCCACAAGATTTATCAGAGACTGGATTGTATCTAGATATCTAGATCAAATTCTAGGAACAATTAAGAAATTTAACAAAGAAATTGTTAGAGTAGAATTTAAAATCGAAAATAAATTAGATATTGAAAAAAAAGATACTTTTAATAATTTGGATACAAATATATCCTTTATAAAAGACTCTTTCTTACAATATAATAGAATAGATCAAAATAAATCATTTGAAAATTTTGTGATCGGAGAAAGCAATAAACTTGCTTTTGAGGCGTCGAAAAAAGTTTCGGAAAATATCTCACATTACAACCCCTTCTATTTATATTCAGGTGTGGGTATGGGAAAAACACATTTATTGAATGCTATAGGCCTAAAACTAAAAGAGGATAAAAAAGTAACATTTATTTCTGCTGAAAGATTTATGTATCAATTCGTTAAGTCTATCAAGGCCAATGAAATGGTAAAATTCAAAGATAATTTTAGAAATACAGAAGTTTTGATAATCGATGATATTCAATTCATGAACGGTAAAGAAGCTATGCAAGAAGAATTCTTTCATACTTTTAATTCTTTAATCGACAAAGGCTCACAAGTCATTTTATCAGCTGACAGACCACCAAATAAACTTATTAAGATCCAAGAAAGGATAAAATCAAGATTTTCTGGAGGCCTTGTAGTTGATATTCAAAGCCCTGAATATGAATTACGATTAAAAATCTTAAAAACAAAAGTTGATGAATTAAATATTTTATATAGTGAAAAATTGAAACTATCTGAAGAAACTTTAAAATTTATAAGTAATGAAATAAGAAACAGTATAAGAGAGTTAGTAGGCGCTTTAAACAGAGTAGCTTCGTTTTCAAGGATTTATAATAGGATACCAAATCTAAATGAAATTAAGATAATTTTAAAAGATTTATTAAGTATAAATGAAACTAATATAACTATAGACAATATTCAAACACTCGTTTGTAAATATTTCAAAATAAGTAAAAATGAAATGCTTTCATCTAGAAGATCTAGATATCTAGTAAGGCCAAGACAAGTTGCAATTTACCTTTCTAAAATTCTAACAACTAAATCTCTACCTGAAATAGGCAGAGAATTCTCCAATAGAGATCACACTACCGTAATTCATTCAGTTAAAACTGTGGAGAAATTGAAAAATGACAATAATGAAATATCTAACGGAATAAATTATTTAAAAAATCAGATTCTATATAAAAAAGAAAATGAAATTTAGTATAAATCAAAAAGATCTTCAAGAGTCTCTAGGTTTTTGTCAAAATGTGATTGAAAGAAGAAGCACACTACCGATTTTATCGAATGTCTTAATAGAGGCAAAAAATAAAATTTTAAAAATAACAGCTACAGATTTAGATATGATTTTTGTCCACAACATTTCAAATGTTGAAATTAATGAGGAAGGAGAAACTACAACCAATTCATCAATAATGCATGACATAGTTAGAAAATTTTCTATTGGAAAAAAAATAAATATTGAAACAATATCCGAAAGTAAACTACAATTAGAGTCCGAAAAATCTATTTTTAAACTAAATTGTATAGATGCTAAAGAATTCCCTTTATCAGAAGATGAACTAAGTGGAGATCCTATAACGATAAATTCACAGAGTTTTTTAAAGCTTTTAAATAAATGTAAATTTTCGATATCAAATGATGAGACCAGACATTATTTAAGTGGAATTTTTTTACATTTTACTCAAAATGATGAAAAAAACTATCTTACAGCTGTGTCCACAGACTCTCACAGAATGTCAATTTCTAAAATGAGGCTTAATGAAAAAATTGATTTTGAACCTATTATTTTACCAAAAAAAACTATTTATCATTTATGTTCACTTCTAGAAAACTTCAATGGTAATATAAAAATACTAAATTCAAAATCGAAAATAGAATTTGTTTTGAATAATAGTACTCTTACCTCCAAAGTAATTGATGGAAAATTTCCAAATTATATTCAGGTTGTTCCAAAAAATAATAAAAAAAAATTGGAGGCAGATTTAGAATTGTTCCATCATAGTGTCGATAGAGTTGCTTCAGTCTCAACCGATAAAAAAGATGGTGTAAGATTTAATTTATCAAAAAATAAATTAGACTTATCTGTGAACAATGCAAATAGTGGAGATGGAAAAGAAACACTATCTGTTAATTTTGAACATGATTTAGATATTAGTTTTAATTCCAAATATTTAATTGATGTTGCCAGTCAGTTAGAAGGTAAAAATATTGAAATTTTTTTTAATGATATTTCTTCACCAGCGTTGATTAAGGATCCGAGTGACTTTGATAGTATTTACGTAATAATGCCGATGAAGGGATAAATTTAGGAAATTTTATCTAGCTCGTTGTAAATAACTTTTTCAACTTCATTAGCGAATTTATTTTGTTCAATTCCAGGAGATAAAATACTTAATATTGAAACTATAATTTTTTGATTGGGAATTAGCCTTCCCTTTTTGGGCCACACTTTTCCTGAATTAATAGCGACTGGCAAACATGCAATATTCAGATCATTGTATATCCTAGAAAAACCTTTTTTAAACTTTGACCTGTCGTCAAAACTTTTTCTTGTTCCTTGTGGAAAAATTATTAAGATTTTATTTGTATCTCTAATTACCTTACCTACTTCATCAGAAAAATTGAGATTTTCTTTAGATATTTTATTTCTATCAATTGATATGCATCCTAATTTTTTTAAATACCATCCAAATAAAGGGATTTTTATAAGTTCTTTCTTCAGTATGAACACCGGATTTTTAAAAATTGTTTGTAAAAAAAAGGTTTCAAAAATTGATTGGTGAGAGGACACTACAAAATAATTTTGATTATTTATTATGTTTTCTTTACCTTTAACCTCTATTTTTGTTGCCATAATATACTTTAAACAAAAACTGGTCCAATAACCTAAGAATTTACCTCCTAGAGTAACTATATGTTGAGGGAGTATTAAACTTGGTATGAATAAAATTAATAGAAATATTAGACCAAAATAGAAAACACATAAAAAAATAATATTTCTTATCATTTAATTAAATTATGTCATTTAATCTTTGTTTTTTACTAATCTTTTTTATCTTTGAGTTTTTTATAATTAATTCAACTGGGCGAGGTCTCAAATTATAATTTGAAGATAATACTATTCCATATGCACCAACATCTTTGATAGCTAAATTATCTCCCTCGTTAATTTTTTGATAATTTTTTGTTTTAAGGAAACGATCAGATGTTTCACATATTGGCCCAACAAAGTCGTGAAAACTAAAATTCTTAGATGATTTTTTAGTTAGTGGTATTATATCATGTGTAGCGTTGTATAAAGCAGGACGTATCAAGTCATTCATACCAGCATCTATAATGATAAATTTCTTGTTAGAACTGTTTTTTATATAAATTACTTTTGTAAGCAAAACGGCTGTATCTCCAACAATGGAGCGACCTGGCTCAAAAATGATTTTACAATTATTTTTTTTTGAAAAATTGTAGATATTTTTTGAAAGTTTTGAATAGTCTAGTTTTTTGCTATTCTTGATATATTTTATGCCCATACCTCCACCAAGATCAATATATTCAAATTTATATTTAGATTTTGATAAAATTTTATTTATAGCAATAAGTACATTATTGTAGGGCTTGTTTCGCGTTATCTGGCTTCCAATGTGAACACTCAAACATTTAATTTTGACATTCCTAGAGTTTTTAAATTTGTTTAAAATTTTGATAATATCATTGCCATTTAAACCGAATTTGTCTTGTGTTCTACCTGTTGAAATTTTTGTATTAGTTTTTGCATCTATATTAGGATTCAATCTTAAGCCTACACTTACTTTTTTTCTAAATTTTTCAGCTATTTTTTTTATATTTTTTAATTCACTTTCAGACTCGACGTTTATTAAAAGTATTTTTTTGCTAATTGCAAATTTTAGTTCTTCAAATTTTTTTCCAACACCTGAATATACGATTTTATTAGGTTTAAAACCTAAAGATAATACTTTTTTTAATTCGCCGTCAGATACAACATCAGCACCTAGACCATGTTCTTTAATTATTTTAAGTATCGTCGAATTATAATTTGATTTAACAGAGAAACAAATTAGAGGATTGAACGATTTAAATGAATTTTTAAAATTAATAATATTATCAACCAGTCTTTTATTAGAATAACAATAAATTGGAGACCCGTATTTTTTAATTAAATTTTCTGCTTTAATTTTTTCAATGTAAAAATTATTATTTTTATAATTCATTAAATAGTAATTTTCTGACTTTGTATCATACTATTACCTTTATATTCAGGATCACCTTTTTTTCCACATGAGATTAAAGACAAAAATACAATTATAACTAATAAAAAATTTTTCATTTAATTTCCTTTTTAAGTTTATTTATCATTTTCTTAATGTTTTCAAAAGATGTTCCTCCATATGATTTCTTTGAGTTAACCGAATTTTTTATGCTTGCTTCCTCTAAAATTTGGCTATTTATTCTTTTATCAATGCTTCTAACTTGATCTAATCTTAACTCCTCAAGTGATAAATTTAATTTTTCTGCTAAATTTACTATTTTTGAAGTTATTTTGTAAGATTCTCTAAAAGTAATCTTTAAATTTTTAACCATATTATCAGCTAAATCAGTTGCTGTTGTATAGCCTCTATTAGCTGCTTGAAGCATTACATTCTTATTAATTATTAAACCTTTTAAAACTTCATCAAATATTAATAAACTATTTTTTAATGTATCAAATGAATTAAATACCAACTCCTTATCATCTTGGAGGTCTTTAAAGTAGGACAAAGGCAATCCTTTAACAATAGTAAGCATAGAAATTAAATAACCATAATTTACACCTACTTTTCCTCTTAAATACTCCAGAGTGTCTGGATTTTTTTTTTGTGGCATGATAGATGAACCAGTTACCAAGTTGTCTTTTAATTTAATAAAATTGAATTGGTCAGAGTTCCAAATAATCAATTCTTCTGAAATTCTTGAAATATGCATTGAGCATATTGAGACATTATATAAAAAGTCTAAAACGAAATCTCTATCAGATACTGTATCTATTGAATTATTAGTTGGTTTACTAAATTTTAGTTTTTTCGTTGTATACCACCTATCAATTTTAAAAGACGTACCGGAGATTGCACAAACTCCTAAGGGGTTTTCATTTAAACTTTCCAAACTATTCTTAAATCTTTTTTTATCTCTATTAAAAATCTCAACGCATGACATAAAATAATGCGCTAAAGAAATAGGTTGAGCATTTTTTAGATGCGTAAATCCTGGTAAGACTGTTTTTAAATTTTTATCTGCATTATTTATTAAACTTTTAATTACTTTAACTAATAATTTGTCAATTTCACTAACAGAGCTCTTCATCCAAATCTTAAGATCTGTCAAAACTTGATCGTTTCTTGATCTTGCAGTGTGCAAAAAACCAGCATCATCCCCGATTAATTCAAATAATCTACTTTCAATATTCATATGAATGTCCTCTTTAGAAGTATCAAATTTAAATTTTTTTTTATCAATCTCATTTTTAATTCTGTTTAAACCCCATAAGATTTTTTCTTTAACTTTAAGAGAAATGATTTTTTGTTTATAGAGCATATCTGCATGAACCATAGAACCTCTTATATCCTCTTTGTACAATCGTTTATCGATATTTATTGAGGATCCTACTTTTTTAAAAGTATTAGAAGTTTGTTTCTTAATACGAGTACTCCAAACTGTATAGTTGTTTTTATTTTTTCCCATGATAATTATTTGTAATATTTAGTATGTCTAATTTAATTAAATTTTTTATAACAGTTATAATTATTTTTTCTACATTTAGTAGCCATTCAAAAGATTTAAATTTACCAAAAAATTTGATTATTTATGAAAAACCAAAAGAATATAAGGACGTAGTTTTTAAGAATACATTAGAAAAGGATGTAAATTTAATTGATTATGACGGACAGTTGGTGCTAATCAATTTTTGGGCAACTTGGTGCGAACCTTGTAAGGAAGAAATGCCATCACTTGATAAACTTTCTGTGGATATAAATTTTAATAACTTAGAAATTCTACCAATAAATATCGGTCAAGAAAAAATTAATAAAATAAAAGACTTTTATATTGAAAATAACATTGAAAATTTGGATATTTATTATGACTCAGACGTAAGATTGGCAAAAAAATTTTTACTTAGAGGCGTGCCAACAACATTGATAATTAACAAAGATGGTGAGGAAATTGGTAGAGTTGTAGGATCCATAGATTTCCAAGGTAAAAACTTTAAAGCGTGGCTTCAGAACTTTGATTAATCTTTAAAAAAATAAGCAAGACAAACTAAAACTATGATGGCAATAAACTGCAAAAGAACTCTTAGCTGCATCAGTTTATTTGAATATTTTTTACTTGTAGAGCCACCTTTAAAAAGTGTGCCTATACCTAAAACTAAAACAATAGCAACAGCCAATATAAGAACTATAGCTATTACCTTTATTAATATTTCGGAAACCATTAAGAGTATCTATTACATAAATTGTAAAAAAAAAATAAAATAATTTATTTATGACATTTTGCCTTGATACAAAACTTATAAAACCAGAGTCTGGCAAAGAAATAAAAAATATAGTTGTATTATTACATGGTTATGGTGGTGATGGAAATGATATTGCACAAGTCACATTAAACTGGAAAAGATTCTTACCTAATACATTATTTGTTTGTCCTAATGCTCCAGAAAAATGTTTGATCAGTCCGTCAGGTTACCAATGGTTTGATTTAAGCAAAGATGATGATGAATTCATTTTGAATGAGAGCAAAAAAAATGAGATGATATTAAAAAAATTCTTATATGAGGTTAAAGAGAAATTTTCATTACCAAATTCTAAGATATGTTTATCTGGATTTAGTCAAGGATGCATGATGTCAATTAATGTGGGACTTTCATCAGATGAAAAATATTCTGGAATTTTGGGTTTTTCTGGAAAAATAATCAGTAAAAAAGATTTATCAAAAAGAATAATTCATAAACCTGAAACATTATTGATACACGGTGACAATGATGACATTGTTCCTTGTGTAAAGTCTTTAGAAGCCAAAGATTTCTTAGAAAGAAACAAAGTTTCAGTTCAATTAGAAATAATTAAAAACTGTGGTCATCATATACCTATTGAGGCATCAAGTATAGGATTAAAATTCATTAAAAAAATATTTCATTTAAATTAAATTAAACAATTTGAAGCATTGAATTAATTTTTTTTTTAGGTTAATTTAATTTATGAATTTTCAAGATCACAATGTTTCATTAGAAAAATGCCCTGCTCTTGTTTTAAATGCAGATTACAGACCTTTAAGTTATTATCCATTATCTTTATGGAGTTGGCAAGATTCGATTAAATCAGTATTCTTAGATAGAGTATCAATAGTTTCTTATTATGATAGAGTAATCAGGAGTCCTTCATTTAGCATGAAACTACCAAGTGTTATTGCACTTAAAAGCTACATCAAACCACTTTCTAATCCAAATTTTACAAGATTTAATGTTTTCTTAAGAGATAAATTCTCTTGTCAGTATTGTGGAAGTAAACACGAATTAACTTTTGATCATTTGTTACCAAGATCAAAAGGAGGAAAAACAGATTGGGATAATGTTGTGACAGCTTGCTCGGCTTGTAACGTTAAAAAAGGAGGCCGATTGTTAGAAAAATCAGGAATGAAATTAAACCAAAGACCTTTTCAACCTACTACTGAAGATCTTCATAAAAATGGTAGAAATTTTCCACCAAATTTTTTACATAAAAGTTGGATGGACTATTTGTATTGGGATGTTGAATTAGAACCTTAACTAGATTTTTTCAGAAATATTAATTGCAATTTTAGAACCAGTTTTTATTACTTTATCAAAAATTGAATACAATCCTTCTTTAGTTGCCCCTTCATCGTAAGCAATATCTTTATGATCTATTTCATCTTGTCTAAATTTTTCTATTTTTTTTCTGAGTAATTTTTCATCATTTTTAATTTCTTTTATCTGGTTTAAATAATGTTCATCTATTATTTCCTCGACAGATGCAGTACAAAGCATTGCTGCTTTCTTTCCTAGTAATGTGCTACCAAAACCTAAACCTAAACCCAAAAGATCCCATAGAGGTAAAAATTTCGTTGGTTCGATTCCTCTTTTTTTTATCTCCTTTTCAAAAAACTCACAATGTTCCACTTCATGCTCTTTCATATGCTCAATAGTCTTCTTTAGTTCTTCATTTTTGACTATAGTATTTAACGCTAAAAGTTGGCCTTCATATATTTTAATAGCACCTCTTTCACCTGCATGATCTACCCTAATAAATTCTTCAATTTTTTTTTTATTACTTTTTTGCATACTTGAATATATAGACAATGACTATGGTTAAAACAAACGAAATTATAAAATTTAAGGTCGCAAGTGAAACCCCAAATATTGAAAAATCTACATCTTTACAATCAGGCTGAATATTATTTAGAGATTTAAGTATTTCCTCTTTCTCGAGGACTTTAATATTTTCACCTGTGCATGAAAATAGTGGTTCAATAATTCCTTTTTCAATACTTACATGATAACCTGACAACAAAATACCTGCCAAAAAAGTTAATCCTAAAATTATTAATAATATATTTCTATTACCAATGAAAAAAGCAGTTAAACTTGTTAATATTGCAATAGCATACGGTATTCTTTGGTATACGCATAGTATACATGGTTTAAAGCCAAGTATGTACTCTATATAGAAAGCTGCAGCTAAAGAAAAAAAACTAAGAGTAAAAATTATTATATAAAATTTTTTTATGTTTTGATCTGACATTTATTTTAAAAATTAATAAGAAATTTATATACAAAAAATGCTAAAACTATAATAATTATCGATACTAATATAGAGACTGGAACCAGTTTTTTTTCAATAATCTTTTTCATTGCTGCACCAAAATTACCCAATAGAAAGGCGATTATAAAAAATCTAGATCCTCTAGTTAGAAGAGAGACTATAACAAAATAAATGAAGTTAAAATGCACAAACCCACTCGTGATTGTTAGTAATTTAAAGGGTACAGGTGTAAAACCCGCAATCGCAAGTAATGTAACCCACGCAATAGTTCCACCGTCAGAGGAAACCTTATCTTTTAAAAAATTAGTGTTATCAACTCCATATAGCTCAAATATCTTTACGCCGATCTCGTTAAAAAAAATGTATCCTATAAGATATCCTAAACATGCACCTAATACTGAACCTGTTGTTGCTATAAATGCTATTTTTTTCCACTCATTTTTCTTTGCAATTGTCATAGGTATTATAAATACATCAGGTGGTATAGGAAAAATAAAGCTTTCAATAAATGATATAAACCCTAAAAATTTTTTAGAGTTTTTGTGACCAGCAATTTTAATAGATTTATTATAAATATTTTTAATCATAATTTTATGTTCTAAAAACACTCTTTATACTATAAATTTTATATTAAATTAATTAAAAAGGGCGAATGGCGGAACTGGTAGACGCGTTGGACTCAAAATCCAATAGCAGCAATGTTGTGAGAGTTCGAGTCTCTCTTCGCCCACCAAAGTAAAATGAAATTAGATAATTATAATAACCTTCTAGAACTTTTTTTTGACCAATACAAAAAACAAGACAAAAATAATATTTTCCTAATTAACTTGGGTAATCCAAAACATAAATTAAGTTGGGAGAAAACATACTTATTAGTTAATCACTTATCCAATCAAATATCTAAAGATATTAAATTAGGTGATAGATGTGTCTTAATTTCAGAAAATAGACCCGAATGGTTGATATCTGATTTGGCAATTATGTTAGCTGGAGGAATTAGTGTGCCTTCTTACACCACTTATACTACTAAAGATTATGAATATATTATTAAAGATTGTGAACCATCAGTATTAATAGTTTCAAATAATACTCAGTTTAATAAAATTAAAGACATATTAGACTACAAAAAAATCAAAAAAATTATTTCATTTGACAGATTAGAAAATTTGAAATTTCAAAATTATTTATGCATTGAAGATATTATAAATAAAAAAGACGGTTTTGAAAATTTTGATAGCGAAATTAGTTTAAAGCGTTCAGACCCTGCTTGTATTATCTATACATCTGGAACACAAGGAAATCCAAAAGGTGTAATTTTGAGCCACGGAGGAATTTTGAGTAATTGCGAAGGTGGTTATGAGTTACTAAAATCAATCATATCGAAAGATATGAAATTTTTGACCTGGTTGCCATTATCACATTCCTATGAACACACGGTACAATTCATACAAATTGCTGTAGGTGCAAAAGTATTTTACGCAGAGAGTATAGACAAATTACTCAAAAATATTAGTGATTGCTCACCTGACATAATGACAGCAGTTCCAAGATTTTATCAAAACCTATACCAAAAGATAAGCTCTACTTTTAGTAAAGCGAAAGGTTTAAAAAAATTCCTTGTAGAAAATACTGTTAATTTAGGGTCTAAAAAATTTAATAGAGAAAAAATGAGCATTAAAGATAAAATAGTAAATAAGATTTGTGAAATTACAGTCAGATCTAAGATTAAAAAACAATTTGGAGGTAGTCTCAAGACGTTCGTATCTGGTGGTGGTGCTCTTGACCCTGAAATTGGTATTTTTCTCAATTCAATAGGATTACCAACATTACAAGGTTATGGTTTAACAGAAACTTCACCTGTTGTTAGTTGTAACCCAATTGAAGATATAAGGATAGATACTGTAGGAATTCCTTTTAGGTGTAATAATGTGAAAATAGCTGAGGATGGAGAAATATTGGTAAAGGGAGAAAACGTGATGCTAGGTTATTGGAACAAAAAAGCCGAGACTGATAAAGTATTAGTTGACGGATGGCTTCATACAGGAGACATAGGTAAATTTGTAAATGGTTATTTAAAAATTACTGATAGAAAAAAAGATATATTAATTACGCCAGGTGGTGATAACATTTCGCCCGTCAAAGTAGAGACAGCACTAAATAACTCAAATTATATTGATCAAAGCTTAGTGTATGGTGACAACAAGCCCTATCTTGTTGCTTTATTAGTTTTAAATTCAGAAATTAATGCAAATGAAAAAGATTTAAGTGACGAGATAGAAAAAATAAATAAAAACTTGACTAAAATAGAAAGAATAAAAAAGTTTTTTGTCGTAAAAGAAAATTTTTCTATTGAAAATGGTATGATGACACCAACATTAAAGTTAAAAAGATATAAAATAATTAATATTTATAAAAATAACTTTGAACAACTTTATAAATAACAAATAATAATTAATGTTGTATTAAGCGCATAAACATTAATGTTTTTACATTAATTAAAAAAAGATTTTTATAATTTTAAATTTAAATTTTACAACTTAATTTCTAAAAAATTAAATAATTGACATAACATAAGAAAAAATTTAAAAATTACTTAAATAACGAATCAAAATGATTCGTACAAACAGGGAGCTAAAGATGGCTAAAAGAAGAAAAAAAGCTAAGAAAAAAGCTAAGAAAAAAGCTAAAAAAAGAAGAAGAAGAAGATAATATTTCTTTTTTAAAAACGCTTCTCATAACGATTGTGTGAGAAGCGTTTTTTTTTATTCTTCTTCATTTTCAGAAACTAAACTTGTATTTTCCTCTTCACTTACAGACTCTGTTCCATCTTTTTGCGTTTCAACTTTTTGGACCTTTTGATTAGTGACTTCACTTTTTTCTAAATTTCTTTTTAAGGCTTTATCAAGTTTTTTTTGAGTATTTTCCATAGAAAGATTTAACACAATTTGAAATTCTGAAATAATTCTTTCATATGCTTTTTCAAATAACTGCCTTTCACTGTATGACTGGTCTATCATTATATCGTCACCTTTATTTAGATCTCTCACAACTTCAGCTAATTCATAAATTTTCCCAGATGTAATTTTCTGCTCATATTCTTGTGCTCTTCTACTCCACATAGACCTTTTTATTTTTGGTTTGCCTTTTAAAATAGAAATAGACTTGTTTACTTGATTAATTGTCGATAAAGGTCGCAAGTGTGATTGTTTGTTAATTGGCAATAAACCAATAGCTTTGTCTTTTTCAAATTTAATATCATAACATTGCACATCAATGCCTCCAATTTTTTTTGCATTAACAGAGAGTATTTGCCCCACCCCATGTTTTGGATAAACAACATAATCTTTTACTTTATATTCTCTTTTTTCAGTTCCTTGTTTTTTTATTTTTACAATTTCAGGTTTTTGATCAAATGTTTTTGTAAGTTTTAAGTTTTCACTATTACTAATATTTTTTTTTTTATCTTTTTTATTAGATATTTCATTTTTTAAAATTTTTGGTCTTCCAACTTTTTTGATAATTTTTTTTGAAATTTTTTTATTTTTAGTTTTAACTTTTTTTACTTTTTTTTTCTTTTTAAAGGTTTTCTTTAAAATACTTTTCAAATTTATTTTCTTCATTTTTATATTTTTCGTTGTCTTTCGGTGGATCTTTCTTTTGGGTAATATTTGGCCAAATTTCTGAATATTTCTGATTTATTTCTAACCACTTTTCTGATCCTTTTTCTGTATCTGGCTTTATCGCATCGACTGGACATTCTGGTTCACAAACGCCACAATCTATACACTCATCAGGCTTAATTACAAGCATATTTTTTCCTTCATAGAAACAATCAACTGGACAAACTTCAACACAATCCATCAGCTTACATTTTATACATTTATCATTTACTATATATGTCATTATTTTATTTTAGCCAGAATATCTAATTTTATATCACCCATAGTTTTGGCATCCACATAAAGCAATCCTGCTAATCGCCTCATTAGATTTTCTTCATACATATCCGAAGTACCATCTGATAAAATAATACTCCAAATATTTTTTATTATTTCTATCTTATCATTTTTATCCATAGCTTTGATATTTTTAGTAAAATCTTGAATATGATTTGAATCTGACTCTTTTGTTTCAGCTTCTAAAATCAATTTATCTAAATCTTCATTATTACTAAGTTTAGTCAAAGTTTCTTTTATAATTTTCTTTTCTTTGTCCGTGTAATTTTCGTCTATTTTAGCCGCGTGTATCATTAAACAAGCCACATTAAGTAGATCAGTATCATTATCTAAACTATTCTCTTTATTAAAAAATTTAAGTATCATTTTATATTCAACTGTTTCAAAGCAGCAAATGGGTTATCACTTTGAAATTTGTTCTTAGTTAGTTTATTTATTTTTTTACTAGGGCTATATTTAAAAAAATATTTGTCATTTTCAAGTGACACATTGTAATTCATTTTCTTTATTAATTTCAGAAAATTTTCTTTGCTACAACCTAAAAGATTTAACATTTTAGGCACAAGTTCAATTTTATCACCTTTTGTATTACCTGAACTTATTATTTCTAAAAATAATCTTTCTAAGATATCTATACGAACAAAATAATCATCGAACTTTTCAAAGCCACATAGCAACATAAAGTTTTTGTTGGAAAATTTTTTATCGCTTAAAAAATTTAATCCAAAAGTCGGTGGTTCTAGATTATAATTTTTTTCGTTGTAATTTTTCCATAAAATTAATCTTAATGAAACAATGCTTGGTTTTAATAGTTTGTATAAAAATATATGATACCTTCCAAATTTTACTCCCTGATCTCTTAAAATTTTCCTCTCTGTTTGATCAATTTCTTTTAACAATTTTTCGATATTATCTCTTTTCAAAACACCATTGTTTTCATACAACATGTAAGATAAAGCTCTTGTTGAAGAATTAGATGATTTTATATCTTTTAATTTTATCAAACTACCAAGTTCAATATTAATTTTTTTATTCAACCATTCTTTTAAAAAATTTTGTAATTTATTTTTATCCTCGGTTTCTACAACATCATCTACAATTGCGTTTATTTCAGGTTTTAAGTAATCATTACCTTTAGTTAAATAAGCTATAGGAAAATTATTCCAATAAATTTTAAGATCTTTTTTTAATTCAATATTTTTTGTTTTAATTATTTGATTAATTCTCTCTAGTATTTCAGGACCAACATTTTGTCTTGAGGCCTTTTTTAATGATTTTATATCAGAATCTAAGTCTCCAATTTTAAAATCAAGTTCAAGTTTTAGACCTTTTAAATTTCCAATAAATTGATTATTAATCATGACTTTTTCATTATCTACTATTTCAGTTTCAAAAATTATATCTTGCTTTAAACCTTTGGCTAGAACACTTGCTCGTTTATCTATAAAACTTTTTGTAAGTTCTTCGTGTAATCGATCAGATAGTCTATCTTCAAGAAATTTAGTTCTCTCCACCCAATAATCTTGATTTTCTACCCAACCATTTTTATTGGCTACATACGACCATGTTCTCACATTTGCAATCCTATTTGAAACAGAGTCTACATTACCATCTAATTTATCTAATATAGATAATTGTTGTTTCATAAATTTACTTGTTATTTTTCCCGGAGTCTCTCTTAAAAAATTAAATACTTTACCAACAACTTCCAAATGGTTTCCATAAGTTTTTTTTACAAAGTCAGGTATTTGACAACATTCCCAAAGTAATTTTAGTTCATTTTCATTATTAAATATTTGAAGTTTCTCTGTATCTTTTAAAATATATTTTAATACTTTTTCATCCTCGCACTCTGATGCTTTTCTCAACCAACTTTTACTAGGTCTTTCCTCTAAAGATTTAATTAACTTGTCTCCACTTTTAAAATTTAAATTTGGATTCCTCCAAAAAATTGTATGTATTTCATCTATTTTATGGTTCTCTAGTAATTCTATTTCTTCTGCACTTATTTCTCCGCAATCTCCAGTTATTCCAAACGATCCATCATTTAAATATCTGCCAGCTCTACCTGCTATTTGGGATATTTCTGAAAGTTTTAATCTTCTTAATTTTTTACCATCAAATTTTTTTAGATTAGAAAAATAAACATTATTTAAATCCATGTTAATACCCATCCCAATTGCATCAGTAGCTACTAAATAATCAACATCACCTGACTGGTATAAACTTACTTGTGAGTTTCGAGTTTTAGGGCTTAATGACCCCATTACTATTGCAGCACCACCTTTTTGTCTTCTTATTAGTTCTGCAATTGCGTAAACTTCCTCAGCCGAAAAAGCAATTATTGCACTTTTTCTCTCAATTCTAGATATTTTCTTGTGACCCGAGTAAGTTAATTTAGAAAGTCTTTTTCTATCAATATATTCAATATCCTCCTCTAATTTTTCAATTATATTTCTCATGGAGTTTGAGCCCATAAACATTGTTAGCTTTTCTCCCCTCAAATTTAGTAATCTATCTGTAAATATATGGCCTCTTTCGTGATCACTACACATTTGTATTTCATCTATTCCAACAAACTCCAAAATCTTATCAACCGGCATAGATTCTACGGTGCAAAAATAATACTTAGCATTAGCGGGTATTATTTTTTCCTCTCCTGTGATCAGAGCGACTTTATTTGGGTCAACTTTTTTAATTACTTTGTCATAAACTTCTCTTGCTAATAATCTTAATGGAAAACCCATCATTCCAGTATCAAATGAAAGCATCGTTTCAATTGCTAAAAAAGTTTTTCCAGTATTTGTCGGACCTAGAACTGCTGTAATTTTATTTTTTTTCATTTCTATTATTTGTGTGTCAAAATTTTTACCTACTATATGTTGTTACCAAGCAAGAACAAAAATGGTCTAAAACATGACCGAATCGAAGAAAAAAAAGTTCTCATTTTCATATGTTTTATAATTAATTTAAATTTTAATACCTTTATATTTTCTCATACATACGTTTGCTAATAACAAATTAGGATCTATAAATATTTTTGATTTCTTAGCTTTTTTGAAAGACTTATATGCAAAAATTGCAATTGGTATTTCTGTACATCCTAGAATAATTTTCTTACACCTAATTTTAATTAAATATCTTACAGCAGGACCAATGATTTTTTCAGCTTCTTTAACCTTACCAGATTTAACTAGCTGGATAGCTTTATTGACGCATTTTTTTTGTAAATTCTTAGTTGGTGTAACTAATTCAAAATTTCTAGATAAATAGTTATGATAAATCTTTGTATTTATAGTGGCTTCGGTTGCTAATAATCCAATTTTACAATTTTTTTTACATGTTTTCTTAGTATGAAGAAAAACTTCTTTAGGCATACTAATTATTGGAATTTTTATTTTTCTTTGTAAATCATTATACCAGTAATGTGCTGTGTTACATGGCATTACAATAAACTTACAATTATTTTTCTGAAGTAATCGACAACCTTTAACAAGCTCATCAAGAACATTAAAATATCTTTTTAAATTCTCTGGTCTTTTTGGAGTATCAGATTTATTAAATAATATAAATTTAGGATATTGTTGGTCTTTTTTGCCTCTATTTAAAACTGCAATTTTATTACAAAAATCCAACCCTGCCTGGGTTCCCATACCACCTAAAATTCCAATCATATTTTCCTAATCACTTTCCAAACCCCTGTTGCAGAGGCAATTAATTGATCTTTTTTTTTAAGGGTACAATTAACGAATACCATACT
Organism: uncultured Pelagibacteraceae bacterium; assembly: GCA_902622545.1. Lineage (GTDB taxonomy): Bacteria > Pseudomonadota > Alphaproteobacteria > Pelagibacterales > Pelagibacteraceae > Pelagibacter. Next base: position 284,002 of record CACNQD010000001.1, read on the forward strand.
TTTAGTTTTTTAAGTATTTGTACATTTCCAATCAACTCATCATCTTTCCTTGACGGTGCTATAAATTTGATATCAAGCGATACGGTCACACAAGATTTTTGATTAGTTGTTCTATGCACAGCAGTTCCTGCTCCAGCGTCTATTAATGAGCAAATAAAACCACCATGGGTAATTTCTCGTTTATTTAAATGAAACTCCTTAATTGTAGCTTTAAATTCATATTCATTTCCAGAAATTTCTCTAAAATAAAGACCACCATTGTGGTGCATAAATCCAGATACTCTACTAATTTGTTCAAAATCTTGTTTCATATAAAATTAAAGAATTACAGTTAGTAACAACAAAAATAAAAATACAATTGCAAAAAAAACTATCACACTGTTCTGTAAGGAAATTTTCATAAAATTGGTGCGCCTGCTAGGAGTCGAACCCAGAACCTCCTGGTCCGTAGCCAAGCGCTCTATCCAATTGAGCTACAGGCGCTAATAAATTAACATAAATCATCTATATTTTAATGTAATTTTTAAATTTAAGTTTATTCTATCGTAATGTCAAAAAATTCTAAAGATATAGTTTTAACATCTGCCTTGAGAACATCAGTGGGCAAATTTGGAGGCATTCACAAGAAACTTCAAGCCCATGAATTAGGCTCAATCGTTATAAAAGGTATTTTAAAAAAAACCAACGTAGATCCGTTAGAGATAGATGAAGTCATACTTGGCCAAGTTTTACCAAGTTTAGGAGGACAAAATCCTGCAAGACAAGCCTTAATAAAATCTGGAATCCCTAAAGAGAAAACTGCTTTTAATATTAATCAAGTTTGTGGATCAGGACTAAGAGCTATTGTTTTAGGATACCAGTCAATTTCTATGGGCTCATCAAAATTTGTTATCACTGGCGGGCAAGAAAGTATGTCAAATTCAGATGAGAAAGAAATGTTAACAAATGGTTTAATAGATGCTTTTAACAATTACCATATGGGTGTAACTGCAGAAAATGTTGCAGAGAAATTTAATATTTCAAGAGATGAACAAGATCATTTTGCTCTAGACTCACAATCTAAAACTGAAAGTTCAATCAAAAGTAAAAGATTTTTAAATGAAATAATTGATAATAATCAAGATGAACACCCAAGGTTTAATTTAAATATTGAAAATCTTAAAAAGTTAAAACCTGCTTTTAAAAAATATGGTACTGTTACTGCTGGTAACTCATCTGGTATAAACGATGGTGCAGCTGGCGTCTTACTTACAACAAGAGATTTAGCTGAGAAAAAAAATTTAGATATCCAAGCAAAAATTGTTTCTTGGGCAACTTCTGGAGTTGATCCAACATTAATGGGTTTGGGACCAATTCCGTCCTCTACAAAAGCTCTTGAAATTGCTGGTTGGAGTATAAATGATTTAGATTTAATAGAGTGCAATGAAGCTTTTGCTGCACAAACACTTGCTGTTGTTAAAGAACTCAAAGTCCCTAAAGAAAAACTAAATGTTAATGGAGGTGCAATTGCTATAGGTCATCCAATCGGAGCATCAGGCGCAAGATTGATAGTCACATTAATTCATGAAATGATCAAAAGAGATAATAAAAAAGGGTTGGTTACTCTTTGTATAGGTGGTGGTATGGGTATCTCTATGTGTATTGCTCGCGATTAATGTTTTAAAGATTTTAAATTCTTATTTAATAGCGCCAATTGTATCCATACTCTTGCGTCAAATTTTTTGCTATTATCTCTTTTTAGTAATAATTTTTTTAATAAATTAATCATTTAAACACTTTCATATTTAAGGATGTCAAAAAAAAGATATAAATATGTTATAAATATAGCTTCAAATAATGAAAAAAGATCTTTTAGTACCTGATATCGGTGATTTTGAAAACGTTGAGATTATAGAGCTGTTAGTAAAACAAGGCCAAAAAATTTCTATTAATGATCCAATAGTAACATTAGAAAGTGATAAATCTAGTGTTGAAGTACCATCAACAGAGGAAGGGGTTATAGAAAGCATATCAGTCAAGATAGGGGATAAAGTTTCAAAAGGTGATAAATTAGTTTCAATTTCTGTAGAGGGCGGAAGTAAAAAAATCGAGGAAGTTAAGGAAGTTAAAAAAGATACGGAAATACCAAAAGATACAGAAAAAATTATAAGTGATGCAGAAAAAATACAAAAAATTGAAGAACCAAAAATTTTCAGACAAGAAATTTCTGAGACTAAAAAAACTTCTAAACTAGAAAATTCAAAAATTGAGATTGTTTCAGATACAAATGATATAGATCCTAGTGAGACTAAAGAGTGGCTTGAGTCATTATCTGCAGTACTTAATAGCGATGGTAAAGAACGGGCACAATATATAATTAGACAATTAATAGAGCACTCATACAGAGAAGGTTCTGGATTAGTAATGTCTAGAAATACTCCGTATATTAATACAATACCTCCTGAGGAAGAAAAAAAATTACCTGGTGATCAAAATATAGAGAGAAAAATTAGATCTCTAATTAGATGGAACGCAGCAGCTATGGTTGTAAGAGCTAATAAAAAAAACCCAGAATTAGGTGGACACATTGGAACTTTCGCTTCAGCCGCAACTTTATACGATGTTGGAATGAACCATTTTTGGAGAGCAAAAAATAATAAGTTTGGTGGAGATTTAATATATTTTCAAGGTCATAGTGCTCCAGGAATTTATGCGAGGTCTTATCTTGAAGGTAGATTGAGTGAAAAACAATTAGATAATTTTAGACAAGAAGTTAAACCAGGTGGCCTATCATCTTATCCACATCCATGGCTGATGCCAGAGTACTGGCAATTTACTACAGTATCTATGGGTCTTGGTCCAATGCTCGCAATCTATCAAGCAAGGTTCATGAAATATCTTATCAATAGAGGTTTAATCAAAGATGAAAGTCGAAAGGTTTGGGCGTTTTTGGGTGATGGCGAAATGGATGAACCAGAATCTCTTGGAGCTATAGGATTAGCGGCTAGAGAAAATTTAGATAATTTAATATTTGTGGTAAATTGTAATCTTCAAAGATTAGATGGTCCAGTAAGAGGTAATGGTAAAATTATTCAAGAGTTAGAGGGAATATTTAGAGGGGCTGGATGGAATGTTATAAAAGTTATTTGGGGTTCTTACTGGGACCAATTATTAGCAAATGATAAAAAAGGTATTCTAGTAAAAAGAATGAACGAAGCAGTCGATGGGGAGTACCAGGCTTTTAAAGCCAAAGGTGGAGCATACGTCAGAGAAAAATTTTTTGGAAAATATAAAGAACTAAAAGATATGGTATCAAGTATGACAGACCAGGATATATGGAGACTTAATAGAGGCGGTCATGATCCACACAAAGTTTATGCAGCTTATCACCAAGCTGTAAATACTAAGGGACGTCCAACAGTTATTATAGCAAAAACAATTAAAGGTTATGGAATGGGAAAATCTGGTGAAAGTATAAATACAACACACCAGCAAAAAAAATTGGATGTTAAAGATTTAATGTATTACAGAGACAGATTTGATGTTCCTCTAACAGATGAACAAGTAAAAAATATTCAATATTATAAGCCAGATGAAAATTCGGAAGAAATTAAATATTTAAAAGGCAGAAGAATGAAACTTGGTGGGAATATACCCGAGAGATCCACTTTTGCTAAGCCAATAAAAGCTCCACCTAAGGATATTTTTGAAGTTTTAAAACAATCGACTGGTTCAAAGGAAATGTCAACCACGATGGCACTTGTTAGAATGTTAACTAACTTGTTAAGAGATAAAAATGTTTCTCCAAGATTAGTACCAATCATTCCCGATGAGGCAAGAACTTTCGGAATGGAGGGATTTTTTCAAAAAATTGGTATTTATGCTCATGAAGGCCAAAAGTACGAACCAGTGGACTCAGAACAACTATTTACATATAGAGAGGATAAAAAAGGACAAGTATTGGAGGAAGGAATTACTGAAGCAGGTTCGATGTCATCTTGGATTGCAGCAGGAACAGCTTACACAAATCATGATATTGAAATGATACCTATTTATTTGTTTTATTCGATGTTTGGTTTTCAAAGAGTTGGTGACTTTGCATACGCCGCTGGAGATAGTCAAACAAGAGGTTTTTTAATTGGTGCCACATCTGGAAAAACAACTTTGGCAGGAGAGGGTTTACAGCATCAAGATGGACATAGCCATTTAATTGCATCAACTATTCCAAATTGTGTTTCTTACGATCCAACATTTGCTTATGAACTTGCTGTAATTTTCAGAGAAGGTTTAAAAAGAATGCATGAAAAAAAAGAAAATGTTTTTTATTATATAACAACATTAAACGAAAATTACCCGCATCCAGCTATTCCAAATGAAAAAGGCATAGAAGAGGCAATATTAAAAGGGATGTATAAAATAAAGTCAAAAAATATTAATAAAAAAACAAAAATCACTTTACTAGGATCAGGCGCAATTTTAAGGGAAATGATGGAAGCATCTGACATTTTAGAAAAAGATTATAAAATTGATGCTGATGTTTGGAGTGTAACGAGTTTTAACGAATTAAGAAAAGACGGAATTGAGATTGAAAGACATAATTTGCTTCATCCAAATGACCCTCCAAAGGAGACATTTTTAGAAAAATGTTTGAAAAATTCTGAAGGACCTGTTCTAGCTGCATCCGATTATATGAGAATTTACTCAGATCAAATTAGGCCTTATACAAAAAAAAATTTTTATTCCTTAGGCACTGACGGATATGGCAGAAGCGATACTAGAAAAAGTTTAAGAAACTTTTTTGAAGTTGATAAAAAATATATTGTTACTTATGCTTTGAGCGTTCTTTCAAAAGAGCAGTTGATCGCATCAAAATATGCTGAAGAGGCAATTAAAAAATACAATATTGATAAAAATAAACCGATGCCAACTAAGTTATAAAAAATGAACCAAATTATACATGCAAGCCCAAAGGTAAGAAAGTTTGCAAGACAACTAGGGGCAGACATTTCTCAATTAAAAGGTACAGAAAGAAATGGTAGAATTACTGAAACAGATGTCCGAAATTTTATAAAAAATCAAATTAATCAACAAGAAAACATTCCAAAGAAATCAATAAAAAACGAAAAAAAAAAATTAGAGTTTGATCACAGCGAGTTTGGCGAAATAGAAATAACACAAATGCCACGAATAAAAAGATTGGCAGCACCGAATTTATCTGAGTCTTGGCGAACAATTCCACATGTGACACATCATGATGAAGCCGATGTAACCGAACTAGAAAATTTTAGAAAAAATTTAAAAGATAATTACACTGGAGAGAAGAAAAAAATAACGCCTTTGGCTTTTATTATTAAAGCTTTAGTAAATAGTTTAAAAAAATTTCCAAATTTTAATTGTTCTTTAAAAGACGAAGAAAACTATGAGCTAATATTAAAAAAATACTTTCACATAGGTATAGCAGTTGATACAGAACATGGTCTGATGGTACCAAAAATAAGAAATGCAGATAACAAAAAGATAGAAGACTTATCAATTGAACTTAAGGATATAAGTGAAAAGTGTAGAAATTTAAAAATTGATAAAAAGGAATTTTTTGGAGGCTCTATGACAATTACAAGTTTAGGAGGTATTGGTGGAACTTTTTTTACACCAATTATTAACCCTCCTGAAGTTGCAATATTAGGTATTGGTAAAATAGTGGAACGAAGCAAAAATTTAATGCTACCATTATCTTTGTCTTATGATCACAGAGTAGTTAATGGTGCAGATGCAGCAAGGTTTTGTAACGAATTAAAAGATAACCTTGGGCAAAATTTCGCTTATAAATTATCATTATAATTTAATGACAAAAAAAGCTTCTTTAGCAAGTGCACTACTTTGTTGTTTTATTTGGGGAACAACTTTTATTGCACAAGACACAGGTATGGATAACATAGGGCCTTACACTTTTAATGGTGTAAGATTTATGGTTGGCTTCCTTGCTTTATTACCTATTTTTTTATTGATAGAAAAAAAAAATTTTGCATCTGAGTTTAATAAAGATAAAAAAAAATTTATATATTTATCATTTTCAATTGGTATTTTTCTTTTTTTAGGAACTGCACTTCAACAAGTAGCGCTCTTATACACAGATATTGCTAATGCAGCATTTTTCACAATTTTTTATGTTCCAATGGTTCCCTTTGTAGTTCTTATTTTATTTAAAAGAAAAGTTCATTGGAGTGTTTATCCCTCTGTAGTTTTGTGTGTAATTGGTGGATATTTATTGACTAATTTTTACGATGCTACTGTGAGAAAAGGAGACATGTTAGTTATTTTTTGTGCCTTCTTTTGGGCTCTACATATTATTTTTATAGGTGAACTTGTAAAAAGCTTTGAGCTGCCAATTACTGTTGGTTTAGTCCAAACTTTTATTGTATCTGTGCTCTCTTTGTTAATTAGTCTCTATGTTGAGGAAATAAACATACAAAAAATACTCTCTGAAAAATATGAAATCCTTTATGCAGGAGTTTTATCAGGTGGGTTTGCATTTGTTTTACAAATTTATGCTCAAAAGAATATTAATCCTGCTCCTGCAGCTATAATATATTCTTTAGAGGGTGTCTTTGCTGCTATGGCCGCTTGGTTAATTTTAAGTCAAGTTTTAAATATAAATAACATTCTTGGATGTATTTTTATTTTAATTGGAGTTCTATTATCGCAGTTACTTCCAGAAATTAAAAAGGCTAGCTATAAATAATATAAAAAATAAATAAAGATAAAATAATTCTATAAATTATAAATAAATTAAAATTAAAATTTTTTATGAAGATCAAAAAATATTTAATTGTGATATAAGAAAAAATAAAAGATAAGAATACAGATAATATTATTAGTGAATTAAAAGTTGCTTCGTTTGTAAATACATCTTTCAAACTTAAAAAACTTGCGCCAGCTATTGCTGGTACAGATAAGTAAAAAGATATTTTAGTAGCATCATATCTATCAAAATTCAAAAACCTTCCTGCTGTTATCACTATTCCAGATCTACTTACTCCAGGAAAAAGAGAAGCGATTTGGAACAGTCCAATAATTAATATTGTTTTTAAATTCAAATCAGTATCTATTTTTTTTGTTACTTTAACTTTATCAGCAAAATAAAGCACTATTGCGAAAATTAACGATAACCAAGCAAGCAGTTTTAGGTTTCTTACATAATCTATTAAACCTGTCGTATAAATTATAAAGCCAGCTATAATTAGAGGAATAGAACCAATTACAATTAAATTTAAAATTTGTTTATTTTTAAGAATATTTAAGAAGTCTTGTCTGAAATAGAATAGAACTGCTAAAAGAGACCCTAAATGCATTCCAACATCAATCATTAATGATTGATTTTTAAAATCAAATAATTCTGAAATTATATAAAGATGTGCGGATGAACTTACTGGTATAAATTCTGAAATTCCTTGAATTAATGAAAGAATCAAAATTTCGTAGTAATCAAACAACATCTTATTTTCTTAAGATATTTCAAAATTATAGCAATAAGATGTATGCATACTTGCTATGCAAAATATGAATTAATGCCTAATTTTCTTACTTTTTTGAAAATTTAGGTCAATTATTATGTCCCAATTTTGATTTATATACTCAATCGCTTATTGTATAAGGGCGATCGATTATGTCAGAAAAAATGCTCAAATTCGTAAATATAGGTCAGCAAAATCCACCTAAAAGAGATACCGATAATAGGAAGGAGGATTTTAATGAGATCTATAAAGAATTTATTCATGGAAAAGCTCAAGAACAGTCTAGCCGATGTTCTCAATGCGGAGTTCCATTTTGCCAAGTACATTGTCCTTTAAGTAATAACATACCCGATTGGCTCAAGTTAACAGCTGAGGGTCGACTTGAAGAGGCTTATAATTTAGCTCAAAGCACAAATAACATGCCCGAGGTTTGTGGTAGAATTTGTCCTCAAGACAGATTATGTGAAGGAAATTGCGTAATAGAACAATCTGGTCACGGCACAGTTACAATAGGATCTGTAGAAAAATTTATCACAGATAATGCTTGGGCAAATGGTTGGGTAAAACCAATCAAAATAGAAAAAGAATTAAATCAAAGTATTGGAATAATAGGATCAGGACCAGCGGGCTTAGCTTGCGCCGAACAACTAAGAAAGAAGGGTTACAAAATAACTGTTTACGATCGTTATGACCGTGCAGGAGGTTTGTTAATTTATGGAATACCTAATTTTAAACTTGAAAAGGAAGTTGTTGAAAGAAGAATTAAACTTTTAAAAGATGGTGGAATAAATTTTAAATTAAATTTTGAAGTTGGAAAAGATGCAACTTTAGATGAATTAAAAAAAGAGCACGACGCAATACTTATTGCTACAGGTGTTTATAAACCTAGAGAAATAGATATTAAAGGTAGTGATCTTGGAAATATATTTCCAGCAATGGAATTTTTAACAACATCAAATAAAAAAGGTTTAGGTGATAAAGTTGAGAACTTTGAGAACGGAACTTTAAATGCAAAAGATAAGAATGTAGTAGTTATCGGCGGTGGTGATACAGCGATGGATTGTGTCAGAACTGCCGTTAGACAAAAAGCTAAATCTGTAAAATGCCTTTATAGAAGAGACAAAGAAAATATGCCAGGGTCTGCAAGGGAGGTTGCTAATGCAGAAGAAGAAGGTGTTGAATTTGTTTGGTTAAGTGGTCCAAAAGAGTTTATTGGAAATAATAAAGTTGAAAAAGTTTTAGTAAATAAAATGAAACTAGGTGATCCTGATGATGGTGGAAGGAGAAAGCCAATTATTGATGAAGGATCTGAATATGAAATTGAGACTGATATTGTTATAAAATCCTTAGGATTTGATCCCGAGGATTTACCTAAATTATTTGACGAAAAAGATCTTCAAGTTTCAAAGTGGGGAACAATTAAGATTGATTTTGATACAATGGAAACTAATTTAAAAGGAGTTTTTGCTGCAGGTGATATTGTAAGAGGTGCCTCACTTGTAGTTTGGGCCATTAAAGATGGTAGAGACGTAGCGGAGAGTATCGATAAATTACTAAAGTCAAAAAGAGAACAGGATTTAAAAGTGGCATGAACAAATTAAGAAAAAAAAATTTAGATTTACTAAAAAAATCAGGAGTTTACCATGAATCTATGGAGCATGACGCTTGTGGCGTTGGTTTAGTTGCATCAACTGATGGAAAAAAATCTAGAAAAGTTGTTGAGTATGGCATTCAAGCTTTAAAAGCTGTTTGGCATAGAGGAGCGATTGATGCAGATGGAAAAACAGGTGATGGAGCTGGTATTCATATAGAAATTCCCTCTGATTTCTTTATTGAAAAAATAGAGGCTACTGGACATAAGCATGACGACTCTGAGGTTTGCGTAGGAATGCTTTTTTTACCAAGAAATAATTATTCAGCACAGGAGGAATGTAGATCAATTGTTGAGAGCGAATTAACAAAAAGTAACTTTAATATTTACGGATGGAGACAAGTTCCAGTTGATCCATCAGTGTTGGGTGAAACAGCAGAGTCAAATAGACCTGAAATCACCCAAGTGCTTTTTAAACATAATACTGAAGTAGAGAAAGGTAAAAAATTAGAAATAAAACTTTATGAAGCTAGAAGAAAAATCGAAAAGAAAATTTTAGAGGCAAATTTAAATGACTTTTATATTTGTTCATTTAGCTCCAAATCAATTATCTACAAAGGAATGTTTCTTGCTGAAGCTTTATCGGACTTTTATTTGGATTTAAAAGATGAGAGATTTACATCTAGATATGCAATTTTTCACCAACGTTTTTCTACAAACACAGCACCTAGTTGGGACCTAGCTCAACCATTTAGAGCTTTAGCTCATAATGGAGAGATAAATACATTAAAAGGTAATATTAATTGGATGAGAGTCCATGAAGAAGAAATGTTTAGCCCCATATTTAAAGATATGGAAAATTTAAAACCAGTAATACCAAGTGGTAACTCAGACTCTGCTTCATTAGATAATGTTTTCGAAATACTTAATATTTCTGGACAACCAGCTCCTTTAGCAAAGTTAATGCTGATACCAGATGCCTGGTCAAAAAAAAGTAAAATATTACCTGCTGACCACCAAAAGTTATTTAATTTTTTAAATAGTACAATGGAACCATGGGATGGACCTGCGGCTATCGCAGCTACTGACAATGAATGGGTAATTGTAGCAACCGACCGAAACGGTTTAAGACCTATGAGATACACATTGACAAAAGATAATCTTCTTTTTGCTGGATCTGAAACTGGAATGATAGAGCTTAATGAGAAAAAAATTATATCTAAAGGAAGATTAGGGCCAGGAGAAATCTTAGGCGTTAGAATAGAAAAAGGAAAAGTCTTTAATAATAAAGATATTAAAAATTATCTCGCTAAAGAATATAAACATTTCAATAACCAAATTATCGATTTAGACAAAAAACTACCTATTAAAAACGAAAAAAACATATTTTCAGGAGATAGTTTAAGAAAACTCCAACATTGCTTTGGATATAGCTTAGAGGATTTAGAATTAATACTTCATCCAATGGCAGAAGATGCTAAAGAGGCGACAGGCTCAATGGGAGATGACACTCCACTTGCAGTCTTATCAAATAAATACAGACCACTTTACCATTTTTTTAGACAAAATTTTAGTCAAGTTACCAATCCTCCAATTGACTCACTAAGAGAAAATAAAGTTATGAGTTTAAAAACCAGATTTGGAAATTTGGGTAATATTTTGGATTTTAACAATTTAACAGAGGAAAATATTTACGTTTTGAACAGCCCTATACTAACAAATAATCAATTTGAAAAATTCGTTAGTTTTTTTGATAAGAATAATAAAACTATAGACTGCACTTTTAAATTTGATGAAGATATTCAAACAAAACTAAATTCTATTAAACAAGAGGCTGAAATTTATGTAAGACAAGGGGTAACCCAGATAATACTAAGCGATAAAAATGTTTCTAAAGAAAACTGTCCAGTTCCAATGCTTTTATGCGTTGGTGCTGTTCATACTCATTTAACAAAAATGAAATTGAGAGGCTATGTTTCCATAAATGTACAGACTGGAGAAGCTCTTGATACACATTCATTTGCCACTTTAATAGGAGTGGGTGCAACTACAGTAAATCCTTATTTAGCCCTAGATAGTTTATATCAGAGATTTGAAAAAAAATTATTTGGCAAATTCCTGTATGAAGAGTGTGTTGAAAGATATGTAAAATCAGTAAATTTAGGTCTTTTAAAAATCATGTCGAAGATGGGTATTTCGGTAATAAGCTCTTACAGAGGTGGATGTAATTTTGAAACTGTTGGTCTAAGTAGGACAATCGTAAGAGAATTTTTCCCTGGTGTTTTATCTAAAATTTCAGGAATTGGATTAACAGGTATTGAAAAAAAAGTTAGAAAGATACACGAAGAAGCGTTTAATAATGAAAATAATGTATTACCTATTGGAGGAATTTATAGATACAGAAAAAATGGAGAAACACATCAGTATCAAGGTAAATTAATACACTTGCTTCAATCAGCTGTGACTGCAGGCTCTTACGATTTATATAAAAAATATTCAAAAGGTATACATGACTTACCACCTATAAATTTAAGAGACTTAATCGATTTTAAAAAAAGAAGCCCAATATCTATAGACTTGGTAGAGTCAGTTGAAGACATACAAAAAAGATTTGGCAGCGGAAGTATGTCTCATGGCGCCTTATCAAAAGAAGCTCATGAAACACTTGCTATTGGCATGAACAGAATTAAAGGGGCATCATGCAGTGGAGAGGGTGGAGAAGACGCTTCCCGATTTAAAAAAATGGAAAATGGAGACAGTGCTAATTCACGTGTAAAACAAGTTGCTTCAGCTAGATTTGGGGTAACAATTGATTACTTAAATAATTGCAACGAAATTGAGATAAAAATTGCTCAAGGCGCAAAACCTGGTGAAGGAGGACAACTACCTGGATTTAAAGTTACAAAAGAAATTGCAAGACTTAGACACTCAACTCCAGGAGTTACTTTAATTTCTCCACCCCCGCACCACGACATTTACTCAATAGAAGATTTAGCCCAGCTTATTTACGATCTAAAACAAATTAATCCAAAAGCTAGAGTCGGAGTAAAACTTGTTGCATCTTCAGGAATTGGCACAATTGCAGCAGGTGTAGCTAAAGCAAAAGCTGATATTATACTTATTTCTGGTCATAACGGAGGGACTGGAGCAACACCGCAAACAAGTGTTAAATATGTTGGTATACCATGGGAGATGGGATTAACAGAAGCAAACCAAGTTTTAACTTTAAATAACTTAAGACATCAAGTGACTTTAAGAACTGATGGAGGAATTAAAACTGGCAGAGATGTAGTCATAGCAGCAATGATGGGAGCAGAGGAATTTGGAGTAGCCACAACCGCATTAGTTGCAATGGGTTGCATCATGGTGAGACAATGTCATTCAAACACATGTCCTGTTGGAGTTTGCACACAAGATGACGAGTTAAGAAAAAAATTTACAGGCACACCAGATAAAGTTGTAAATTTATTCAAATTTATCTCTGAAGAGGTTAGAGAAATTCTCGCAGAATTAGGATTTAAAACACTTAATGAAATAATTGGAAGAACTGATTTACTAAGGCAGATAAGCAAAGGTTCACCCAATCTAGATGATCTAGATCTTAACCCTTTGTTTGTTAAAGCTGACCCGGGTAAAAACAAAAGGTATTGTGAAGATCCTAAAATTAATTACGTTCCTGATACAGTCGATCAAAAAATCTGGCCAGAGATATTAAATAACTTAGATACAAAAACACCTCTAAAAGATGAGTATTTAATTGAAAATACCGACAGAGCTGTTGGAACAAGAATATCTTACGAATTATATAAAAAATTCCAAAACAAAACTTTGGATGACGGTTTTTTAAAAATCAATTTTAAAGGTTCTGCTGGTCAATCATTTGGAGCATTTGGAATTAAAGGTTTAAAATTAATATTAAATGGAGATGCAAATGATTATGTTGGAAAAGGGCTTTCAGGCGCAACTCTTGTGGTAAAACTTCAAAAAGAAAGCAATCTAATTTCTTTTGAAAATACTATTATTGGTAATACAGTTTTATATGGAGCAACTTCAGGTAAATTATTTGCAGCAGGACAAGCTGGAGAAAGATTTGCTGTTAGAAATTCAGGCGCAACAGCAGTAGTTGAGGGTTGTGATTCAAATGGTTGTGAGTACATGACGGGAGGTAATATAGTAATTTTAGGTGAAACAGGTGATAATTTTGGAGCTGGAATGACAGGTGGAATGGCCTTTATTTACGATAAAAAAAAAGAATTTGATAAAAGAGTTAATCCAGAGTCAGTAATTTGGCAAAAAATTGAGACAGATTATTGGAAATCTCTTTTAAAAAATCTTATAACAGAACATCAGCATGAAACAGAGTCTTTACTATCAAAAAAAATAATTGATAATTTTGGTCAAGAAATAGAAAATTTTATTCAAGTTTGTCCAAAAGAAATGATTGATAAATTAGAAAATCCGATTTCAAATAAAGTTGTTAGTTTCGCAAGTTAGGATATAAATGAATCTTTTATGCTTTGGTTATGGTCAAGTTGCCAAAAACTTAGTAATAAATCTTTTAAAAAAAAAAGTAAATTTAAATTTAACAATTTCAACTAGAGAAAACTCGTCAATTAAAAAATTGGGTGACTTTGAATTTGAAAACCTAGAATTCAAAGAAAATACATATGATAAAAAAATTTTGGACAAATTAAATGAGTACGATTATATCTTAATTTCTGTTCCACCAATTAATTCAAACGATTTATTTTTAAAAAATCTTGCTAATCATGTAACCGAAAGTAGTAAAATTAAATCTATTTTGTACTTGTCATCAACTAGCGTATACGGAGATCATAACGGCGCATGGGTAAATGAAGAAAGTGAAACTAAACCAAAAACTAAAATGGGGATTGACAGACTACATATAGAAAATAAGTGGATAGAATTTTCAAAAAAGAAAAAATTACCAATTCAGATATTTAGATTAGCTGGTATTTATTCAGAAAAAAATAATGCAGTCAGCAGGCTCCAAAACAAACAAAGTTTTTTAGTTGTAAAAGAAAATCATTTTTTTTCAAGAATACACGTTAAGGATATATCTGAAATATTATATCTGTCTCTAATAAATATTAAAGAAAATCAAATATTCAATCTTGCCGACAACAAACCAGCATCGAGTGTTGAGATTGCAAGTTATGCATCTAAATTGTTAGGATGCGAATTACCTACAAAAATAAATTTTGAGGACCTAGAGGATGGGGTTTTAAAGGATTTTTATAGAGATTCAAAAAAGGTTTCTAATGAAAAAGTAAAAAAAGAGTTAAACTATGAGTTTATTTACCCTTCTTATAAAGAGGGTTTAGCGCAATAATTAATTATTTTATCCATATAATTACTCAAAATTTTTAAGTCTTTCACTCTTGAAAGACTATGGTCTCCTTTTTTTATTTTTATAAATTTTTTCTTTGAATTTGGGAATACTTTTAATATTTTTTTTGACAAACTTTGAGGTACCACATTATCCTTTTCACCATGTAAAAGATATACCGGAAACTTTGATTTACTTTTTTTATTAAGAACTTTATTCTTTCGACCATCTTTAATAATTTTCAAAGTAATTTTATACGAATAGTCATCGTTTTCTAAATTGTAATATTTATTTTTAAGTAACAAATTTTTATTTTTTCTACTTAATTTTTTCCATATCAACCTATCCAGAAATTCTGGCGCTGCTCCAATTCCGATAAAACCTACTATATTTTTAAAATATTTGAGCTGAATTAAACCTAACCACGCCCCTAAACTAGATCCTATAATTATTATTTTTTTGTTAAATAGTTTTTTTTTAATAATGAATTTAACATCATTAGACCAACTAGTAATAGTTCCTGTTTCAAATTTACCATATGATTTACCATGACCAGAGTATTCAAGACCCATAAAACCAACTTTCCTTTTTTTACATTGTTTCATTAAATAATTAGGTTTCTTACCAGTCAAATCTGACTTCAAGCCATGTAAAAAAACTACAAAAATATCAGATTTAGGATCTTTAAATATAACCCTAATTTTCTTGTTTGTTTTATATTTTATAAATTTAAATTTAGTCATAAAGAATTACAAAATATGATAATATAAGAATATTATATGTCATCTAAATTAAAAGTTTTACAAGTAATACCTAGATTAGACTACGGAGGAGCTGAAATAGGGTGTTATGACCTGGCGCATTATTTAAGTGAACAAAAAAGCAAATCTTATATTGCAACTAGTGGAGGCAAATTAATTAAATATATAAATAAAAAAAAAGTTAAATTAATTAAAACCCCAGTTCACAGTAAAAATCCGATATTAATGATTTTAAATATCTTTATCTTATCATTAATTGTTCTTTTTTTTAGAATTAACATCATCCATGTTAGAAGTAGGGCACCTGCTTGGTCGTGTTATTTTGCTGCAAAAATTACTCGGTGTAAGTTGGTTACTACCTTCCATGGGACATACAACTTTAATTCATCATTAAAAAAATATTATAATTCAATTATGCTTAAGTCAGATTGTGTAATAGCTGGCTCAAATTTTATATTTAAACATATTTCAGAAAATTATCCTGAGTATGTTCCAAAAATGAAAAAATTTTTAGTAATATTTAGAGGTATTAATACAGAATATTATGATCCAAATAATATCAACAAAAAAGAAAGAGCAAAATTTTTTACAAAATTAAATATCGAAGCAGGTAAAAAGATTATTCTTATGCCCGGACGACTTACAGAATGGAAAGGTCAAGAGTTGTTAATAGAATCTTTAAATATTTTAAAAACCAATTTTGGATACAAAAACTTTGTAGCCATTATTTTGGGGTCAGATCAAGGAAGAGATGCCTATAAAAAAAAACTACTAAGACTGGTTGAACAACATAGACTAAATAATGATGTTATTTTTTTAGAACACGCAAATTCAATGCCTGTTGCATATAGCATAGCAAATGTAGTTATATCTGCCTCAATTGAACCCGAAGCTTTTGGAAGAGTTTCTGTAGAGGCTCAATCAATGAAAAGACCAATTATAGCAAGTGATATTGGTGGTTCTAAAGAGACTATTATAGATAATAGAACTGGATTGCTATTTAAGTCAGCAGACCCAAAATCTCTAAGTGAAAAAATTGATAATATTTTTAGATCTGATGATACAACGCTAAATGCCATGGGAAATAGTGGAAGAAAAAACGTTGAACAAAAATTTAATGTTGAAAAAATGTGTTTTTCAACTTATTCAGAATATAAAAAACTAATAAATGCCTAATATAACTTTACCAGATGGAAAAAAGTTATCTTTTGATGAAAAGGTAACAGGAAAACAGATTGTAGAAAAAATTAGTAAGTCATTAGCCAAAGAAGCACTTATAATGAGTGTTGATGGAAATCTAAAAGACTTAAGTTTCGAAATAGAAAAAGATTCTAAAGTAAAAATTTTAACATCAAAAGATGATGATGGTTTAGATACCATTAGACACGACACTGCTCATATTTTAGCAATGGCTGTGCAAGAGTTATTTCCTGGAACCCAGGTCACAATTGGTCCAACAATAGAAAATGGATTTTATTATGATTTTGCAAGAAAGGAACCTTTCACGGAGTCTGATTTAAAAAAAATAGAGACTAAAATGTCAGAGATAGTTGACAGGAATGAAACTACTTATAGAGAAGTTTGGGAAAGAGACAAAGCAATTACTCATTTTAAAAAAATGGGAGAAAATTATAAAGCTGAAATTATTCAAGACATTCCCAAAGGTGAGGATATTTCAATTTATTTTCACGGCAAATGGCATGATCTTTGCAGAGGTCCACATTTACCTTCGACTGGTAGAATTGGTAAACATTTTAAACTAACAAAGGTTGCGGGCGCGTATTGGAGAGGTGATTCAAAAAATGAAATGTTACAAAGAATCTATGGAACATCTTGGGCATCAAAAAAGGATTTAGAGGATTATTTAAAAAGATTAGAAGAGGCTGAAAAAAGAGATCACAGAAAATTGGGCAAAGAGATGAATCTTTTTCATTTTAGAGAGGAAAGTCCTGGAGCAGTTTTTTGGCATGAAAAAGGATGGAACTTATTTCAAAAGCTAGTTAATTATATGAGGAAAAAGCAGCAAGATGCAGGTTATAAAGAAATTAACACTCCCGAAATATTAGATAGATCTTTATGGGAAAAATCTGGACATTGGGAAAAATTTGGTGCTCATATGTATACTTCACAAACCCCAGATGAGAAAATTTTCGCAGTTAAACCAATGAATTGCCCTGGGTGTGTTCAGGTATTTAATCAAGGATTGAAAAGCTACAGAGACCTTCCGCTTAAAATGTCAGAGTTTGGAAAAGTTCATAGGTATGAACCATCTGGTGCTTTACATGGATTATTAAGGGTAAGAGCTTTTACGCAGGACGATGCACATATTTTTTGCACTGAGGATCAAATAACAGAACAATCGCTTTCTATAACAAATTTAATTCTGGAAATTTACAAAGATTTGGGTTTTAAAAATGTTATTCTTAAATACTCAGATAGACCAGATCTAAGAGTTGGTAGTGACGCAGTTTGGGACAAGTCTGAAAAAGCTTTGCTGAAAGCAGTAAAAGAAACAAAACTAGATTACAGTATAAATAAAGGTGAGGGTGCTTTTTATGGTCCAAAAATTGAATTCGTTCTAAGAGATGCAATTGGTAGAGATTGGCAATGTGGAACGTTGCAAGTAGATCTTAATTTACCAGAAAGATTAGGAGCATCATATGTAGAGAAAGATGGCTCTAAAAAAGTTCCAGTCATGTTGCATAGAGCTTTATTTGGATCACTTGAAAGATTTATAGGAATATTAATTGAAAATTATTCCGGCAAACTTCCATTTTGGATTAGTCCTTTACAAACTGTTGTAATACCTGTTTCAGATGAGTTCGACGAGTATTCAAAAAAAGTAAATAAACAATTAATCGATGCAGGTTTTTCATCAGAGGTAGATCTTAAAAATCATAACTTAAATTATAAAATTAGAGATCATTCGTTATCAAAAGTACCAATTTTATTAATATGTGGAAAAAAAGAAGTTGACTCTAACAGTGTAACTATTAGAAGATTGGATTCTAATAAACAGGAAAATATAGAATTGAAAAAATTTATAACTACCCACCAAGCTTTAAACAAAGCCCCTTCTTTATAAGTGCCAGATTTTAAACAAAATTATTTTCAAAGAAGAACCAAACATAAAGGACCAAGATCCAATAATCGGATTGTTTCAGCAGAAGTTCAAGTTATTTCAAGCGATGGACAAAATCTAGGAATACTTAATACGCAAGAAGCAATTACAATTGCCAAAAATGAAGGATTAGATTTAATCGAAATAGCTCAGAATGCTAAGCCTCCAGTTTGTAAAATAATGGATATGGGTAAATATAAGTATGATGCGCAAAAAAAAGCAAACAAAGCCAAAAAGAAACAAAAGAAAATTGAGATAAAAGAAATAAAATTAAGACCAGTTACTGAAATTCATGACTATACCTTTAAGATTAAAAATGCTCAAAAGTTTCTTTCAAAAGGAGACAAAGTGAAATTTACTATAAAATTTAAAGGAAGAGAATTACAACACTCAAATTTAGGCGATGAACTAATGCAAAAGATTAAAACAGATATGGAAAAACTTGGAAAAGTTGAACTCCAACCAAAATTTGATGGTAAACAAATGATTATGATCATGCAGCCTATTTAATAAATATCTTGTAAATTTATTATTATATTTGTATAACCCTCGCACTTATGCCAAAACTAAAGACTAAAAGTTCAGCAAAAAAAAGATTTAAAATTTCTGCAAGAGGAAAAGTTATTATGCCTCAAGCTGGTAAAAGGCACGGAATGATAAAAAGAACGAATTCACAAATTAGAAAACAAAGGGGTACGACTGTGATGTCTAAGCAAGACAGTAAAATAGTTAAATCATATATGCCCTATAATTTAAGAGGATAATAAGATGCCAAGAGTTAAACGAGGTGTAACAAGTAGAGCAAAGCATAAAAAAGTTTTAAAAGCGGTAAAGGGCCAATGGGGAAGAAGAAAAAATACTATTCGAGTTGCAAGACAGGCTATGGAAAAATCCATGCAGTACGCTTACAGAGACAGAAGAAATAAAAAAAGAGAATTTAAATCATTATGGATCCAAAGGATTAATGCTGGCGTAAGATTAGAAGGTTTAACTTATTCAAAATTTATATATGCGTTAAATAAATCAGGTATAAAAATAGATAGAAAAATTCTTGCTGAAATAGCTTACGATAATCCTGAAGCATTCAAATCTATTGTTAAAAAAGCGCAAGCCGCACTAAAGTAATCTTAGGTATTGTTTTTATTTGTTTAAGAAATAATCTGTAATTATGTCAGATTTTGAAAAAAAAGTTTTAGAATTTAAAAATAAATTAGATCAAACCCAAGACGTTAAATTAGTTGAAACTATTCGTTCAGAAATTTTTGGAAAAAATGGGTTTATTAATCAAGAGTTTAAAAAGATTGGAAGCTTGTCAGCTGATGAAAAAAAGAATTTTGCGTCCTCTATAAATAAAGCAAAGCAAGATCTTCAAAATATTATTAGATCTAAAGAAAACGAAGTTTTAAATAAAGAGCTTAATGAAAAATTAGAGAAGGAAAAAATAGATGTAACTTTACCTGAGAAAGATTTTAAAATTGGTAAAATTCACCCTGTTTCACAAGTAATAGATGAAATCTCTTGTATATTTTCAGAAATTGGTTTTTCCGTTGAAGAAGGTCCAGATGTTGAAAATGACTACAATAATTTTACAGCATTAAACACACCTGAAAATCATCCCGCAAAAGATATGCACGACACATTTTACCTTGATAAAAATATGAAAACACTATTAAGAACTCATACTTCCCCAGTTCAAGTTAGAACTATGTTAAAGGGCAAACCTCCTTTTAAAATTATAGCTCCAGGAAGAACATATAGAAGTGATAGCGACCAAACTCATACTCCAATGTTTCATCAATTAGAGGGATTACACATCGATAAAAATATAAATATGGGTCATTTAAAAGGTTGTCTAAATTATTTCATAAAGGAATTTTTTGAGGTCAAAAAAATTAAAATGAGATTTAGACCAAGCCATTTCCCATTCACCGAACCTTCTGCAGAAGTTGATATTGGTTATAGAATTGAAAACAATAAAATAATAATAGGCGAGGGAGATAAATGGCTTGAAATTTTAGGTTGTGGAATGGTCCATCCAAATGTTTTAAAAAATTGCAAAGTTAACTCAAAAATATACCAAGGTTTCGCTTTTGGAATAGGAATTGATAGATTGGCAATGTTAAAGTATGGAATTAATGATCTTCGATCTTTTTTTGAATGTGATTACAGATGGTTGAATTATTATGGTTTTGATCCACTGGATGTTCCTACAAACTATAGAGGATTAAGTAGATGAAATTCACAAAGGATTGGCTAGATATTCACCTAAAGTCAAAAAAAAAGGAATCTCAAATTATAGATAAATTAAATAATATCGGATTAGAAGTAGAAAAGATAGAACCAATAAAAAATGAATTAAGTGATTTTGTAATTGCAAAAATTATTAAAGCTAACAAACATCCCAATGCAGATAGATTAAAATTATGCGAGGTTGATATTGGTGAAAATAAAGTTGTTAAAGTTGTATGTGGAGCACCAAATGCAAAAGATGGTCTTTTAACTATATATGCTCCGCCTGGTTCTGTGATCCCAAAAAATGGAATGAAATTAGAGGTCTCAAAAATAAGAGGTGAAACTTCTTATGGAATGCTTTGCTCTGAATCTGAACTGAAATTATCAGATGAAAGTGAGGGAATAATTGAGCTAAATAGTAAAAATAATAATAAAATTGGCAAAACTTATTTTGGTAATTCTAATAAAGACAATGTAATTGAACTATCAATTACACCAAATAGACCAGATTGTTTGGGGGTAAGAGGTATAGCTAGAGATCTAGCAGCGTGTGATTTTGGTGATTTAAAAGAATTAAAAAAAACAAAATTAAATAAAAAAATTAAGCATAATTTAAAAGTAAAAATTGAAAAAGACAAAAATCAAGCTTGTTACGCATTTGGCAGTTGCATAATTAGAAATATCAATAATAAAGAGAGTCCAGGCTGGTTAAAGAATAGAATTTTAGCATTAGGTTTAAGACCAATATCTGCAGTCGTTGATATTACAAATTATGTAATGTTTGATTTAAATAGACCCCTCCACGCTTATGATTTAGATAAAATTAAAAACAGAATCATTATAAGAAATTCAAAAAAAGGTGAAATTTTAAAAGCACTCGATAATAACAATTATACTTTAGAGGAAAATATGTGCGTTATAGCTGATGACGACGGTCCACTAGGATTAGGTGGTATAATTGGTGGGACTAGGTCTGGCACGGAGATAGATACTAAAAACATTTTAATTGAGTCCGCTTATTTTGATCCTGAAATAACCAGAAAAACCGCTAAAAACTTAGATTTAAATAGTGATGCTAAGTTTAGATTTGAAAGAGGCATAGATCCTAATTCAGTTGTGTCAGGTCTAGAGGCAGCAGCTGATTTAATAACAAGTATTTGTGGTGGCGAAGTTTCTAAATTTGATATCCAACAAAATAAAAGATTTAAATCATTAGAAATCAAATTTGATCCAAGCATTGTAACTAAAACAATAGGAATAAATATTAAATCAAATCAAATATTAAAAATTTTAACAAAACTAGGTTTTAATTTGAAAAAAAAAGGAAAGATTTTTTCGGTAAAAGTTCCAACCTGGAGACCAGATATCTTTGGTGAAATTGATTTAGTTGAGGAAGTTATTAGAATTATGGGATTAGATAATGTCAAATCCATTGAACCTGAAAAAATCAGAATTAAACCAACACTTAATTTTTATCAAAAACATTTTCACTTAGCCCAAAGATCAGTTGCATCCAAAGGTTATTTTGAGACTGTCACTTGGTCATTTACTGATGAAAAATTAAACGATAGTTTTAAAGAAGAAATAGATACTATAAAAATTGTTAATCCAATCAGTTCTGATCTAAATGTCTTAAGAAATTCATTATATCCAAATTTAATATTTTATATGGAAAAAAATTCTAAAAGAGGTTTTGATGATCAGTCACTTTTTGAAATTGGACCGGTTTTTACAGGAAAAAAACCAGGCGAACAAATAACAGTTGTGTGTGGACTAAAAAGACAAAGTGTTAGTGACAAACAACAAGGGGAAATTGATGTATTTGAAATAAAAAAAGATTTTATCCAAACACTAACGGAACTAGGAATTAATAAAGATGAGTTTAGAATCGAAGCCAAAACTCCTAGCTATTATCATCCTGGAATATCTGGATCTATTTATTCAAAAAAATATAATCTATTGCTTGGTTATTTTGGTGAGCTGCATCCAAAGATTACAAAAAAAACATTTGGCTTTGAGTTACTTCTTGAAAATATAGTAGAATATAAAAGTAGAACAAATAAGGTTAAAGAAAGTATTAGTTTTTCAGATTATCAAAAATCAGACAGAGACTTTGCATTTGTAGTGGATAAAAATATTAATGCACAAAATTTAACGGATGTAATATCAGATATTGATAAATCTTTAATAAAAGATATTAAAATTTTTGATGTATATGAAGGTGAAAATATTCCTCCTGGAAAAAAATCAATAGCCTTAAAAGTAACAATACAATCTGACCATAAAACATTAAATGAAAACGATTTAACAGATATTTCAAACAAAATTGTTAATTCTGTTGAGGAAAAAATTGGTGCAAAACTAAGATCATAAATGTCTACTCTTGATAATATTAGAAACTTTGCAATCATTGCACATATTGATCATGGAAAATCAACGATCGCAGATAGAATAATTCAGTTATGTGGGGGATTAACTGAGCGTGAGATGAAAGAGCAAGTTTTAGACTCAATGGATATTGAGAGAGAAAGAGGAATAACTATCAAAGCTCAAACAGTTAAACTTAAATATAAATCTAAAGATGGCAAGGATTATATACTTAATATAATTGATACCCCCGGGCATGTAGACTTTAGTTATGAAGTGAGCAGATCTCTATATGCTTGCGAGGGCTCTATACTAATTGTTGACAGTACCCAGGGTGTTGAGGCTCAAACCTTAGCAAATGTATATCAGGCCTTAGATACAAATCATGAAATTATACCTATTTTAAATAAAGTAGATCTGCCTGCCTCAGACCTTGAAAGAACAAGAAAACAGATAGAAGATGTTATTGGTATTGAAACTTCAAACTCAGTGCCGTGTTCAGGTAAAACCGGAGAAGGTATCGGAGAAATATTAGAGCAGATAATTTCAGTATTGCCTTCTCCAAAAGGAAGAGTAGATGAAGATTTAAAATGTTTACTCGTGGATAGTTGGTATGACTCTTACCTTGGAGTTATTATTTTGGCCAGAGTAATTGATGGAAAAATAAAAAAAAATATGAAGATTAAAATGATGTCCTCAAATAGAGAATACACTGTTGAAAAAGTTGGAGTATTCACTCCCAAACCAATAGATGTAGAGGAATTAAATTCAGGCGAAATTGGATTTATTATAACTGGGATAAAAAATCTTTCAGAAACTAAAGTCGGAGATACTATTTGTGACTCACTAAATCCTATTAAAGAAGCTTTACCTGGCTTTAAACCAAGTAAACCGGTTGTATTTTGTGGTTTATTTCCAGTTGATAGTTCTGAATACCAAAAATTAAAAGACGGTCTCGCGAAGTTAAAATTAAATGATGCAAGTTTTTCATACGATCCAGAGTCATCTTCTGCATTAGGCTTAGGGTTTAGATGTGGATTTTTAGGTCTCTTGCATTTAGAAATAATAACTGAGAGACTAGAGAGAGAATTTGATATAAATTTGCTAACCACAACCCCTGGAGTTGTTTATAAAGTACACTTAAACAACGGTAAGATTATAGATTTGCAAAATCCATCTAGTTTACCAGATCCAACTTTAATAAAAATGATAGAGGAACCATGGATTAAGGCCACAATAATAAGTCCTGATCAATACCTAGGCTCTATCATGAAATTATGCCAAAGCAAAAGAGGAATACAAAAAAATTTAAGTTACTCCGGTAATAGAGCAGTCATCAATTATGAGATACCATTAAATGAGGTTGTGTTTGATTTTAATGATCGCTTAAAATCAATGACAAGTGGATATGCTAGTTTTGATTATGAAATAATAGGACATAGAGAAGGAGATTTAGTTAAACTTGGAATATTAGTTAATTCAGAACCTGTAGATGCACTTGCAATGATGGTTCACAAAGATTTTGCTCAAACAATAGGAAGAGAAGTTTGTGAAAAATTAAAAGATTTAATTCCTAGGCATAATTTTATGATACCTATTCAAGCTGCAATAGGTGGAAAGATAATAGCTAGAGAAACCATTAAAGGATTTAAAAAAGATGTACTCACAAAAATCCATGGAGGAGGCGCGTTAGATAGAAAAAGGAAACTTTTAGAAAAACAAAAAAAAGGTAAGGCAAAAGCTAAACAATTTGGAAGAGTAGAAATACCACAGGAAGCTTTTATTGGTGTATTAAAAATTAATAAAGAACGTTAGCCATGAAATTTATTAGAGAAAACATCAGAAAATTAAAATATAAGATTAAATTTTTAAATATAAAAAATATTAACAGAACATATATTTCTAATTTTTCGTCTAATCCAAAACTGTCTAATCTGATGAACCATTATGGTAGCGATAAAGGAGGTAAAAATAACCATCATAATTATGCAGATTATTACTCAGAAATTTTTTTTCATAAAAGAAGTGAAGTAAAAAATTTTTTGGAAATAGGCCTAGGTACGAATGATGTAAATTTACCTAGCAATATGGGTAAAGATGGAATTCCCTTAGCTTCACTTAAAGCTTGGAGAGATTATTTTTATAATGCAAATATATTCGGTGCAGACATCGATAAGAATATCCTTAAAAATGAAAATAGAATTAAAACTTTTTATGTAGACCAAACTAATCCTGTTACAATTGATAAAATGTTCAAAGATATTGGAGTGGACAATTTTGATATAATTTTAGAGGATGGTTTGCATGAATTTAATGCAAATATTTGCTTTTTTGAAAATTCTATAAAATATCTTTCATCAAAAGGAACATATATAATTGAGGATGTTTATTATAAAGATCAAGAAAAATTCATTAACTATTTTAAAAAGCTAAACTATAATTTTTCAATTATAGATATTTACCATGAATTAAATATTTCTAATAATTGCTTAATAGTAATAAAAAAAAATAATGATTAAAAAAAAAATTTTTGATTGTATTACTTTTTTTGATGAAAACTTGATAACAAACTCCAGATTTGAAATTTTAAATAATGTTGTAGATTATTTTATAGTTTGTGAATCAAAATACGATCATAAAGGAAGAAGAAAAAAAATTAATTTTAAGTTATTAAACAAAAAATTTAAGAACAAGGTTAGACACATTGTTATTAATGAGCAATTTCCAAATTTAACAAATTTATGGAAAACTGAGGAATATCAAAGAGAAAAAATTTTTAATAAGTTAAAAGATGCAAAAGATGATGATTTAATTTTATATTCTGACTCAGATGAGATACCTGATCCAATAAAGATCAAAAATTTAAAATTGAAAAAAAAATATGCAATATTTATGCAAAAATTTTATGTTTATAAATTAAATGTTTATAACAAATACGAAAGCCCATGGGAAGGAACAAGAGCTTGTAAAAAAAAAAATTTAAAAAGTTTTACTTTTTTGAGAAAAAAAATATTAAAAAAAAATTTAGACAAACCGTTTTGGAGACTTAGAATTGAAAAAGATATACAAATAATTAACAATGGTGGATGGCATTTCAATAATTTATATACAATTAAAAAAATATCCAAGAAACTCAAAACATTCCAACATACTGAATTTTCAAGTAGATCATTTTCATCTGTTAAGACTATTAAAAATAAAATTAAAAATTTAAATGACTTGTTTGGTAGAAATCATAAATATATTAAAATTAAAATAAACAATACATATCCAGATTATATTAGAAAAAATAAAGAAATTTTTAAGGATTATATAATTTAGAATATATTTTAAATGAAAAATTTATTCCTTTGTTCATTTGCTAGCTCTGATTTAAAAAGAAGCGCAGTAAGATTTGAAGAACAAGCTGTGAATATGGGTATTTATAAAAGAATAAAAATATATGGATATAACGATTTATCGACAGAAAAAAAAATACAGGTTGATAATTTTTTCAAGATTAAACAAAAAAGACTATATGGTTATGCTTGCTGGAAAGCATTCGTCATAAAAAAATTATTAGATCAAATACCAGAAGACTCTATATTACAGTATTCTGATATAGGATGTCACTTAAATCCAAAAGGTAAAAATAGACTGCAGGAATACGTAAAACTGTGTGATAAAAATGGTATTTTAACATTTCAGTATAAAAATCCAAATTTTAAAAACTTCAATAATTTTAAATTTCAAGAATATTACGAGTATCAATATACAAAAGCGGATGTTTGGAAATATTTGAAAATTAGCGATAGTTCAGAAATATTGAAAACTAAACAAATTTGGTCTGGAACTATTTTTTTCAAAAATAATAAGTTTGCCAGAGAAATATTAGATAAATGGAATAGTTTATTAAATATTAACAAATTAATTGATGATAGTGTTTCTACGTCAAAAAATCATAAAGATTTTATAGAGCATAGACATGATCAAAGTTTATTTTCATTGATATGTAAAAAACGAAACGTTTATAGCCTTTCAGCGTCAGAATGTGAGTGGGCTGAAGTAAACAATTCTAGGACATGGGATCATGCAATTAATTTTCCAATTCATGCAAAAAGAGATAAAAGGTATAATTTTTTAAAACGTTTTTTAAATAGACAAAAGAAAAATTTAAATAGGATGTTTAAGTATGCAAAAAATTGAAATGTATTGTGTTACAAATAAAGATGTACCATATCTCAATAAGACACCATATAATCTTGCTGCTGTTGGAGGAAGCCAATTTTCAAAAAATTATCTTAGATGTGATAATAATGACAATATTTTTTACAAAGAAAAAAATTATTCTGAACTAACATTTCATTATTGGTATTGGAAAAATATGTTAAATTTCTCCAAAAGTGAATGGATCGGATTTTGTCAAAGAAGAAGATTTTGGATTAAAAATGAGTCAGTTGGTCAAATAATTGATGTAAAAAATCTCAATGATCATTTATTAACTCATATTCCTGATAATATAGGAGATGTAGAAAGCATAATATGTGAATCTATATCTGTAACTGGATCTAAAAGAAGTAAAATATTTAAAAGAGGCTGGAGAAATATAATTAAAAATCCTTTAATTTTATTTAATAGAAAAAAGCACAATATTTTACTTCACTTTGATATGTTTCACGGATATGGAAATCTAAATAAAGCAATCGACGTTTTGAACGACGAGGATAGAGAAGATTTTAGAAATTATGTAAATGTAAATAGTATCTTTAACCCACACATTATGTTCATTTCAAAACATAAAATTTTAGATAAATGGTTTAAATCATTGTTTCCGTGGTTAGAAAGATGTGAGAAGGTATTTGGATTTAATGATTTGCTTGGCTATGATAAAACTAGATTGTATGCTTATTTAGCTGAAAGATATCTTTCATTTTGGTTTAAAAAATATACTAAATATTTAGAACAGCCGTGGATTACAATTAAAACTTAGGAGAGATGGCCGAGCGGTTTAAGGCGCACGCTTGGAAAGCGTGTTTAGGGGAAACTCTTTCGTGGGTTCGAATCCCACTCTCTCCGCCATTAATTTGATCTTTTATATTTTTAAAAAGAACGTTAAGATAGTTTTTGTAATTGTTTTACTGTCATTATGCATGAAAAAAGTAATTTTTTTATTTAAAAATAAATCTAAATTTCTAGTAATATGTCATTTTTTATTTGGTAAATTCACCAGTTTTTTTTATAAAAAACAACAAATTTCATATAAAAGAGCTCATCAATATCTTTTAAAAAATAAAAAAATAACTAACGACTATTTTTCTAAACATTCATTTTATTTTTATTATCATCTAAAAAAATTTGATAAAAATTTTAAGTATCTGGAGATTGGCTCATATGAAGGTAATTCTTCAATTTTTGTTGCTAAAAATTTTAAAGAAGCTCATATTTACTGTGTTGATAATTGGGAAGGAACAGACGAATATAATGATGATTTAAGCTTTTCTAAAATTGAAAAAAATTTTGATTTTAATATTTTAACATTTAAGAATGTTAAAAAAATCAAGTCTAGTAGTAATTATTTCTTTAAAAAAAACAAAACTTTTTTTGATGTTATTTATATTGACGGATACCATTTTGGCCCACAAGTTTATAAAGATTGTGTGAATGCTTGGAAAATCCTAAAAAAAAATGGAATTATGATATGTGATGACTACATCTTGGAATGTTATAAAGATATAACAAAAAATCCTTGTTACTCTATTAATAAATTCTTAAAAGAAATACAAAATTCATTTAAAATTTTAAAAGTTTCAAACAGTCAAATATTCATTAAAAAACAATATACATAGAAATAAAGATTCTGTTTAAAATCAATTTTGAAAATTCTTCAGAGCAAAAACTGACACAAGAACTCGAATTTTATTCACTTTGCATAATTTTATCAAAAAAAGCTGTTCTTTGACCAAAATTTATAAAGTAAGAAAAAAAAAATAAAATGATCTTATAATTATTAAATATCAATCAAAATTTGACCACCGTATATAGTTAGGTTTTGATTATTATAAAAAATTGATATGATATTTTTTTTATCAAAAATATAAAATATGGTTAAAAATACAAATTATCAAGCAGACTCTATAAAAGTGCTTAAAGGGCTTGAAGCTGTTCGAAAAAGACCAGGCATGTATATTGGTGATACTGATGATGGAACAGGACTTCATCATATGGTTTATGAGGTAGTAGACAATTCCATAGACGAGGCACTTGCAGGACATTGCAAAAATATAAAAGTTGAGATCAACAAAGATGGTACTATTACAGTTTCGGATGATGGAAGAGGCATCCCTGTAGATATCCACAAAGGGGAAAAAAAATCGGCTGCTGAAGTAATAATGACTCAATTACACGCAGGTGGTAAATTTGACCATAAATCTTATAAAGTTTCTGGTGGCTTGCATGGCGTTGGTGTATCGGTAGTAAATGCTCTCTCTAAAAAACTTGAACTAGAAATAAATAGAGATAATAAAAAATATTATATTGAATTTAAAGATGGTGATGCAAAAGCGCCTTTAAAACAAGTTGGGAAATCAACGACGACTGGTACAAGAATTACTTTTCTACCGTCAACAGAGATTTTTTCTTCAACAAAATTCTCAAGTTCTATTATTCAAAAAAGAATGCGAGAACTGGCATTTCTAAATAAAGGCATAAAATTAGTAGTTATAGATAAAACCCAAAAAAAGGATAAAGTTTTTGAATATAAGTTTGATGGTGGATTAAATGAATTTATTAATTATTTAAACCAAAAAAAAGAAAAACTAAAAAATAAAAATGGCAACGATCTATTTAAAAAACCCATAAGTTTAGAGGGAAATAAAAATGGAATAGAAATTGAGTGCTCTTTGGAGTGGAATTCATCTTATTCAGAGGATGTCTATGCTTATACAAATAATATCTATCAAAAAGATGGGGGTACGCATTTATTAGGTTTTAGAAGCGCATTAACTAGAGTCGTTAATAAATACGTGAGTGACAATAACGTTTTAAAAAAAAATAAATTATCTATATCAGGCGATGATATTAAAGAGGGATTAACGGCTCTTTTGTCAATTAAGATGCCAGATCCAAAATTTTCATCTCAAACAAAAGATAAATTAGTTTCTTCAGAAATTAGAAATATCGTAGAAACTTTTATTAATGAAAAACTTTCTATGTGGTTTGATCAAAATCCTGCTGTTATTAAAATTGTATTACTTAAAGTAATTCAAGCTGCTCAAGCAAGGGATGTAGCTAGAAAAGCACGTGAAAGTGTTAGAAGAAAGGGAGCTCTTGAGTTAACTGGACTTCCTGGAAAATTAGCTGACTGTCAAAATCCTAAGAGAGATGGAACAGAGTTATTTATAGTTGAGGGAGATTCTGCTGGTGGATCTGCAAAACAAGGAAGAAATAGAGAATTTCAAGCAGTATTACCTTTAAGAGGAAAAATCTTAAATACTTATGTTGAGACAAATGGATCTAAAAAAAACGGAAATCATTCTGATGTGAGAACAAAAACGCTAACTAAAATGATTTCATCGAATGAAATCATCACCCTAATTAATGCACTGGGTTTAGATCCTAAATCTGAAGAAATTGATTTAGAGGATCTAAGATATGGAAAAATAATAATAATGACAGATGCTGATGTAGATGGTTCTCATATTAGAGCACTATTGTTAACATTTTTTAATAATAAACCTTTTAATAAACTAATTGAGAATGGTCACATTTACTTGGCACAGCCACCATTATTTAAATTAAATAAGTCTGGAAAAAGCGTTTACATAAAAGATGAAAAAGAATTAGACAATTTTCTAACAAATAATTCAAAAAATTTAAAAAAAATAAAAAAAAATTCAAAAGCATATGAGGAAATTCTATCTGAGGAAAAATCTAAACTAAATTTACAAAGATTTAAGGGACTAGGTGAAATGAATCCAGAGGAATTATGGAACACAACACTAGACCCAGAAAATAGAAATCTTCTACAGGTTAGATACTCCAAAGATCAAAAAAAAGACCAAGATATCATACATACTTTAATGGGTAATGACGTCAGCATTAGAAAAGAATTTATAATATCAAATGCAATTGATATTAATAACCTAGATGTATAAACTATATGGAAACAACTTCTGTTTCTAACATTTACTCTTTAAATAAATCTACTTATATTAATTTGAGATGGATAGGTATAATTGGACAATTCTTAACTATCAACATTGTTTATTTCATTTTTAAATTTCAATTTAATATTTATCTAACAAATTTAATAATAATTTTGGGAGTTATTTCGAATTTAATCTTAGTTTATTTTTATCAAAAAAATATTCTATCAAATAGAGCATCATTTATATTTTTATTAGCAGACATCTTACAGCTAGGTTCTTTAATTTATCTTACTGGGGGAATTCTTAATCCATTTTCAATATTTTTAATAATTCCAAGCGTTTTTTCCTCATCTAATCTTAATTTAAAAGCAAGCTTAACACTTATTAGTTTAACAATTTTATCTATAATTTTATTAACATTTTATCATATTGAATTAACTTATCCTGGCACAAATAAAATTTTGGTTAATAATTTTTATTATTACGCAATCCCAACTTCACTCATAATAGCCTTAATATTCTTAAATTATTTTGCTATAACATTTGGTAGAGAGTCTATATTGAGAAAGGAGGCTTTAGATAAATTAGAGCAAGTTATTGCAAAAGAAAACGAACTAGTCTCTCTTGGTGGCCAAGCTGCAGCTGCAGCACACTCGCTAAATACGCCTCTTTCAACCATAAAAGTTATATCACAAGATATGTACAAACAATTTAAAGATCAAAAAGATATAAAAAAAGACATTGAATTATTAGTCAGCCAAGTAGAAAGATGTAGCCAAATTTTGAAAAAATTATCTTTAAACCCATCTCAAGAAGATGATTTTATAAATCAGGAATTATCTATTTCAGAATATGTCTCAGAGATTATTAAATCCTTCAAAGAGATATCAGATAAAGAATTTATAATAAATCTAAGTCAAGATGCAAACTCTTTTAAAATTTCAAAAATAATTGAAATTATATATGGAATTAGAAATTTTATTGGTAATGCAAACAAATTTGCAAAAAAAAAGATATATGTTTCTGTTAAAAGTAATAATGAAACTACTGAAATTTCAATTGAGGATGATGGAGGAGGATATCCGAAAGATATTCTAGGGAAAATTGGTGAACCCTATATTAAAACTTCATCTAATAAAGACAATAATAAATCCGGTTTAGGTTTAGGTATCTTTATTGGCAAGACTTTATTAGAAAGAAATAAAGCTAAAGTTATTTGCAGAAACTCAAAAACAAGACTTGGTGCAGAAGTTATAATTAGTTGGAAAAATACTTTTTTGAAAGATATCTAGTGATAAGTTTCTTTTTTGGTTTTATTATCAAATAATTGGCTTAATTGTTTTATCATTACATCCCCAAGCTCTTGAACATCTGTAATTTTGATAGCTTTTTTATAATAACGGGACACATCATGACCAATACCTATAGCCAGGATTTCAAAATCTTTATTGTCTTGGATAGTTTTAACAACTTTTTTTAAATGTTTTTCTAAAAAGTCCCCAGAATTTACTGATAATGTAGAATCATCAACAGGCGCTCCATCAGAAATTACCATTAAAATTTTTCTTTCTTCTTTTCTTTTTTTTAGCCTATTAAACGCCCAAAGTATTGCTTCACCATCTATGTTTTCTTTAAGTAACCCTTCCTTCAACATAAGGCCTAAATTCTTTTTTGATTGTCTCCAATTAGAATCTGCACTTTTATAAATTATATGTCTTAAATCGTTTAATCGTCCCGGATACTGAGGTTTTCCATTTTTATTCCACTCTTCTCTAGACTCACCACCTTTCCAATTTTTTGTAGTAAAACCCAATATTTCCACTTTAACATTACATCTTTCTAATGTTCTAGATAAGATGTCTGCACATAATGCTGCAATAGTTATTGGTCTTCCTCGCATTGAACCAGAGTTGTCAATTAATAAGGTCACTATTGTATCTTTGAATTCAAAATCCTTTTCTTTTTTAAAAGAGAGAGAATTTTGAGGATCAATTATAATTCTTGTTAGTTTAGAACTGTCTAATAAGCCCTCTTCAAGATCATATTCCCATGATCGATTTTGAATTGCCAACAACTGTCTTTGTAGTTTATTAGCTAATTTGGTAATTAAATCTTGAAAATTTATTAGCTGTTGATCAAGGTTTTTTCTTAGCCTTAAAACTTCCTCTTCTTTTTCTAAATTTTCTGCTTTTGCAGTTTCATCAAATTTTGATGTAAAAACTTTATATTCAATATTTTTTTTATTTATATTTAGTTTTTGAGTAACTCTCTCAAGACTTTCACCTGATTCTTCGGATTGTTCAGAATCTTCTTCCATCCTAAATTGATTTACATCATAATCAGTCTCAACGCTTAATTGATCATCGCTTACTTTATCTTGACTATCTTTTTTATCGTTATTTTCTTCATCTCTAGAAGTATCATTATTTGATTGATTTTGATTATCTTGATTTTGGTTACTTTCCTGATTTTGATCGTTCTCAAAAATATCCATTTTTTCAAGCAACTGTGAAAACTTTGAATTATAATTTTCTTGGTTTTCAAAATTTTCTATTAAATAATTAAGATGATTGTCAAAATTTTTATCAAAATCTTTTCTCCAGTAACTTAGAGTTTTCAGAGCAATTTCATTTAATTTAAGTTTAAAAAATTTTTCT
>CACNQD010000002.1 GCA_902622545.1 uncultured Pelagibacteraceae bacterium
CCTGTTATGAAAAATAGAATTTATAAGAAACATCCAAACTGCAATGCTGTTGCCAATGATGTAATGAAGAACGGAATTTTATTAGGTTGTCATCAGGGTATGAATATTAAAGATTTAAATTATATATGCTCTACATTTAAAAAATTTATTAAATTATGAAAGTAAAAAAAACAAAATTTAAAGGCTTATTAATTTATAAAAAAAAATCTTTTAACGATAATCGAGGTTATTTTAGAGAATTATTTCTTGAAAAAAATTTTAAAACTAAGTTTCCTTTTGATGCAATGTCATACTCAAAAAAAAATGTTTTAAGAGGTTTGCATTTACAAAGAAAAAATCCTCAAGCAAAGTTAATAACTGTTCTTAGTGGCAAAATATATGATGTTAGTGTTGATTGTAGAAAAACGTCTAAAACTTTTGGAAAGTATTTTTCAATTATTTTGTCAGAAAAGAATAATAAATCATTGTTAATTCCAGCTGGTTTTGCACATGGTTTCTATGCATTAACTGATAATGTGGTATTACTATATAAGTCTTCAAAATATAGACATTCAAAATCTGAAACAGGAATAAAATGGAACGATAAAGATTTAAAAATAAAATGGCCAACAAAAAAAATGATAATGTCTCAAAAAGATAAAAAGAATATAAGTTTTAAAGATTTTAAAAGATTAATTTAATATTAAATAGATTTTTTTAAAGCTTCATAAATTAAATCTTCAGTTGTTTCCCCAAGACTTCTATAAATTTCGTTATTATTTTTAAATATTAAAAGTGTAGTTTGAAATTTTACATTTAACAAATTAGCTATATCTTTATTTGTTACATCAAATGAAAAATATTCAATATTATCAAATTTAATATCAAATAGTTTTCCATCATTTTTGGCATTATTTAAAACTTTCATCTGACTAGCGCATGAAGAGCAATATTTTATCCAAGAACTTACTATTACAATCTTTCCTTCTGATTGAGCTTTGTCAAACAACTTTTTATTAAAAGTAGTCTCTTTTTCCATAGAGATTGACGGATTTATTATAAAAAGTTGGACAATAAATAATAATATGAATTTTTTAAACATTATTAATAATCCCTAAATTTCGTAAAATTACAATGTGTCAAAAAAACTTCTTTTAAGTTATTATTTTTTAATTAAATTGTTAAGATTATGTTTAGATTATTACTAACAATTGTCTTTATACTAATTTCATACAACTCATATGCTGATAAAAATATGATGATTGGTTCCTTAGGTAAGTCTGAAGAAGTTGACCGTACAATTAAAGTTATGATGTATGATAATTATTATGAGCCAAGTAGCTTTAACATAAAATCTGGTGAAACGATTAAATTTGAAATTGTTAATGCTGGAGAGTTGGTTCATGAATTTAACATAGCTAATGCTATGATGCACAAAAAACATCAGCCAGAAATGGAAAAAATGGTTGAAAACGAAATTTTACTAGCTGATTCAATTGACAAAGAAAAAATGAAAAAAATGGCAAAAATAGACAAGTCAATGGGTCATTCACATAGTAATAGTGTGTTACTTGAGCCGAATGAAAAAGGTGACATTGTTTGGAAGTTTGAAAATGCAATGAACATTGAAATTGCATGCAATGTTCCAGGTCATTATCAAATTGGCATGATTGCTAAAGTTGATATAAAATAATTAATGCAAAAATCATCAGTATCTAGTTTCCATTGGGCATGCAAGCACACTTGGAATAGAAGCGCAAAAAACACTGCATGGTGTTTGCTTGGATGTTCAATAGGAGATTTTGGAACAATTTTATTTTTTCAGCTAACAAAAATTCCTTTTCCTGTATTAGGGATAATGACATTGGCAATAATAAATGGATTAATTACAAGTATAATACTTGAAACAATAATTTTAATGAAACAAAAATTAAGTTTTTCAAAAGCTTTAAATACTGCAATCGGAATGAGTTTTATTTCAATGATAAGCATGGAAATTGCGATGAATGCTACTGACTACTATCTTACTGGTGGTGCAATACTAACTTGGTGGGTAATACCAATAATGTTGACGGTGGGTTTTCTGACACCTTGGCCATACAATTATTGGAGATTAAAAAAATATAATATTTCTTGTCATTAATTTGGTAGCGGGAAGTGGGATCGAACCACTGACCTCGGGCTTATGAGTCCCGCGCTCTAACCAACTGAGCTACCCCGCCATTAAATTATCGTTGATATATACTACTTATTTTTTTTCATTCAAACAAGAAATTAAGAAATTGCGTTTAATAAGGGTTTCTCTGTGGACCACCAGTGGACCAAAATTGGACCAAAAATTCTGGTCCATGGGACGCCCGTGTGTGAAAGACTTTTTTTATGTAATTAAAAAGATATTAATTAAATAAATTGCACATAATAAAATTAAAATTCCAATTATTGCAGGTAATAATGCCTCTGTATTTTTTTGTTTTCTTTTAAGAATGGTCTCTGGTTTTAAATTTCCGTCTTTCACATACTTGACCTCTGCTTTCATTGACGAAAAGCTGACAATAAAGATAGATAAAGGAAAAATTATAATTAAATAAAATACTGATAAATTAGTTAAATAAATAAATCCAATGGAAATCCACCATAAAATAGAAATTTTAAAATTAACAGGACCCCATGACTTTTCACCACCCATTTGTTTAGGCTTAAAAACAACACCAACTGTCCAAGTTATTGTTATAAATAATATTATTCCCCATAATATTAGATTTATCATAAAAATACTTTATCAGCGGACCACCAGTGGACCAATATCTATTTTTTTATAGTCCAACCATTCTTTTCTAGTGCTTTTATCAGATTTTTAAGCATCTCATCTCTTGATGTTTTTTTATCACCTATTTTTTCAAAAAATATAGGTTCTAATCCCCTATCCTTTTTTGATTTAAAATAGTCTTTAATTGATTGTATTATTAGTTTCATTTGCCTCCTTTAGCGTTGTGTTTAAAGTCCCAGCAAGTAGAGTTATTTTCTAAATCAGGACTAATAATTTATATTCTATTTATTTTTATTTTTCAATTTTTTTTGAGCGGAATTAACCACGTACTTAAAGGTTGCAGTGAATTCTGCAGCAAATTTTGTTTGAAGTTGAATTAATTTTGTTTCGGAGTATGTTTTATCTTCTTTCCCCATTGAGGCTATTTCTTTAGTTAATTTTTTAAATTGTTTATTATCTTTTTCAATGATTTCTTGAGGATACTTCTCAATTATTTTGTTCATATCCGCAATACCCGTCGGCTTCATATCCTGAATATTTGTCCCAAAATTTGCAAGATACATATAGCTAGTGTTGCAAGCGTTAAATATTTTTTTATCTTTAATTCCCATTAAAACTGCTTGTTTTATGATAGCGCTTTTAATTTCCTTCAAAGGATATTTTAAAAATTTTTTGTTATAAAAAGTATTTTGATCATATTTTTCACCATTCTCTAACCTTGCCTTTCCCTCAAGTATGTCTGCCCAATAATTTATCCTTAATCTATCTTTCTCACCTATTAATTTTGAACCATCATTTGAGCTATTAGTTTTCGCTGATGATTTATTAAAAAAATTAAAAATTGCATCAATTATACCTAATAAGATGAAAGCTATTGGAACTGTAACTACAATTATTAATAACAGAGATCCAAGATTTGACGAAAGAGGCATTTTTTTCCAAACTTCAAATTGATAACCGCCTGGAAACATCCAAATGAAGAGGGCTACCCAAAGAGTTAGAAAAATTATCGCTTTAGTTCTAGGTGTCATTTATAAAAACTGATCTTATCAGTGGACTACCAGTGGACCAATATCTATTTTTTGATTTAAAAACCTAAAAATTCCATAATCCAAATAATTGCACCAATATAATAATAAAATAAAAGCAACATTATTGGATATCCGCAGAGAGAAATTTTCCATTCTGGCCAACCTCTTTTTTTTTCTAGATAATTGCCTACTTTCTCAAATGGATTTTCAAGAATCTTGAAGAAAACTAACCAGATAGCACCACCAATTGCTCCCCCAATAATACTTCCAACCACAAAATCTAAAATCATTTTTAATTAAAACTATATTATCAGTGGACCCCCAGTGGACCAATATCTATTTTTTGAAGTCTTTATTTTTATAAATGAAGATAATCGTTATTATATTTATCAAAACCCATAATGATTTTTCATTTAGATAAATAGGTATAAGCGGGTTATATAAGAGTGCAAAAAAACCAAAAATCCAAGGTTTCACATCATTCTTTTTTTTATAGTAGTTATAAGCATAATACACTGCGGAAACGCATACGATCGTTCTAGTTAACATATAAAATCCTATTGGAAGTGGAAAAATAGAAATTGCTAAAATTCCTATCGGAACTATCCAAAATATATCTGTATCTTTTCTTTTTTTTCTTTGCTCTTTCATTTTTTTATTTGAATAATCAAATGCAGTTAATCCAAATTTTTCTAATTTCCTAAAGTTTTTGGTATTAAATATTAAACCTAAGTACTTAGCAGAAATTCTTATTAAAAATTTGATTAATCTAACTATAGGAATTCCAACCATGATAATTGGAATAATTGAAAGTGGATAAGTTATATAAACAAATTTCTCATAACCATTAAAAATTAAAGCTAATCTTATTCCTGTTAGAAAAATTGAAAATACAATTGCAAAAAATATTAAAAATAGACTTCCTCTATTAGTTAAAAACTTCATTAAAACTACTTTATCAGTGGACCACCAGTGGACCAATATTAATGTTTGCTTAAATTAATTAGGAAAACTAGGGGATCGAACCACTGACCTCGGGCTTATGAGTCCCGCGCTCTAACCAACTGAGCTACCCCGCCATTAAATTCACACTGATTTATACTACTTTTATTTTTTGTTTCAAATAAGAAATTACAATTTTTTTTTACTTAGCACATATTTTGCTAGGATTTCTGTTGTAAGATTTTGTTTAGTAAAATTTAATAATTCATTTTTAATTTCTAATACATTGGAGTTTGTTTTCATAAATGAGTTAGCATTCTTATCTTTAAGCATATTTGGAATATAAGAGAATATTTTTTTAAAAGATAAAAATTTTTTCTTATAAATTTTAAAGGGAGAATAAAGTGACAAAACTTTATGAA
This sequence comes from uncultured Pelagibacteraceae bacterium, assembly GCA_902622545.1. GTDB lineage: Bacteria > Pseudomonadota > Alphaproteobacteria > Pelagibacterales > Pelagibacteraceae > Pelagibacter. The sequence continues at coordinate 5,142 of CACNQD010000002.1, forward strand.
AATTGGAATATATTTCTGATAGTCTTTCCTTAGGTAATGTTTTAAGTATTAATTTGGGGCAATCTTTTATATTAAAAAATAAAGGAATACAGCCATTCATCAAAATTTCGTAATGCCTCAAACAATCCCAGCCTAATTTTTTGTTTGTAATTGCAAAAATACTGTTTGAATACATGTTATAATATGTTTTTTCATCGTCATATATATAAGTGCTGAGTCGACCAGGAACTAATGGTGCCAGTAAATTAGTAGGTTTTTCATTAATATTTTTTAATATTTTCTCTTTTGGTATTGCAAAACTTATAGGTATTACATTATTTCTATCTTCTAATAATTCTCTCTTAAAATATAAACCTGATTTAGTATATCTTTCATCAATAATATTATCATCCTCTCCATCTATAAAGATAACTTTGTTATTGTATTTGATAACATCATCAACAAACTGATCTGATCTCCTTATAGAACCGTATATTATAAGATCAAAATATTTTTCTTGTATTTTTTTTTGTATATCGGTTCTATCGATTGAATTATAACCTTTTAATGTACTATTAATTGTAAAACCTTTACCCCATATTTTATTTATATCATATTTTCTATTGTTGATTTCATCAGAGTACATGTACCAACAACCTGGATAGTCTATTACTTCAGACCCATAAAGTTGTCTTAAGCCATGTAGTAAAAGATCACTCATAAAATCATTTATATGTGTTTGATTACCCTCTGATCGTATAAGTAAAATTTTCATAAATAATTTTAAGATTAGTATTATATTTAAACAATTAATTGTTTAATAATTTTTTTTTTGCTTTTTCAAACTCGTATCCACTTAAAGCTCCACTTTTATACAAATCATTTAGTGCCGCTAATTGTTTTTCTGTATTAAGGCATAACCAATTAGAAGAAGGATCAAACATTGGTGTTAATGTAGCTTTTCCAGAGACTAAGTCTATTTGCCACTCTCTTATACTTTTCTCATCATCAACACTTATTATGTTTAAATTATTTTTATCTAATTTAATTTTTTGAAAAAAAAGCCAAATATTTGGTGACATCTCTTCTTTCGCAAAATTTTTTCCATAAACGATGAATGCCTTATTTTTTGTTAAAAGATTTTCACAGGTAAAAGAGTCCAGATTCGCATAAGCATTATTATGATTAATAGTTATGAATATCGATAAAATAAAAAATAATTTTTTCACTAGGCTTTAGATAACCTATTTATGTTTATATTACCTATGTAAAACATCAATGCCACATATTGAATTAGAGCATAAACAGCAATTGGTGTCATATACTCAAGTTCATGAAATAATTGAGCTCCCACGATTAATCCCATAGCACCATTTTGTAGCATAGCTTCGATCATAATTGTTCTTTGAATTCTGACTTCCTTTAAAGTAAATCTTGTGACTAAGTAAACAGATGTTAAAATAGATACAATTACAACAAACGATATCGCACCAACATCCGCAAAGTATCCTCCAAGATTATTTCTCTCTGTAAATATTGCAATAATAACTATCAAAATAAATAAGAAAAAAGCGGCCCTATCAAATCTTAAGTTATTCTGCTCTGAAAATTTTTTAAAATTTCCTCTTACCAAAATTCCTACAAATGTAGGTAAGGCTATAAAAAGAAACATTCTAACTGAAAACTTTAATAAATTTAAATCAAATTCAACATCTTTAAAAAATGATGAATAAATTTTTAAAAATATTGGAATAGATACAAAAGATACCAAAGCACAAAAAGAGGTTATGGTTATAGACAAAGCAACATTACCTTTAACTAATTTTGTTGCATAATTAGACATTACAGCAGAAGGCAATATTAATAATAAAAATACACCTAATTGAAATTCAGCCTGCATTGGGAAAAAGGAAATAATAATAATACCAATAATTGGAAGAATTAACATCTGACAAATTAGGGCAATTATTAAGTTTTTAGGTTTTTCAACAACTTCTAAAAAATCTTTAGCTGTTAAATTTAAACCAAGTGAAAACATGATGAATATCATGCCAATGGGTCCAACGTTTTTTACAAATTCCACTATTCCCTCAAGAGGTTTATGAAGTAATTAAAATAAATTTCAACAAATATTTGACCGATTTATTCTTGAATTATGACTTTTTTTCATATTATTTACAACCAATGTCGGTTGTAAATAAAGAAATAAAATTTTCATCAAAAATACAAACAGACGATAGTTTTAATGTATTTAAGAAATATCATGATTTCTTGATCACTGAAATATTTTATTTTCAACAGCAGTGGCTTACAGCAGCATTTAGAAGATTTAAAGATTTCGATAAATATATAATTTTAATATATTTAATTAATAAAGCATTTAAAGGTTACAACGACCATTTTGTTGTTAATTCGTTTGATGAATTTTACTCAAAAGATAAATTTGAAATTCCAAAAATTAATATAATTGATTTATCTAGAGAACTTAATATTTCTAAAGAAACCACAAGAAGAAAAATGATGGAATTAGAAAAAGATGGTGCAATTAAAAAAAATAAAAAAAAAGTAATGTTAGAAAGAAGAGGTCAAGAAATACAAAAACCTACTGATTCGATTCGAAATTTATCAAGAGTGATATCTCATTTTACTGATTATTTAACAAGAGAAAACATACTTAAAGGTAAAATAGCTAAAAATGAAATTGAAGAAAAAATAAAAAAAAATTTTACTCAATGCTGGCAATATTTTTTTGATTATCAAATTCCATTAATTACAAGATGGAAAGTAATATTTGGAGATATAGAAACTTGGGCTATATGGGGAAATTGTGTCTATAACCAGAATTTAGTTATGTCAAAAAATCTTAAAGACAATCAGAACCTTTTAAGAAACAATGATGCTTTTATTAAAAGACTTAATGATTATGGAAATCAAGGGCTCAATGCAATGACAATCTCAGAGTTAACTAGTATTCCAAGGCCAACTGTATTAAGAAAATTGAAAAATTTACTAAAAAAAAAATTATTGACTAAAGATAAAAATAATCACTATTTAATTTTTGGTGGACCAGGAACTTCAAACTATTCGAAAGATATTTTAAAAATAATGAGTGATGTTGATGAAGTTAGAAAAATAAATGGTAAAGAGTTTGCAAATTTAATAACAAAAATATTGAATATTGTAGTTTTATAAGGAAGCTAAAATCCCAGTTACTACTATCACTGAGCCAATAAGACTTAAAAATAAAAGATTTTCTTTTCTCTCTTTTTTTTTCTCGTTTCTAACTCTATTTAAAAGAATATTTATATCTACTTTTTGTTGATGATTAATTTTTCTAGGTTCAGTTTGGTTTTCTAAGCTGTTAACTTCTGTACTCATAATCCTATTAAACACTAAGCTATGAATATTATCAATTTATTTTAAGTTCAAAATGGGTTGTGGTCTCAAAAGGAGTCAATATGTCCTAGATCTCAGAAATTTTTTTTGAATTTAAAGGTCTTTTTAAAATTGAAGCCTTAAATTTTTTCTTCTCAACTTCAATCTCGAATTCTGAATCTTCAATCTCCTGATGGCTCATCCCAGAGTTAATATAACCAAAAGCAAGGTTTTTGTTAAAATTAAAAGAAAAATTTCCTGATGTGGTTCTGCCAACAATCTTATTTTTAAAAAATATAGGCTCGTCATGTAGCAGGAGAGGTTTTCCAGGATCAGAATTTTCTAAAGTGATCATTTTAAGTTTTTTATCAGTATTTTTATCTTTGATTTTCTCTAAAACTTCCCTTCCTATAAAATTATTATTTTTTTTAAAGCTAATAGCAAAGTTAAGGCCAGCCTCAAATTGATTTTCTTCAGGTGATATATCATGCCCCCAATGCACATAACCAGATTCCATTCTCATAATATCCATTGCGTGCATGCCACATAAAGATAATTCAAATTTTTTGCCCTCAGATACTAAAATTTCAAATAGTTTTTTTGCATTTTCTATTTTGACATATAATTCATAACCCAACTCTCCAACATAAGATATTCTTTGAGCCCATACTTTTATATTTGATATTTCAACTTCTTTTGCAGTTGCAAATTTAAAATTTTCTTTTGAAAAATCACTATTACTAATTGAGGATATCATTTCTCTACTTTTGGGCCCAAATAAACCTAAGCAACAATAATCTTCAGTTACATCTCTAAAGTCTATTTCATTTGAAATATGTTTTAAAATATGAAATTTATCTCTTTCACGATTAGCTGCAGAACTAACTACTCTAAAATAATTTTTATCAATACAGATAACAGTTAAATCAGCTTCAATTCCTCCATCTTTGTTAAGCATTTGAGTATACTTAATAGAACCTGGTATATCTTTTATATTAGCCGTACATAACATTTGTAATTCTTGGTGAACTTTTTCTCCTTTAAGATCAAATTTTGAAAAAGGTGAGAGTTCAAATAATCCAACATTAGTTCTTGCATTTTTTGTCTCAAACTCTGCACTTGGATACCAGTTTTGGTAATTGTAACTATATTTATAATCTTTATTTTTTTCTTCTTTTGAAAACCACATTGGTCTTTCATATCCACCTGAAACACCAAAACACGCACCAAGCTTTTTTAATTCATCATGATAAGGAAGAGTTATAACATTCCTTGAAGTTTTATGTTGTTTGTATGGCCAGTGCATTCCATATAAGTCTCCAAGAGTTTCTGTAACTCTTTCTTTGATAAAATTTATTTCTGAGTGAAATTTTTGAAATCTTTTAATATCATAACTAAATATATCTTCATTGATATGACCATTCATTAACCATTCAGCTGTAACTTTACCAACTCCACCAGCACTTGCTATTCCAATACTATTTAATCCACAACAAACAAAAAAGTTTTTAACCTCAGGAACTTCACCAAGTAGTGTATTTGTGTCTGGGGTAAAAGATTCTGGGCCTGCAAAAAATTTTCTAATGCCAACTTTTTCTAATATCGGAAATCTTTTCATGCATGCAGTTAAATATGGCTCAAAATGTTCAAAATTTTCTGGAAATTCTCCAAAAGAAAAATCTTCAGGAACTTTGTTAGTTTTATCAAATGCAGGAATAGATTTTCCCTCAAAAATTCCTAACAATAATTTACCTGCATCTTCTTTAATGTAAGTTCTGCTATCAAAATCTCTTATTACTGGTAAATCTTTTGGAACTTCTTTTATTGGTTCTGTGATTACGTAAAAATGTTCAGCTGGATATAATGGAATACTAACTCCTAATTTTTCACCAATTTGTCTTGACCACATACCGGTTGCTAAAACAATATATTCACATTCTATTTTTTGACCATTAACAACAACACCTTCTATTCTTTTATTTTTAACAAGAATATCTTCAACAGGAGAGTTTTCAAAAATTTTAGCACCTTCTATTTTTGCAGCTTTTGCAAGTAATTGTGTTATTCCAGATGGGTCTCCTGATCCATCTCCTGGCATAAGAATTCCACCTAGCAAATCATCATTTTTAATTAAAGGAACTTTGTCTTTGATTTCATCTTTATTTAAAATTTGAACATTAACATTATAAAGTTGAGCGGTAGTTGCTTGTCTTTTTAATTCCTGCCATCTACCTTCTTCTTGGGCAATTGACATTGCGCCGTTTAATCTAAGTCCAGCTGAATGATCTACTTTTTTTTCAAGTTCTTTATAAAGATCTAAAGAATATTTTCTGATTTTTGTAATTGTTGCAGATGGGCCTAATTGACTTACTAGTCCAGCTGCATGCCAAGTGGTACCTGAAGTAAGTTTATCCCTTTCTAAAAGAATAACATCTTTCCATCCAAATTTAGCTAAATGATAAGCACAAGAACATCCAACAACACCACCACCAATAACAACAACTTTTGTGCTATTTGGTATTTTTTTATTCATTTAATTAATTTTTGATTGCATCTCCTGCACTAACATATTCGTGACCAAAAACATCTGCAACAGCTTTATAAGTCACATGTCCTTTGTGAACATTAAGCCCTGCTAAGAAATTCTTATCTTCACCTAAAGCTTTTTGATAACCTTTATTTGCTAATTTTACTAAATAAGGAAGTGTAGCTTTATTTAGTGCAAATGTTGAAGTTCTTGGAACTCCACCAGGCATGTTGGCAACACAATAGTGGACAACATCATTAACTATATAAGTTGGGTCGCCATGAGTGGTTGGTTTACTTGTTTCAACACATCCACCTTGGTCGATTGCAACATCGACTATCACAGAACCTCTTTTCATCAATTTTAACATATCTTTGGTAACTAATTTTGGTGCCTCTGCACCAGGTATTAATACACCACCTACTAATAAATCAGCTTCAGAAACTAACTTATTTAAATCAACTTTATCACTTTGCTCTGGAATAATTTTATCTCCAAACATTTTAACTAATTGTTTTAATCTTTCTTCAGACTTATCAACTATATGAACTTTAGCTCTCATACCTGTTGCAATAATTGCAGCGTTCTCTCCTACTACTCCACCACCTAAGATCAATACATTTGCTGGTTCACCACCAGGTGCTCCACCTAATAAAATACCTCTACCCTTTTGATTTTTTTCTAAACAATGTGCTCCAGCTTGAACTGACATACGACCAGCAACTGCACTCATAGGTGCAAGTAATGGAAGTCTGCCATTATCATCTGTAACAGTTTCATAAGCAATATTTACACTTTTAGATTTGATTAGTCCTTCTGTAAGTTCTTTAGCGGCAGCTAAATGAAGGTAAGTATAAAGTATTTGATTTTCTCTTAACATATCTACCTCGACCTTTTGAGGCTCTTTTACTTTAACTATTATGTCTGCATCATTAAAAATATCACCAGCAGTTTTTACAATTTTTGCACCTGCTTTAGTATACTGATCATTATCAAAGCCAGCTTCAAAGCCACCATTGTTTTCAACTAATACTTCATGGCCTTCTCCTATTAAAGTTTTGACACTTTCTGGAGTTAATCCTATTCTATTTTCTTGAGGCTTTATCTCTTTTGGAACGCCAATTTTCATAAAGAAAATTAATTCTTTTTACTTTTGCTATAGTTCGTAATTCCTGTTCTTAGCTTATCGATTATTTCATCAATATGTTTTTTCTCACAAATAAACATTGGTGCAATAATTAAACAGTCTCCAGTAGCTTTGAAATTTACTCCTGCATCATAACAATGTTTAAATGTTGCAAGTCCTGCTCTACCTGGTTTTGTATCCATCTTAATATCAATACCACCCATCATTCCGTATCCTCTAATATTTTCAACAACATCAATATCCTTTAATGAGAATAAACCTTCTTGGAAATAAGGAGCTAATTCTTTTGCTCTATTAAAAATATCTTCTTTTTCAAATATATCTTGAACTGCTAAAGCTGCCGCAACAGATATTGGAATTCCAGAATAAGTATAACCGTGGAAAAGTTCTATTACTCCTTTAGGAGAATTATCCATTACTGCATCATAAATTTCTTCTTTACATGCAACTACACCAAATGGAACAATTCCGTTTGTTGTAGCTTTTGCCATTGTCATTATATCTGGAGTAACACCAAACTCTTGAGCACCAAAAGTTGAACCTGTTCTACCCCATCCTGTTATTACTTCGTCAAAAATTAAAAGAATATTGTGTTTATCACAAAGCTCTCTAAGTCTTTGTAAATATCCAACTGGCGGAACTAATGTTCCTGTAGATCCTGCAATTGGTTCTACTATACATGCTGCAATATTTTCAGCACCAAAGTTTGTACATATTCTCTCTAAATCATTTGCAATTTCTGCACCTGTTTCTGGTTGACCAGATATAAATTTATGTTCATCTAAATGAGTATGTCTCATGTGAACGACCCCTGGCATTAAAACACTTGCATATGCTTTTACGTTATTAATCATTCCACCTACTGAAGTGGCACCAATATTCATACCGTGGTAAGCTCTTTCTCTTCCAACAAATCTAAATCTTTGTCCTTCTCCTCTTGCTTTGTGATAAGCGATACTAATTTTAATTGCTGTTTCAACAGCAGTTGATCCACAAATTGTGTAAAAAATTCTATTTAAGTTTCCTGGTGTATGTTTTGAAATTCTAGTTGCTAACTCAAATGATCCACCAAAACCTTGTTGGAACGGTTGAGCATAATCTAAAGTTTTTAGTTGATTTGTAATTGCATCAATAATTTCCATTCTACCATGACCTAATGGATTACAAAAAAGACCAGAGCTTGCATCAATTTGTGTATTGCCCTCGTGATTTTTTAAATAAACACCTTTTGCTTCTGTGATTAATCTTGGTCTTTCTTTAAAGTCTTTATTAGATGTAAATGGCATCCAATGTTCATTTAAAGAATTTGGAATTGATGGTTTTTGACTCATTTTTTTATATTCTTAATCTTTAGACTAAATCATTTAATTTAACTATAAAATTATAATAGTTTGATACAACTTAAAATTGAATAGATAATTGTGTCGCCCCAAACCATACAATAAGATCGTTTACTTTGGTCTCTTTTTCAACTTTAATACTCTTTATAAATTTAAATAAGGAGAGGAATAAATGAAAAAAATACTAAGTTTTATTCTTGGAACTATTTTAGCTCTTAACCTTACTATTTCAGTTGCTAATTCAGCTGCAAAAGAAGTTAGAGTTGCTTACTTCTTAGAATGGCCAAGTCCGAATTTAGAGGACATGATGAAAAAAAACTTTGCAAAAGCATTAGGTGTACCAGTTAAGTGGACAAACTTCACAAACGGTGGAGCAATGACTGATGCAATGTTAGCTGGAGATATTGATATTTCTTATTCACAAGGTTTAGTGCCTTTCATTAACGCAGTTAAATCAAAAGCGCCAATTAAGCTTGTTGATATTGCTATGGAATATGGAATGGGTGGAACAACTTGCGTAACTTCAAATGCTTCTGGTATTACAAAAGCTAATGCTACAGAACTTGAAGGTAAAAAAGTTGCTGTACCACTAGGAACAATGGCTGAATACGTTTTTGATGAAAGTATGAAAGTTGTTGGAGCTGACAGAAAAAAAATGGATATCATTCAAATGGATCCTGAAGAAGGAGCTGCTGCATTAGTAAGTGGTGATGTTGTAATGGCATGTTTATTTGGTGGTAATTCAATCAAAGCTGCAACTGCAGTTGGTACTAGATTACTTACAGTTCAAGAAGCAAGAGATGCTGGTATTCTTGGAATAGATATTACTTCAGTAACTACAAAGTTTATGAAGGAAAACCCAGGTATGCTAAGAACTTTTATTGAAGTAACTCACGAAGCAAACGAAAGATACAGAAATGGCAAAAGCGATATGAACGCTATGTCAAAAGCTTCAGAGATGAAAGTTGCTGATATGAAAGAAACTTTAAGTGGTTTCAAATTTTTAACACCTGAAGAGACTAAACAGTCTATGACTAAAGGAAATCTTGATGCATTCTTAAAAGGAATGGGAACACCAAGAGGAAACGTAGACACTAGTTTCTTACCTTTATAATCTAAAGGTTTATTAAAATTAAATAGGCGCCAATTTTCTAATTGGTGCCTATTTTTTTTATGAGAATTTTAATATAAAGTCATCTTATGAGTGATTTAGTTTCACAAAATTTAAACATGATTTTTAAATCTCCTAAGGGAGAGACTGTTCATGCATTAAAAGATTTAAATTTTACAATTAAAAAAGGTGAGCTTTTAACTGTATTAGGTCCTTCGGGATGTGGAAAAACAACATTACTAAATATTGCAGCTGGTTTTATTAGACCGACTTCTGGGACTATCACTTTAGGTAACAATGAAATTAATGGACCTGGGGTTGATAGAGGAATGGTTTTTCAACAAGGTGCTTTGTTTGAATGGTTAACAGTTTCTGAAAATGTAAACTTTGGTCTTAGAATGAAAAAGGAAGATCCAGATGAAACTCAAAAAAAAGTTGATGAGTGGTTAGAAATAGTTGGTCTAAAAGGATTTGGAAATACGCCTACCTATCAATTATCTGGTGGTATGCAGCAAAGAGTTGCTCTTGCAAGATGTTTAATTAATGATCCAGATTTAATTTTAATGGATGAGCCTTTGGGTGCATTAGATGCATTAACAAGAGAAAAAATGCAGTCGTTAGTTTTAAAAATTTGGAAGGAAACTGGAAAGACAATCATATTAATTACTCACTCAGTTGAAGAAGCTTTATTGCTTGGTGAAAGATTATATGTCATGGCGCCAAGGCCTGGTCGAATACATAAAGAGTATAAACTTCCATTTGCAGAAATGGGATTAAAAGATGATTTAAGAGAAATCAAAAAAAATAAAGAGTTCTCATCTAAAAGAGAAGAAATTTTATCTATGATTTGGAATATGGAAGAAGAAATAATGGGGAAAGATAATTAATGTTTACTCAATTTATAACAATCTTAATTCTTGTATCCATTGTTGGATGTATTCTTTATGGAAGAAGATTAATTAAAACAGAAAAAGTTGATGCTGTTTTTGGTAATCCTGAAAGAGCTAAAGGTGGTACTCACTGGATAATTGTTGGAAGTAGCGCAATATTACTTGTCTGGCTTTATTATTCATGGGATATCGCTAAAGGATTTTATCCAAAATCTGCAAATGAATTATGTCAGGTTGCTAAAGTTAATGAGTCTTTACTTGGGCTAAAATATCAATTTCCAATTGAGGAAAGAGAATTCAAAAGTACCTCTATTATAAAAATTGAAAATAAAAATTTAAGTAAAATAAGTAATGAAATAAAAGGTTCACAACAATTAAACTCACAGCAAAAAACTATATTAGTTGGTTTTGTAAATAAAACATCTCAGTTAATTCCATTACTTACAAATGAAAATTTAATGGAGATGGATACTAAGATAAAAATTAAAGAAATGACTGATGAGTTAAGGCTTTTAAGTTCAAACTTTAAAAAGAAAGATTATCCATTTGAAACACCTGATGAAAAAAGTGCAAGACAAATTGCAGTTTCTGAACAAGGTGATTGGGGTATTATAAAGGTGCAAGCGGGAACTGGATCTATAGAAAATACTATTGAAGTTCCTTTAATTGCTGCAACCGATAGAGGTTTGAAATTCCAAGCGGCCGCAGAAGAGCTTACAATCATTAATGATAAATTCTTTAAATTAAGAAATCATAATCCACAGTTTAAAAACTCCATTAAACAACTTAAAGAAGATATAAAAGCATACAGAAAAGATTTAAGTGATGCAGAAGAAATAGCATCTAACTATGCAAAAGATATTGTTAAAATCGCAAGAAGAATAGAGTTTGCAAGTATTTATCCTCCAAGTGCCCTTAATGATATGCAAAATGCAATTGTTGAATTTGATAATCTTCAAAAAGCAGAACAAGGTGGTTTAAGATTTGTTGATATATTTTTATTTCCTGCTGGAACAATTGTTTCTAGTGGAACCAGTTGTTCTGAACAAGGATCTGGTAGATGGTTACCAAAACCATCTGATACGTTAAATAAGTTTATCCTAATGTCAAAACCAAGTGTTGGTTACAAAAATATTCCATTACTTTGGATTGATATGATGGATGTTAGTAAAATAGTTGGATTTATTTTACCTGACTGGATTGCAGATATTTTACCAGGAGAATACCCAGTTCATTCATCTGATGGTGTTGTTAAACAAAACTTTAAGGGAAAAGTTTTAAAAGTTGTTACAGGTGACTTTAAATTATTCAAAATCCCAGTGCCTTATGGACATATCTGGGATTCTTTTTTAAGAGTATTTTTAGGTTTAGTCTTTGGAATTTTAATTGGTGTTCCTTTAGGTTTATTTATGGGATTAAACAGATTTGCAAAAGGTTTCTTTGATCCATTAATTGAGCTTTATAGACCTGTACCACCTTTAGCTTGGGCTCCACTTATTATTTCAGTTCTCGGAATAGATAATACTGGAAAAGTATTTTTATTATTTATGGTTTCGCTATCTATTATGATTATTTCTGCAAGAGCTGGTGCATCTGGAACTCAATTATCAAAAATTCATGCTGCTCACTCCCTTGGAGCATCAAAGAAACAAATATTAAGATATGTGATATTTCCAAACTCATTACCTGAAATTTTAACAGGAATTAGAGTTGCAGTTGGAATGTGTTGGGGAACTTTAGTTGCAGCAGAGTTTCTAGCAGGAACCACAGGTATTGGATTTGTAGAAAACGTTGCAAAAAAATATTTTCAATATGAAGTTATTTGGATAACCATATTTATTATGGGTATGCTGGGACTATTATTCGACGTTACATTAAGAAAAATAATAGATAAAACTATACCATGGCGTGGAAAAGGATAATATTTTTTATATTTTTATTCTCAGTTTCATCTGAAGCAGCAGAATTAAATTTTAAAAAGATTGCTGATTTTAGAAGTCCTTGGGGATCCACATTTATATCTAACAATGAAATACTTTTAACTGAAGTATCTGGTAATTTAAAATTAATTAATATTGAAAGTGGCTCTATTACGGAGGTTAAGCATAACTTAAAAGTGTTAGAAGATGGTCAAGGTGGTTTGCTTGATATCTTATATAAAGACGGTGTAGTTTGGGTAAGTTATTCTGAAGATCATGGAAAATCAAAAACAACAACCTCTGTTGCACGAGGGAATTTTAATAAAGATCAAATAGATTTTAAAAATATATTTGTTGCATTTCCACCAATAAATTCTGGATATCACTTTGGTTCAAGATTAGCTATTAAAGACAATTATCTTTTTGCATCAGTTGGTGAAAGAGGTGAAGGAATGATAGCACAAGATCCAACAAAACATCCTGGAAGTATAATTAGAATTAATACAGATGGAAGTATTCCAAAAGATAATCCAAAATTTATTGATAAAAAAGATTGGCTACCTGAAATTTTTCAAATAGGTGTTCGAAATCCACAAGGTTTAACATTAAACCCTTTTGATCAAAAAATTTATGCAAGTAACCATGGAGCAAGAGGTGGAGATTGGTTTGGTGAAATTAAAAAAGGAGAAAACTATGGTTGGAAAGTTCTTGGTTGGGGTGGAACAAATTACAGTGGAACTAAGATTGGACCAAAGTGGTTACCTGGCTACACAAAAGCAATCAAATATTGGGTGCCTTCAATTGCAACAAGTGCAATAACAATTTATAAAGGTGAAGAATTTAAAGAGTGGAATGGTCATGCTTTAATTACATCTCTAAAAGACATGTCACTTAGAAAACTTGATTTTTCCAACTTAGAAAATGTTAAAGAAGAAGTCATATTTAAAAGAGAAATCGGAAGAATTAGAGACATACAAGTCCATCCAGTTAGTGGTAAGATCTTTTTTTTAAGTCAGGATGCTTTATGGCTAATGCAAAAAAATTAACAAACATAATAATTAAAGTATTAAAGAACAGAGGTTTAAGTCCAACGCACGCTATGATTAGTGCTAAAGCTTTAATAAATGCAGAATTAGTTGGTGCTCATTCTCATGGGTTATCAAGACTTAAGATGTATTGTGATAGAATTGATAAAAAAGTTATTAATCCTAAACCAAAAATTAAAATAAAAAAAATATCTAGTTCGATTTCATATGTAGATGCTAATAACTCCATTGGATTTGTTGCAGCTGATATCGCTATCAAGTCATTAATTAAAAATACAAAAAAAACTGGAATTGGAATGGTTGGTGTAAAAAATTCTGGCCACTACGGTTTATCTAGTTATTTTGTCGAACAAGCAGTTAAAAAAAATTTAATGGTATGGTGTTTTACAAATGCACCACCAGCTATTGCACCATATGGATCAAAGAAAACTTTATTTGGAACAAACCCGATTTGTTTTGGAACACCCTCAGGTAATAAAGTTCCATTTATATTAGATACATCAGTATCAATGATTAATAGAGGTAAAATAAGAGTAGCGGCTAATTTAGGTCATAAAATTCCTTTAGGTGTAGCTTTAGATAAAAATGGAAAGCCAACTACAGATCCAATTAAAGCTCTTAAAGGTGTGCAGTTACCTATTGCAGGATTTAGAGGTTCAGGCTTAGCTTGGATGGTAGATATATTAAGTGGAGTTATGACAGGTGCAAATCATGGAGGTAAAGTGAGAGACCCATTTGATGATTTTAAAGGACCACAAAATGTTGGACATTTATTTATGGCTGTAAAACCAAATATTTTTATTGGTAGCAATTATATAAAAAGAATTAAAGAGAACATAAGAATTATAAAGAAATTACCAAAAATCAAAGGTGTTAAAGAAATAAATTTTCCTGGTGAAGGCACAAAAAAAAGATATAAAAAAAATATGAAAAAGAATATTCCAATACCAAAAAGTATAATGGAAGATTTAAAAAAACTAAATGCTATCTAATAAACAAATAATTTGTCCAAATAACTTACTGGATGCATCTTTAAAAAAGAAAGGTGCAACAGCTGCAATTGTTAATGCTGGAAAACCTCTTCCAATGCAATCTGTAATGGATGCTGTTAAAGAAGATTTAATCAAACCAATTTTTATTGGTGATAAAGACCAAATTCAAAAATGCGCTAATGAAATTCAATTTGATATTTCAGGATATGAAGTAATTCATGAGCCAGTAGAAAATAATACAGCAGCTTTAGCTGCTAAACTTGCAATGCAGGGTAAAGTTAAAATTATAGTAAAAGGCCATATACATACAGATATATTGATGAAAGAAGTTTTAAAAAGAGAATATAAACTTCTTGGTAAAACGAGATTAAGTCACGTTTGGCATATGACTTTAGAAAAAGATGATAAGCCATTAATAATCACTGATGGCGCTTTAAATGTTTTACCTAATGTAAAAACAAAAATGCATATATTAAAAAACGTTATAGATTTTTCAAAAAGAATTGGAAACAATAGACCTAAGGTTGCTGTATTATCAGCAACGGAAGAAGTTTTAGATAGTATTCAAAGTTCAATGGAGGCAAAAGAAATTACCGAACTTTCAAAAAAAGAAGGTTTAGATGCAGATGTATTTGGTCCTTTGGCTTTTGATAACTGTATTTCAAAAAAATCTGCTGAAATTAAAGGAATTAAAAATGTAGTTGCAGGAGATGCTGATGTTCTTTTAGTTCCTAGTGTTGAAAGTGGAAATGCTTTAGTAAAAATGATGATTTATTTTATGGGAGCTTGTGCAGCTGGTGTTGTAATTGGAGGAAAAGTACCAGTGGTTATTACAAGTAGATCAGATGAAGCAACAGCCAGATTAGCTTCTATTGCTGCTGCAGTTGTTGCATTAGATTAATAAAACAATATAAATTTGTAAAAATGACAATTAAATATTTAAAAAAGGCATCTAAAACTGCATCAACAGATGACACTAAAACAAAAGATATAGTTCAAAATCTTTTAAAAGAATTGGAAAAATCAAAAGAAGAAGGTTGTAAAGAATTAACAAAAAAATTTGATAAATATGATGGAGAAATAATTGTTTCAAAAGAAAAAATAGAGGAAATAAATAAAAATTTAGATCAAAAAACTAAAGACGATATTAAATTTTCATACGATAGAGTTCGTAAATTTGCAGAAGCGCAACTTGCAAACTATGGAAAAGATTTTGAAGTTGAATTATCAAACGGATTATATGCTGGTCAAAAGTTAGTTCCCGTTAATACTGCGGGTTGTTATATCCCAGGTGGAAGATACGCTCACATAGCATCAGCAGTAATGAGTGTTACAACTGCAAAAGTTGCTGGTGTTAAAAATATTATTGCTTGTAGTCCCCCTAAAGAAGGAATTGGTGCCCACCCTTCTATAATTTATACAGCAAATTTATGTGGTGCTGATGTGATTTTAAATCTTGGTGGAGTTCCAGCTATCGCTGCAATGACATATGGAATGTTTGGAAATGCTCCAGCTGATATTTTAGTTGGTCCTGGAAATCAATTTGTTGCTGAAGCTAAAAGAATTTTATTTGGAAAAGTTGGAATTGATTTATTCGCTGGTCCAACAGAAATTGGAATTATTGCAGATGAAACTGCAGATCCAGAGATTGTAGCCGTTGATTTAGTTGGTCAGGCTGAACACGGATATAATTCTCCATGTTGGTTATACACTACAAGCCAAAAACTTGCAGACGAAGTAATGAAACGAGTTCCAGAATTAATAGAGAAACTTCCAGAAGTTCCAAGGTTAAGTGCAGAGGCTGCTTGGAGAGATTACGGTGAAGTTATTTTATGCGATACGGATGAAGAAATGGTGAAAGTGAGTGATGACTATGCACCTGAACATTTAGAGATACAAACCAAAAATCTTGAATGGTTTCATAAAAGATTAAAAAATTATGGTTCTTTATTTATCGGAGAAGAAACAACTGTTGCTTATGGTGATAAATGTTCTGGCACAAATCATATATTACCAACTAAAGGTGCTGGTAAATATACTGGTGGGTTGTTCGTTGGAAAATTTATAAAAACATTAAGTTTTCAAAGAATGACAAAAGAATCTACAAAAGAAGTTGGTTCAGCAGCTGCTAGGATTTCAAGATACGAAGGTATGGAAGCTCATGCAAGAACTGGCGATGTAAGATTACGTAAATACGGATATTCTAACGAATAATTTTTAAAAAGTACTAACAAGTTCAATAGTTGCACCATAATCAGGAATTGAACTCATTAAATCATAATTTGAATTCACCCTGATATCAAAACCATTTAAATTTCTATTGTAGCTTAAATAAGCTTTATTATTATCTAAGTTCATTGCATATTCAATGTCATCTGATGGCACATAGCCTAAACCAAAATATAAAGTATCACTATGAGAATTATCACTCTGATTTCTTTCATAAATAGTCATAATTGATAAACCGTTTTCATTTATTAAATCAAATCCAATATTCGCTCTTAAATTTTTAGAATCTTGATCAATTGCTTTTGTGTATTCTGTAGTTTCAGAGAGATAACGATATGTAGCATCTGATGATGGGCTAAAATCTAAACCAAGTTCTAAGCCACCATAAGATTTAAAAGTAAAAGTATCTAAATCTAAAATATCACTTATTGTAAACCCTGTGGATACCATGCCAGTTTCAACAGTATGTTTATTGTATACTAGTGCAGCAACTCCTTTTTCACGATATTTGGATAATTCTGTGTAACTCAAATCAATTCTAATATTAGGATCTATAACAAAATTATTTTTTTTATATTTAGTAACATAATTAATTGATCCAAAAACTTGTGCTCCATCTCTCTCACCAGTTCTCATATTTCCCCCACCTACTCTTACATGATCAGTCTTCAATGTACTTATTCCAATAATACCTTCGGTAAATCTTTCTTCATCATGCGGAAAAGTTCCATAAAGTGATAAACTATAAGATTCTGTATCTAAAGAAGTCCCAGATGATCCTATATCAACTTCATCATTGCCAAACCTGAGAGCGTAGCCATATAATTTATTTTCACTAATTTTTTTGTCCATTCCAATAGTTATACCATTGCTATTTATATCTTTTGATGCTGAAGAAGATGTGTCTCCAGTCCTTCCAAAGCTAACACTGCCTTCACTCCAAAATGACCAACTGTCAGACAATTTGTTTAAAGTATTATTTGATTTTTCCGATATTGGAAAAACTTTTGCTAGAGATGCTATTGTTTTATTAGGAAAGTTAAATTTAATTTTTTGATTACTTAATTGATCGCTTGTTCTGTGTCTTCTTAACCAATACATACGGTTAAGAACTGGAGTGCTTGCCTGAATAGCAATTTGTTTTGCTGTTGCAGTTTGAGACTCGATTGAGCTTAAAATATCTTTACCCCCATCAGAAGTTGTTATTGGATCATCACAAGCACCATCAATTACGCTCCAATTACAACTTAGGTTAAATTCATGAACTTTATTATTACTAGCATCCGAGGGACTATCATCAATGATAAACATTTTACTTCCATCATTACTAAACACAACTTCTCTTGAATCTGCACTAACAGAACTTGTATCGAAGGTACCTTCAAGGGATCGAGTAGAAACATCATAAGGTGTAGTTAATTTAAACTGAGAAATCTTATGCAAATCTGTTACTAAATCTCCAATACCTCTAATGGTATACATTTTAGTACCATCGTAATTAAAAGTAACTCCATCTATGTAATTGTGAGTAGAACTTAGGTCTTCAGTATTAAGATGAGTAACTGTGGAGCTAAGATCAAATCCTGTGCTTAGTGAATATTCATGAATACGATGTTGGGACCTATTTCCTGCACCAGCAATAATCATTCTGGTACCATCATTATTAAATGCAATTGAATTTGCTCTTTTTTCTTGACCAGAGATAGAATATTCGCCATCAAATGTAGCAGTTGAAACATCAAATGCAGTGCTTAGTAAGTATTCATCTACTGACTTATTACCAGCATGGTTAACAATAAACATTTTTGTTCCATCGTTATTGAACACTACTTGTGTTGCTTCTGTAACACCACCTCTATCTACTATTTTAGTATTATTTACGATTGCCGTTGAAATGTCATATGGGGTAGTTAATATATGTTCGATCACTGCATCCGATGCATTAGCTGTTACAGTATACATTTTTGTACCATCATTATTAAAGTTAAGTCCCAAATAAAAGGCGTCATCAATTGATTTACTTTGTACAAAGGTTGGCTCCGCTATAGCTTTAAAATGAAATGTGCTTAAATATAATAAAATTAGATAAAATATTTTTATTGTTCTATTCATCTTAAATTGAGATTTAGAAATGAATATATAAAAATGAAATTTATTCTCTACTTAAATCTTCAGAGCTAATATTTTCCTCTTTTTTAGGGTATTTTTTTTCATTAATGATATTTGCAAAACTGTGGTTTACATCACGGTGTCCTGCTTCATCATCACGTATAACTCTTACTACATCTTTTAGTGTAGCGTGCAAAGGTAGGTTCCAATAATTTATTGCAACTTCTGGAGCTGGCTCATCTTTTATTTTGCCAGTTTCTAATTCGTGTAAATATTCTGTGTAACTTCTAACAGCTTCTTCTTCAAAATATCCAACAATTCTGTGAGCAGTTCTTTGAGATACTAAATAAATGATAGCGTATGTAACAATAAAAATAAATTGAGCCATCAAAATAATAACTCTTTCTAGCCATGTTGGCTTTGCAACATGAATAAAAGTCATTAAATGCATTCTTTCATTTTCTGCTTCATCTAATAGAATTTTAATCCACCCTTTATCATCTTCCATTTTTCTTAGAGATTTTAAGTGAATTAGCATTCCAGCTACCATTCCAGGTACTGCAGCAACTGTTTCTAAAACAACTGCTCTATGGCCGTATCTTTTCTTAAAAAAAGTATCAGCTAGGAATCTTAAAAACTTAGTAAAGCCTAAAGCAACCTTATCGCTAAAGTTATTAGGTTCGTAATGTTTTTCTAAATTGTTCATACTTCTTATTTAGTTATTTTTTTTTAAAAACCAATGGGTCTAAATTGACGTTTAAAAGTGTTCTATATCAATAGAAATTAAGAATAGTATTTAAAACATATAAAGACAAAACAGTCATAAAAAGAATGACTAGTATATTTATATAAAACCAAGTTCTTCTATTATTTAAATATTTGGACAAATAATTTGCTAAATAACCAATAGTAAAAAAAAATAAAAAAGAAGATATCGTGGCACCTAATCCAAAATATATTTTGTTAATCAAAGCAAAATTTTTAGAGAAATTTCCTAGAAAAAAAACTGTATCTGAATAAACGTGTGGATTTAAATAAGTAAAGCCTAAGGTCTTTAATAAAATACTTTTGAAAGTTTCGTCAGTTTTGTTTGTTGAAAAATCTACATTTGAAAAACTTAATTTTATTTTAGAATAAATAAAATGTAATAAAAATAATAATAATAGAATATTTAATATAAGTTCAATTGTTTGGTTGAAGTAACTTTGAAAATATTCAAATAAGATAATACCTAAAAAAATTAAAATATAATCAGAAATTGAGCAAATTAAGCATACTAAAAAAGTATATTGTCTCTTTAAACCCTGTTCTATTACAAATACATTTTGCGCTCCAAGTGCTAAAATTAAACTTAGACCAGTAAAAAAACCAATTAATAAGTATTCCATTCTAAATTTTTTGATTAATAACTAATGATAATTTTCTAGGAAAACTTCCTTCATCAAAATGATCAATACTTAAATTTTTAAATCCTTTTAATAATTTTTTAATTTTTTCATCTGAAAAATAATGAACAATATATCCATCCATTTCATATAGATCTTCACCTCGATGTATACCTTTTTTATAATCTGCATCTGAATAGTTTCTAACTGTATAAATATTTAATGTACCTTTATTTAAAACTCTACAAACATCGGTATTCAAATTTTCTAATTCAGAGTTTGTAAAAGCCATACAATAAAGCATATGAGAGTAACAACCATCAAAACTATTATCTGTAAAATTTAATTTTTGTCTTAAGTCGTGTGTTTGAACTTCAATCAAATCACCTAAACCTAAACAGTTTGATTTTTTTTTAATTATTTCAACCGCAGTTGGGCTGTAATCTAATGCAGTTACTTTAATAGAATTTTTAGCGAAAAAAATCGTATCACGTCCTAGTCCTGCACCAAGTTCGATGATGTGTTTTACATTATTATTTTTAAAATTTTTTAAAGCTATTTTTGCAGAGTGACTTGGTTCAGAACCAAACATCTCAGGCTTACTTGAGAATTTTTTTTCCCAATGCTGAGATTGTTCGATTAAAATCTTATTGTCCAACCTACTTCGATGGATCTGGTACTTTTCTTAAATAAGGTTTAACTGCATTCCAACCATCAGGAAACATTTTCTTTGCTTCCTCATCTTTGACTGCTGGAACAATGATAACTTCTTCACCTTTTTTCCAATCCGCTGGTGTTGCAACTTTATGTTTTGCAGTTAATTGCATTGAGTCGATTGATCTCAATAATTCCATAAAGTTTCTTCCAGTTGCCATTGGATAAGTTAAGAACAAACCAATTCTTTTATCTGGTCTAATAATAAAAACTGTTCTAACTGTTTGGTTATCAACTGCAGTTCTACCCATTGAAGTAGTTCCTGCATCACCCTCTAACATATTATAAAGTTTTGCAATTTTTAGATCCTCATCCGCAATTATTGGATAATCAGGTTTCATTCCTGTTACATCTTTAATGTCGTCCAGCCATTTAACGTGATCTGCAACTGGATCCACACTTAAACCAATAACTTTGACGTTTCTTTTGTCAAACTCAGGTTTCATTCTAGCTAAAGATCCAAGTTCAGTTGTACAAACTGGAGTAAAATCTTTTGGATGCGAAAATAAAACACCCCAACTATCTCCTAACCACTCGTGAAATGATATATCACCTATAGTTGTTTTAGCCTTAAAGTCAGGTGCTAAGCTATTTATTTTTAAAGTCATTATACTCTCCTTTTTATAAACAAATTATATGCAAGATTGATTTGCTATGCAATTTTTTATAAAGTGATCATTAATATGATATTTGAGCAATTATTTGATACTAAGTCTTCAACCTATACGTACATATTATCAAGCGGCAAAGGTAGAGAAGCTTTAATCATAGATCCAGTTTTAGAACACACAGATCAATACATAAATTTTTTAAATAAATTAGAATTAAAATTAGTAAAAGTTATTGATACACATATTCATGCGGATCACATAACTGGTTTAAACGAATTGAGTGAAAGAACAAGTTGCACAAAAATTATGGGTGAAAATTCAAAGTCTGAGGTTGTTGATTTAAGAGTTAAGGAAGATGAAAACGTAAAAATTGATAATATTAATTTAAAAGTGATGTACACACCTGGTCACACAGATTGTTCATACAGTTATTTAATGAACGATAGAGTTTTTACAGGTGACACACTTTTAATAAATGGAACTGGAAGAACTGATTTTCAAAACGGTAATGCTAGACAACAGTACGACTCTATATTTAATAAATTATTAAAATTACCAGAAAATACGATGGTATTTCCTGCGCATGACTATAATGGTAAAAAACATTCTACAATTGGATCAGAAAGAAAAAATAATCCAAGGTTACAAGTTAATTCTGTTGACCAATACGTCGAAATAATGAATAACCTTAAACTTGCTAACCCAAAAATGATGGATGTAGCTGTTCCAGCTAATCTAAAGGGTTTAACTTTAAATCAAGTTAAAGCATAAAAAACTGTAAACAACATGAATGAATTTTTAGATTCTATAATTAAAAGAGATCCAGCTGCTAAATCAAAGTTAAGTGTAATATTAACTTATCCTGGAGCAAAAGCTGTTTTCTTTCATCGAATTGCAAATTTTTTTGCAATTGCAAAATTTAATTTAGTTGCAAGAATAATTTCTCAGTTTTCAAGATTTTTAACAGGAATAGAAATTCATCCTAATGCAAAGATAGGAAAAAATTTATTTATAGATCACGGCATGGGAGTTGTTATAGGTGAGACTTCTGAAATTGGTGATAATGTAACTATTTATCATATGGTTACCCTTGGTGGAATATCTCCAAGTATTAATTCAGATGATCAAAGAAATACAAAACGACATCCAACATTAATGGATAATGTTGTTGTAGGATCAGGTGCTCAGATATTAGGACCAGTTGTTGTTGGAAAAAATGCAAAAATTGGTGCAAATGCTGTTGTTACAAAAGATGTTGATGAAAACTCTGTAATGGTTGGTATACCAGCTAAAAATGTTGGTGAAGTTTCTACACAAGATGAAAACTTTAAACCATATGGAATTACTCAAGATAGTGACAAAAATTAAATGAATAAACCTCAAAATAATTTTATTGAAGGTATTGGGAATACTCCTCTAGTAAAACTGAGAGCTGCATCTGAGATAACTGGATGTAATATTTATGGCAAAGCAGAATACCTAAATCCTGGTGGTTCAGTTAAAGATAGAGCTGCACTTGCATTAATCAGAGATGCTGAAGAAAAAAAACTAATATCAAAAGGTGGAACGATAGTTGAAGGAACTGCCGGCAATACAGGAATTGGTTTATGCTTAATTGGAAATTCTATTGGATATAAAACAATTATCGTTATGAACGAAGATCAAACCCAAGAAAAAAAAGATATGCTTAGAAATATGGGTGCTGACTTAAGGTTAGTGCCACCTAAACCTTATAAAGATAATGGTAATTTTGTAAAAGTAGCAGCAAAATTAGCTGATGACTTAAAGAGTTCTAATAACCATGGTGTAGTTTGGGCTAATCAATTCGATAATACCGCAAATTCAAAAGGTCATTATGAAACGACTGGTCCAGAAATTTGGATGCAAACAGAGGGAAAAGTAGATGGATTTGTTTGTTCATCTGGAACAGGAGGAACTATTGGGGGAGTGAGTAGTTTTCTAAAAGAAAAAAATAAAGATATAAAAATATTTTTAGCTGATCCTGATGGCTCTTCTCTTTTTGATCATATTGAAAATGGTGAATTAAAATCTTCAGGAAGCTCTATTACAGAAGGAATAGGATCAAGTAGAATAACTGCTAATTTTGCAAAAGCTAAAATTGATGGTGCTTTTAAAGTAACTGATAAAGAAGCTCTGCCAGTTCTTTATGATTTAATTCAAAATGAGGGTTTAAGTTTGGGGACTAGCTGTGCAATTAATGTAACCGGAGCGATAAAGTTAGGAAAAAGATTGGGGCCAGGGAAAACTATTGTAACAATTCTTTGTGATAGATCTGATAAATATAATTCAAAATTATTTAATAAAAAATTCTTAGAAGATAAAGGATTACCTTTTCCAGAATGGATCTGATTAATTAATTTTTAGATTAAATTATTTAAAATAATGATCAAAAATAAATATATAATTTTATTATTAATTATCCTAGCTCCTTATATTTATTTAGCACCACTATCATTAGGCTTTATCGCAATGGGTAATGATTTTGACTTAATATATTTTTCTTATAAAAAATATCTTTTTCAGTTTTTAAATGAAGGAATTTTTCCTTTTTGGTCAGCAGGAGAGTCCTCTGGTTTTACATTAATTTACAATCCATTTGCACAAGTATTTTATATACCAGGATATTTTAATTTTATATTATTAAAATTAAAAGGTACTTTTAGTCTTCATGATTATTTACTGTTTACAATATTTGGAATTTCAATTTTCAATATAGGTTTATTTTATTGGTTAAATTTTTTTAATAATAATAAAACTATAAATCTCATAGTTGTATTAGTTTGCACGTCATGTTTATTAATCACAGGTTTTGTTAAATTTCCTAATGCAGTGCACAGTTTTGCTTGGTTTCCTTATATTCTTTTAGGATTAAATTACTCTTTTTTTTATGATCATAGATTAAAGTCTTTTTGCTTAATTTTTTTTCCATTATTGTTCTTGGTGACTGCTGGCTACCCCTACTTTGTAGTCTACTTTTCACTTTTTTTAATTTTTTATTTTTTCTTTATATTATTTTATTTAATTAATTTTAATTCAAATATAATTTTTTTTGAAAAAAGATTTATTTTAAGTTTTTTATCAAGGAATTTATTTTCTTTCGGCCTGCCTTTAGTCTTAACATTTCCATGGATAAAAGGAGTCAAGTCAACTTTAGATTTGACTAATAATAGAAATATTCAGAATGTTAAAGATCAATTTGATTATGCAACTGAACACTCATTTAATTTTATCGATATTTTAGGAAGTTGGATATACCCAATTGCTTCAAATACAGCCGGACGGTATAATTTTGGAATTTTTGTCTCAATAGTAATTATATTTTATTTAATTTCTTATTTAATAAATAGAAATAAGAATTTAAAAGAAAATTATTTGATTTTAAGCTGTTTATTTTTTTTTGTAATCATCTCAAGTTTTGCAGCAAATAAAAGCTCTATTTTATTTAACCTAGTTTGGGAAAATTATGATTTTATTAAAAATTTAAGGACGTGGCCAAGGATCAATATTTTATTAATTCCTATAATTGCATTACTTTTATCGTTTAGTCTAAAATATATTATTTATGAAAACAGAATAAATGAAAATCATATAAATAAAACTAATCAAAAATTTATTATTTTTTCTATTTCTTTTCTGATCCTTTTTTCACAAATTTACTTATTTATAAATAAATTTCAAAGTTCTTATTGGCTTGAGTGGCAAAAGAAGAGATTTGATTATGCGGGTGAAGTTCTCGGGCAACCATTTGATTATATTTTAAATTTATATAATGGGGAGGTACATATAATTTTCACTTTAATAGTCATGACTGTAATCTTTATTTTGTTTAGTTCTAAAAATCTATTTTATAATAGAAAAAAAATTTTTTTATTTTTATTTGTTATCATAACTTATTGTGAGTTATTTGTTATTTCAAATTTGCAATGGTCATTGGATAATTGGAAAACTTCAAACACTCATTTAAGATTTGATATGAAAAAAGAATTTCAAAATCAATTGAATAATAACAGAGAGTTTAGAAAAATACATGGGAATAATTTTTTTAGAGATAGAAAATTTCAAATTAATAATTTTATGGATTGGGGATACCAAACTCATGTAAAAATAATTAGGGAATATTATAGTCTTTATCCGTCAAATAGTATGCCTTATGATCATATAAGTCTTGATGAAATAAATAATTTTAAAAAGTTTTATGGAATAGAAAAAAACACAAAAATATTTTTATCATCAAGAATTAACCATGATAATATAAATTCATTTATCAATGATACAGAGGAATTTAATTTAAAAAATAATTTTGATTTAAAAATAAATTGGAAAAATTATTATGGAAATTTTCTAGAAGTTAATTTAACAAGCCAAGTTGAGGGTTGGATTACTTTTGTAGACAATTGGGATCCTTATTGGAAAGCATATATTAATCAAAATGAGGTCAAAATTGAAAAGCTATTTAATTCTTATAAATCTGTAAAATTCAATAAAGGAACTAATATAATTCAGTTTATTTATGAGCCCTTGCAATTTATAACTTTGAGTAAATAAATCTTTAAATTGATAATTAATAATGTAAGAAATATTAAATTTTATGAAAAATAAAACGTATTTTAACGCCGCTCTTTTATCTACAATCTACTTTTCATTAGGGATATTTATATACTTTTTAACTAATGGAAAGCCTTTTCAAAGTTTAAGTCAAAGTGGTTTCGACAAAGTTTTAGATTTTATAATAAAGGGAGAAGAATTAAGTACAATTAATTATTACTTAGGACTAGCAGATAATAAATTTTTTTTCTTTTATTGCTCAATTTACTTTTTTTTATTAATTTTAATTTTATTTGTTAATTTTAACAAAATAATATTTTCAAAAAATAAACTTTTTAACTTTAATAACATCGAATATAAAATTGACACAAAAAGTAAGAAAAGATTATATTGTTATATTGCTTTAGCTGCTGGTTTTGGACTTTTCTTAGAATTGGCAATCATAAGAATACATTCGTCATATTTCCAATTATTTGCTTATTTTAAAAATATTAGCTTGTTATCTTGTTTTTTAGGATTAGGTATAGGTTTTTCTTTGTCCAATAAAAAGCTTACCTCACTGGGGTGGGTATTCCCATTTTTAAGTGCTCAAATAATCTTTTTATTTTTATTAAAAAATACTCCTATGACAGCATTTTTTCAAAACCCGATATCAGAACAGTGGGCAATGGGTCAATCAGTTGCTAAAGGTATTTATCATTTATCATTAATTTACAGTTTTTTAGTTTTAATTTTCATTTTTAATGCAATGTGTTTTGTGCCTATTGGGCAACTTGTTACAAAATTAATGTCTTACACAGACTCGTTAAGAGCTTATGGCTATAATTTAATTGGAAGTATCTTAGGAATTATTTTATTTACAATTCTATCTTTTTTTTGGACCCCACCAATAATATGGTTAAGTGTTGGTTTTATATTATATTTACCTTTTGCTTATTTCTCAAATTTACCTAAAACATTAAGTACAATATCCTTTTTATTAATAATAATTTTCGTAAGCGCTATTGATAAATCTGATGTAAAAAATAGAGAATTTTATTCTCCTTACCAAAATATATCTGTTGAATACACTGATAATAATTCAGATATACCCTTGATAATAAAGTCAAGTCATATTTGGTTCCAATCTCCAATAAACTTTTCAACTAAATTTAATCAAAATAAAAATAAACAATGGTTTGATTTTTATAATTTTCCTTTTGAAATTTCCTCCAATAAACCAAATAAAATTATGATAGTGGGTAGTGGAAGTGGAAATGATGTTGCTGCTGCGTTAAGGAATAATATTAACAAAATAGATGCAGTAGAGATAGATCCCGTAATAGGAAAACTTGGTTTAGAATTTCATCCAGAGAAACCTTATAGCTCAGAAAAAGTAAATTTTATTATTAATGATGCAAGGAATTCCATTAAGTATGCAAAAGAAAAGTATGACTTAATACTCTACAGCGTCTTAGACTCTCATTCAAACTTATCAGGAAAAGGTGGGATAAGACTAGACAGTTTTGTTTATACAGAGGAAGCATTCAAAGAAGCAAGAACTAAACTTAGTAAGGATGGATATTTAGTTTTAAGTTTCGCAATTTCAACTCAAGAACTAGGTATAAAAATATATAATATGCTTAAAAAAGCTTTTGATGGAAATGAACCTATTGTATTTGGTCTCTCTAAAGAAGTTAATAAATTTGTAGACCAAAAATATATTTTTGTAATTTCTGAAGATTTAAATCAATTTAAGAATATTAATAATACAAAGTTTTATTTAACAGAAATATTTAACAATGAAAAATTGGCTAAGGAAATAAATGTATCAACTGATGATTGGCCATTCTTTTATATGGTTAAAAAAGTATATCCGCTGTCATATTTAGTAGTTATTTTGCTGATTTTTGGATCCTCTTACCTTTTTGTAAAAAAAACAAATAATTTAAATTTTAAAAATTTTTCACCAACATGTTTTTTTCTTGGTGCGGGTTTTATGTTAGTCGAGACTAAAGGTATTACTGAGGCTGCAAAAATATTTGGAGGCACTTGGGTGGTTATTAGTATTATCATTCTTTTAATTCTAACGATGGCTTTTTTAGCTAACTTAATTATTTATAAAAGAATAAAAATAAATGAGAATTTAATTTATTTTCTATTATTGGTTTCATTGATAGTCAGTTATTATTTTACATCATTTAGAATTGAGGATTATTCTTTAAATTTGGCAAAAGTCTTAAATCCTATTTTTTTAACACTTCCTTTATTCTTTTCGGGGTTAGCATTCTCAAGTGAATTAAAAAAAATTAATTCCCCAAGTATTGCTCTTTCGTCAAATATTTTAGGAGCACTTTTTGGTGGACTTTTAGAATACAACTCTATGTATTTTGGATTTAAATTTTTATATTTATTAGCTATCTTTGTTTACTTTATATCATTTTTATATTCATCAAAAAAATCATTTGTTTAATAATGAAAATACTAATTTTTGTACCTGCCTATAATGTAGAGAAAAAAATTTATTCAGTAATTAAAAGAATTCCAAATTCTATTTTTAATGGCAATGAAATTGATATTTTGATTATAAACGATGCTTCAACTGATAAAACGAGTGAAGAAATTGAGCGTGTTAAAAATAATTTTCAATATACTATTAAGGTTCACAGTCCATCAAATAATCTAGGTTATGGAGGTGTGCAAAAATATGCTTTTAAATACTCTATTGAAAACAATTATGATTATTTAATTATGCTTCACGGTGATGGACAATATGCTCCGGAGGAACTGCCAAATTTTATTGAAAGATTTAATGATGGGAAATTTGATGCAATTTTTGGATCTAGGATGAAATCATATAAAAGTGCATTAAAAGGAGGGATGCCCTTTTATAAATTTTTAGGAAATATTGGTTTAACCTTTATTCAAAATATTATTTTAGGCTCTAAGATAAGTGAATTTCACTCTGGATATAGAACTTTCAAAGTTTCTAGTTTAAAAAAAATACAGTTTGAAGATAAGGCTGATTATTATCATTTTGACACTGAAATAATCATCGAATTTTTAAAAAAAAAATTTAATATATTAGAAATTCATATACCAACTCATTATGGTGATGAGGTTTCGCATTTAAAGTCAATTCCTTATGGTTTAAAGGTATTATGGACTACCATAAAATCAAAATTTTGATACAAGAAATATAGAATGCATATTTTCATAACAGGCATCGCAGGTTTTTTAGGAGCAAATCTTGCTGATTATTATATTGCGAAAAAATATAGAGTTTCAGGGTGCGATAACCTAGTTGGAGGAACTAAAAAAAATATAAATCTAAAAAAAGTAAAATTTTATAAAGCAGATTGTGAAAATTTAGAACAGATGTCAAAAATTATGAAAGGTGTTGATGTGGTTATTCACTCAGCAGCTTATCCTCATGAGGGCTTATCAACTTTTGCACCGTATTTGATATGTAAGAGTAATTTTATAGGATCGGTATCCGTATTTACTGCTGCAATTCAAAATAAAGTAAAAAGGATTGTTTTTTGCTCGTCCATGGCAAGATATGGAAACGTTAAACCACCGTTTGCAGAAAATCAAAATGTTAATCCTGTAGATCCTTACGGTGTATCAAAACTAGCAGCAGAGCAAGTATTGAAAATTTTAGCAGACTCTCACGGTGTTGAATATAATATTGCAGTCCCTCACAATATCATTGGACCAAAACAAAAATATGACGATCCATATAGAAATGTTGTTTCTATTATGATTAACTTAATGCTTCAGAAACGTAGACCTATAATCTATGGAGATGGTAAACAGACTAGAAACTTTTCAGATGTAGTAGACTGTATCTATTGCTTAGACAAATTAGCTACAGATAAAAAAATTAAGTCTGAAATATTTAATATTGGTCCAGATGAAGACACAATATCTATTAACGAACTTTATGAGATTTTGTGTAATAAATTGCAATTTAACGAACAGGCAAAATATGTTGAAGATAGACCTAACGAGGTAAAAAATGCAATATGCTCATCTGATAAAGCTCGAAAATTTTTAAATTATAAAACAACAGTTAATTTATATGACTCAATAGATAAAGTTATAAATTTTATAAAAGAAAATGGTCCCAAAAAATTTGAATATAATTATAATTTAGAAATTAAAAATAATCTGACGCCCAAAACTTGGAAAAATAAATTATTTTAACACAACCTACAGACGACTATTAATATTTTTAAAGGTTATAGTGTAATTTTAGACCCCAAATAAACGCATTACTCATTTGTAATAAAAAGTTTACTTTTGTTTGGTATAAAAGATTAAATTTAATTAAATGAAAGGATAATTATGAAAAACTATTTAGCAACACACATATTTAAATCTGAAGAGATGAAGAAAAAATTCATGGATTTTGTTACTTCAACTCCACACGAAGATCTTAAAAAAGGTGTAACAGGTTCAAAAGCAAGATGCTTGGTTACTATGGTAGGTGCAGGTGACTCTATGAAAGTTTTCTGCAGATGGGAAGCAGAAAGTAAAGAAGCCATCATAGATCAACTTGGTGACATGAACAGCATGTTTACTACTGATCCAGAAGAGTGTGGAAACATCATGGACTTCAGAAACTAAAGAACATAGGATTTAAAATGCCTGGTTATGTTATAGCTCAGATTAATATGACTAATAAAGAGGGTTTTAAAGTTTATGCAGAGCAAGTTCCTGAAACTATAAAAAAATTCGGCGGCAAATACATTGTAAGAGCTGGCGAATATACATCTATGGAAGGTAAATGGGATTATACCAGAAATGTAATTATTGAGTTTCCTACTTACGAAAAAGCATTAGAGTGGTATAACTCAGATTTGTACAAGCCTGTTAAAGAATTGCGCAAAAAAAATTCTGAAGGTAATATAATTATTATTAAAGGTGTATAGTGATTTCTAAGAAATATTCTCAATTACTTTTTACACTGATCGTGGGATTTTTTACAAGTCTTATCATGACTTTGTTAATTACTTATATTAACACTGGGCTAGACGAATTATATGTAAAACGATTTTTGAAAGCTTGGTCTGTAAGCTTACCCATTGCAATTATTACTGTATTAAGTCTTGCCCCAGTTGTTAAAAAATTTGTAGATAAAATTACTTCTTAGAACTTTCTTTATAATTAGACATCCATTTACTAAAAACTTTTATTGCATCATTCATTTCTTTTGTTTTATGCGGATGTTTTTTTGCACGTCCTAGCATAGTTGCAATTACATTAACTTGATATTTTATAGGTCTGTTTTTAATCGTATCAACAGTATACAAGGCT
Organism: uncultured Pelagibacteraceae bacterium; assembly: GCA_902622545.1. Lineage (GTDB taxonomy): Bacteria > Pseudomonadota > Alphaproteobacteria > Pelagibacterales > Pelagibacteraceae > Pelagibacter. Next base: position 36,383 of record CACNQD010000002.1, read on the forward strand.
TTTTCTTTATTTTTAAATCCTAATCCATGGGTTGTAGTTTTAGGATTATAATCTGAAAATAGAGATAAATTTATTGGTTTTATAGTTTTACTAGTTTTTAGAGTATCGATATATTTAAATAAAGTATTGATATTAACTTTATTCAAAACTTTTTTTGTTTTGCCATCAAAATCAATAAAATTTATTTTAAAACCTTTTTTATCTATTTTTGTAATTAATTTAACATGTCTTTTGTGAAATTTTTTTATATGCTTTTGATAAACATGCTTAATATTTAAGTAATCTTTTAATTTATAATTTGGGGATTTAATTAATAGAATTCTACTTTTGTTTTTATACTTAGTTAAATCCATTATTAATTTAACTTACTAATCAATGATGGATAATTGTTTGTAGGTTTATTAACCTCTTTAGATATCTCATAAAAATTTAAAGGAATTTTCTTAATCTGGCTCAAGTATTTTTTGCCATCCTTTTTAAGATCTAAATAATTATCTATTTCATTATTGTCTAAAATAACTGGCTGTCTATGATGTATATCCATAACGTTTTGACTAGCCTCTTCAGTAATTAAACAAAATTCATTATTTTCAAAAATTCCTGCAACATATAAAGGTTTTTTATCTTCTCTTGTAAAATAAAACGGAGTTTTGCTTTCCTTAGATCGTTTCCACTCATAAAAGCCATCCATTACAGCAACACATCTTGTTGTTTTTATAAGTTTTTTAAAAGAAACTTTTTCATCAATTGTTTCTATTCTTGCATTTATTAAAGGTCTAAAATCTTTCTGTTTTGCCCACGATGGCACTATTCCCCACTTCGCTAACTCTAAAGTCTTACCATTTGAATATGATTTTATAATTGGTAAAGCTTGACTTGGGTGTGCGTTAAAGTTTTCATCATCTTTAACTGTTGTCGATGATTTTACAATTTTAATAGTTTTTTCAACTGGTTTGGTAATTACATACCTGCCACACATAAATTAATTATACTTTAATTGAAAAAATTAAAAACCCATTTTAGACCAATTAATTTTATCTTGGTCTTTACTTTCGAATTTTTCTAACTCTTTTTTTGATGGTTTTCTAAATATAAATAGAATACTTGCCAAAAAAGCTATTCCTAATAATGTTACATAACAAACGTTCATAATTCTAAGATAATAAAATTTTTTAAATTTTCAATGTTTTAAAATGTACAGAATTGTCCTAGTTAATTTTTAAGAAGTCTTTCCTAAGAAATTTACTAGTACTACACCTATGATAATTAAAATTATTCCAATAATGCCATAGATATTTGGTATTTGATTGTACTTAAGTATTCCAAAAATAGTCACTGCAGTTATCGTTAAACCTCCATAAGTTGCATAAGTAAATCCAACAGGTATTATCATCATTGCTTTTGCTAGAAAAAATATACAAAGAAGTATAGTGGCCATACACATAATGGTCGGGCCAATATTGGTAAAACCATTAGTAGTTTTTAAAAATCCGTTGGAAGTTATTCCAAGGAGAACTGCTAAAAGTAAATATACATACCCAATTAAATTACTCATATTATTTATAAATTTTATCTACTTCTACTTGATGAGCTTCAACCAATTTATTATTTTGATTAGCTATTCCAACAACGTCTATCATCTCCTTTATCATTTGATCTGTTGCACCCTTTTTTTTCGCAGCAAAAGTATGTGATCTTGTGCAATAATCACAACTATTCGTAATTGATACAGCAACATAGATTAGTTCTTTTGTTACTGAGTTCAAAGCCCCATCTCTCATAATTTCTTTTAAATTATTCCACGTTCTCTCTAAAAGTTTTGGATTATGTGCAATTGATTTCCAAAAATTCGGAATTTTTCTAATTTTACGTGTTTTTTTAATTTCATTAAATATAGTTTTTACTTTACCCTTAGCCTGTTTTTCTTGAATTGGTTTAAAAATACTCATGTTCCTCCTATTAATTATATTTTAATTTAATTAAATAAATAAACATATCCTTAATTTAATTTAAAGGTTTTAAAAACTTTAACATTTTAGAATGTACTAATTTGCTTGAAGAAACTAGCACATTTCCACTTTTAAAATTTTCTTTGTTCTGCCAATTAGTTACAATTCCTCCAGAAGCTTTTATTATGGGAATTAAAGGATAGATATCCCAAATTTTATTTCCACTTTGAAATACTGTATCAATTTTACCTTCACAAAAATGTGAGTAACTTAATGCATCCATACAAGGAAACTGCATACGTGGTAATAGTTTTTTAACTTTTTTAAGTTTATCTAAACTATACTGACCGTGGAAATCTCCAGATATTTTCGCATATTTAAATTTTTTACAATTTGAAGATCTTAATTTTATTTTTTTCTTTCCATTAAAAAGAAAGGCTTTTTTACTATCCTGGTTAATATAAAATTTGTTTAAGATGGGAAAATTTGCTAATCCCATAATTGGTTTATCCTTATAACAAAATGCAATTAAATTACTCCATGATGGATATCCAATTACAAATGATCTAGTTCCATCAATTGGATCTATGACCCAAGAATAATCGCTTTTTTTATTTTTTAATCCAAATTCTTCACCGATAATTGAGTGTTGAGGAAATCTTTTACTTATTTTAGTTCTAATAAATTTTTCAAATTTTTTATCTGCAATGGTAACTGGGTCATAATTAGAATCGCTACCTTTATTCTTAGCTTTAAATTTTTTGTTTAATTTTAACTTATAAAATTTGTTTAAATCTCTAGCTAAAGAAATTAGAAAATTGTAAATATCTTTGTTTTTCATTTATTTTTGCTCGTATAGATGAGCTTATTACTATTTAATTTTACTTGATAAAAGTAAATTTTTTGAGATATCTAGGAATATTGGTATGAAAATTGAATTAGAACAAAATAACAAAGTATTTATTTTTGAAGGTTCAAATAAATGGGAGTTGCACCCTATTTGGCTTAGAGAAAGAGTAAGTGAAAAAGAACACTTAGATAAAAATACTGAGCAACGTCTTTTTGATCCATCGTTTTTAAAAGATATCAAAATTAACAAAGTAAATATTATAGATAAACTTTTGGATATTGAATTTAGTGATGGCGTAAAGTCAAAGATTGAAATTGACAAAATAGAAAAAGAATTTAATTCAGATTCCTTTTTAAAAGATCTAATAAAACCAGTTTTATGGGACTCTCGGCTTAAAGATAAAAAGAATTTTGAATTTAAAGATAATTTTTTTGAAAGTAATGAGATGTTAGAACTTTTGAAATCATTTTACAAAAATGGTTTTATAGTAATTTCTAAAGTTCCAACAAAAGATAATTTCATTGTTAAATTTGCAAATTCAATAGGAAGTATTAGAAGCACCAATTTTGGAGAATATTTTAATGTAAAGTCAAAACCTAATCCAAATGACTTGGCATATACACCTTTACCTTTATCACCTCACACAGATAACCCATATAGGAAACCTATTCCTAACATTCAATTATTACATTGTATTGAAAATGGAGTAAGTGGAGGATATTCAACTTTAGTAGACGGATTTTCAGTTGCGGAGAGTTTAAAGATAAATCATCCTAATTTTTTTAAAATTCTTACAGAAGTAAAAGTAAAATTTAGATTTGTTGATAAAGATGTTGTTTTAGAAAATGTGGGACGACTAATTGAATTAGATGAGGATAACAAAGTTAAACAATTAAGATTTAGTACAAGATTAGATTTCGTACCTGCTTTAGATAAAGAGAGACTAGATTTATACTATCAAGCAAGAAATAAAATATCAGAATTATACAACTCAGATAAGTTTTTAATTAAATTTAAGTTAATGCCGGGTGACTTATTAATGATGGATAATTATAGACTCCTACATGGTAGAACAGCATTTGATCCAAATGAAGGAAATAGATTTTTACAGGGTTGTTATATAGATTATGATTCCTCTGAGGGCAGATTAAGACATTTAATAAGAAAATTTCATCAATAAAAAAGTTATGTCACAAAAAGATGTAGGAAACAAAGTTCCAATTTATAAATTAAAAAAAACTGAAGAAGTGATGAAATATTACGACGAGTGGGGTATTGAAAATAAATATGATAAAGATATGCTCGACTGGAATTATACAGGGCCAAAAGAAACCTCTGAAGTTTTTAACAGATATGCAAAAGATAAGGAAATAAAAATTTATGATGCTGGTTGCGGCACTGGTTTGGTAGGAGTCGAATTAAAAAAATATGGTTTTAAAAATTTTTTTGGTGCTGATTTATCTCAAAAACTTTTAGATTTAGTACCTAAAAATTTATATCAGAAATTAGAAAAAGTTGATTTAAACAAACAAATTGAACATCTTGACAATAAATTTGATGCTGTAATGTGCGTTGGTACTTTTACATTTGGACATGTTAAACCGCCTGCTTTAGATGAGTTTATAAGAATTACAAAAAATAAAGGATTAATTTGCTTTACAATAAATGAGGGAATACATGAAGAATATGGTTTTGATAAAAAGTTGGTTGAACTCACAGAGAAAAAACAATGGAAAAAAATCGAATTTTTTAAATCAGACTATATAGCAAGTAAAGATGTGAATGCCTGGTTGGGACTTTACGAAGTAACTAAATGATTTTATAATTTTTTAAAGGCCATGCTTTTACTTAAGTAAGCATTTTTATTATAGTACATTTTAAGTCCATAATTTTTTGCAACTTCTTCTAAATCCTCTCTTATATATTTTGGATAAAAAGGTTCATGAGTAGAATATGGAAAAAATTCTAAGAGTGGATTTAACTTAGGATTATCATCAATTTGTAAAGAGTCTGTTAAAACAAATATCCCATCTTTTTTTAACACTCTAGAAATTTCAGAAAATACCTGTTTTCTAATTTCAGTTGGTATTTCATGAAACATATAAGTAGATGTAAGAACATCAAAAGACTTATCCTCAAATGGTAATTCTTCCCCTTTACAATTAACATATTTAATATCTTTAAACTTTTTTAATTTTTGTTTTGCAACATTTAGGTATTCTTCTGATAGATCTGAGCAAGTTATCTCCGTGTCTTTAAGATTTAATTTATAGCTTTCAATGATCTCCCCTGTTCCCGTTCCTATATCAAGTAATTTGATATTCCCTTTACTGGAATTTAAATAATTAATTAGAGGTATCAAAGAAAATCTTCTCATAGTAGCTGCGCAACCAGTGAAGAGAGTTTCTACCTGAAATTCATAAAGTCTAGCTGACTTTTCACTTAAATATCCATCCGTTTGATAGTGGAAATTTCTTAAATAATATTTTGGTAAGTCTTTTTTTTTAGTTTCTACCTCAGCAAATTTACCTGAGGCTCTTCTTTTGTCTATCTTTGGTAAGTCTACAAAAAAATCAAAGCTTCCTTTTGCTGCACCTAATAAAGCCTTTAATGGTGTTTTTGGTATTTTATAGAATTTTGAATTAATTAATTTTCTTTCCTCATTTAATAGTTTCATCATTTCAAAAAACATCTGTTTTCCAGATGGCATCTTTCCATAAAAAGATGGAGGGTTAGTCTTGTCTATTTTTATTGGTGTAGAGTATTTAAAAGAGATTATATAATGGGCAGAGTACCAAAGAAATTTCGTTGACTGATTAAAAAAATAACCTATCGACATATCTATATTTTACACCAAAAAATTATTTTAACCAAGCTTTTGTAGGAAAGGTAACGCCTCTAATAAATAATAACCAACAGCTTGCAATTGGTTTGTAATTATTAGAATTCCTGTAATTAAAAGAATAACCCCACCCGATTTTGAAATAATATTCATATTATTTTTTAGATTTTTAGATACTGACATAAACTTTTGAATTAGAAAACCAGACAATATAAAAGGAATTGCTAAACCTAATGAGTAAGATGTTAAAAGTAAAATTCCTTTACTTAAAGTGCTTTCTAGTGCAGCTAGAGCTAATATTGATCCAAGTATTGGTCCAATGCATGGTGTCCAACCAAAACCAAAAGCTGCTCCTACTAAAACTGGGTATAATTTGTTTGATGTTCTTTCTGTTTGAAATCTTTTTTCAATATTAAGAAATTTAAAATTAAAAAAACCTAAAAGTTGCAAGGAAAATAATATGATTACTGCGCCTGATGCAATTCTTAACTCGAAAGAATTAGCAAGCACAAAATTACCTATTAAAGTGCTCGTTGCTCCAAAAGCAATAAATACTATTGAAAAACCTATTGTGAAGAGTGCTGTTGGAATTATGTTTACCTTTTTGCTCTCTAGTAATTCATTTAAAGTACTGCCAGAAACGTAAGAGATGTATCCTGGAATAAGTGGTAGAACACAGGGTGAAAGAAAACTTATAAAGCCAGCAAAAAAAGCTAATAATAATTGTGCCATTTATAATTTTTAATTTTTTAAAAAGGTGAAAAAATTACAATTAAAAGCAAGATGATCCATATGACACCATAATAGAGTGGCATCATATTTCTCCAAGAAAATAAAATATTTGCAGCTTTTTTAATTTGTTTTTTTGATTTCATGTTATCCTTTTATTCCTAAATGAGTATATTTAACATTTAAATAATCTTTAATGGCCATCGAGCCACCTTCTCTACCGTAACCAGCTTGTTTTATACCACCAAATGGTGCTTCAGCAATTGCGACCAAAGGTGTATTAACTGCAACTGTTCCTGTTTCCATTAACTCAGATGCCCTATGTGCTCTTTCCATTGAATTCGTGCAAATATAACTAGATAATCCAAGTTCGTGATTGTTTGCTCTTTCGATAACTTCATCAAATTCTTTAAATGATAACATGGGCACTAAAGGACCAAATGGTTCTACTTTCATAATTGTATAATCATCTTTCACATTATCAAATATAGTTGGTTCATAGAAATATCCTTTATTAAATCCTTGTGGTCTTTTGCCACCTAATAAAACTTTAGCCCCTTCTTTTTTTGTAGTTTCAACTAAATCTTCAATTTCATTTAATCTTTTTTTAGTTGTTAAAGGACCAAGTTGAACTGATGGATCCATGCCATCGCCAATTTTCAACTTCTTAGTTTTTTCCACAAATAAATTTACAAATTCATCTTTTTTGCTTTCTTGAATATAAAATCTGTTCGGTGATATACAAACTTGTCCATTATTTCTAAATTTTGCAGCAATTGCCATATCAGCAGCCTTTTTAATATCAGCATCATCAAAAACTATAAATGGTGAATGGCCGCTTAATTCCATAGTCACTCTTTGAACCTTGTCTGCAGCTTGTTTTAGAATTAATTTACCAACTCTAGATGATCCTGTTATAGATATTTTTTTAACAATATCTGATGCTATTAATTGTTGTGCAATGCTTGGAGGGTCTCCTGATAATAAATTAACAACTCCAGGAGGCACACCACACTCTCTACAAATTTCAACTTGCTCCATTACAACACCTGGTGTTATGACATCTGGTTTAACGATTACTGAACAACCTGCTGCAAGAGCAGTAGAAATTTTTCTAGCTGATAGAACTAAAGGAAAATTCCAGGGAACTAAAGCTGCAACTACTCCTACTGGCTGATAATAAACGTGAACTCTTGTGTCTTCAAATCTACTTTCGACGGTTTGACCGTAAATTCTTTTTGTTTCTTCTGCATTCCATTCATAAATATCTGCAGCACCGTTCACTTCACCTTTCGCTTCAGCAAACGGTTTGCCAACTTCAAGTGTCATCCATTTAGCAAGAATGTCTTGCTTTTCTCTCATCTTGTCAGCAATTCTTCTTAAAATATAAGCACGTTGCCAAGGTGGTGTTTTTCTCCAAACTTCCAAACCTTTTTCAGCAGACCTTAAAGCTCTCTCAACATCCTCTGGTGAAGCCTTCGAAGCATGTCCAATAATTTCCTCATTTGCAGGATTTAAAACTTCGTATGTTTCGCCACTTGATGATTGATGCCATTTACCATCAGTGAATTGTCCGTATTTTTCATACATATTTTAATCTAGCATGACCTTTTGAAGTGTCTAGTGTGCAAATAAATCATATCAACAAAAATTCAATATTCGTACTATAATGACTTTATAAAAAAGGAGGATTATGGCTAAATTTTACGTTATGGGAAATTATTCAGCACAAGCTTTTCAGGGATTTGTTAAAGATCCAGGACAAGATAGAGGGAAAGCAGTTGAAGCAATTTCACAAGCAATGGGTGGAAAGGTTCACTCATTTGATATTGTAAGAGGACCTGTTGATTTCGTAGCAGTGGTAGAAGCTGATAGTTTCACAAATGTTGCAGCAATTAAACTTGCTGTAGAAGCCAGTGGATCTATAAGTAACATGACTATTTGCGAGGCAATTGACATTAAGTCAGCTGCAGAAATGGCAGGAAAAGTAGCTTCGGTTTATAAACCTGCAGGCTAAACTTTTATTTAATCCTCTGTTGTGCGGACAGAGGATTAAAATATTTAATTAATTTCAAAATTATAACTATTAAAGTGTAATGACCTGATCTGGAGCATTTGGTCCTAATGCAGAATATAATTGAGGAAAACATCCAGCTACAACACCATCAACTAAACCTTTAGCCTTAACTTCTCCGCTTCCACATTGCTCAAAAGTACCTTCTGCTAATTCCCTTCTAACAGCACACTGGTCACAAACCATTAAAAGCATCTTTTTTTCTTTTGCAATTTTTGCTAAACGCTCTCCTACCGGATTACCTTTTTGAAGACACATAATATTATCGTCAAAGAAAAACATTCCTATAACGTTTACCATGTGAGAGTTGTCCTCTAATTGAGGTAATATCATAGTACCAAGTTGAAAGGTACTTGCCATATTACTTTTAAATACATAAGCTATTTTCATGATTATTTCTCCTAATTTGAGTTATGTTATAATATAACATATTTGAAAAAGACAATAAGTCAAGTTTCATATTATCTTTAACTAAAATATTTATTTTTGATTAATTTTTTTTGTCGTTGTCTACGACTAAACAAATTTCTGATTTTGTAAGGAATCTTCGACCTGTTCCATTGTCTAAAGAAAACATTCCACCAATACCTTGGACAGCATCAATAGTTAAATCTGTGTGTTTCCATTTTTCATATTGATCATCATTCATATAAAAAGGAACACCACCAATTTCTCCAAGTTTAACATCGCTATTACCTACTAAATATTCTTTTCTAGGATAGCACATTGGAGCACTGCCATCACAACATCCGCCTGATTGATGAAATAAAAGCTCATCGCCATGTTGAGCTTTAATATCTTCAAGTAGTTTTAATGCAGATTCTGTTGCTTTTACTTTCATATAAATTATGGCCCGTGATTCCTCACGGGCCATTATATATTAATTATTGTTTAAAAGAAGCCTAATTTCTTTTCACTGTAAGACACGTGTAAGTTCTTCACTTGTCTGTAGTGGTTAAGCATCATTTTATGTGTTTCTCTTCCGATACCAGATTGTTTGTATCCACCGAAAGCAGCATGAGCTGGATATGCGTGATAGCAGTTTGTCCAAACTCTACCAGCTTGGATTTCTCTACCCATTCTAAACGCACGATTACCATTTCTAGTCCATACTCCTGCACCTAAACCATAAAGAGTGTCATTAGCAATTTCTAATGCTTCTTTCTCATCTTTAAATTTAGTTACAGAAACAACAGGTCCAAAAATTTCTTCTTGGAATATTCTCATGTCGTTTTTACCTTCGAAAATAGTTGGCTCAATGTAGTTTCCTTTTTCTAAACCACTATTGATTTTAGCAACATTTCCTCCACATAGAACTTTGGCACCTTCTTTCTTACCTAAATCTAGATAAGATTTGATTTTTTCCATTTGTTCTAATGAAGCTTGCGCACCAATCATTGTTTCCATTTTTAAAGGATTGTCTTGTTTAACTGCTTTAGTTCTTGCAACAGCTCTTTCCATGAACTTGTCATAGATCGACTCTTGAACTAATGCTCTACTTGGACAAGTACAAACTTCTCCTTGGTTTAATGTAAACATCGCAAAACCTTCTAGACATTTGTCGAAGAAGTCATCGTCTTTATCCATGACGTCTTCAAAATAAATGTTAGGAGATTTACCACCTAATTCTAAAGTAATTGGAATTAAGTTTTGTGATGCGTATTGCATTATCAATCTACCAGTTGTTGTTTCACCAGTGAAAGCAACTTTTCTTATTCTTTTAGAAGATGCTAAAGGTTTACCAGCTTCTAAACCAAAACCGCTTACAATGTTAACTACACCTGGAGGCAATATATCACCAATAAGTTCCATCAATACCATGATCGAAGCTGGAGTTTGCTCTGCAGGTTTTAATACCACACAGTTACCAGCTGCTAATGCTGGAGCAAGTTTCCAAGTTGCCATTAGTAAAGGGAAGTTCCAAGGTATAATTTGTCCAACTACACCTAGTGGCTCAGGAATATGGTAAGAGTATTCACCGCTGCTAATTTCAGCAATTGAACCCTCTTCAGCTCTAATTACACCTGCAAAATATCTCCAGTGGTCGATCACTAAAGGTAAGTCTGCAGCCATACATTCTCTGATTGGCTTACCATTATCTAAACACTCTGCTACGGCTAATGTGTTTAAGTTTTTCTCAATCGCATCAGCTACTTTAAGTAACATGTTAGATCTTTCCGTTATTGAAGTTTTACCCCATGACGGAAAAGCTGCGTGAGCTGCATCTAATGCTGCATCCACGTCTTTTTCATTTGATCTTGCAACTGCACAGATTTTTTCATTTGAAATAGGAGAAGTATTGTCAAAATACTTTCCAGATTTAGGTTCTACAAATTTACCGTTGATGTAGTTTCCGTATTTAGCTTTAAACGGAAATTTAACCTTCAAATGAGATGTATCCAGAACAGAAGACAATTTCATTTCTGCACTCATTTTTCCTCCATTTGTTTTACTTTTTTTTGACTTCGACTTAGCTTTTTTTGATGATTTAGAAAGTTTCCTTGTCGTTCCGCTTTTAAGTTTTTTCTTTCTTTTAATCGACTTTTTTGTTTTCTTTCTTTTCTTTTTAATAGCTTTCTTTTTAGTCTTAGCCATATTTATATAATCCTAATTAAAACTCTTTTTGGACACTCTGTAAACGAGCAATTTTATTTTCAATTTTAAGTTGTAGAATTATTAGGCTTAACTTCTACGTTTTTAACTAGTTTTTCTTGTAGCTAAATAAACGCCAAAAGATGCGACCACAAATCCAAAAATATCTAGATTAGAAAGTTGTTCATTCAAAAATATCCAAGCAATAATTGCTGTAGTTGCTGGAATTAGGAAAAAGATTGTTACAGTTTTGCTCGCTGAATTATTTTTTATCAAATACATTAAAATGGTAAAAGCACCAAAGGATACTAGAAATATTTGATGGCTCATTGCTATTAAAAAAGTTTTATTAAAATTAATAAATGCATCAGCAAAAAAAATAACTATTAAAATATGAAACATGCATCCTCCAGCAGCTTGATACATGTTACTTACTGGTAACGGAGCATTTCCTCCAAATTTCTTTTGTAACAAAGTTGCAGATGTAATAGATGCTAAGGCTATAAATGATGCTATGATACCTAAAGAGGGTAAACTTTCTCCAAAATCAAAACCTAGAACGATTGCTGCCCCAGTAAATCCAAGTATTACTCCAACCCACTGTCTCCAGCCAACTTTTTCATTTAAAATTGGTCCAGCTAATGCGTTTGTTAGTATTGGTTGCATTGTAACTATGAGAGCAGTTATCCCTGTTGGGATACCGAGAGAGACTGAGTAAAAAACACCACCCAAATAAATTCCGTGAAACAAAACTCCACTTAAAATTGAATGAGATAATTCTTTTTTTTCTAATGTTAGTGAAATTTTTTTATATTTTGCATAAATCAAAAAACCAATGGCTACTATAAGAAACCTAAAAGCTAATGCAGAAAAAGGGTCACTGTTATCAACTATAGGTTTAGTTGTAACAAACGCTGATGACCATAAAAAGATAAACGCAAAAGATAAACTATTTTTCATTTACTCAAGTTATATCAATTTCACGTGAAACCACAGAAAAACCTAAAGTTGAATCAAATTTAAAATTAAACTTTGATTGGAATTCTTTTAGTTGATTTTTTTACAAGATATATTCCAAGGATAATTGCAACTAACGCTATAATTACTTTATCTGTAATAATTTCTCCTAAAAAAATGTAACCCAAAACAACACCAAAAATAGGAATTAAATAAGCTACTTGAGACTGAAATACTAAGCCATTTTTTTTTAAAACTTTAAACCTTAAAACCCAAGCCAAGCCAGTTGTGATTAAACCTAAGTATATTATTGAAATGAGTGAGTTCACTGATGGACTGTAATTCCAAGGTTTTTCTAAAATAAAACATATTGGTAGTAAAATTATTGTGGCCCAAATTAAAATTGACGCTGTAACATTCTCGTTTTTCTTTTTGCTGATTTTAAGTGTTAAAATACCGCCAATAACGTAGCCTAAAGACCCCATTAATATACAAAATGCTGAAAAGATGTTGTTTTCATTAATTAAAAAATCATCAGAAAATAGATAAACTATACCTGCAAAACCAACGGAAACACCAATAATTTTTAAGAGATTTATTTTCTCATTTTTAATGAATACGTGAGCTAACAGTGTTGAGGTTAAAGGTGAGGTTGACATTAATATTGCTGCTAAATTACTTTGGATTTGCTTAACTCCATAAGCAATTAAAAAAAATGGTAACACAAGATTTACAAATCCGATAGATGCAAACCAAAGCCAGTCTTTTGAAAACGCCTCAATTTTTATATTTTTAATACTACATAAAATAAGTAATGGAATTGAGCCTAGAAAAACTCTTATAAAAGCAATAGTTATTGGTCCAAAAGATTCTGTTGCAATTTTTATATTAAAAAAAGCTGAGGCCCAAATTACAGCTAAAAAAACAAGCAAAGAATAGTCAATTAAATTGGGCTGTCTCATTCTGAAATATCCAAAGTTTTACCATTAGTAATTTTTAAAAGATCTAAGTTGCTTATTTTAAAAATACTATTTGGATGGCCTGCAGCAGCAAAAACTTCTTTAAACCTATAAAATGTTTTATCAACCAAAACTTCAATTTTTTTTAAATGACCTACTGGTGAAACACCTCCGATGCTAAAACCTGTGTTTTCTTTAACTTGATCTGCATCAGCCATGCATACATCTTTTTTTGAAATAATTTTTTTTAATTTATTTAATGAACATTTCTTATCACCTGGTATCAAGCACAAAATAAATTCATCATCAGCTTTTAAAAGTAAACTTTTAACTATTGCACCAATTTCACAATTAAGTGCTTCTGCAGCATCCTTTGCTGTTCTTGCAGTCTTTTCTAAAATCATAATTTTAATATTGTCATTGAATTCGTTAAGAGCTTTTTGAACTCTAATCACTGCTTCACTGGTTAAAATTGAATTCATTTACAACCCTTGATTGTTTGCAAAAAAGTAATTTCTCATGTTTAATCCTATGTTTAAATGACATAGGAGATATTAATTTATATCAGGATTAAGTTATAATTATTTTTGATACTAATCCAGAAAATTTGGAGATAACAATATGAGCGCAAATAACGTACTTAAAACAATTAAAGATAAAGAAATAGAATACGTAGATCTAAGATTTACAGATCCGAGAGGAAAACTTCAACACGTTACTATGGATGCTAAAGTAGTAGACGGGGATATGTTGGATGAAGGAATATTTTTTGATGGTTCATCAATTGCAGGTTGGAAAGCAATTAATGAGTCTGACATGATTTTGAAACCAGATTTATCAAGAGCAATAGTCGACCCTTTTACATCTCATAATACTCTAAATATCTTTTGTGATATTTTAGATGCAATAAAGAAAGATCCTTATGAAAGAGATCCGAGAGGAACGGCAAAAAAAGCTGAGGCATATCTTAAAAAATCAGGTATAGGCGATAAGGCATTTTTTGGTCCAGAAGCAGAATTTTTTGTATTTGATGACGTTAAGTTTAAAAACGACATGAATGAAACAGGTTTTAAAATAGATAGTATTGAGGGACCTTACAATACAGGTAAAGATTATGACAATGGAAACATGGGTCACAGACCCGGTATTAAGGGCGGATATTTCCCAGTGCCACCAGTTGACAGTGCTCAAGATATGAGAAGTGAGTATCTAAAAGCTATGAAAGACATGGGTATTAAAGTTGAAAAACACCACCATGAAGTAGCACCAAGCCAACATGAATTAGGTATGTACTTTGGAACACTTGTGGATCAAGCAGATAATTTGCAACTTTATAAGTACGCTGTTCACATGGTATCTCATTCATTTGGTAAGACAGCTACATTTATGCCTAAACCAGTTAAAGGTGATAATGGTTCTGGAATGCACGTTCACCAATCTATATGGAAAGGTGACAAAGCATTATTTTCAGGGGATAAATACGCTGGGCTATCGGATCTTGCTTTAAATTATATTGGTGGAATTTTAAAACACGCTAAAGCAATCAACGCATTTTCTAACGCAACAACTAATAGTTATAAAAGATTAATTCCTGGATTTGAAGCGCCAGTATTATTAGCTTATTCTGCCAGAAATAGATCAGCTTCATGCAGAATACCAATAACATTAAGTAAAAAAGCTGCAAGATGTGAAATCAGATTTGGTGATGCAGCTGGAAATCCTTACTTAACTTTTGCTGCTATGTTAATGGCAGGTCTAGATGGAATTAAAAATAAAATTAATCCTGGAAAATCTTTTGATAAAGATCTTTATGCATTATCAGAGGAAGAAGTAAGTAAAATCCCAACTGTGTGTGGTTCGTTAAGAGAAGCTATGGAGAGTTTAGATAAAGATAGAAAATTCTTAACAGAAGGTGGTGTTTTCACTGATGACCAGATTGATGCATACATTTCATTGAAGATGGAAGAAGTTCATAATTTTGAACATACTCCACATCCAATTGAATTTGAGATGTATTATAGCTGTTAATTTTGATTATATTTTAAAAGACTCGCCGCATCCACAACGTTCAGTTTCGTTTGGATTGTTAAATACGAATGAAGATGAAAATTCCTCTACTTTGTAATCCATTTCTGTTCCTAGAAGATACATTACTGCACTTGGATCTATAAAGACCTTAACACCTTTGTCTTCTATTAGTTCATCATTTGGTTGTTGAGTTTTAGCATATTCCATGATGTAAGACATTCCGGCACAACCACCACTTTTTACACCAATCCTTACACCTAACGAATCTGTATTTTTCGAGAGTATTTCCTTAATTCTGTCAGCTGCTTTATCACTTAATTTAATTACTTGTGTCATAGATTTAGTTCTAATTTTCCTGCCTCAGTGATCATTGATTTGTCCCAAGGTGGGTCCCATACCAACTCTAAGTTTACTTTTTTTACATCTTTAACTTCTTTAACTGTATTTTCAACTTCCATCGGTAAGCTTTCTGCTACTGGACAGTTAGGAGTAGTAAGTGTCATTTTTACGTCCACATTATTATCCTCATCTACTATAACATCGTATATTAGACCAAGATCATATATATTTACTGGTATTTCAGGATCATAGATTTTTTTAATCTCCCCTATAATTTTTTCTTTAAGTTTCATAATTATATAAATTTCTCACTATCATTTTCATCTTTTTTGTAGTCCATAGCTGATGCTAAAGCATGCCAAGCTATTGTAGCACATTTTACTCTCATTGGGTATTGTTTAACCCCTGAAAGTGACATTAGTTTAGTTTTTTCGTCCTCTTTGATCAATTGAGATTTTAATTCAGGACTTTGTTTAATCATATCTAAAAAATCATTTAAGATTTCTTTTACCTCAGGATTTTTTTTATCTTTCATTAATTCAGTCATTATTGATGCTGATGCCATTGAAATTGCGCAGCCATGTCCTTCAAAAGATATGTCTTCAATTTCTTTATTTTCATTTAACTTTAAATAAACGTGAACTTTATCACCACATAAAGGGTTGTAACCTTCTGCATCTTTATTAAAATTTTCAAATTTACCTAAATTCCTTGGGTTCTTCCCATGGTCTAAAATTATTTCTTGATAAAGCTCTTTTAAGTCCATTGTTAGCTAAATATTTTTTTACACTTGTTTAATGATTCATTAAGTTGATCTAAATCTTCTTTAGTATTGTATACTCCTAATGAGGCTCTTGCTGTTGCTGACAAACCAAGTTTCTCATGCAAAATCTGACAACAATGATGGCCAGCTCTAATTGCAACACCATCTTCATCAAGAATAGTTGCAATATCATGAGGATGAACACCGTCTAAAGTAAATGATAATACTGAACCTTTATCTTTAGGGTTTCCAATAAGTTTTACAGAGTTATTTTTTCTTAATACTTCCTCACCATAAACAGTTAGTTCCCTTTCATGTTTTTCAATGTTTTCAATTCCAATTTTATTTATAAACTTAATAGACTCTCCAAATGCAATGACTTGAGCAGTTGCCATAGTTCCAGCTTCATATTTGTTTGGTAATTCTCCAAATGTAATTCCTTCTTTTTTGACTTCTCTTATCATACCTCCACCACCTTGATACGGAGGTAATTCTTCTAACCATTTTTTTTTCGCATACAAAATACCTAATCCTGTAGGTCCATACATTTTGTGACATGAGATTGCATAAAAATCACAATCAAGATCTTGCATATCAAGCTTTAAATGAGGTGCTCCTTGACAGCCATCAATTAACACTGGAATATTTTTTGAGTGTGCTAATTTTGTAATTTCTTTTACAGGCAATATTGCGCCAGTTACATTAGATAAATGGGTTATAGCTATAATTTTTGTTTTATCTGTAATATTTTTTTCAATTGTTTCTAAAGTTACATCGCCATTTTCATCCATTTCTGCAAATTTAATTTTAACACCTTTTGATTTTCTTAAATAATGCCAAGGTACATAGTTTGAGTGGTGCTCTAATTCTGTAAGAAGAACTTCATCACCCTCTTTTAAATATTTTTGACCAAATGTATTAGCAACTAAATTAATTGCCTCTGTCGCGCCTTTAGTAAAAACTATTTCATTTTTATCTTTTGCATTGATATATTTTTGAACTAAAGTTCTAGTATTTTCATATAAATTAGTAGCTGCCACAGCTAAATAATGAATACTTCTTCCTACATTTGAGAATTCTTTAGTATAAAAATCATATATTCTATCCACAACAACTTGGGGTTTTTGTGAAGAATTAGCACTGTCTAAATATACAAGATCATTATTTTGTATTTTATTATTAAAGATAGGAAATTCTTTTTTAATATCTTTTATACTCATTCTTTAACTCCCAATAAATTCTTAATTAGGTTTTTAATTTCCTCGTCCGTTATTTTTTCAATGACATCTAATAAAAAACCATTGATAAGAAGTTTTTTTGCTTCTTTAAAATTTAACCCTCTAGACATTAGATAAAATATTGAGTTATCATCTAAACTTCCTGATGAGGATCCATGAGAACATTTTACATCATCGGCATAAATCTCTAATTCAGGTTTTGCATTAAACTCTGAATTCTCACTTAAAAGTATTGCATTACTTAATTGATAACCGTCTGTTTTTTGAGCCTCAGAACTTACAAAAATTTTTCCTTGATAAACTGCTTTAGATTTTTTTTCCAATACACTTTTTACTAATTGATAACTTTTAGTATTTTCTACTAAATGATTAATATTTGATTTTATTTCATGATGATTTTCATCATCTAAATCAAAAATTCCATTTACAAAAGCTGAAGAGTGCTGACCTAGAAGATCACAATTAATTTCATTTTTGAAAAATTTTGAGCCACTAGATAATATAAAAGTTTCAGAAATGCTATTAGCTTCCTGTTTTACATTATTATATGAATATTTAACATTATTGTTTATTGCTTTGTCTATTTTATAGTTTTTTAATATTGAAGATTTATCTAATTCAAAATTATAATAAATATTAAGAAAATTTTTCTCTGAATTGTCTTTGAAAATATCAATTAGTCTTAAACATGCATTTTCCTCTAACTTAAAATCAATTCTCGAATTAGTATTTTTTGATTGTGTATTTTTATTTGTTGAATGATAAATGACTAAAGGTTTTTTTAAACTATAATTTTTTTTAATAATAATTTTACAGAATTTATTGGAAAAAGCGTTGTTTAGGTTAATTAGTGAATTAATATTTTCTTTAATGGTTTCTTCACCTTGTTCAACTAAAACTACAACTTTATCTTTATCTTCAAACTTAAAATCGATTTTTTCAATTTTTCCATCAACTATAATAATTTTATTATGCTCTAACTCACTTATTAATTCGATTTTATCAATTTGATTTTCCTTTTTATAATCGTTGTAGAAGGTTAACTCACCAATATTGTTTTTAATTATTTGATTTAGATCGGAAAATTTCCAGTTCTCTAACTTTCTATTAGGAAATCCTTGCTTAAGAAATTCTTCAAAGTTAGTCTCCTTAAACTTTTTTTCCTGGTCAGAATATGAGAAATCTTTTAACTTTTTTTCAAAGTCTATTTTTAATTGATCTTCCATTTAATTAATATTTTCGTATCCTTTCTTCTCTAGCTCGAGTGCTAGTTCTGGACCACCAGATTTAATAATTTTTCCATTCATTAATACATGAACAAAGTCAGGTTTTATGTATTCAAGTAATCTTTGATAGTGAGTAATAATTAAAAAAGAGTTATTTTTTTTTCTTAATGCATTAACACCCTCTGCAACAGTTTTAAGAGCATCAATATCTAAGCCTGAGTCTGTTTCATCTAAAATAGAAAGTTTTGGATTTAGAATAGACATTTGAAGAATTTCATTTTTCTTTTTTTCTCCACCAGAAAAACCAACATTAAGTTGTCTGCCTAATTTTTCTTCATCAAATTTAAGTTCTTTAGCCTTTTCTTTAACAAGTTTTAAAAACTGTATTGCATCCAATTCTTTTTCTCCCCTTGCCTTTTTTATTGCATTTAATGAGGTTTTTAAAAAAACATTTGTATTAACTCCTGGTATCTCTAATGGATACTGAAAAGCTAAAAAAATTCCTTTGTGTGCACGCTCTTCGGTTTCTAATGAAAATAAATCGTTATTTTCAAATAAAACCTCTCCTGTTACATCGTATCCTTTTTTTCCAGATAAAATGTTCGATAATGTGCTTTTACCTGAACCATTTGGGCCCATTATTGCGTGAACTTCACCAGGATTAATTTCTAATTTGAAATCTTGTAAAATAGATTTGTTATCAATTTTGGCACTTAGATTATTAATTTTTAACATTAGCCAACACTTCCTTCCAAGCTAATTCCAACTAACTTTTGAGCTTCGACTGCAAATTCCATTGGCAACTGTTGTAATACTTCTTTACAAAAACCATTTACTATTAATCCAACTGCTTCTTCTGGATTTAATCCTCTTTGCTGACAATAATGTAATTGTTCTTCACTAATTTTAGACGTTGTTGCTTCATGAGCAATATTAGAGTCTGAGTTTTTATTTTTAATATATGGAACTGTATGTGCTCCACATTTATTACCCATTAATAAAGAGTCACATTGGGTGAAATTATTTGAATTTGTAGCTTTTGGAGAAATATCTACTAAACCTCTATACGTCATATCTGAAAAACCTGCGCTTATACCTTTTGAGATAATTTTACTCTTTGTATTTTTTCCAAGGTGTATCATCTTTGTACCTGTGTCTGCTTTTTGATGATTGTTAGTAATAGCAATTGAGTAAAATTCACCAATTGAGTTATCACCTTTTAAGATACAACTTGGATATTTCCAAGTAATTGCAGATCCAGTTTCAACTTGAGTCCAAGAAATTTTTGAGTTTTTACCTTTGCAGAGACCTCGTTTTGTAACAAAATTATATATTCCACCTTTGCCATCCTTGTCTCCAGGGTACCAGTTTTGAACAGTAGAATATTTTATTTCTGCATCATCCAAAGCAATAAGTTCTACATTAGCAGCATGTAATTGATTTTCATCCCGCATTGGTGCAGTACATCCTTCTAGATAGCTTACATAACTTCCTTTATCAGCAATAATTAAAGTCCTCTCAAATTGACCTGTATCAGATGCATTAATTCTAAAATATGTTGATAATTCCATAGGACATCTTACTCCTGGCGGAATATAAACAAATGATCCATCGGTAAATACTGCTGAGTTAAGTGTTGCAAAAAAATGATCTGTTAAAGGTATAACTGTACCTAAATATTTTTTTACCAATTCTGGATGTTTTTGTACAGCTTCAGAAATCGAACAAAATATTATCCCTTGTTTTGTTAAAGTTTCTTTAAAAGTAGTGGCTACAGAAACTGAGTCGAAAACTGCATCAACAGCAATTCCGTTTAATCTTTTTTGTTCGTTAAGTGGAATTCCTAACTTTTGATAAGTTTCAAGTAATTTTGGATCTAATTCATCAAGACTTTTCGGTTTATCTTTAAAGCTTTTTGGAGCTGAATAATAATACAGGTCTTGATAATCTATTTTTGGGTATTTTGGTTTTTGCCAATCAGGTTCTTTTAAAACTTTTAGTCTTTCAAAAGCTTTAAGTCTCCAATCTAACAACCATCTAGGTTCTTTTTTAATATTTGATATAAACTTAATTACATCTTCATTTAAACCTTTTGGAGCTTTAAAGCTTTCAATATCAGTTGAAAAACCATATTTGTAATCTTTTAAATCTTCTA
Source organism: uncultured Pelagibacteraceae bacterium (assembly GCA_902622545.1). Classification (GTDB taxonomy): domain Bacteria; phylum Pseudomonadota; class Alphaproteobacteria; order Pelagibacterales; family Pelagibacteraceae; genus Pelagibacter. The sequence goes on from CACNQD010000002.1 coordinate 57,084, forward strand.
TTTGTTTATCTCTCATTTATATTCTTGCCTCTCTATTTTTTAATAAGTCACTTAATTTTTTATTTTCAAAAAAACTATTTATATGGATATCTAATTCATCCCAGAAATTATGGGTAATACATTTGGTGCTTTTACCATTACAAGATTTCTTAGAATCTTTTTTGCATCCTATTGTTTTAACTTTTTGATCTAATGCTGAAAGTATGTCTGAAATTTTTAGCTCTTTAGGACTTTTAACAAGTATATATCCACCATTAATTCCTCTGACGCTTTTTACGATATTATTTTTTTTTAATCTTAAAAATATTTGTTCTAAATAAAGAAGAGATATGCCTTGCCTTAATGAAATATCTCTCAAACTGACTGCATTATCACTTGAAAAAACAGCCATGTCAGCAAGAGCCATTACAGCATATCGTGATTTAGTATTTAGCTTCATAAATGTTTATTTATGCGACTTATATATATACCCGACTAAAATAGTCAAGTTTTTGAAATTAAAAAGACTCGCAATTTGTCACCCTGTTATGATAAATAAAGTTTTTTTGTGAGAATAATTATCATTAACAAATATTTTTTTGAGAATAATTATCATTAACAAATATGGAAAATAAAATTGTAGAAATATTTATTCCTGGTCCAGCTGGAAGATTAGAGGCAAAATATTATAAAAATCAAAAAATAACTTCCCCCATTGCTTTAGTATTGCAACCACATCCTCAATATGGAGGCACAATGAATAATAAAGTTGTAGTAGAAACTTTTCATGCATTTATGGATAATGGTTTTTCTGTATGTAGAGTTAATTTTAGAGGTGTTGGAAAAAGTGATGGAGAGTTTGATAATGGTCAAGGTGAATTAGCTGATGCAGCTGCTGCACTTGATTGGGTTGAGAGAGAAAATTTTGATAACTCACAATGTTGGGTTGCCGGTTTTTCTTTCGGATCATTAATATCAATGCAATTACTTATGAGAAGACCAGAAATAAATAGATTTATCTCAATATCACCTCAACCTAATGTATATGATTTTTCTTTCCTTTCACCTTGCCCAACTTCAGGATTAATGGTTTATGGAAAAAAAGATGAACTTGTTCCAATCGATCATATTAATGAACTTAATAAAAGATTATCTTCACAAAAAGGTATAAAAGTTGATTTTCAATCAGTACCTGATGCTAATCATTTTTTTACTAAATCTGAAAATAATCTAAGAAAAGTTTTAGATAAGTATATACAAAAAGAATCAGCTTTATTTTAAAAATTTTTTACTAAAACACCACCTGTTGAAGCTAATTTGCATCCAGTTGTGTTAGGAAAAGATATAGGAAGTTTTAAAAAAGATCGAATAGCTAAAAATGCAAAAGCTTGAGACTCGACAAAGTCACCATCAACTTTATAATCATCGGTTGTTTGAAATTTTAATTTATTATGACTATCTCTTTTAATTCTTTCGATTAATGTTTTATTTTTTCTACCTCCTCCGCATAAAATTATTCTAGAAATATTTTGATTATGTTTTGAAATTATCTTTATCAGATTATTAGCAATAATTTTGCTTGTGAAATCAGTAATGGTTGAAGCACCATCTTCTAAATCAAGGCCTCTTAAAAAATTTATCTCGAAATCGTTTACATCAAAAGTATTTAAATTATTAGCTGGAATATTTTCAAAATCATCTATAGCTTGGTCAAGTATTAATTTATTTGTCTTACCCTGACTTGCAAATTCACCATTTCTATCGTAATTACCTTTTTTATTTCGTCTTATCCATTCATCAATTAAACAGTTTCCAGGACCAATATCTTTACTTATTAAATTTTCCTCTTTAAAGTCTTTAATTAAAGTTAAATTAGATATTCCACCTATATTTAAAATACAAACTGGTAAATCAATTTTTTTTTCTTTAACAATTATTTGATGGAAGATTGGTGACAAAGGGGCTCCCTCCCCGCCTTGAAATAAATCATTTTGTCTAAAATTATAAATAACCTTTTTTTTTGAAAGTTGAGATAACAAGTTACCATCACCAAGTTGTTTTGAATATTTGTTTTTTGGACTATGTAATATTGTTTGCCCGTGAAATCCGATTAAATCTACTCCAAAATCCTTTTTTTTTGTAAACTCTGAAACAACATTTGAATGGAATAAGGTAATTTTTCTCTCTAAATCATTGATTTCTGTGTTAAATATTTTTACATCGTCAATGTTATTAATATTTCTTTTTAATTTGTAGATATTTTGTGAAATCTCATCTGAATACTTAAAGTATTTATTTACCAAAACTTTATAATATCCTTTACCATCAGAATTGATTACCGAGGCATCAACACCATCACCAGAGGTACCACTCATTAAGCCTAAACAATTTAAAGATTTGTTCACAATTTATTTTTCAATCAAATTAAAATAAGTATATTGAATCATTAGTAATAAATTAAAAAAATGAAAAATTCATTTATATCTGAGTTTAAAGAAAGAGAGTATTTTAATCAATGTACTAATTCTGATGAGCTAGAAAATTTAATGAAAAACAAAAAAATCAATGCATACATTGGTTTTGATTGTACAGCTCAAAGTTTGCACGTAGGCAGTTTGTTGCAAATAATGTGTTTAAGAATGCTTCAAAGATATGGTCATAGACCAATCGTGTTACTAGGAGGTGGTACCACTATGATTGGGGATCCATCAGGTAAAGAAGAAACAAGAAAAATTTTATCTACAAAGGAAATTAATAAGAATATCAATAATATAAAAAAAGTTTTCGATATTTTTTTAGATAAAAAAAATATTAAAACAAAACCAATTTTTGTAAATAATTTGAAATGGCTCGGAAAATTAAATTATATTAAATTTTTAAGAGAAATTGGTAAACATTTTACAATAAATAAAATGTTGAGTTTTGAGAGTATTAAATTGAGATTAGAGAGAGAACAATCTTTAAGTTACATGGAATTTAATTATATGATTTTACAAGCTTATGATTTTTTAGAATTAAACAAAAAAAATAATTGTATTCTTCAAATTGGTGGTTCGGATCAATGGGGAAATATTGTTAATGGTGTTGAGTTGATAAAAAGAAGCTCTGGTAAACAATCATTTGGATTAACCACACCGTTGATCACCTTAGCATCAGGAGCAAAAATGGGAAAAACTGAAAAAGGTGCAGTTTGGTTAGATAAAAATTTATTATCACCTTATGATTATTGGCAGTTTTGGAGAAATACAGATGATCGTGATGTTATAAAATTTTTAAAAATGTTTACTGATAAAGAGATCTCTGAAATTGAGATTATAAAAAGCAAAAATATAAACGAATTAAAAATTTTGTTAGCTAATGAAACTACTAAAATGTTACACGGTAATACTGCTGCAAAAAAAGCAGCTGAAACTGCAGAAAAAATTTTTAGATCAGGATCTTTTGGTGATGACCTGCCTACTATAAAACTAAAAAGAAATGAACTTGATATCGAAATTAATATTATCGATATTGTAATTAAGTCAAATTTATTAAAATCAAAAAGTGAAGTTAGAAGAGCAATAAAAAATCTTGGGATAAAAGTTAACAACAATACTATTGATAAAGAAAGTTTTAATATTACTATTGGCGACTTTAAAGATAATATATTAAAATTATCACATGGTAAAAAAAATCACGTTTTATTTAAAATTACTAATTAGCTTTTTTTATTTTTTCCAACGTTCTAGTAATAAATCTTGGTGTTAATGTTTTAATTGGATTGACACTAGTTTTTAAATCCTTTGGATATCCTTTGATTTTAAAACTTACCCCAAAAACTCCTTCACCTGCTTTTTTTCCAACTAATATGTCTCCTAACAATGGTATTGAGCCAATTGCTTTATTTATAGTGGTGGCCGGAACCAAAGTTCCCCTCAAACTTATTAACCCATCTTCTTGAACATAACCATCCATTAAAACTGAAATTGAGGGCCCAAGTGAGTAAATCTCCTCAATTGTCATTAATTTTTTGTCTTTATTAAACTTCATTTCAAATTCATTAAATCTTATTCCTTCACCTGATAATAAATCTGCAATACCTTGCAAAGAGGCTAAAGTTAATAATTTGGTAAGCGCCGGCACATCATTTAATTTAAAGTCATATAATTTTAAATTTGAATTAGTTTTGTTATCTTTTGAAACTGAATAGAAGTCTAGTGTACCCCCCTCAAAACCTTTTATAAATTTATATTTTTTTACTAAGGGATTGGCATAATTTGTGAAAACCGTTGTAATCTTTTCTTTGTTTTGATTTGTTTTAATAGATACTTTAAAATCTTCATTATTAGGAAATTTAGATAATAAATTTAAATCATGAATTTGGTTATCTTTTATAATCATATTTGTGTTTAGCGATCTAAGATAATCATTTTTACTTAAATAAGCTGTATCAATTTTAATTAGTATATTGCTATTTAAATTATCAAATAAATCAAAAAAATTATCATCCTCTTTTGAGAACAAAATTTCATCCACTAATTTAGTTCCATCGTAGATTTGGCTATTTATTACATAGTCTTTTTTATTCTTTTTAATATCTATTTTACTGAACTTATTATTATTATTAAAAATACTAACTTTTATATTGTCTATACTTTTAATTTTTTTATTTTGATTAATTTTAACATTTTGAATATTTATGAAATTTTTATCGTGAGTAAATTTTATTTTTTCTAAATTTATATTATTAAAAGCTGAATAATTTCCACTTAATTCTAACGAGCTTTTATCATCTTTATTTTTTGTATAATCTAAAATCTTAAGATTTACCGCAGAATTAATTAATTCAAAATTAAAATTATAAAAAAAATCTTTTTTTATTTTTTTTAAAGAATAGTTAGCATCATCAATATCGCCATTAATGTTTATCTTAGATTTACCATTTATTTCATAATCCCCGTTGTTATAATCAATTATGATAGAATTGTTTTCAAATTTTACATCTTTTTTATACCCTGGGAAAAATCGCTTAAATAAGTCATTTGAATATTGCAGCTCCTCCAAAGAAATTTTTGATTGAATGATTATATCAGAAAATTTAATTTTTTTATTTAACTTGAAGGAAAATTTATTGTTTGAGGAAATAACTAATCCCTCTTTTACGATACCCCTCATATTTTTATTTAATAATGCAGAAAATTTACTCAAATCTATTTTACTTTTAAGATTTGAAATATCACCTTCAAAATTATAGCTATCTTGATTGTTTATAATTTTTATTTGATTAGACTTAATTTTAACTGATTGATAAAGTGATGACAAATTATAAATTAAATAAACTTTTTCCCTAATTAAAAAACTCAAATTTGTTTTTTCAATTACATTACTATTTAATAATTCTAATTTTAAATTTTCAATACTTCCATCAACTAAATAATTACTATTGATACTACCATCTTCGTTAAAATTTATTTTGCTCTCAATTTCTATAAGACCATCTTTTACAATCTTATTCAAAATATATAATTGTGGATTATTCTTATAGGCTCTAATTATTTCTATTAAATTCTGTATCTTATTTTTATGAGTTAAAATTTTTACTTCCTTTAAATTCATTTTTTGTGAAAGTAAATTCTTTAATGGTAAATCGGTACTTATACTTTTGATTTTAATTTCTTTATTTTTATAAAAAACTTTTGGGTTATTGGTTTTTAGTTCAAAATTGAAGTTATTTATATTTAAAAAAATTTTTATTTCATCAAGGTTTATCTTTAAATATTTATCTCTTTCAGAAATTTTCTCACTAATAAGCTTGTTGAATTTATTAGTACTAACACCGTATATGCTCAAATACGTCAAAAAAATTATACAAAGCAATGTTAAAAATGATATTATTTGTATAATTCTTTTAAACATTCAAATTGAATAAAGAGCTTTCCAAAAAGCTATCTATCTCCCCATTTAAAACCTTATCTGGATCGCTTGTCTCAAAATTTGTTCTATTGTCTTTTACTAACCTGTATGGATGTAAAACATATGATCTAATTTGGTGGCCCCATCCAATATCCTTTTTTTGATCTTTTTCACTAATGCTTTCTTTTTCTCTCTTTTCAAGTTCAAAATTATATAATCTTGCTTTTAACATTTGCATGCATGTTTCTTTATTTTTGTGTTGAGATCTATCATTTTGACATTGAACTACTATTTTTGTTGGAATATGTGTAATTCTGACTGCGCTGTCAGTTGTATTAACGTGTTGCCCGCCTGCTCCACTGGATCGATAAGTGTCTACTCTTAAATCTTTTTCCTGTATATCTATATCAATACTGTCATCAACCACAGGATAAACCCATACACTTGCAAAACTTGTATGTCTTCTTGCACCAGAATCAAATGGTGAAATTCTGACTAATCGATGAATTCCAGACTCACTTTTTAGCCAACCAAAAGCATAATCACCGTTTATTTTAATAGTGGTTGATTTTATCCCAGCTTCATCTCCTTTATGCTCGCTAATAATACTATTTTTAAATTCACGATTATTTGACCATTTCATATACATTCTTCTAAGCATATCAGCCCAATCTTGACTTTCTGTGCCACCTGCGCCTGCATGTATCTCAATAAAACAATCATTACTATCGCTTTCTTTTGACAAGAAGCAATTAATTTCATTTCTTTGAACTTGTAACTTTAATAATTCTATATTTTTTATAGTTTCTTGAATTAGCTTAGAATTATTTTCCTCTGAAGCTAGCGTAAAAAATTCGTTTAATTCTTCACTTTCTTTAACAGAGTTTTCAAATGAATTTAAAAGATCATCTAATTTTTTTTTCTCTTTTAAAATTTTTTGGGCATTATTTTGATCTTTCCAGAAATTTTCTTTAAGAATTAATCTCTGAAATTGTTCTATTTTTAATTTGATATTATTCTTTTCAAAGATACTCCTGTATTCTTTGATTTGTTTTTTTTATTGAATTTAAGCTGTCTAAAAAAAGGTCACTCATTAATAAAACTTTAATATATTATTATTATTAAATCTATTATTATTTTTCAAACTAACATCTAAGTTTTGGTCAATTTTTTCTGTTTTAAAAGACTCAATTAAAGTTTTTTTTGATCCAAAACTAACTTTTTTCCCAGTTTGAGAATCGACAACCATCAAAGTAATATTTTCAGGAATTTTAAATGGTCTTGTATTTTCCTTTTTCACAGATTCTTTTATAAAAGATTTAAATATTGGCATAGCAGTTTTTGCACCTGTTTCAAATTTTCCCAAAGTTCTAGGTTCATCATAGCCTACATACACCCCAACAACTAAGTCAGATGTAAATCCTATAAACCAAGTGTCAGTATTTTTGTTGGTTGTACCAGTTTTGCCAGCTATATCTAAATTTAAATCTTTTAATTTTTTCGCAGTACCCCTTTTTGTAGCGCCTTCTAAAATTGATGTTATTTGATAAGCAGTTTGAGCTGAAAAAATCTGTTTAAAGTTATCTTTTATCATTGGAACTTCATCACTTAAAAAAGATATATTTTTGCAATTTTCACAATATCTATCCTCTGTTTTGAATATTGTATTACCTTCACCATCTTGGATACGATCTATTAGTTTTGGATTTACAAGTTTGCCGCCATTTACAAAGGAACAATAAGCGGATGTTAGTTTTAATAGTGTTGTCTCTGCTGATCCCAAAGAGATTGATAGTAGTTCATTTGGATTTTCATATATACCCAACTTTTTAGATAAATTAATTATTTTGTTTAATCCTAAATCTTGGGAAATTCTTACAGTCATTAAATTTCTTGATTTTTCAAGACCCTCTCTAAGGGTTAAACGACCATAAAATTTTTTACCATAATTTTCTGGTTTCCACATTTTAAGATCAGTTCCTTGTTTTAAAACTAAAGGAGCATCTAAAATTAAAGTAGAGGGAGAATATCCATTTTCTAATGCTAAAGCATATATAAATGGTTTAAATGCAGAACCTGGCTGTCTCAACGCCTGAGTTGCTCTATTAAATTCACTTTTTTTGAAGCTAAAACCCCCGCTCAAAGCCAGAACTCTACCAGTATATGGATCCATAACTACTATAGCTCCGTTTACGGCAGGTAATTGTTTTACATCATAAAATGGTTTAACAGTTTCTTTCACATATATCAAATCACCAATTCTAAATTTTTTTCCATTCTCTTTTGTTCTAATCCAATCAATACTACCTAAATTAATTTTTCCAGTTTTGCTGTTCTTTATTTCAATGTCTATCCCGGTATCATCTTCTTTCAATACTCTAGCAATTTTCCAACCAATTTTTTTTTCAAGATTATTTTTAATTGAACTGTTCCAGTTTTGATTTGAAAGATCTATATTTTTTAATGGCCCTCGCCATCCTTTTCTTTTGTCATAATTCTCAATTCCATTTCGCAATACATTTGACGCTATTTCTTGTAAGTTTAAATTTAAAGGTGTTTTAATATTTAAGCCTTCTTTATAAACTTTGTCATATCCTAACTGTTCAATGATATCTTTTCTGACCTCCTCAACATAATATCTAGAGTCCTCTAAAAAAATTTTTTTTCTTTTTTTTAAAAGTATCTTTTTATTTTTTAAATCTTTAAACATTTTCTCATTTATGTGTTTATTTTCTAATAAATTTTTTAAAACTAAATCTCTTCTAAATTTAGCAATTTTTTTATTTTTATAAGGATTATATCTGCTTGGAGCCTTTGGTAATGCAGCCAGAAGTGCTGCTTCTTCATAATTTAATTCATCTATTGATTTATCAAAGTATTCTAGGCTTGCTGCAGCAATTCCATAAGAACCCTGCCCTAAATAAATTTGATTTAAATAAAGTTCTAATATTCTCTCCTTTGATAAACTTCTCTCAATTCTAAAAGCTAAAATAGCCTCTTTTAACTTTCTCTGTAAGCTTACTTCGTTAGTTAGAAGAAAATTTTTAGCAACCTGCTGGGTAATTGTTGATGCTCCTTCTAGTCTTTTGGAATTCAAAATATTTGAAATATTTTTAAATATTGCTCTTAATACTCCTTTGGCGTCTATACCCGGATGATCAAAAAAATTTTTATCCTCTGCAGACAAGAATGAATTAATTACAATTTTAGGTATAGAATTGTAAGGAATAAATATTCGCTTTTCGGATGAAAAATCTTGTATTAATTCTCCGTTTCCGGAGTAAATTTTGCTTGAAACAGGTGCTTTATAATTTTTCAAATATTTATAATCAGGTAAATTATTAGAAAAAGCCCATAATATAGATACGAGTATTAAGAAAACTAATAAAATTGCAGAACTGAATAAAATAAAGATTTTTTTGAATAATGCATTCATTTTAGTTTAATTTAATTAATGAATTTGTTAAAGTTAAGGCATCTGAATTTATAAATAAATGATTAAAATAACAAAAATATTATGGAAAAGAATTTATACATCGATGCTTCGCATCCAGATGAAACTAGAGTTGTACTTAAAGAAAATGGCAATATCGAAGATTACGAGCACGAATCTATAAAAAATAACCTAATAAAAAATAATATTTATTTAGGTAAAGTTAGTAGAGTAGAACCTTCCCTTCAAGCAGCTTTTATAGACTTTGGTAGAGAGAGACATGGATTTTTATCATTTAATGATATCCAATCTGATTATTACCAAATACCTTCGAGTGACCTGGATGTTATTAAAAAAGAAGAAGAAAAATTAAGGGAAGAGCTAGCAAAAAAAAGTGAGGAGAATGATATATCTGTAAAAGAAAATGATACACCTTCAATTGAAAGTAATAAAGAAAAAATATCAGAAACTGAAAATCAAGACGTTGTAGACACAAATAAACCTAAAACTCCTTCTAAAAGATACAAAATTCAAGAAGTTATTAAACCTAATCAAGTTATCTTAGTGCAAGTGCTTAAAGATGAAAGAGGTTTAAAGGGAGCTGCGCTAACAACATTTATATCGATTGCAGGAAAATATATAGTTTTGATGCCGAACACACCAAAGGGGGGTGGAATATCTAGAAAGATTTTTAATTTTGGAGAGAGAAAAAAAATTAGATCTATACTAAATGAGATTAAGATACCTAAAGAGATGGGTTTAATTGTAAGAACAGCAGGTTCAAATAAAACTAAAAATGATATTGAGTATGATTTATCTAGTTTGATAGATAGTTGGAACAAAATTAAGGATACGGCTATGAATTCTATCGCTCCATCATTAGTGCACCAAGAAAGCGATATAATAAAGCGTACAATAAGAGATATTTATGATGATGAAACTAAAAATATCATAGTTGAAGGTAACGAGGGTTATCAAAAAGCAAAAAATTTTATGAAGATGTTGATGCCCAAAAGTGTAAAAAAAATAAAAAAATACAGAGATAAACAACCTCTATTTATTAAGGAGAAAATAGAAGAAAAATTGAACGAAATTTATGATACTCAAGTTAAGCTTAATTCAGGTGGATATTTAGTAATAAACCCTACTGAAGCATTAGTATCAATTGATATAAATTCTGGTAGATCAATTAAACAAAAAAATGTTGAAAGTACTGCCTTAGACACAAATTTAGAGGCTGCTGAAGAAATTGCCAGACAAATTAAAATTAGGGATTTGTCTGGACTAATTATAATTGATTTTATCGATATGATGAACTTTGGTAATAGAAAGCAAGTTGAAAGAAAATTGAAAGAAAGATGTAGGAAAGATAGAGCTAGGGTTCAGATTGGTAGAATCAGCAGCTTTGGTTTATTAGAGATGTCTAGACAAAGATTAAGAGAAAGTAGCATTCAATGGAATATTTCCTTAACTAATCAGTCTTTTGCGCAAAAAATTATAAAATTGATTGAAATTAAGGCAATTAGTTCTAAAGCAAAAATAGTGAACACTAATATCCCAGAAAAAATTAAAAGTTTTATCTCAGACAACTTTCAAAAAGATCTGAAATATTTAGAAAAAAAATATAAAATAAAGATTAACCTTTTGGGAGATAAATTGTTTTTAGTACCTGAATATGAAATAATATTTGAGAATAAAAGTAAAAAAATTTTAGAAAAAATTGAACATAAAATAGATTTTAAAAAAATCGCACCTGATAAAAATATTAAAACAGATAATGTCGTTAAGTTTATAAAAAAAAATTTCAAAAAAAGAAAATACTTTAAAAGAAGAAAAGCTAAATAATACCTTTTTTTGTGGTTGAGGCAAATCCCATCAAGCTTTTCTTTATTCTTCCAGATAAATAAGATTTTCTTCCAGCAATAACTGCGTATTTCATTGCAATGGCCATCTCTAAAGGTTTTTTTGCTTGTGCGATTGCCGTATTTACTAATACACCATCACATCCAAGCTCCATAGCAATTGTAGCATCAGAGGCCTCTCCTATGCCTGCATCAATAATAATCGGAAGTTTAGTTTGGCTTCTTATAATTTTTATATTCGTATAATTTTGAATACCTAGCCCAGAACCAATTGGTGCAGCTAAAGGCATTATCGCCACAGCACCAACATTTTCTAATCTCTTTGCCATCAACGGATCATCATTGCAATAAACCATAACTCTAAATCCTTCTTTAGATAATACTTCTGTTGACTTTAAAGTTTCAATCATGTCAGGTAACAAGCTTCTTTTATCTCCTAATACCTCAAGTTTAACTAATTTCCAGCCTCCAATTTCTCTTGCTAATCTTAGAGTTCTCAAAGCTTCTTCTGAAGAAAAACACCCCGCTGTATTTGGAAGGTATGTTATTTTTTTTGGATCAATATAATCCATTAACACAGGTTTTTTTTTATCTGATATGTTTACTCTTCTAACAGCAACTGTAACTATATCGGCCCCTGATGTTCTTACAGCTTTTGAGCATTCTAAAAAGTTTTTGTATTTTCCTGTTCCAACTATTAATCTTGACTTAAACTTTTTTGAAGATATCTTAAAAGTATCTTTTTTCATTAACCCCCACCTATAAAGTGTACTATCTCTATTTTATCTTTATTTTTAAGTAAAATTTTATTAATTTTTTTTTTATTAATAATTTCTTTATTTAATTCAACGGCAACTTTATTAAGGTGCAATTTATTTTTTTTGATAACTTTGTATACAGAGGTCCCTTTAGGCAAAAAAAGAGGTTTTCCATTTAATTTAATTTTGATTTTTGTGACTTTTTTCATTATGTATTGTTTATGAGTATTAAATTACTTTTTATTAACGGTCCAAATCTTAATCTATTAGGCGAAAGAGAACAATCACAATATGGTACAGTTACCTATGAACAGTTAAAAGACTTGTGTATTAAAAAATCTAATGAATTAGATATTAAACTTGAATTTATACAATCTAATATTGAGGGTGAAATAGTCACATGGATACAAGAAGCCAAAACTAAACAAGATGGTATTATAATTAATGCAGCAGGATTCACTCATACCTCTATTGCAATTAGAGATGCGCTTCAAATATTTAATAAACCAAAAATAGAATTACATATATCTAATATATATAATAGAGAAGAATTTAGAAAAAAATCATTGATAAGTGACGTTGTAAATGGAGGTATATTTGGTTTAGGTAGTAATGGTTATATTTTGGCCATAATAGCAATGCATAAGATATTATCAAATGAAAATAAATAAAAAATTAATTAAAGAATTAGTAAGCTGCCTAGAAGAAAATAAACTCTCAGAATTAGAGTACTCTGAAAAAGATATTAAAATCAAAGTTGCAAGAAATTCAATAAACGATAATAGCAAAATACAATTAGTACAAAATACTAATGAAATTAAAGAGAAAAAAATTATTTCCGGGACTGAAATTAAATCTCCAATTATTGGAACTGCATATTTAGCACCTGAACCAGGTGGAAGAAAGTTTGTTGAAATTGGTAAAAAAATCAAAAAAGGAGATACCGTTATGATAGTAGAAGCAATGAAAACTATGAATCATGTTCCATCATCTAAGGACGGAGTAGTAAAAGAAATTGTTGTTGACGACGGTCAGCCTGTTGAATTTGGTCAAACTCTTGTAATACTCGAGTAAATGTTTAAAAAAATTCTTATAGCAAATAGAGGTGAGATAGCTGTAAGGATAATTCGAGCTTGTAAAGAATGGGGTATTCAAACTGTTGCTATACATTCAGATGTAGATAAAGAAAGTATGCACGTCAAATTGGCTGATGAAAGCCTTTGTGTTGGTTCAAGACAACCAATTGATAGTTACCTTAATATTGCATCTATATTATCTGCTATTGAAGTTACAAACGCGGATGCAGTCCATCCTGGGTATGGTTTTTTATCGGAAAATTATAATTTTGCTAAAATGTTAAGGGACAATAACATTAAATTTATCGGTCCTTCACCTGAAATAATTAAAATGATGGGAGATAAAATTGAAGCAAAAAACACTGCAAAGAAATATGGAATACCTGTTATTGAGGGATCTGAAGGTGGTGTATCAAGTTTAGAAATGGGAAAAAATACTGCAAAAAAAATTGGTTACCCGATCTTAATAAAAGCTGCTGGGGGTGGTGGTGGCAAAGGTATGAAAGTAGTCAAATCTGAAAAAGAATTTGATGATTTATTCTTAACAGCAAAATCAGAGGCAAAGAAATTTTTTGCAAATGATGAAGTTTATATTGAAAAGTTTTTTGAAAATCCAAGACATATAGAAGTGCAAGTTTTATCTGGTAAAAACAGAACTGTTCATTTACATGAGAGAGACTGTTCAATTCAAAGACGGCACCAAAAGTTGATTGAGGAAACACCTAGTCCAGTTTTGGATGATAATTTAAGAAAAGACTTATTTGAAAAAACTGTAAATATGGTTTCAAAAATTGGGTATGAAGGTGCTGGTACAGTAGAATACATATATGAAAATGGAAAGTTTTATTTTTTAGAAATGAACACAAGAGTACAAGTTGAGCATCCAGTATCAGAAATGGTTACAGGAATAGATATTGTTAAAGAACAAATATGGATAGCTTACTCTGGAAACACTGCTTTAAAGCAATCTGATGTTAATCCAAGAGGACATGCTATTGAATGTAGAATAAACGCAGAAGATCCAAGCAAAGGCTTTCAACCCTCGCCAGGATTAATTGGAATGTGTCACCAACCATCTGGATTTAGAACAAGAGTTGATGGTTCAATTTACCAAGGATATAAGGTAACACCTTATTACGATAGTATGATATGTAAACTTATATGTCATGGTAGAAATAGAACTGAAGCTATACAAAGAACTTTGAGATCCTTAGATGAGTTTGTAATTGAAGGCATAACCACAACTATTGAATTACATAAAAAACTACTTAAACACGAAAAATTTTTAAATTCTGACTTCAATGTAACATGGCTTGATAAAGACAAAATTATTTAATAGCATTTCAATATCCATAAATCATAAACAGGATGGTCGAAAACCTGAATTGAAGGACTTGAGGAAAAGGTCCATCCATTAAATACAAACACCTCATTATTATTTTGATTATTGATATCTTTTACCTGTAAATATGAGGTTATTTCAGGATTATCATCAAATTTAGAATTTTTACATTTTAATACTTTGAGAACTAAATTCTTAAAAATAAATTCTTCACCAATATTGATTTTTACCAATTTATTTTTCGAACTTAGTTTATCTAAAATTTGTACATCTACCTTTTTACCAAAATAAATCTCATCCTCAGAATATGCAAATATTGTAAGAAAATTTATAGTTATGATTAAAATCAAATAAAAAAATTTATTCTTTCCAAGATTTATATTTTTTATATACATTTTTATCATTTTTATTTGGGTGAAAAGCTTTTGATGTACCAGTTTGATTAGGAATATTTTTTTTCTGCCAGCTAAATTTTTTTAATTCTTGAACATTCTCAATTTTGTTATTTAAATGGTGAATCCAAGAATACCATTCATTTGGTATTTTTGTTGCATCCACTTCTCCATTGTAAATAACCCATCTTTTTCCAGATTTATCTTCATAATACTTATTTCCAAAATAATCTTTACCCTTAAACTTTCCAAAAAATAAGGTGTAAATTCTTGTCCCTAAGGTTTGATGATTCCACCACGTGAAAGTTTGCTTTAATAATGTCAACATAATATTTAATTATTTTTTCAATTTTGAATTGAAAAATTTAGATTAGACTAAAAATAAAATTTGTATATACATAATTTTGAAGACTCAAATAATAAATTATAAAAATGTCAAAATATTTAGTAGAAACGTTTTATACTTGCTCTTTTAAAGTAAAACATTTTTTGGATAAAGTTGACCAATCAGAGCTCAATAATTTAGAGAAAAGAGATGACGGCGAATTTGAAATAATCGATGTTAAAATTGATACAAGAAAAACAAAAAGCCTCGAAAAAAATACGACACTAAAAAATAAATCTAGTCTAGCTGAGGTTAAAATTGATAAAACCAGCCCAAATTTAGAAAGCAAAAATTTAAATAAAAACTCTAATTTTATAAAGAATGTAGATGAGGCTATAAATAAAAGATTTAGCATGCCTGATAGGCGTAAAGGTTATATACAAAAAGCAACTATTGGAGATCATAAAGTTTATTTACATACTGGCGAATATGAGGATGGCAAAATAGGTGAAATTTTTATTGATACTAGTAAAGAAGGTGAACTGGTGAAAGCTTTGATGAATAATTTTGCTATAGCTATATCTTTAGGTTTGCAATATGGAGTTCCTCTTGATGAGTTCGTTAATGCTTATGTTGACACAAAATTTGAGCCATCCGGTAAAGTTTATGGAAATGATAGAATTATGTCTGCTTCATCTATATTAGACTACATATTTAGAGAGTTAGCTATATCCTACTTAAACAGAGAAGATCTAGCACATACTCCTTCGATTGGTAAGTCAGATAATTTAAATGATGGTGATAATAATTCCTTTGAGGAAAATAATCAGTTAATAAAAATTGTTAAAGATATGACTAGCAAGGGTTTTGTTAGAAATGATTATAAGAGAAAACTAGTTGATCTATCTGATATAAGAATAAATCTAAAAGGTAAAAAATAATTATTTTTTTTTGATTATATTAATATTTAATTCCTTTAATTGATTGTCTTCTACTTTTGAAGGCGCATTCATCATTAAATCTTGTGCGTTCTGGTTTAAAGGAAACATAGTAACTTCTCTTATATTTTTTTCATTTGCAAGCAACATAATAATTCTGTCAATTCCTGGTGCAATACCTCCATGTGGAGGAGCGCCATAACTTAAAGCATTAATCATGCCACTAAATTTTTCATCAACAATTTTTTTATCGTAACCAGCTATCTCAAAAAGTTTATACATCAATTCTGGTATATGATTTCTTATTGCACCAGATGATAATTCAATTCCATTACAAACAATATCATATTGATAAGCTTTGATATCTAGTGGCTTATTAAAATTTATTTTATTTATATCGCCTTGAGGCATTGAAAAGGGATTATGACTAAATTTAATTTTGCCTGTTTTTTCGTCAGTTTCGAACATCGGATAGTCAACAATCCAACAAAAAGCAAACAGGTTTTCATTTATGATCTTCAAATCTTCAGCGATTTTGTTTCTCGCTAAACATAATAATTTTTCAACATCTTTTTTTTTACCACAAGAAAAGAAAATACTATCACCAATTTCAGCATTGCTTATTTTCATAATTTCTTGACATGCTTCAGGGGAAAAAAATTTTCCTATGGGTCCTTTACCAAAAATTTTGTTATTTTCTTTTTCGAATGTAAAATATGCAAGTCCGCTCGATCCCTCTTGCTTTGCCCATTTATCAATGTTATCAAAAAAGCTTCTAGACTTACCGATAGTTTTTTTTGTTGTTATTGCTCTAACTATTGAACCCTCGTTCACTAATTTTTTAAAAATTTCAAACTTTACATCTTGCCTGGTAAAAATTTCGGTTAAATCACATATCTCTAAAGGATTTCTTAAATCAGGTTTATCTGTTCCATATCTAAGCATTGAATCAAAAAAAGTGATTTTTGGAAATTTTTTGTTTAAAATTTTTTTAGTTGAAAATTTTTCAAAAATATTATTAAGAAGACTTTCTACTACATTAAATATGTCTTTTTGACTTACAAATGACATTTCAATATCTAACTGGTAAAACTCACCTGGACTTCTATCTGCCCTGGCATCCTCATCTCTGAAACATGGAGCGATTTGAAAATATTTATCAAATCCTGATACCATTATTAATTGTTTAAATTGTTGAGGTGCTTGTGGAAGAGCATAGAACTTACCAGGATTTAGCCTGCTTGGCACTAGAAAATCTCTGGCACCTTCAGGACTCGATGAGGTTAATATTGGAGTTTGGTATTCTAAAAAGCCGAAATTTTCCATTTCTTTACGAATAAAAGAAATGACTTTTGATCTTAAATTTATATTCTTATGAATTTTACTTCTTCTTAAATCTAAAAATCTATATTTAAGCCTTATCTCTTCAGAATATTCTTGGTCTGAGAACACAGGAAGAGGTAATTCTTTAGTGGTTCCTAAAATCTTAAAATTTATAATTTTTATCTCAATTTCACCGGAACTTAATTCTTTGTTTATTGTATCCTTTTCTCTTTTTACAACCTGCCCCTCAAATTGAACAACTGTCTCTAGAGGAATTTTCTCAATATTTTTGAACAAATTATTTTTATTATCTATTACACATTGTGTAATTCCATAATTATCCCGCAAATCAATAAACAAAAGATTTCCGTGGTCTCTCTTTTTATTTATCCACCCAGATAATAAAACATTTTCACCATTATTTTTAGAATTTAATTCTCCACAAGTATGAGTTCTATAATCTGTCAATTTAATCCTCTAAAATTTCTTTAATTATTTTTAAATCTATAGATTTTTTTTTTTTTAAACTAATTTCATCAATTGTACATACAAATTCTCTTATTTCGGTGTATGACCTTGTGATTCTTTTTGAAATAAAATCTATCAACTTTGAATCTAGTGTTATTTGGCAATCCGCCAAATTTTTAGTTATAAGGGCTTGAATTAAAATATCATCAGGTTTTTGAATTTCCGCAAATAAACAATTTTTAAGTCTAGATTTTAAATCATCAAGTTTAATATTAAGCTCATTTAATGACTTATTTGAAGTTAATATTAAAAATTTATTGTATTTCTCAATAGTATCAATAAATGAGTAAAATGTATTTTCATCAAATTCATCTGTAATATTATCTATAATTATATTTTCATTAAACCTTAATTCGTCTAAATTATAATTATTTAAATTTTTTAAATCTATTACTAGACCCTTATTTTTTTTCAAAAAGATTTCTATTAAATGTGTCTTTCCAGAATAACGTTCGCCGTAAATATTTATCATTCTTTTTTCCCAATTAGGCCAACTATCAAGTAAATTATATGCATAAAAATTGCTATCACTAACAAAAAAATCATTCTTGTCGAAACTTTTAGTGAATTTAAAATTAAATAATTGTTGTCTTAAATCTTTTATTTTATTTTCCATATTTCATTTTCAATATCTATTTTAATATTGTTTTCAGCCATTATTTTTAAGAATTGATTGGGGCTACCATTAAATATTATTTTGTAATTTAAATTTGTACTTGAAATATTTGTCACATAATAATCGTATATTAGATCAATCGTATCCAATTTTTTTTCTAAATTAACGATTTTATAAGTATCTTTTGGGTTTAATTGTAAATTAATCGGTAATTTTAATGACGTATTAATTAAATTATTACTTTTCCATAAATCTTCTAAATTTATCTTAGTTTTGAATATTAAATTTTCTAATTCATCTTGATTAGTTAAGTTTACGTCTTTATATTTTTGATTTATTATTTTTAAATTTCCATCGAAAGAAAATTTTGATAGTATTCGTATTTCTTTTTTATTATCAAAAATTATAGAAACTATGTAGTCATCTGTATCATATTTTTTTATAATCTCTTCAAACTGATAATTTTCAATATTTTCTTTATTTTCGTTAATTAACTTAATATCCTCTATATCTTCATCTATTAAAATATAATTTATCAAAAAATATTTTTCTTTTCTGTTATTCCAATTTTCATAGAAAGGATTATTTTCATACAAAAAAATTTGATTTTTTTCATTATCTAAAAAAATCAATATTGTAAGGAAATCTTTATTCTTCTTTAATGATGGAAAAATATTTTTTTTTTCAAAAAAATTTAATGTTCTTTTTTTATTAAAATTAACGTTCAATTTTGCAAAATATTTTTTATCTAAAAAACTTTCATTTTTAATTTCAAATGATTCTATCAAATATTTGATGTCACTAAGCTTTGTACGTTCGATATTTAGTTTATATTTAGTTGTAATAATACTAGAAGTTAGTTCCTCAAATGCCATTAGGAATGCTTTGTTAATAACCCTTTCCTTATCAAATTTGGCATCAAAAGGTTCCGACACTTCTATGGCTTTTATTTTAAAAATTTTGCTTTGTGCTGTAGTTGTTGTTATGAGCGATAAAAAAAAAGTGGATAAACAAATAATTACATAAGATACAATTTTGAAAAATTCTTTTTTAGTATACATATTTTATATATATGAAAAAATATAAATTTACATATGAAAACAGCGGAGTAAATATAAATGCAGCTGATAATTTTGTAAAATATATAGCAAATTTTGATAAAAAAAAAAAATCAAGCTCTAATGACAATAATATTGGAAGCTTCGCTTCTATAACCGAGCTTCCAAAGGGTTTAAAAAAACCTCTCCTAGTTTCAAGCACAGATGGTGTTGGAACAAAACTTGAGATAGCAAATGAGCTAAAAAAATTCAATACTATTGGAGAAGATTTGGTTGCTATGTGTGTGAATGATATTTTAGTTCAAGGTGCAAAACCTATTATATTTTTAGATTATATCTCCATCGATAAAATAAACCTATATAAGTTAAAACAAATAATTAAAGGAATTCAAACAGGGTGTAAAATAAGTGGATGCAGTCTAGTTGGTGGAGAAACTGCTGAAATGCCAGGAACATATTCCAAAAATAAATTTGATTTAGCTGGTTTCTCTTTGGGAATTGTTGAGTCAAAAAAAATATTAAAAAAAAAAAATATAACTGATGGAGATATTATTATGGCTATTCCATCAAGTGGTCTTCATTCTAATGGTTATTCAATGGTGAGAAATATACTAAATAGAAATAAAATAAACATAAATAGAAGCATATTCTTAAAAAAAGAATTATTAAAACCAACAAAAATTTATGTAAAAGAGATACTAAACCTGTTAGGTAAAAATCTAATTCATGGGTGTGCTCATATAACCGGGGGTGGTATACCTGGAAATTTAATAAGAGTAATGCCTGATAAAATATGTGCAAATATTGATTTAAATAAAATAAGAACAAAACCAATTTTTAAATGGATAAAAACTAAGGGGGTAAGTGACAATGAAATGCTTAAAACCTTTAATTGTGGCATTGGTTTTTGTATTATTACAAAGAAAAAAAATATTAATAAGATAAAAAAATATTTTAGTAAGGAATATAAACCCTACGTAATCGGTTACTTTATAAAAAATAAAAAAAAAAAAATATTATTTAATGAAAAAATTAAATGGTGATTTAAAAAACAATATTGCAGTTTTTATCTCTGGTAGAGGATCAAATCTTAATTCCATAATTAACTATTCTTTAAAAAAAAAAACTATCTATAAAGTAAAATTAGTAATTTCAAATAAACAAAAAGCAAAAGGTTTATTGGTTGCTAAAAAATACAGAATTAGAAACTATTTTATTGATATTACCAAATCAAAAAAACTTGGAAATAAAGTTTTAAATATATTAAAGAAAAATAAGATAAAATTAGTTTGTTTGGCAGGGTTTATGAAAATATTACCTGCGTATTTTGTTAAACAATATAGTGGAAAAATTATTAATATTCATCCATCACTACTACCTAAATATAAAGGGCTTAATACACATCAAAAAGTAATAGATAATAATGAAAAATTTACCGGGTGCACAGTTCATTATGTTAATAGATTTTTAGACTCCGGAAAAATAATCTCACAAAATAAAGTTCGTATTTCAAAAAAAGATAACTTTAAATCAATAAAAAAAAAGGTCTTAAAAATAGAGCACAAAATCTACCCGATAGCTATAAATAAAGTTTTATCTAATCTTTAAAAAAAAAACTTATTTCTTTGTCTGCATTTTCTTTACTATCAGAACCGTGAACAGAATTTTTGTCAATAGAAATTCCAAATTCTTTTCTTATAGTACCTGGATCTGCTTCCTCTGGATTAGTGGCGCCCATTATTTTTCTATTTTCTGCTATGGCATTTTCTTTTTGAAGCACCATAACCAAAACTGGTCCAGAAGATAAATAGTTACATAAATCATTGTAAAATGGTTTAGTTTCATGAACTTTATAAAATTGTTCTGCATCTTTTTTTTCTAATTTTACTTTTCTTTCCCTAACAATTTCAAAATTATTTCTAATAAATACATTTTTAATCTTGTCTTCTAGATTTCTTTCCATTGCGTCTGGTTTGATTATAGATAACGTTTTTTCCATTTTACTCATAATTATCTTCTACAAATTTATCTAGAAGTCGGACACCGTATCCTGTTGCTCCACTTGAATTTAATGATCCTGCGTATTTGGAAAAAGCCATACCTGCAATATCTAAATGAGCCCAGGGAGTTTTGTTTATAATAAATCTTTGCAGAAATTGTGCTGCTGTAGTTGATCCAGCACCACCAACATAGTTTATATTTTGCATGTCTGCATTTTTAGAATTCATTAGTTTGTCATAATTTTCATGAAGAGGTAGTCTCCAAACTTTTTCGTCTACTTTCTCACCAGCATTGAAAAGTTGGTTTGAAATTTTATCATTATTTGAAAATAGACCAGCGTATTCTGAACCTAATGCTACAACAATAGCACCTGTCAATGTCGCTAGATCAATTATGAAATTTGGTTTAAATTTTTTTTCTGTAAATGTAATTGCATCAGCTAAAACTAATCTTCCTTCAGCATCAGTATTCAAAACTTCTATAGTTTTTCCACTATAAGATTTAACAATATCACCTGGTCTTTGCGCATTTCCACTTACCATATTTTCTACTAGACCTACAACACCTACTGCATTTACCTTAGCTTTTCTTAGTGCTAAACTTTTTAAAAGACCTACAACCACAGCTGATCCAGCCATGTCATAAGTCATGTCCTCCATAAATCTGGCTGGCTTCAAAGATATACCACCTGTATCAAAACAAACTCCTTTACCAACAAAAGATAATGGTTTTTTTTGTTTTTTGTTTCCTCTCCACTCCATTGTAACAATATATGATCCCCTAGAACTTCCTTGTCCAACTCCAAGTAATGCATTGCATTTTAATTTTTTAAGTTTTTTAGTGTTGTAAACGGTAACCTTTAAACCAATTTTTTTTAATTGTATTAAACGTCTTGCGTATTCATCAGGATGTAAAATATTTCCAGGCTCAGATACAAGATCTTTAGTTAAATTCACACCTTTTTCTATTGCACTAAATTTTTTTACTAGTTTTAAATCAATTTTTTTTCTAGTAATAATATTTAAATTCAAAATTTCTGAATTTTTTTTACTTAAATATTTATCAAAAGAATAAGATTTTAATCTCATCCCGTGAACTAATTGATGTAAACATTTAATAGTATCAGTGCTTGCAATAGTTTCACCAAAAATATGAATTTTGTTTAAATTCTGATTTTTAAAAAATTCATACAATTTAGCTCCAATATTTTCATAAGAAATTTTATTACTTTTTAATGAATAAATAATAATTTTTTGGTTAAAGCTTATATCAAAAGAAAATAGCTCTTTTTTTTTGTTATTATTTTTTAAATTTTTTTTAAATAAATTTCTTTCTGAATAATTTAATAAGTTATTTATATTTTTTATTTCAGATTTGCTATTAGCAAAAAAAATTATTGATCCTGAAAGGTTGTTTAATTTTGCTGATTTTATATATTTTTCTTTAATAGTCATATTTTTATTCATTTTTCTAACAAAACGTGTATATGATTATTTTAAAAAATTTCAATGAAAAAAATAATTTTTAAAAATTTTTTACGAGAAACCACAGAGTTCTTTATATTATCTAGTTGTGCTGTGACAATAATTGTTTGGGTTATACAGGCAGTAAATTATCTAGAATTTGTGACTGAGGATGGACATAGTTTTAAGATTTATTTTTTATATACAATTTACAGTTTACCAAAAATTTTTAATAAATTGTTACCTTTTATGTTTTTTTTCTCTATTTTTTTAACTTTGATCAAATATGAAGAGCAAAATCAGACGTTAATTTTTTGGACTAATGGAATTAATAAATTAACTTTTATAAACGTCATAATTGGTTACTCATTTTTTTACTTAATATTAAATTTTTTCTTTAGTTTATATATTGTTCCAATGTCTCAGGATAAAGCTAGATCTTTTATACGAGAGTCTAATATTGATTATTTGCCTCTTCTTGTAAAACCAAAAAAATTTATTGATACAGTCGAAAGACTAACAATCTATACTGATAAAAAATATCAAAATACATTGGAAAATATCATTATTAAAGACTCTTTTACTACAACAAAATCTAAAATCATTTATGCAAAAAAAGGTTACTTTTCAGAAAATAATGATAATAATTTTTTAATTCTTTCTAATGGTAAAATATTAAATATAAATGAAGGTAAAACTAATTCCTTTAATTTTAATGAAACACAAATAAATCTTTCTAAGTACACATCAAAAACAACTAAAACTCCTAAAATTCAGGAAGTTAACACAAAAAATTTATATAAATGCTTTTTCAATAACGAAAAAAAAACTTTAATTCCTAAAAATAGTTTAAAGTTTGTATGTAATGACAGTTTATCTTTGAAGAATAAAATTTCACAAGAATTGTTTTCTAGAATTTTCAAACCTTTTTATATACCTTTGCTTGCTTTAATTGGGGGTTTGTTGCTTATTAAATCAAAAAATTCTCAGGGATATTCTCAATATAAATTTAAAATTTTTGCTACAGCTGTAATTACTATTTCTATATCTGAAATTTCAACTAAATTTTATTCAGCTAATGTTTATGAAAGCTTTTTTATATTCGTTATGCCATTTTTACTATTTTATTTGTTCTATCAATTTTTTATTAAAAAATTAAATTTAAAAAACATATGATATTTAAAACTTATCAAATTTATTTAGGTAAGGTTTTTACTTCAACTTTACTTAAAACTTTTATTGTATTTGTATCATTAGCTTTTATCTTAAATATTTTTGAAGAGATTAATTTTTTTAAAGATCTAAAAGTTTCAATAACTCTTCCAATATTTTTAACATTTTTAAACATTCCATCAATAATCTTCGATATTTTTCCATTTATATTTCTTATCACGGCACAATTTGCTTTTATTAAACTTATGGATCAAAATGAGATAATTGTATTAAAAAATTTTGGTCTTGATAATTTAAAAATAATTAAAATTTTATCTGTACTTAGTTTTTTTATTGGATTAATAATTATAACAATTTATTACAATTTTTCATCAAGCTTAAAATATTCTTATCTTAATCTAAAAAATTCATATGCTAAAGACAATAAATATCTAGCTGTCATAACAGAAAATGGTATTTGGATAAAGGATGAGGTTGAGGAAAATATAAATATTATTAATGCTAATAGATTCAATAACAAAATTTTATATGATGTTGATATTCTTCAATTTGATAAAAATTTTAATTTTAAGAGTAATATCATTTCCAAAAAAATATTAATTGAGAATAAAGTATGGTTAATAAAAGATGCACTAATTTCAGATTCCAAGGGTAAACTTAATAATGCTGAAAATTTTAATTTAGAGACTAACCTTAATTACAATGATGTTAACTCACTATTTTCAAATTTGTCATCTTTAAATATTTTTGAATTAAATAATTTAAGAAAGAAGTACGACAGTATCAATTATTCATCGACAGAGGTAAACTCAGCTATACAAAAATTAATATCATTTCCTTTTTATTTAACGATTATGACTGTTTTGGCTGCTACTATAATGTTACATATTAAACATAACAGGTCTAAGGTTTTTCATCTAATCTTTGGTATTCTAATTTCGGTCATAATTTATTACTTAAGTTTCTTCTTTGAGGAGCTTGGAAAAAATGAGCAAATACCTTTGGGGATCTCAATATGGATACCGTTGATTATAATTTTATTAATTTCTGCTATAAGCTTAATAAGGATAAATGAAAAATAAAACCAAAAAACTAATTCTTTTATTACTATTAAATATATTTTTTATGCCAAATGTGATTGGTGAGGAAATAAAGTTTGAAGCTAATTCAATAGAATTAATAGATCAAGAAAAAAGGATAATTGCAAAAAAAAATATTAAAATTTTTGATGGTGACGAAATTATTTATGCTGATGAAATGGATTATAATAAATCAAAACAGATAATTAAAGCTAAGGGTAACGTGCGTATAGAAAATCTTAAAAATGATATAGAAATTTTTGCCAATAGATTAACTTATTTCAAGAAAGAAGAAAAAATAATTTTAAATGAAAATATAAGAATTAATTTGGAAAAAAAATTAACTTTCAAAACTGAAGAAGTTATTTATGACAAAAATAAAAAAGAAATTATTATTGATACTTCTTCAAACTTTCAGGATAATTTTGGGAATAAAATCTCGTCTAAAAAATCAAAATTTTTATTAAAACAAAAAATATTAAAAATAAATTCAGTGAGGATGACAGACCAGATAAATAACAGCTATTACTTTGAAAATGCAATTATAAGTTTTGAAAATAATGAAATGATTGGTGACAATGTTAAAATAGATTTTTTTAAAAATAGTTTTGGTAATATCGATAATGATCCAAGATTGAGGGGTAATTATTTATATAGCGACAATGATCAATCTTTAATAAAAAAGGGAGTTTTTACGACATGTAAAAAAAGGGAGGATAAATGTCCCCCTTGGCAATTTAAAGCTCAAGAGATAAGACACAATAAAGCTAAAAAAACAATCTATTATAAAAATGCATGGTTAGAAATATATGACAAACCTATAATATATTTTCCTAAATTTTTTCATCCAGATCCAACTGTAAAAAGACAATCAGGTTTTTTAATGCCTAGATTTGAAAGCTCGAGTTCACTTGGTGACTCGTTATCTGTTCCTTATTTTAAAGTAATTTCGGATAACAAAGATTTTACTTTTAGGCCAAAAATTTATGGTGATAATGAGGGTTTGTTTCAAAATGAATATAGACAAGAAAATAAAAATTCATCTCATATCTCAGACTTAAGTATTAAAAGAGGAAACAAAAGCTCCAAATCTCATTTTTTTTCTAATACTATTGCAACTTTAAACTTATCTTATTTTGAAGATAGTGAACTAGAGGTAAATATTGAAACAACCTCAAATGATACCTACTTAAAATCTCATAAAATTAAGTCAGCAATTACAAATAAAAATTCATTACTAAATTCATTTTTAATATTTAGAGGCAACAATCAAGATCTATATCTCGAAGCAAAAGTTGAGTCGTACGAGGATTTAACAAAAGATAAATCAAGCGATAAATATCAATATTTATTACCTAGCTTTGAAATTTCAAAAAATTTTAACAATAATTTGAATTTGGTATCAAATGGATATCACAAAAATTATAACACAAACGTATTTGAAAAAGTTTTGATTAATGATTTAAAATATTCCTCTATACCAAAAATAAATTCAAAAGGTTTTGTTAACAAATTTAATCTTTTAATTAAAAATGTAACTACTGAAAGTGATAATTCCTCTGAATATAGTAATGATTTTAAATCTCAAAATTTTGGCTCTATCATGTATGATATTTCTTATCCGATGAAAAAAGAAGGAGATAATTTTGATAATTTTTTATCAGGAAAAGCATCTTTTATGTACAGCCCAAACAAAAATAAAAATATAAAAAACCTAGATAGAAAAATAGATTTTAAAAACGTATTTACACAAAATAGACTTGGGCTTAATGACAGTATCGAGGGAGGTCAGTCCATAACTTTAGGCGGTGAGTATAAAATAACAGACAAAAAAAATAATAATATTTTAAATGCAGGCTTAGCTTATGTCCTAAGAGACAAAAATGAGAATAAATTACCAAATAGCTCAACTATAAATAATAAGAGCTCAGATATAATTGGAATATTTAACTATGAACCAAATGATAATTTTAATTTTGAATATAATTTTTCTGTAGACAATGATTTAAGTTCAACAAATTATAATTTAATTAAAGCAGATTTTACAGTAAATAAATTTGTCACAACTTTCGAATTTCTGCAAGAGGATGACGAAATTGGAACTGAAAATCATTATTCAAATGAAATGAAATTTATTTTAAATGAATCTAGCTCTCTTAAATATAGAACTAGAAGAAATAAAAAAACAGATTTAACCGAATATTACAATTTAATATATGAGTATAAAAATGATTGTCTGACTGCAGCTATTCAGTATAATAAGGATTACTATTCAGATAAAGATTTAAAACCAAATGAGGAAATATTCTTTTCTATTTCCATTTTACCTTTTTCTTCAGTAAATTCACCGAGTAAACGTAAATGAAAAAGAGATTTTTAATTTATATTATTACTGTCTTTTTAATATTAAATTTAAAGTCAGCATATTCTGAAATATTTATTAAAGCAAAAGTAAATAATCAAATTATTACAAATTTTGATGTTAAAAATGAAAAAAATTATTTACTGGCGCTTAATCCTAATTTAAGAAATCTGCCAGCTAAAAATATTAATCGTTATGCGATTGACTCTATTATCAATGAAAAAATTAAAAAAATTGAAATTGAGAGAAAATATGAAATTTTAATAAACGATAATATTGTTAAAAAAATTATAAGAGATTTATATTCAGAAATAGGTATCTCTAATATTCAAGATTTTGAAAAATACCTATCAAGCTACAATATCAATTTAGAGATAGTCGAAAAAAAAATTGCAGTAGAAGTAGCGTGGAATGATTATATTATTCAAAAATTTAACAATTCAATTTTAGTTGATGAAATGAAAATTAAAGAAAAAATCAACCAATTAAAAAAAGGAAATTTTGTGGAAAATATGTCTTTGTCAGAAATAATATTCACTTTAAGTGAAAATGAAAATTTTGAAAATAAATTAATAAAAATTAAAGAAAGTATTAATAAAATTGGATTTGATGAGACTGCAAAAATCTATAGTATTTCTGAAAGCAAAAAAGATGGTGGAAAAATAGGTTGGGTTTTTAAATCACAACTTTCTAATAAAATTTATGAGCAAATTAAAAAGATTAGCATTGGTGAATATACTGATCCAATCACTGTGCCTGGAGGTTTTATCTTACTAAAATTAAATGACAAAAAAAATCAACTATTAGAGATAAACGAAGAGGAACAATTCAAAAAAGCGGTAAATTTTGAAAAAAATAGACAACTAACTATGTATTCAACACTTCACTATAAAAGAATTTATAATAAAGCTGTTATAAATGAGTTCTAATCCAATTATTATTATTGGGGGTGAGCCCCAAAGCATATTTATTGAATTATTATTAAAGGCGCTGAAAAAAATAAATAGTACAATTATTTTAATTTCATCAAATTATATATTGAGGCAAAATATGAAGAAATTTAATTACAATTTTAAATTAAATGAGTTGAATGAAAATTTATCAAATATAAAAAAAAATAAAATAAATATAGTAAATATTAAATATAACAAATTCTCTTTTTCAAAAAAAAAAATCACTTCTGACTCTAACAAATTTATTAACGAGTCTTTCAACAAAGCTCTAGAAATTATAAAAAAAAAAAAATGCTTGGGTTTAATTAATGGACCTATATCTAAAAAAACTTTTTTAAGAGGCAAATATAATGGTATTACTGAATATTTAGCAAAAAGAACGGGTGTAAGTGATCCTGTTATGTTAATTTATAATAAAAAGCTAAGTGTAAGTCCTCTAACAACCCACATACCAATTTCTAAAGTTTCCAAGCAAGTTAATAAAAGAGATATTATTAACAAGATAAAAAGGATAAATTATTTTTATAAGATTTTTCTAAAAAAAAAACCTAAGTTTGCAATAACTGGGTTAAATCCACACTGTGAAAGCTTTCAAAAAGTGAATGAGGAAAAAAAAGAAATTATTCCAGCAATTAAACACTTAAAAAAGAACAAAATTAATATTAAGGGGCCATATCCATCAGATACGATTTTTTTAAAAGAAAATACAAAAAAATTTGATGTGATATTTGGGATGTACCATGACCAAGTACTTGCTCCAATAAAGACATTATATGGTTTTAAGGCAATTAACATCACCATAGGTTTACCTTTTATCAGAATTTCACCTGATCATGGTCCAAATGTTAGAATGTTAGGTAAAAATAAATCAGACCCAAGTAGTTTAATTCAAGCAATCAGTTTTTTAAAGAAATATGCAGTTTAAACCTAAAAAGAGTTTAGGACAAAATTTTTTAATTGATAAAAATATTTTAAAAAAAATAGTTGAAAAAGGAAATATCTCTAAAAATGACAAGATATTGGAAATAGGTCCTGGCACTGGTAACCTTACAGAATTTATTGTTAAATCAAAACCAAAATTAATTATTGTCATTGAAAAAGATTTTAAATTAGTCAAAAGCTTAGAAAGTAAATTTAAAAAACAAATTAAAATTATTAATCGTGATATTCTTGATATAAGTGAATGTTTTTATAAAGATGATTTTAAAGTATACGGAAATTTACCTTATAATATATCAACTCAAATACTTGCGTTTTGGTGTTTAAACGAAAGAATAAAATTCAAAAAATTAATACTCATGTTTCAAAAAGAAGTGGCAGATAGAATAATAGCAAAAGTTAACACCAAAAACTATAGTAGAATTACAATTTTAGCGAATTGGAAATTTGATATAAAAAAAATTTTCGACATAAATCCTGAATGTTTTTTTCCTAGACCTAAGATAAAAAGTACATTATTAGAATTTACTCCAAAACAAAATATAATTAATTTGAAATATCCAAAAAATCTTGAAAAAATTACAAAGATATTTTTCAATCAACGAAGAAAAATGATTAAAAAAAATTTTATTAAGTTATTTAAAAACTTTGACAATATATCAAAAGAAATTAACATTAAATTAACGGATAGACCACAAAATATATCAGTTGAAAAGTTTCTGATGATTGTAAAAAAATTTGAAGATAAATTAAATTAATTTTTTTATGTGGCTTTCAATTAAAATCTTGTCATAAAGAAATTTTTTGTTATTTAATTCAGTATCTAAAATATCCATAATTCTTTTATAACAATCATTTAGATCATCATTTATCACTACATAATTATAATTTTTCCAATGTAATAAATCTTTACTAAATTGTTTCATCCTTTCTTCAACAATTAATTTATCTTTCATATCCCTGTTTGATAACCTTTCTCGTAAAACCTTTTTACTTGGAGGTAAAATGAATATTGTAATCAATTTGTAACTCAATTTTCTTTCAATAATTTGTTCTGTTCCTTGCCAATCAATATCAAAAATAATGTTTTTTCCTTCATCAAGTTTACTGATAATGTTTTTTTTTGAAGTTCCGTAATAATTATCAAATACTTTTGCATACTCTAAAAATTCATTATCATTTATTAATTTTTGAAACTGATCTTTATTTATAAAAAAATAATCAACACCATTTATTTCATTTGACCTTGGTGTTCTTGTGGTGTGTGAGATTGAAACAAAATGATTCTTATTTTTTGAGATTAGTTTAACTAAAGTAGTTTTACCTGCGCCCGAAGGGGATGAAAGTACGATCATCGCTCCCCTCTTTTTTAAGGACATTTATAATTAATTACTTTTGCTCTCTATAAATTTGATAGCATCACCGACTGTTAAAATTTTTTCTGCCTCACTATCTGAGATTTCAGAACCAAATTCTTCTTCGAAAGCCATAACTAATTCAACGGTATCTAAACTGTCGGCACCAAGATCGTCGATAAAACTTGCTTCGTCGGTAACCTTGCCTTCATCTATACCTAGGTGATCTGCTACGATTTTTTTAACTTTACTTGAAATATCTTCTGACATATTGAATCCTTTGTTGATTTTTTCTTAATAAATAAAATACAAGTTTTGTCAACCTAAATACATACCTCCATTAACATGAATTGTTTCCCCTGTTATATAATTAGCTAGATCAGATGACAAAAATACCGTAACATTAGCAACATCATCTGGTGAGCCAAGTCGATTAGAGGGTATTTTTGAAATAATCAATTGCTTGAATTTTGGATCAATTTTATCAGTCATCTTAGTTTCAATAAAACCAGGGGAAACACAGTTTATATTAATATTTTTTTTTGCATATTCTAAAGCCAAACTTTTTGAAAATCCTATTATGCCAGATTTAGACGCTGCATAATTTGATTGTCCAACATTTCCTGTGTGACCTACTACTGAAGTTATATTAACAATTTTTCCATACTTATTTTTTATCATTTTTTTTAGTGTAAATTTACAAAGTAAAAAAGTAGATGTTAAGTTTATATTTAAAACTTCGTTCCACTCACTATTTGACATTCTTAATGATAGATTGTCTCGTGTTATTCCTGCGTTATTTATTAATATATCAGGACCGCCACCTAAAATCATATTTGAGTTATCTATAAATTTTTCTATATTATCGTGGTTAGAAATATCAAATTTGCTTGTTGTTATATTTTTATACTTATCTTTTAACAATTCAAGTTTTTCTTCATTTGTGCCAGTAGCGAGAACTTTTGCCTCTTGTTGTGCAAAGCATTTTACAATAGCATCACCAATGCCTCCTGTTGCTCCTGTAACAATTATTTTTTTATTTTTTAAATTATACATATGAGCTTAATTCCCTTATATCTTTCTCACTATTAATTGATTTAATGTTTGCATTTTTATTTATTCTTTTAATTAGTCCACATAACACTTTTCCGGGTCCGATTTCTATAAAATTTTTAGTTCCTTTTTTAATCATAAACTCTACGCTTTCAAACCATCTAACCTTTCCTTCAATTTGAGAGACTAATAAATTTTTTATTTCTAAACCAGAAATTGAAGGTTCGGCCTTAAAATTAGTAACTATTGGATTTTGAATATCTTTTAAATTTAGATTTAAAATTTTTTCTCTCATATTTTCTGTTGCTTTTTTCATTAAACTACAGTGAAAAGGTGCACTGACATTAAGTTTAATATTCTTAATCTTTAATTTATTTAAATGCTCAGAAAATATCTCTATATTTTTTTTTAAACCACTAATCACTACTTGTTGAGGTGAATTGTCATTTGCAATATAACATTCAAGTTTAATCTTTTTAATTATATCCTCTACTACTTTCAAATTACTACCCAATACAGCTAACATACTTCCCTCTTTGGCGGGAATTGCATCTTGCATAGATTTACCTCTAATATTTAAAATTTTTAGTGTATCCTCAAAACTTAATGCACCGTAACAACATAGTGCCGAATATTCTCCTAGCGAATGTCCTGCAATAAATTGAGTTTTGTTAAAATTAAATCCAAATTCTTTTTTGGCTAAAGAAAATATTGCATAACTGGTTAAAAATATAGCAGGCTGGGTATTTTCAGTTAAATTCAGTTTATCTTCAGGGCCCTCAAAAATAATCTTGGATATTGGGAATTCAAGTAAATCATCAGCATCTTTAAATATTTTTTTAACTATTTCAAATTTATCAAATAATTCTTTGCCCATGCCGATTTTTTGTGATCCTTGACCTGGAAAAACTACAGAAAACATTTATCTTTAATATAATATTAACCCTTGTATTAAAACTATTATAATAGTATATCAATTTTTTTTAAAATTATATTAATAATGAGTAATTACGAACATACAATTATTGCTAGGCAAGATAGTTCAATATCCCAAGTAAAACAAATAAAAGAGAAGTATTCTGAAATAATACTTAAAAATAAGGGAGATATTGTTCAAACACAAGATTGGGGTTTAATGAATTTATCTTACTTAATTAAAAAAAATAAAAAAGGAAATTATATTCATTTTAAAATAAAATGTGATGGTTCTTTAATTAAAGAACTTGAAAAAAGTGAAAAATTAGACAAAAACTTGTTAAGATTTCTTACGGTTAAAGTAAAAAAGTTTGATTTGGAAACTAATTACTTTAAAAAAGAGGATAAATCTGGTGAAAAATAAAAAAAGCAATTTAAAAAAAGGTAAATCTAGTAATTTTTCCAAATTGAGCATATTTCAACCAAATAAATACAAATTTAAAAAAACTTGCCCTTTGTCCTCTAAGGGTGCTCCGGTAGTTGATTATAAAAATATTAAATTATTAAAAAGATATGTTTCTGAAAATGGCAAGATTTTGCCTTCAAGAATAACAAATATTTCCCAAAAAAAACAAAGAGAGTTATCAGTTTCAATAAAAAGGGCAAGAAACTTAGCATTAATTTAATCATGAAAGTAATTTTGTTAGAAAATATAAAAAAAATTGGGTCAATAGGTGAAATAATAAACGTCAAAAGAGGTTTTGCGAGAAACTATTTAATAGCTAATCAAAAAGCCTTATATGCCTCAAAAGATAATATTAAACAAGTTGAAAAAATTAAAGTTGAACTTGGCAAAAAAGATTTGGAAAAGAAAAAAGTAGCAAAACAAATTATGGAAAAAATAAATAATAAGATTTTCACTGTAAATAAATTAGTTACAGAAAATAAAGATCTTTACGGATCTATTAAACCTACTGAAATCTCAAAACTTATTAATGAAAATGAAAAGATTGACATTAAGCCTTCTTTAATACAACCTTTAAAAGAAATTAAATCTTTAGGAACTTTTAAAGTAAAAATAGATTTACATTCAGAGGTTCAAGCAGAGATAAAAATAAAGGTCGATTCATTAGACCAAAGTAAATAAATTATACATTTTTTTCCCCAAGGATTTATAAAATAAAAATTTGTTTTTTAAAAGTAATAAAGATTGTATGTTATAAGTGTGAAAAATTTAACACTTGTATCAAATGATATTAATCAATTACCTAATAACATCGAGGCAGAACAAGCAGTCATTGGATCAGTTTTAACTTCAAACGAAATATTTGACGATGTAAGCTTTATAATATCCGAAAACAACTTTTATGATCCTTTGCATCAAAAAATTTATTCAGCTATAAATAACTTAATTTATAAAGGAATGTTGGCAAATCCTATAACCTTAAAAAGTTATTTTGAAAATGAAAAAGACGATTTAAATGTTCCAGAATATTTGATTAAAATCACTAAATTTGCAACATCATCACGTCAATGTATAGAATATGCAAAAATAATTTATGATATGTATGTAAGGAGAGAGCTTATTAAAATTTCTGAAAATATTATTGATAATGCTAAAATTAGCGAACTAAATATAAGTGGACAGACGATAATAGAAAACTCTGAAAAGGTTCTTTATGATTTAGCAGAAAAAGGATCTGTTAGCTCTTCATTAATAAAATTTGATGATGCTGTTAAACAAACAATAGATATGGCCTCAAGTGCATATAAAAATGAAGAGGGTATAGTTGGTGTTCCAACTGGTTTAAAAGATTTAGATGATAGATTAGGTGGTTTGCATAAATCAGATTTAATCATAATTGCGGGCAGACCATCAATGGGAAAAACTGCTTTAGCAACAAATATAGCCTTCCATGCAGCAAAAAAAATACAAGAAACTGGAAATAAAGGTTCAATTGCTTTTTTTTCTTTAGAAATGTCTTCTGAACAATTATCGACAAGAATACTCGCTGAACAATCAAGAATAAAA
Source organism: uncultured Pelagibacteraceae bacterium (assembly GCA_902622545.1). Taxonomy (GTDB): domain Bacteria; phylum Pseudomonadota; class Alphaproteobacteria; order Pelagibacterales; family Pelagibacteraceae; genus Pelagibacter. Next base: position 91,931 of record CACNQD010000002.1, read on the forward strand.
TCAAATGATATTAGACGTGGAAAAATTTCAGAAGAACAATTTGAACAATTTATAGAAACGTCAAAAAACATTTCTGAGCTACCATTATATATAGATGAAACACCAGCAATTAGTGTTGCGGCTTTATCTAATAGAGCAAGGCGTATAAAAAGGCTTTATGGACTAGATATGGTTGTAATAGACTATATACAGTTGATGAAAGCATCATTTGCTTTAAAAGAAGGTAGGGTCCAGGAAATATCTGAAATTACTCAAGGCCTTAAAGCGCTAGCTAAAGAATTATCTGTCCCAGTTTTAGCTCTATCTCAATTATCTAGAGCAGTGGAGCAAAGGGATGATAAAAAGCCTTTGCTTTCAGATTTAAGAGAGTCTGGATCAATCGAGCAAGATGCGGATGTAGTAATGTTTGTTTATAGGGAGTCTTATTATTTAAAGGCTAAAGAACCTAGGCCAGCAACAGTTGAACATGCAGAGTGGCAAGCTAAAATGAATGAAGTGTCTCATTTAGCAGAATTAATAATTGGTAAACAAAGACATGGTCCCACAGGCAATGTAATGTTAGAATTTGAGGAAATGTTTACTAAATTTAAAGATGCTGTAAATAATTAATATAAAATAGTATATTTGCAGTCAGAATGATCTCTAAAATTTATCAAAATTTTATACTGAGTAAACCCAAAATCATTTTATCGTTATTAATATTGATAGCTATATTTTTTGGTTATCAATCTAAAGATTTTAGATTAGACGCTTCTTCAGAGACTTTATTAATTGAGGGAGATCCTGATCTCAAATATTTAAATGAAATCAATGAAAAATTTGGGGCAAAGGAATTTTTAGTTTTAACGCTTACCCCCAAAGAAAAAATAACCTCTGAAAATACTATTAATAATATTCTAAGTCTTAAGTATAAAATTCAAAGTTTAAATTGGGTTCATAACGTAATCACAATTGTAGATATTCCACTACTTGATAGTTCTGATGAGCCTTTAATGGATAGAATTAAAAATTTTAGAACTTTAAAAGATGAAAATATTGATAGAGATAGAGGTTTTCAAGAAATTTTGAACAGCCCTGTCTTTAGAAACTTTGTTATAAGCGAGGACGCAAAAACAACTGGAATAATCGTAAACTTAAAAGAAAAAGAGGAACCTCAGTTCAGTGCATTTGATGATAAAAAAGAAATTGAGAATTACAAAGACTCTTTAAAAAAAGAGAGACACCAAAATATAATTGAAATAAGAGAAATTATAAAATCATTTGAAGATGTTGGCAAAATTCATTTAGGTGGGATTCCTATGATCGCTGATGATATGATGACATTTATAAAGAATGATATAATCGTCTTTGGTTTTGGAGTATTTTTATTTATCATATTTACTTTATGGTATGTTTTTAGAAAATTAATTTGGATTTTTATACCTATTAGTAGTTGTTTTTTTTCAGTTTTAATTATGTCTGGTTTTTTAGGAATAATGAATTGGAAAGTAACAGTAATCTCCTCAAATTTTATTGCATTAATGTTGATATTAACTATGGCAATGAATATTCATATGAGTACAAGATTTCTACAATTAAGGAATGAATTTCCAAATTTGTCTTTATTTGAAATTATTACATTAACTACGGAAAAAATGGTTTGGCCGATTATTTATACTGTCCTTACCACTATGTGTGCATTTCTTTCTTTGATTTTTAGTGAAATTAAACCAATTATTGATTTTGGTCTTATGATGTCCTTTGGATTGTTAACTTCTTTTATAGTTACATTTTCTCTTCTTCCAACATTACTAAATATATTTGACTATCAGAAAGTTGAGGTTGAGGAAAAGTCATTCTCATCATTTACAAACGCGCTTTCTAAATATTCTATAAATAATGTAAAATTAATTTTATCTATATCTATAATTTTAATTATCTTAAGTATATTTGGAATCTTAAAATTAAAAGTTGAAAATAGTTTTATTAATTATTTTAGCAAAGACACAGAAATTTATAAAGGTATGAAACTAATTGATGAAAAATTAGGAGGAACAACCCCGCTAAATATAATTCTAAAATTTGATAACGAAGAGATAGAAGTAGTAAGTGAAGATGAGGATCAATTTGAAGATTGGGATGAGGAAAGCAATGAAGACGACCAAAGCAAATATTGGTTTACTAAAGATAAAATTGATAGAATAAAAAACGTTCATTTATATTTAGAAAAATTAGATTATGTAGGTAAAGTTTTATCTTTCTATTCAATTATAGAAATAGCAACTAAACTCAATAATGATAAGGAACTTGGTACTTTAGAAATGGGAGTTCTATATAGTAAACTTCCAGAAACAATTAAAAAAGAGATTGTTGATCCCTATATTTCAGTGAAAAATAATGAGGCTAGAATAAATTTAAGAATTAAAGACTCGTCTGAAAATCTAAGAAGAAACCAGTTGATAAGTAAGATTAACTCAGAACTTAAAAGCGAAATTGGTCTAAAAGATGAAAGTTTTAAACTTGGTGGAGTGTTAATTCTATTCAATAATTTATTACAAAGTTTATTTAAATCGCAAATTTTAACACTTGGATTAGTAATGCTTGGGATTTTTTTAATGTTTTTAATTTTATTTAGAAATATTAAAATATCCTTAATTGGAGTAATTCCAAATTTTATAGCAGCTTTCGCTATTTTGGGTTTAATTGGATTGTTAAATATTCCGTTAGATATGATGACAATAACAATTGCAGCAATAACAATCGGTATTGCTGTTGATAATAGTATTCACTATATTTACAGATTTATTGAGGAATATAAAAAAAACAATAATTACAACGAAGTTATAAATACTTGCCACTCAACAGTAGGTATAGCAATATTAAATACTTCAATTACTATTGTTTTTGGTTTTTCAATACTCATTTTGTCAAATTTTATTCCAACTATTTATTTTGGAATTTTCACCGGCATAGCAATGTTGCTTGCAATGATACTTGTTTTGACTTTGCTACCAAGTCTAATTATTTTAATAAAGCCCTTTGGCATTAAAATAAATGACTGAGCAAATTTTAGAAATATTAAATAAAATATTAATTTTTGATTTGATCTTTATTGTATTGATAATTTTATCTTTAATTAAGTGTACATCAAAAGGTTTTGTATTTAGCTTATTGTCTGCAAGCAAATGGCTATTAGCATATGTTTTAACATTATTTCTTTTTCCAAAAACTAAACCCTTTGTAGATGGTATAATTGATAATGAATATGTTTTAGATATTGCTTTAGGAATATCAATTTTTGTGATTATACTTTTTATAATTTTGATGATAAACAGGGGAATCGGTAGAGCGGTGAGTTATTCTGGAATAGGAATGTTAGATAAAATATTTGGTTTTTTCTTTGGTTTCCTTAGAGCGTATGTAATTTCTGTATGTATTTTTGCTACAATAGACATTGTTTATAATCATAAAAAATGGCCAATAAATCTTGACCATTCTTATAGCTTTCCATATGTTCTAAAAGGTAGTAATTATTTAATAAAAGAATTTCCAAATGAAAAAGACTATCAGGATACTAAAGAAAAAGTTCAAGAATTATAACCCAAAAATTAAAGAGGAGTGTGGTGTATTTGGGATTAGTAATAATGTAGACGCATCAACATTAACTGCACTTGGTTTACATGCTTTACAACATAGGGGCCAGGAAGGTTGCGGAATAGTTTCATTTGATGGCAAAAAATATCATTCAGAAAAAAGGTTTGGTTTAGTTGGAGATAATTTTAATAAAGAAAAGGTTTTAAAGTCACTACCTGGAAACTATGCAATCGGTCATAATAGATATAGCACTACGGGAGGTACAACTTTAAGAAACATACAGCCCTTTTTTGCAGATACTAACACTGGGGGAATTGGGGTTTCTCACAATGGTAACTTAACAAATGCAATAACACTCAGAAGAAAATTAGTTGAGGACGGCGCTATTTTTTATACTACATCTGATACGGAAACAATTGTGCAACTAATTGCAAGATCTAAAAGAGTAAAAATCATTGATAAAATTATAGATGCATTATTTCAAATTCAAGGCGGATATGCTTTAGTAATGCTAACCCAAAATAATTTGATTGGAGTTAGAGATCCTTTTGGGATAAGGCCACTTGTTATTGGAAAATTAAACAACTCTTATGTCTTTGCATCAGAAACATGTGCATTAGATATCATTGGTGCTAAATATATTAGGGATGTTGAAAATGGTGAGATTGTATCTGTTCAAGATGATAAGTTAGTAAGCATAAAACCTTTTCCTGCTAAAAAAGTTAGACCTTGTGTTTTTGAATATATTTATTTTTCAAGGCCAGATAGTTTATTAAATGGTAAATGTGCTTATGAATATAGAAAAAATTTTGGAGCTGAACTTGCAAAAGAAAACTCATTAAAAGCAGATTTGGTAGTTCCAGTTCCAGACTCAGGTAATGCCGCAGCAATAGGTTTTAGTCAACTAACTAAAATACCATTTGATCTTGGTTTAATCAGAAATCATTATGTTGGTAGAACTTTTATAGAGCCAGCCCAAAAAATTAGAAGTTTAGGTGTTAAATTAAAACTTAATGCAAATAAAACTACTATTAAAAATAAAATAATTGTCCTAGTTGATGACTCTCTTGTTAGAGGAACAACATCCCATAAAATTGTTAAGATGTTGTACGACGCAGGCGCTAAAGAAGTACACGTTAGGATAGCATGTCCTGAAATTAGATATCCTGATTTTTACGGTGTTGATACACCAACAAAAAAGGAGTTGCTTGCAGCAAATATGAACAACAAACAAATATGTGAATATATCAACGCTAAATCACTTAAGTTTTTAAGCATTGAAGGAATGTATAAAGCAATGGGATTTGAAAATAGAAACAAAACTTATCCTCAACTAACAGATCATTATTTCACAGGTGATTATCCAGTGAAACTAATTGATAAACTTGGCGATAATAAAGTGACGCAGTTGTCATTGTTAAGCACTGCATCTAATAATTAAATTATGAAAAAAGTAAATTTTACAGAAATGAAAAATGGTACAAAAGAAGACTACATGTTTTTAGATAAACTTGAAAAAGAATATGTTGATGAAACCGCAGATAGAATATTAGGTTTTTTATCAAGAATGACCTCAACTTTAGAAGGTTACAAAATTTCAAGATTAGAACATTCTTTGCAAAGTGCTACTAGAGCTTATAATAATAAAGAAAGTGAAGAGATGGTAGTTGCATGTCTATTGCATGATATAGGAGACGAACTTGCTCCGTTAAATCATTCAGAGTACGCAGCAACAGTATTGAAACCATATGTTTCTGAAAAAACTCATTGGATAATAGAAAAACATGGTGAATTTCAAATGTATTATTATGCTCACCATTTGGGTGCTGATCGATTTAGAAGAGAAAAATACAAAGACCACAAATACTATCAAGCAACAGTAGATTTTTGTGAAAAGTATGATCAATGTTCTTTTGATCCAAATTATAAGTCTATGAATCTTAAGGATTTTGAACCTATGGTTAGAAATATATTTTCAAGAAAACCATATTCTCAATATTAAATTGTCTAATAAATTAAAATCTGAAAAAAGCCCTTACCTCAAACAACATGAAAATAATCCTGTTAATTGGTTGGCATGGAATAAAAATAGTTTAAAAAAAGCACAAGTTGAAAAAAAACCAATTTTTTTAAGTATTGGATATGCTAGTTGCCATTGGTGTCATGTAATGGCCCATGAAAGTTTCGAAAATATAGAGATAGCAAAAGTAATGAATGATAATTTTATTAATATAAAAGTTGATAGAGAGGAGAGACCAGATTTAGATTTTATATTTCAAAGAAGTCTTGGAATATTAACCGGCGCCCAAGGAGGTTGGCCATTATCAATGTTTTTAGATGAAAATGGTGTGCCTTTTACTGGAGGAACATACTTTCCACCAAAAGAAATGCAGGGCAGACCAAGTTTCACTCAAGTTCTAAACAATGTTTCGAAGGTTTATAAAGAGAATAGGGAAAAAATTATAAATCAGGTTGAGCAAATGAAACTAGTTTTTAAAGAGTTTAATTTAAAAACTGCTATTATAAAGCAAGATGTTGAACCACTAGTTGAAAAAATTTTACAATACATGGATGAAAAAAATGGTGGCTTTAAGGGAGCACCAAAGTTTCCACAATTATATATTTTTGATACGATATTTTATTTTTATAACAAGAATAAAAAGAATACTTTCTTAGATGTAGTTAGAAAATTACTGAATAATATTTCTTCTAAAGGTATTTATGATCACCTTGGTGGTGGTATTTCTAGGTATACCGTGGATGAAAAATGGATAGTACCTCATTTTGAAAAGATGCTTTACGATAATATTTTATTCGTAAGAACCCTAAATAATTATTTAGTTAGCAAACAAGATAAAAAATTGAATAATAAACTAATCCAAACAATCAATTTTATAAATAATGAATTCCTTAATGACAAAAACTTATTAGGCTCTGCTTATGATGCTGATAGCGAAGGTATTGAAGGTAAATACTATATTTGGAGTGACGAAGAAATCAAAGGAATACTAGGTGACGATATAGATATATTTAAAAAAAAATATTTAATTACAAAAGAAGGAAACTTTGAAGGCTCAAATATTTTAATTGAAAATGATATTTATGAATTAAGTGAAAATGAGATAGAAATTTTGAATAAAAGTGAAAAAAAACTTCTTGATGAAAGGAAAAAAAGAGTAAAGCCTTTTTTTGACGATAAAAGTCAAACTGATTTAAATTCTTTCTGGATATATACTTTATTACATTCATCTTTTGTGCTTAAAAATAAAATAATTAGAGATAAATCGTTTGAACTTTTAGAAATTTTACAAAAAACTCTTAAAAATAAGATTTATCACTGTTATGATAAGGAAGAAGAAATAGATGTATTTTTGGAGGATTACGCATATTTTGCATTAGTTTTAGTAAGTTTTTATGAAGTGACAGGTGATGAAAAGTATCTAAATAAGAGTGAAGAAATATTAAAAGAAACATGGGATCTTTTTTATGATGAGGAGACAAAAACTTTACAAAAAAATTCTCAAAAAACAAATGATCTATTCGTAAAACCTATAGATATAATTGATAATAATATTCCTAATGGAAATAGCATTTATCTACTAACTTTAAATAAAATTTTTAACATAACTGAAAATAAAATTTATAAAAATAAAATAGAAAATCTTACAAAGTCCTTTTATTCATTAATCGACAGAAATTATTCACAAATGTTTAGCTATTATAAAACCTTAGATATTTGTGAAAATAATATTACTTTTACATTTTGTGGTTTCAATGATGAATTTCAAAAAATAAGAGATTTTTTACTGTTAAATTACTTCGAAAAATCTACATTTATTTACAAAAAATCTAATGATGAGCAATATATTTTAATTTGTAAAAATCAAACTTGTTCACAAAAATTAAAAAATATTTCAGAAATTAATAATTATTTAAATGAAAGATCTATCTAATCAAAAAAAAGGGTCATTGATGGCTTTTGTGGCTGTGATGTTAATCACGCCTGACTCTTTATTTATTAGATTATCATCAATTGATACGTGGGGATTAGTTTTTTATAGGGGGATTATCCCTTTTGGTGTCGTTTTTATAGGCATGATCATAATTTATCAAATTAGATTTTTTAAAATTTTATTTTCAAATGGTTACAAAGGGATTGCTTATATAATAACTTTTTCAATAACAAATATAGCGTTTGTTGTTTCAATTCAAAATACAAATGTCGCAAATACCTTAGTCATGATTGCAACAGCACCGATGTTATCTGCAATTTTGAGTAATATTTTTTTAAAAGAAAATCCTGACAAAAAAACTTGGACAGCTATAATCATTACTTTCATTTCGGTAATTTATATTTTTTATGATTCAATTAAAATTGGTAACTTTTATGGAGATATACTTGGTTTTATTGCAGCGCTGGGGTTAGCTATTGGTGCTATAATAATAAGGTCTGCGAAAAAATTAAATTTAGTTCCGTCTGCAGTAATCGGAAAATTGTTTGTAGCATGCTTTGCTGTAATTTTTATTGACGATTATTCCCTTATTGGAAACGATTTAATAATTGTTCCTTTAATGTGTTTAATGTGTGTTGCAATACCATTTGTTTTAGTCACTATCGCTCCAAGATTTATAACTGCAGCAGAGGTAAATCTTTTCTTTTTGCTAGAAACTATCATTGGTCCAATTTGGGTTTGGTTGATAATCAAAGAACAGCCAACAACTGAAACAATCCTTGGTGGTATAGTTATAATTGTTACAATTGCTGTTCACTCTTTTTTAAAGTTAAAAAAATCATAAGTTAGACATAATAATTTCTTGATTTAGTCTAAAATCACAAATAATAAGCAGGCGATTTATGAATAAAATTGTAAAAAATTCTTGGGCACTATTTTTGGGTATGAGTATGATTATGTTGTCATATGGGTACCAAAGTTCTCTTCTTGGGGTAAGGGCTGTTGTAGAAAATTTTAGTTTAGCTTCTACAGGTTTTATGATGTCCGGCTACTTTGTTGGTTACTTTATTGGAGCTAGAACTGCTACACCTGTAATTTCAAGCGTTGGACATATAAGAGTTTTTGCTGCTTTTGCATCCATTGCATCCTTATCAATTTTATTACACTCAATATTTGTAAATCCATTTTCATGGTTTTTATTAAGAGTTGTGACAGGATATTCAATGGTTTTAATTTATACAATTGCAGAAAGTTGGTTGAACGATAGAGCAAGTAATAAAAATAGAGGTAAAGTTTTATCAATATATATGATCATACTGTATGGAAGTATGGGGCTAGGTATGTTTTTACTTAATTTTAGTGAGCCAGAAAATTTTGAACCTTTTATTTTGATATCCGCAATTATGTCTTTGGCATTAATACCAATTTTACTGACCAAAAGAAAAGCACCAACTTTTAAAAAAATTGCAACCATGTCCATAAAAGATTTATATAATTCTTCACCACTTGGTACAGTAGGTGCATTATTATTAGGCACCGTTCACTCAGCTGTTTTTTTATTTTTTGCTGTTTATGCTGCAGAGATGAATTTTTCAATTCTAGAAATTTCGATTGTTACTTTTCTTTTAACAATTTCAGGAGCTATTGCTCAATATCCTATTGGTTATATTTCAGATAAATTTGATAGAAGAAAAGTAATTGTTTTTACAACATTTGGTGCAGCTTTATTTGCGATGTTGCTTATTTTTTCTAGTGGAACAATGTATTTGCCTGAAGGACTAGGATCGTCAAAAATTTGGTTTTATTTATTTGTAGTTTTATTTTCATTTTGTAGTTTACCCCTGTTTTCTCTAATTTTAGCACATACCAATGATTATATTACTAAAGACAAATTTGTAGCAGCAGGAGCTAGTCTACAATTTGCTTTTGGTTTCGGTGCAATGAGCGGTCCATTTCTATGTTCAATTTTTATGAATTTAATTGGAAATAATGGCTTTTTTATATTTATTATCATATTTCATTCAATGATTGGATTTTTTGGTATCCATCGAATGAAAGTAAGGCCATCTTTAGATAATCCGGACTCTCAATTTGTTCCTATGCATCAGACTATAACGCCAGTTGGAATGGAATTAAATCCTTCAACTGAGCATATTGATGAGCCTTACTCAGAAAAAGTTGAAAAAATGCTGAAAAGAAAAGGTGTCATTATAAAAAAAAAAATTGAAGACAATAAAAAAGAAGATGAATTAAATTTAAAAAAAAATTAATTTTTCAATTTTAAGTTGCACCTCATTTTGAGCTATAAATTATATAATCCTTGTTAAAATAGATTTATTTTGCTTTAATAAAGAGTCTATGAAAAAAAAGTCAAAAAATAGATTAGATAATGGAGCAATTGCAAAACTAGCTTCAATAACCTCAACAGCTATTACAACATTTCAAGAAAAACAAAAACAAAAGAAAAAAGAGTTAGCACTGAAAAGAAAAAAAGAGGAACTTAGTAAGTTAAACACAGAAAGAAAAGAGATTAATAAAAAAATCGATCAACTCAAAAAACAAGACGAAAAAATTTCAATTAAATTTGAGGAATTAAGATTAAAAGAAAAAGAATTAGAACTTAAAGAGATTGATTTAAGATCCAAGGAGGAACAAATTAAGCAAAAAGAGATAAATATTTCAGAGAAAGAGCATAATCAAGAGCTCAAAAGAATCGAGCTTAGAAAATATGAAAAAAATATTCATTTAAAACTAGAAGAACAAAAAAGAAAAGATGTGGATTTACAAGTTAGAGAGGAAGAGCAAAAACAAAAAGAATTAAGAGATTTAAGAAGGAAAAGACGTGAACAAAAACAATTACAATCAAAAATTAATGACCAGAAAATGTTAGAGGAAGAAAAACTCAGACAATGGGAGGAAAATTTTGATAAACAACAAAAAATTCAAGAAGAGTATGAAAGGAAAAAAGAGGAAAGATTAAAGCAAATAGAATTAGAACAAAGAAGACTTAGAGAAGAAGATTATCGAAATTTAAATGATGAAATTTCAAGTCAACTTAAAGAGCTTGATGTAAAAAACACTACAAAAAACTGAGACTATTGATTAGGAAAGTAATCTTTTAATTCACCTTCTCTATAAACATCAGCCGTACAACAATGTAAACCTCCACCAAATGCGTATGCATCTCTTAATTCTATAGGGATTACTTCCATACCAAGTTTATCTAATTGTTCAGCCTGATAAATTTCACTTTTTTCAACACAAACTGTTTTTGGGTCTAATACTAAAACATTCATTGACAACCAAACAGATGAGTAGCAAAGAGGTGGGGGGGCATTATGTGCTGGTTGAGCAGAGTCTACAATTTCCCAACCATTCTTTTCAAAGATTTTTCTTTGATCTTTTGGAAGTTTTCTTTGAGGATTATTAATAATTAACCCTTCTCTAATAGGTGTAAAAGTTGCATCAATATGTATTGGGTATGGATCTCCTGGAAAATTAACTGCGTGCACTCTGTGACTTTTAAAATGTCTTCTTAACCAATCAATGCCTTTTAAATTTGTAGTAAAACCGTGTTGCACTACTAAATCTTTTCCAAATCTTAATATGTCTGCAGCATCAAACAAAGGTTCTTCCTCGGTTGTTACAAAAAATTTTTTTTCTGTCCATTCCAATCTTTTTTTATTTCCTATTTTATCAGACAAATAGTCTTTTCTATAATCAAGATCAGTTAGTCTTGGTTTTGGAGCAGTTTCATGTTTCATGTTATTATCTTCGTTAAAATATTTTTGTAAAAGCGGTCTATAGTTTAAATATTCAAACCATCTACATCTATAGCTCATTGTAGCTTCAAGTATTTCATTTCCAACAGTTAATAAGATATCTCTTGCTGGCATACAACCGAACATGCTTTCAACTTCCCAGTCAGGCGTTGAGATTTTTTGATTATGTTTTAAAGGTGTTGGTCTATCTACTTTTATTCCTCTTTTTTTTAAAATTTCTGAAAAGTTATCTAATAATTGATTAGCTTTATCAACTGTATCTTTTAATCTGGGTCCATGAGTTCCTTTCATATCAGAGTCTTCAGGTACCTTTGCATCTAATGCCGGCTCAGGTGCTGGGATACAGCAACCGTCTGCTCTACCTACAATAACATGTTTTAATGGATCCCATTCATTCCAACTGTTAACGATAGTTTTGTTTGACATTTTATTTTAATTTAAAGCAATAAATCTTCTATTGTTTTTAATTATTAAACTATAATAAATTATCGCAATAAAAATTAAGAAACCACCTATAATAGTATTATTAGATGGTACTTCGTTTATTCCCAGAATAGGTAGCCATACCCAGAAAATTCCACCTATGACTTCAGTTAATGAGAGTAGAGTTAACTCAGCAGCTTGAATAGATTTTGATCCAATTGAATATAAAATTAAGCCGATGCATACTAGAGTTCCGTGTACTGAAAAAAGTCCTTGGTTTCTGCTAGATGATAAAAGATTACTATCTGTCTCTACTAAAATAACCATTGATACAATTGCACATATCAAGCCAGCAATTGCAACTGTTGTGAATTTTGGCGTCTCCTTTCTCCATCTTAATGAAACTGAAAAAACTGAGAAACCTAATGCCGAGGCAAGACCAAACAATAATCCAATTAGTGTACCTGCAGAAAAATTACCAATTGCTATTATAATAATTCCTATTGATGCTAATATAATTGCCACCCAAACATTAAAGGAAATTTTTTCATGCAAGAACAAAAAGCCTAAAAAAGCTGTCATAAATGGCATTGCTGCAAGACATAACAAAGTAACTGCTGCAGAGGTGTTTGTAATTGACCAAATAAAACTGATCATTGCTATGCCTAAACCTGCGCCACCTATCAAACCAGACCAACCTATTCTTTTATAATTTTTATAAAAATCAATTCCTTCTTCGAAAAAAAGATAGAGATTAAGTAATAAAAATATTGTTACTCCCCTACCCAATAAATACTGCCATGGAACAAGCTCTGGTTGGTCAATATATCTTACTACTAAGGGTCCAAAAGACCAAAGAATTCCAGCAAATAGAACTACTGGTATTGCTATTTTTTCGTTTTTTAATTCTAGCATTTCAGATTCTTAATATTAATTAATATTTTAAACAACTAATTTTTAATAGTTATTTCCCAAAATCTAAGTCATTTTGGGTTAATTTAATTCGCTTTTTTATTAAAATAGTCTATTGATAATCGAAAACTAAAACCTCAGATGGATTTACAAATTATAAAAATAGCCTCAGATAATAAAAACCAAAAAATACTAAAAAAATATACTCATGAGATTAAAAATAAAAATTCAATTTGTGGTGATGAGATCACTATAAAGCTATTAATCAATAATAAAATAATTAAAGATATTGGTTACGATTGTAAATCGTGTGTATTTTGCCAGGCTTCTGTAAATTTATTAAGTAAAAAAATAGTTAATATGAATTCTGATAAGGCATTCGATTTATGCAGTGATGTAATTAATTTTTATAAATCAAAAGAAAATAAAATGATTAAAAGGTTGAGTTTTTTTAAAAAAATTTTAACAAAAAATAATTATTCTAGAAAAGAATGTTTATTATTGCCTTTTGAAACCTTAAAAAAAGGTTTAAAATCTGATTATGGAAAAAATTAAATTATCATTTTTAGCGGGACTATTTTCTTTTTTTACAATTGGAGTTTTGTCTGCGTTAACTTATAAGACTGATTATGGAATTTTTTTAATAGCATCATTTGGTTCAACTATGGTTATACTCTATGGTTATCCAGATAGCCCTTTTGCACAACCAAAAAATATTTTTTTTGGACACTTGTTAACTTCTTTTGTAGGAGTAATTTTTGTTTCTTTCATTCAATTACCGTTATTCGTAATTTTACCCTTGGCTGTTGGATTTGGAGTTGGTCTCATGATACTTTTTAATGTCCCTCATCCACCTGCAGGTGGAAATCCCATAATAGTAATTCTTGGGTCTGTTTCTTTTGATTACCTTTTAAACCCCATTATGGTCGGTTCAATTATCATTATTGTGTTTGGAATAATTTTAAACAAATTTATTCTTAAGAAAAAATATCCAAAAAATAATTTGTTTGCTTGAGTATCCTTTTTCGTGATAGACTAAATCATTAAAAAGACGTTCTTAAAAATTTTAAGGAGAAAAAAATGAAAATATTATGCGTATTATATGACGACCCAAAAGGAGGAATGCCGAAGTCTTACCCTTTATCAGATTTACCAAAATTAGAAAAATATCCTGATGGAATGAGTTTGCCTACTCCAAAAGGTAGAGATTTTACTCCTGGACAATTACTAGGATGTGTTTCAGGAGAATTGGGCCTTAGAAAATTTTTAGAGAGCAATGGTCACGAATTTATAGTTACTAATAGCAAAGATGGTGATGGATGTGAAGCTGACAAACATATAGTTGATGCAGATATAGTTATCTCACAGCCGTTTTTTCCTTATTACTTAACCGCAGAGAGAATTAAAAAAGCGAAAAATTTAAAGATGGCAATAACCGCAGGTATAGGATCAGATCACGTTGATTTACAAGCTGCAATGGATAACAAAATTGATGTAGTTGAAGTTACTTTTTGTAATTCAAGATCTGTGGCAGAACACATTGTAATGATGATTGTTTCAATGGTTAGAGATTATCATAACCAACACAGAATAGTAAACGAAGGTGGTTGGAATATAGCTGATGCAGTTCACAGAAGTTATGATGTCGAGGGAATGCATATAGGTACGGTAGCAGCTGGAAGAATTGGACTAGATGCATTAAGAAAAATGAAGCCGTTCGATGTTCATTTGCACTATTTTGATAGACACAAACTCCCAGACAGCGTTGAGAAGGAATTAAATTTAACATTTCATAACTCAGTTGAATCTATGGTTAAGGTTTGTGATGTAGTTACAATTAATTGTCCGTTACACCCTGAAACTGAAAATCTTTTTAATAAAGATTTGATCAGCAAAATGAAGAAAGGCGCATATATCGTGAACACTGCAAGAGGAAAAATTTGTAATAAAGACGATATTGCAGACGCTTTAAAATCAGGCCAACTAAGTGGCTATGCTGGTGATGTCTGGTTTCCACAACCAGCTCCTAATGATCACGTTTGGAGAAGTATGCCAAATCATGGAATGACTCCCCATACATCTGGAACATCATTGTCAGCACAAGCAAGATATGCAGATGGTGTAAGAGAAATTCTAGAATGTTTTTTTGATAAAAAACCTATTAGAGATCAGTATTTAATTGTAAAAGATGGACAGTTAGCTGGAATGGGTGCCCACTCATACAGTAAAGGCTCAGCAACAAGTGGTTCGGAGGAGGCTGCTAAATACAAGAAAAAATAAATTTGAAAATAAAAAAATTTTTAAAACCTTTTATTTTAACTTATTTATTTTTTAGTGTTGCTATAAGTTTTTATCCATCTTTTGACTTTTATTCTTTAAAAGGTCAATTTATTATTTTATCAGTATCGTTATTTAATGGAATTTTAGGGTTATTAGTAAAAAAAATTGGAGAATGAATAATTATAAAACGTAAGGTTCTACTCTCTCCTCTTGCTTTAATACTCTCTCAACAGAAAAACAACCTAAATCGATTGTTTGATAAGAGCCTGTTGTAATCAATTCTGTCAAAGCTCTGCCAATACCAGGTGCTTGCATTAAACCTCTTCCAGTAAATCCAGATGCCATATACACATTCTCATATCCTGGGTGTTTTCCAACTACTGCATTATTATCCAGTTTATTGCAATCGTAGTAACCTGCCCAAGCACCAGTCATTTTGATTTCTTCAAAAACAGAAATTCTGTTTGCTAATCCTGGCCAAACTAATTCTTCAAAATCATTCCATTCTGGTTCCAAATCTTCTGCATCCCATACAGGTTTTGGTGATCCAGCTAAATATTCTTTACCTTCGGGTCTCCAATATACACCTGTTGTTAAATCACCCGTTAATGGCATTTCAGGAATATGTTTAGGACATTTAAATCTAAAAACAGTATGCTTTTGAGGAAAAACTGGAATATCATTTAAAAGTTCATTAGTCCAACAACCTGCGGCAGATACTATTGCATTTGCTTTAATTTCTTTTAAACTTTTAATATCTCCTTTAATAAATTCTGCTCCCAATTCTACGGCTTTATTTTTCAAAGCATTATGAAATAAATATGGGTCTATCCAACCTTCAATTTTTGTATCGGAGTAAGTTGCTGTTTCAATACCCTCCTCACTAATATATGGAAATACTTGTTTTAATTCTGAACCTTTAATATTTTTTGTACCGGCCTCACATGCTTTATGATTTTCTAAAGCTAAATACTGTTCTTGCGCATGTTCTGGTCCAAAAAGTAGAAGGTAGCCATTAGGTACCATGCTGACTGTTGGGCTTGGGTTATTTTTAGTTTTTAGATCACTTGGAACATTTAACAAAAATTCTCTCGAAAACTTTCCTAACATGATGTTCTCTTTTTGAAAAAATTGTCTTCTAAAACCACCTAAAGATAATGGAAATGAGGCTTTTTTGTAAGTTGGATCTTTTTCAATTACTTTTACTTTTCTGCCTTCCTTTGAGAGAAAATAAGCTGTAGATGCTCCAATTATTCCACCACCAACTACTACTATGTCATCCATATTAATTTAATAAAACCAAAGTAAAATTAAGAATTAATGCATAACAGCTCCAAAGTAAATACGGAATCATTAGATAAAAACTTAAATTATTTATTTTTTTATATTTGAAAGTTAATATTGCTATAAATGTTAATATTACTATCAAATTTAATAATGCTAATTCAATGTTGTGGAAAACAAAAAAAACTATACTCCAAGTTGTATTAAAACATAAATGTATTAAATAAATTAAAACTAAATTTATATTATAACTCTTATGCCAAACCGACCAAATAGCAATGGCCATAAAAAGATATAAAGTTGTCCATACTGGTGCGAATACCCAATCTGGGGGTGTTAAAAAAGATTTATTTAAGGTCGAATACCATGGCTCTTTGTATGAAATTGTCGCTATACTTCCTATAAATGATGCAGAATAAGTAATTATTGCCAATATAATAAAAGATATAAATTTATTTTTTAACATATTCATATTATACATCATTTTTATATGAATAATAAATCAATATGGATTACTGGAGCTAGCAGCGGAATTGGTAAAGCGCTAGCATTAAAATTTGCAAAAGAAGGTTGGAAAGTAGCAATTTCAGCAAGAAGAGAAAATTTGTTAAATGAAATATCTCAAAGTAATGAGAATATAATGCCATTTCCTTTAGACGTCACAGATAGTGAAAAGTGTAAAAATGTTTTCGAAAATATTAAAAATAAAATTGGGGAGATTGATATATCTGTATTCTGTACAGGTATTCATGATCCAAAATCAGAGAAAAGTTTAAATCTTGATAAGGTAAAAAAAATTATGGAAGTTAATTTTTTTGGTACCATACACTCAATAAATTCTGTTTACGATTATTATAAAAATAGAAAATCAGGTCATATATCTATAGTATCTTCAGTAGCAGGTTACAGGGGTTTGCCTGCAGCAGGCGCATATTGTGCGTCTAAATCTGCTCTAAGTAGTTTTGCAGAAAGTCTATACTTTGATCTAAAAAGATTTAATGTTCGTGTTTCTCTTGTAAGTCCTGGTTTTATAAAAACACCAATGACTGATAAAAATGATTTTCCAATGCCAATGATTAAATCTCCAGAGTTTGCTGCAGATCAAATGTTCAAGGGTTTAACAAAAAATAAGGGATTTGAAATTCATTTTCCAAAATCTTTCACATCTATAATGAAGGTCCTAAAAGTAATGCCAAATGGACTGTATTTTAAAATAATTGAAAAAGGTATGAAAAAGATTGTTGATTAGTCTCTCATAAAAAAGACTGTCAACTCACCAACTTTAAAACCAAATTTAGTTAAAGTCGCTCTGTTGATAGCAACTTTTTCATCTTGTTTAAATATCCAATCATCAAATGAGACTTTAATATTTTTATTTTTGAATGGAACTAATAAATCATATTTAAATTTAAATGCTGATCCATATTGCACACCAGTTGCTTCTCCAACTACATCTGGTGCGGTTCCTATATAATTGTTATTATCTATTTTTTTTATTTTCCAAGTTCTTTTTTGTTTTTCACCATCAGTCCAATAAAAGTCTTCATCTAAAGAAATAATATTGTCATTAAAGGAACCGATTAGATCTGCTTTGAATTGACGTGTCACCTTTCCACTTCTGTCTTGAAGGATGCCCCATGCCTTCACTTTACCATTAAAATATTCCTCGATTAGCAAAGTAGGCTCGGTATTTTTAAAATCTTCTGGCTTCATATTATTTGAACAGCTTGTAACTAAGGACAAGGCAATAATCAATAGAATTGATTTTATTAATTTCATATTATTTATTTTTAAGCAAAGAGAACTGTATTAAGTCAATATTTTTTGATTTAAAGCCTGCTTCACAATAAGATAAATAGAAATTCCACATTCTTTTAAATGTGTTATCAAAACCTTGCTTAGATATATGTTCCCAACTTTTAAAAAATTTCTCTCTCCAAATTTTAAGAGTATTGCTGTAATGCACTCCATAAGAATTACATTGAGTAAACTCTAGACCAGTTTTTTTTGCGTATTCAACTAAGGAGTTTTTTGATGGAAGAAATCCACCTGGAAAAATATATTTTTGAATAAAATCCTCTTTTTTTTTATATCTATTGAATAATTTATCATCGATCGTGATTGCCTGAATTGCTGCTTTGCCATCATCTTTTAAATACTTTTTAATACTTTGAAAATAATTTTTAAGATAATCTTGTCCTACTGCTTCAATCATTTCAATTGAAGCAATTGAATTATATTTATTTTTTACATCTCTATAATCCTGCATTTTAATATTGATTTTTTCATTGAGACCTATTTTATAAATTCTATTTTTAGCGTAATCGAATTGTTTTTTTGAAATTGTTATACAATCTAGTTTGACATCATAATTTTTTCCTATGAATTCTGCGAAACCACCCCATCCACAACCTATCTCCAAAACCTTGTCACCAATTTTAGGCTTAATAAGTGAAGTTAATTTTTTATATTTATTTATTTGTGCATTTTCCAAATCTAACTTATCATTTTCGAAAATAGCACTAGAGTAAGTTAAAGTATCGTCTAACCAAAGAGAAAAAAACTCATTTCCTAAATCATAATGTTTTGAGATATTTTTTTTACTATTAGATTTCGTATTTTTATTAAAAACATTTTTTAAATAATTAATAATAGATAGATCTAAAATACCTGAAAACTTATGTACAATTTCAATATTTTTAGCAGTTAATTCTATCAACTTTGATAAGTTATCAGTTTCAAATTCGTTATTCATGTAAGCCTCTGCCATACCAATGCTACCTTTTGATATTATTTTTTTAAAAAAATCTGATCTATTAATTTTTACAAAAACAATTAAATTTTCATCGTTACCAAATATATGATTGCTTTGATCATAATCTGTTACAATGATCTTTCCGTATTTAATCATTTTTAAAGCTGAAAAAGCAATTTTTTTTGAAAAATTATTAATCATTAATTTTCGTAACTAGTATTGTTTTTAATTTTTAAGTTCTTTTTAACCAATTTTATGCCTTTGATCCAAAGTTTTAATGCCTCATAATGTATTGCTGAAATTATTTTGAGGGTCATTAAAGGATGTTTTAAATAAGATATAAGCAGATTTTTTGAGGTTAATTTTACTCTTTCGCCATCTTGTGAAGCAAATAATAGTTTTCCCTCTTTGTCTCTCTGATCGATAATTACCGAGAGTCTTTCATTGGGAATCATCACTTTAAAAAAATATTTTGATTCTAAATCCATAAAAGGTGATACATAAAATTTTTTTTTACAATTATTAAAGATCTGTTTATTTTTTATATCAATTTTAAAGACATAAGTATGTTGTTCCCCAAAAGTATTTTTAACCTCGTATAATATTGCTATTGGGTTTGAATCTGTATCGTAGATAAAAAAAATACTCAATGGATTAAAAACATACCCGAATATTCTTGGATAGCATAATATTTTAATTTTAATATTTATTGTAGAAATATTTTTTTTTTGTAATACATGAATTAACCAATCTTTAATTGATGAGCCATTTCTATAACCATGGTCTTTATCATAAAAACTTAAAATATTAAATTTATTGTATGAAAAAAAAGGAATTTTCTGATCAAGTTCATTTATTTCATCGAGATCTAAGAAAAGAGAAAAAACGCTATATTTAAAAAAATGTTTCTTAGGTTTAAATCTTTTATGAATTACGCTACCAGTATAAATACAAGAATTATTGATCATTCAAAAATTTAATCACTTCTAATGTAGATTTAATGCCATCTTCATGAAACCCATAACCAAAGTAACTACCACAAAATAATATATTTTTTTTATTTTGTATCAAATGTAAATTTTCCTGATTTTTTAGTGTATTATGATCATAATAAGGGTGAGTAAATTCAACTTTTTTTATTATCTTATCTGTATTAATCTTTTCAAAAGGATTTAGAGTTAAAAAAATATTTTTATTTATTTTGAAATTTTGAAGTAAATTTAACCAATAAGTCACAGAACTATTTTTTTTAGAAATTGATGTATTCCACGCACACCAATTAAATCTTTTTTGAGGCATAACTACTTCATCTGAGTGAATTATGGCTAAATTTTTTTTATATTGAAAACTCCCTAAAATTTTAGCTTCTTCTTCAGATTTGTCTTCTATCATTTTTTTTGCTTCATCAGCATGAGTAGCAATAATAACTTTATCGTAATCAAAATATTCGTTTTCTGAACCATAAAAAACTCGCACAAAATTTGAAATTCTTTTAATTTTCTCAATTTTGTAATTTTTAAAATGTTCACCGCTAATTTTTTCTATTACTTTATTTACATATTGTCTGCTTCTGTTTTTTACTGTGTACCACTGTGGTCTTTTACGTAAATTAAATAGACCATGATTTTGAAAAAACTTCATAAAAAATTTAATTGGCATTTTTTTTGCATCATAGGGTGGCATTGACCAAATTGCGGATACCATAGGAATTAAATGGTAATTAATAAAATATTCGGAATGTTTTTCATTAATTAGATATTCACCAAGACTTATATCTTTATTAAATTCATTTAATTTAGAACTTTTTTTATAAAATTTTAATATTTCTAAAAACATTTTAAAAAAATCAAAATTAAATAAGTTTTTTTTATGCGAAAAAATTCCTTTTAATCCTTTTCCACAATACTCTAAATTTATGTCTTTAGACATAAATGATAAGCTCATATTGCTTTTTTCTATGTCCACGTCTATTTCTTTAAAAAAATTAATTAAATTTGGATATGTTTTTTTATTAAAAACAATAAAACCAATATCTGCATGAATTTTATTTATATCTTCATTTAATTTAATATCAATTGTGTGAGAGTGTCCTCCAAAACGATCTTCTTTTTCAAATAAATCAACTTTATATTTTTTTGATAAAAAATATGCAGCACTAAGTCCCGAAATACCTGAGCCAATAACTGCAACTTTCATTAATTTTAAGCTGCGTCTTCTTTAAATTCATCCATACTTGGACAAGTACAGAATATATTTTTATCTCCATATACGTTATCTACTCTAGCAACAGGTGGCCAAAATTTATTGCTTTTCAAATATTTAGATGGGTAAGCTGCCTCTTCACGTGTATATTTATGGCTCCATTTATCAGACGAGAGCTCTAAATCTGTGTGAGGTGCATTCTTTATAGGATTGTCTATTTTATCAAATTTACCAGATTTTATATTATCAATTTCAGATTTGATCTTAATAAGCGTATCACAGAATCTATTTATCTCTCTCAAATTTTCACTCTCAGTTGGTTCTATCATCATAGTGCCAGCGACAGGCCAGGACATAGTTGGTGCATGAAAACCGTAATCAATTAATCTTTTCGCAATATCTTCTTCTGTTATTCCTGTTTCTGATTTTATATTTCTAATATCAATAATACATTCGTGTGCCACATTACCATTTGACCCTTTATACAAAATTGGAAAGTGATCTTTTAATCTATGAGCGATATAATTTGCATTCAATATCGCAACTTGAGTAGCAAGCTTTAATCCTGCTGATCCCATCATTTTAATATACATCCAAGAAATTGATAAAATGCTTGAACTTCCCCAAGGCGCTGCGGAAACTGCTCCAATTCCAGATGTTGGTCCACAATCTTTTATTACTGGGTGGTTGGGCAAGTATACTTGTAGATGTCTTTTACAAGCAATGGGTCCCATTCCAGGTCCTCCTCCACCATGAGGAATACAAAACGTTTTGTGTAAGTTAATATGACAAACGTCTGGACCAAAATTTCCTGGTTTAGCAATTCCCACTAATGCATTTAGATTTGCGCCATCCATATAAACCTGACCACCATGTTTATGAACTAACTCACAAATATCTGATATTTTTTCTTCAAACACTCCATGAGTGGAAGGGTAAGTTACCATTAATGCCCCAAGGTTTTCAGAATGTTGCTCTGCTTTTTTCTTTAAGTCATCAAAATCAACATTTCCTTCTTTATCACAATTAACAACAACAACTTTCATTCCAGCCATTTGTGCGCTTGCTGGATTAGTACCATGTGCTGAACTTGGAATTAAACATATGTTCCGATTGGCCTCATCTCTATCTAAATGATATTTTCGGATAACCATTAATCCTGCATATTCACCCTGAGCACCTGCATTAGGTTGAAGTGAAACACCTGAAAAACCAGTTATGGAACGCAACCAATTTTTTAGATCAGTAAATAGATCTCTGAATCCTTCCATTTGTTCAATTGGGACAAATGGATGAGGTTCTGCAAACTCTTTCCATGAAATTGGGATCATCTCAGCGGCAGCATTTAGCTTCATTGTACATGAACCAAGTGCAATCATTGTTCTATTCAATGCTATATCTTTATCTTCTAATCTTTTTAAATATCTCAACATTTCAGTTTCAGAATGGTATGAATTGAAAACTGGATGTTCTAAATATTTTGAGGTTCTCAATAAGTTTTTTGGAAGATTAGGTAAACTTACCGAGGGATCTTCTTTTTTGATTGATTCTGCTGCGTTAAAAATTTTTAACAGTTGATTTACTCTATAAACATTCTTTCTTTCATCAAAAGAAACTGCAAGCATATCAGAATTTACTTTACGTATATTAACTTTTTGATTTAAAGCATTTTTATAAATTTGATCAGTTTTTTCTTTAGTAATAATTGTAACAGTATCAAAAAAATAATTAGAATAAAGTTCATATCCAGACTGTTTTATTTTATCGGCAAAACTTTTTGCTAATTGTGATACTCTTTCAGAAATGTTCTTAATTCCATCTGGGCCATGATAAATAGTATATGCTGCTGATACAATTGCTAATAAAGCTTGGGCAGTACAAATGTTGCTTGTCGCTTTGTCTCTTCTGATATGTTGCTCTCTAGTTTGTAAGGACAATCTGTATGCCTTATTACCATGTCTATCAACTGACACACCAACAATTCTTCCGGGCATTGATCTTTTGTACTCATCTTTTGTTGCAAAAAATGCTGCGTGTGGACCTCCATATCCCATTGGAATACCAAATCTTTGTGAGCTTCCTACTGCTATATCAGCACCAAGTTCTCTAGGTGTTTTTAATTTTGCTAATGCTAACAAATCACAAGCTAATACAGCCTTACCATTCTTTTTATGAATTTTGCTAATTGCTTCACTGGGGTCCTTAATATCTCCTAAAGTTCCAGGATATTGTAAAATTCCACAAACTAAATCTTCTTTTATCTGGTCTAGAACCTCATCTTCTTTACCAACCAATACTTTTAAACCCATTGGTTCAGCTCTAGTTTGAATTACATTTATTGTTTGAGGATGACAATCCTCAGATACAAAAACTAAATTACTATCTTTTTTGTTCAATCTGTGACTTAGGCCCATAGCCTCCGCTGCTGCTGTGCCCTCATCTAATAAAGAAGCATTAGCAATATCCATTCCTGTGAAGTCAACGATCATTTGTTGAAAATTTAATAGCATCTCAAGCCTTCCTTGGGCTACTTCTGGCTGATAAGGCGTATATGAAGTATACCAACCTGGATTTTCTAATATATTTCTTAAAATTACATAAGGTGTATACGTTCCGTAATAACCCATACCAATAAAGTTTGAGTAAACTTGATTTTTTTTTGAAATTGCTCTTAATTTTCTCAAAGCTTCATATTCTGAATTTGACTCACCAATGTTAAGTTCACCATTAAATTTTATTTTTTCTGGTACTGTGCTGTCAATTAAATCATCTAGTGATTGGTAATTTAATTCTTTTAACATTTTTGATTGATCTTCTTTAGAAGGTCCAATGTGTCTCTTTAAAAAATCTTTTTCTGAATTTGGTAACATTATGCTGATGTCTCCTTTGCAAATTTATCGTACTCTTCTTTATTCATAAGAGTATCGAGTTCTGATTTATCTTTTAACTTTAATTTAAAAAACCATGCTCCACCTTCCGGGTCAGCATTGATTTTTGATGGATCATCAACAATTGATTGATTAATTTCTACAACCTCACCACTTACTGGAGTATATACATCGCTAGCGGCTTTTGTTGACTCTACCACCCCAGCAGTTCCGTCTTTTTCAACATTAGATCCTTTCTCAGGTAATTCAGCAAAAACTATGTCACCTAACATTTCAGTTGCATGTTTTGTAATTCCAATAGTTCCAACTTCCCCATCTAATGTAATCCATTCATGTTCTTTTGAAAATTTTGTATTAGACATTAGCTTCTCCTTTCACATAACTTTTTTTATAAAATGGTAAATCACAAACATTGGCAGGTACTTTTTTTCCTCTTACTTCTAAGAAAACTTTTGTATCTGTTTTAGAGTGAGAATTTGAAATATAACCCATCGCGATAGATGCATTAACACTTGGTCCAAATGTTCCGCTTGTAACTTTTCCAATCTCATTGTCTTTTTCATCAAAAATTTTTGTTGACTCTCTTGCTATAACTCTAGTCTCTGGTTTGATACCTACTCTTAATTTTGACACACCTTCTTCAATTTGTTTTTTTATTTCTTGTGACCCTATAAAATTATCATTGATTCTGTTTTTTGAAATAGCCCACTTTAAATTTGCTTCAACTGGACTGGTATTTTCATTTATGTCATGACCGTACAAGCACAATCCTGCCTCTAATCTTAAAGTATCTCTTGCAGCTAAACCAATTAAAGTTGAACCTTTTAGAATTAATTCTTCTACAAAAGAGATTGCAACTTTGTTAGGTAATGATATTTCAAAGCCATCTTCACCTGTATATCCAGATCTTGTTATAAAAATTTCATTATTTTTAAAAGAAAAGTTTCCTCCATTCATGAATTTTAATTTTGATACATTTGAAACTACATTTTCAAGAATTGTTTTAGACTCTGGACCTTGTATCGCTATAAGAGATAAATCATTGTTCATATCCAAATTTTGATCATTCAATTTATTTTTAATAATCTGAAGATCGTTTTGTTTACACGCAGCATTTAAAATAATCATGTACTGATCTTTCATCCTAGTAATAATAAGATCATCATATATTCCGCCATTCTCTTTCATTAAAAACGAATACTTGCTTTGATTAATTTTTAAATTTTTAAGGTCAGTCGGCAAAATTTCTTGAAGCTTATCTGTTATGTCATCACTGTATTTAATAAATAACTGCCCCATATGAGAAACATCAAAAATCCCAGACTTATTTCTTGTAATATTATGTTCTTTTACAATTCCTTCAGAATATTGAATCGGCATACTATAGCCAGCAAACTCAACGAATTTAGCGTTGTGCTTTTTATGTAATTCGTATAGTGCAGTTTTTTTTACATTCATATTAACTCTTCAAAACCCCCTCTGTCGGTGTGCCTGAGAGATTTTGGCTCCTTCGGCGAGAATTTATCTCTTTCCAGAGTTAATATGTACGGTCCTTTTGCCTGAGAGTTTCCGGGGTGGTTGCTCCTTCGGCGCTACAAATACGTAGTCTCTCCCGTATATTTGTTAACTAGCATATAAATTAACAAAAAGATAGATAAAAAATATATTATAAAATCTTAGTAAATAAGGTTAATAATGGCATGAAAATTATAATAAATTTTTATTCATCCATATAATTAAAGTTTATTACAACCCGTCTGAGCGAATCTGTGCAGTCTACCCCGCAATGTAGAGTTCTACCATCAAATACTACTGCTCTATTTGCCCTGCTTTCAACTTTTTTACCATTTTCAAACTTAGTGGAGCCATTATTAGTATTACAATAAAAAACTGCAGTCTTAAATTTTTCTTCATCTTTCCTCGTAACATCTATATGCATTTCAGATTCAATATTTTCTTTTTTTTTAAATGTTTTATTAGCTTTAATTCTTATAACTTTTTTCATGTTTAGTTTGCTTAAAAAAGGATCTAAAATAGTCACAAATTTAGACACAACCTTGCCTGATAATATAAAATTATGGCAAAACTGAAAATTTCCGTCTCCAGACTTAACTTTATCGGGCAAGAAATACCATGGGAATTCAGGGCCCATTAGTACATCATTTAATTTTTTAAACTCTTCTGGACTTAACAGATTATCAACAACTTTTACCATAATATAATTTAAGAATTTTTTTTTTAGAAGTCAATTTTTAAACTATTTGTGAATTTTCTTTTTTTTTCATAAATAAGAATTGTAACAAAACTGCAAATATAATTACACTTCCTCCTATTAAAACAGTCATTGGAGGATTTTCGTTAGCAAACATCCATGCCCATAATGGACCTAATACAGCTTCGGTGATCATGATAATTCCCACTACTGCTGAAGGGGTATTTCTTGCACCTATCGTGATAAATATAAAACCTAAACCTAATTGAAAAAAACCTGCTAAAAAGCCTAAAAAAATATCGTGATATGAAATATTAATTTTTCCAGCTATTAAATAGCCAACAATCATTGCTACAATACCTGCTATCAACTGTAACGGGATCATGTCTACATTTGGATATTTACGAATAATTAAAATCAAAATAGCAAAAGATATTGGCATTATAAAAGCGGCCAGGTTACCTGTCATCTGACCAGGCGATAATGAAGAGCCGATCATTAGAATTACACCTACTATTGCTAAAAATATTGAAATTAAAGTTATTTTAGAAATTTTCTCTTTAAGAAAAATGTAACCAAATATCGCTAAAAATAAAATTTGAGTTTGAATTATGAAATTTGTATTTGCAACAGTTGTATTATACATAGCAAACACATATCCACAAAATCCAGATGATAATACAATTCCACCAATTAAACCGGGTAAACCTGATTGTTTAAAAGCATACAAAACTTTTGTTTTGTAAGTTAAAAGTAAAAATATAGTAACAATAAATATAAAAAATAAAGATCTCCAAAATAGAATTTGCCAAAGTGTTGCGCCTTCAAATGACTTTACGATAAGTCCACCAAAACTAAGGCTGCATGCTCCTAAAAATACTAAAAAGGGACCGGGTATTTTGTTTATAAAATTCACTATTACTCTAACTCAATTGTGCTTGGAGGTTTTGAGGTTACATCATAAACAACCCTATTTATACCTTTAATATTATTGATTATTTTATTAGACACATTTTGCATAAACTTTTTTGAAAAATCAAAGTAGTCTGCTGTCATTCCATCTGATGAAGTTATAGCCCTTAAAAGACAAATATAATCGTAAGTTCTATTGTCACCCATAACGCCAACAGTTTTTACTGGCAATAATGCAGCGTAGGCCTGCCAAATTTTGTTGTATAAATTTTCTTTTTTTAACTCATTTATGAAATAATGATCTGCTTCTTTTAAAATCTTAATTTTTTCTTTTGTTATCTGTCCTGGCATCCGTATTGCTAGACCTGGTCCGGGAAAAGGATGGCGTGAAATTATTTGTTTAGAAAGTTTAAGTTCTAATCCTAATTTTCTAACTTCATCTTTAAACAAAAGTCTTAAAGGTTCAACTAACTTTAATTTCATTTTTTTTGGTAAACCCCCAACATTGTGATGAGACTTAATTTTTGATGTTTGTGAACCAGTTACAGATTTGCTTTCAATCAGATCCGGATATAAAGTTCCTTGAGCTAAAAATTTAACATTTTTTATTTTTTTTGCATATTTTTCAAATATTTTAATAAATAAATTACCAATAATTTTTCTTTTCTTTTCTGGATCTTCAATATTTCTCAGTTTACTTAAAAATAGTTTTTCTGCATTTACATATATTAAATCAATTTTTAATTTTTTCTTAAAAGTATCAACTACTTGTCTTTCCTCATTTTTTCTTAAAAGGCCAGTATTTACAAAAATACATTTTAATTGTTTACCAACAGACATATTTAGTAGTTGTGCTACAACACTGCTATCTACTCCCCCAGACAAAGCGCATATAACTTTATCTTTTCCAACCTGATTTTTAACTTTTTTTATTAGATTGTTTTTTTGATGTTTTGAGGACCAATTTTTTTTTGCTTTACAAATTTTAAATACAAAATTTTTAAGCAAGATCTTTCCCTTTGTTGTATGAGTTACCTCTGGATGAAACTGAACACCAAATCTTTTTAATTTAGAATTTTCGATAATTGTATACTTAGAATCCTTTGTTGAGGCAATTTTTTTAAAATTTTTTGGTATTTTTGTTACATGATCAGCATGGCTCATCCAAACATTATTTAGGTTTTTTTTATCAAAAAAATTCTTTGTTAAAATAGAATTTTTTGTTTTTCGAATCTTTGCTAAACCAAATTCTCTTGTTTTAGAACTTTTCACGTGTCCTCCGTAGAATTTAGATATAATTTGATGACCAAAACAAATACCTAATATTGGACAATCAAATGTAAAAATATTTTTATTTAATTTTATTTTCTTATTTTGGTAAACGTTTAATGGACCACCAGAAAGAATAAGGCCAAATAATTCATTTTGATCTATATTTTTTAAATTCTTATGACTTATAATTTCTGAAAAAACACCAAGTTCTCTTATTCTTCTTGCAATTAATTGAGTAAATTGTGAGCCAAAATCTATTATAAGAATTTTTTTAAGCTTAGTTAGTCTTTTCATTATTTGCTTCAAAATCTTGAAGAGACTTACTTATTTCTGTTTTTTTATTGCACATTTTTTTGCAGACGCTTGTGAATCTGTTCATCAATGTGTTTGCTTTTTCAAAATTAGATCTATCTAATTGAATATTAATCAACATATAAATTGCCTCTTCATTATTCGGCTCTAAAAGAAGAGTGGTGTCTAAATTTTTTTCTTCCTCCTCTTGATTTTCCTCAGTATTAAATATTTTTGCTAAATAAAGGTAAGATTCAGCATTTTTTGGATTAAATACAATGTTTCTTTGAAATAAAAACTTCGACTTTTCATAATCTTTTTTTTCAAATTTTTTTTTTGCTTTTTCAAATAAATTATCAGCCGCACTTGCTGTAATACAATAGTTTATGCTGATGAAAATTATTAAAATAAATTTATTAATTAATTTCATAAATATTCACTATTCTTTTTTACTTCGTCTATACTATGTACCATACTTTCGTAAAAACCAGCTTTTGTAATTTTAACAAATTTAGCTTTTTTGTTTAGATATTTTATTTTCCCAGCACCCAAATATCCCATTGAAGATCTAAGACCTCCTACAAGTTTGTTAATAGTTTTGCTTACATCCCCTTTATATTTAATCAAACCTTCAACTCCTTCTGGTACATACTTAGATTTGTCTTTTTGTTTTTTTTGAAAATATCTATCGGCAGAACCTTTATTCATAGCTCCCACAGAGCCCATTCCTCTAAAAACTTTAAATAATTTACCTTTCTTTTTTATAATTTTTCCTGGTGCCTCAGATGTTCCTGCAAGTATTGAGCCAACCATTACTGCATCTGCTCCTGCTGCTAAAGCTTTTGCAATGTCGCCAGAAAATTTAATACCACCATCAGAAATCATTTTTACTTTTTTGTTAAGTCCCTTCTTAACATCTAGTAGCGCACTCAATTGTGGAACACCAATACCTGCAACTAGTCTTGTTGTGCATATTGAACCAGGTCCAATGCCGACTTTTATAACATCAACCCCTAACTTACACAAAAATTTTGCTGCTTCAGCAGTAGCTATATTGCCTGCACATAAAGTGGTTTTTTTTGGTTTAATTCTTTTAATTTTTAAAATTGTATCTGCAACTTTTTGACTATGTCCATGAGCTGTATCTACTACGATTAGATCGATGTTAAGTTTTAGAATATTCTTTATTCTATTTAATTCATTTTCATTTGTTCCTACAGCAGCTCCTACTTTAAAACTTTTTGACTTAACTTTTTTTATTTCATTAATTTGTTGAGATATGGTTAAATTTCTATGAATAACACCTATTCCTCCTTGTTTAGCTAAAGCAATAGCCATCTTTGACTCTGTAACGGTATCCATTGCAGATGAAAGAATTGGGATGTCTAATTTTAATTGATTAGATAACACAGTTACTGTTGATACATCAGATGGTAAGACTTTTGAGTATTGTGGCGCTAGCGTAACATCGTCGAAGGTAAGTGCTTCTTTTATAGGATCCATAATAATTTATATATGATTCTATAAATTTTTAAAGTGTCTATCTAATTTTTTTACAAATAATAAAGCTTTCTTTAGAGTCTTTACGACTAGACGGGGGTTTGTAAACTTTAACTTCTTTAAAGTTTTTTTTACCATTTTCAATGATTTCATTAAAAGTGGATCCCATAAATATTTTTGAGACAAAACTGCCATCTTTTTTTAAATTTCTAACAGAAAATTCCATAGCATTAATACTCAATTCTCCAGTGGAAATTGCATCTAAATTCTTGTTGCCAGTAGTATTAACAGCCATATCGGACACTATAAGATCTAATTTTTCCTCGAAAAAATTAGATATGATTGTCTGATTTTTTTCATCTAAGAAATCTCCAATCAAGTGAGTTACGTTATGAATTTTTTCAATATCTTTTAGGTCAATAGATAATATTTTTGAATTTTTAGACTTCTCAGATAAATATTGCGACCAACTTCCTGGTGCTGACCCTAAATCGACAACTTTAATTCCATTTCTTATGATTTTGAATTTATCATCAATCTCTTTAAGTTTGTAAATTGCCCTAGATCTATAACCTTCTAACTTTGACTTTCTTACGTAAATATCTCTTCTCTGCTTATTAAGCCAGTTTTTAGAAATCTTATTTTTTTTCAACTTTTTTCAAACCTTAAACTTTTGGAAATTGTATTATCGTTTAGGGATTTAATTTCAATTTTAATACTTTTATCTAATCTCATATCTTTTCCCTCTTTCCATATTCCAGCTGCTAAGTGCATAATTCCAATTTTATTGTTTGGCAAATATGGTTCAACAAATTCTCTTTTACTTTCATCAAATTTTGGCAATACATTGCTTGCTATCCAATTACACCCTAATGGTAAAAACTCTGTTTCAACGTTATCAACATACACGCTTAGATTTATTGCCAGTCCTTCAGATCCAAATATTCTTCCATGTTTTAAAGTTTCTTTTAGATTATTTTGCCAAACATTCCATACTGAGGAACTTTTTTCTAAGGAAAATACTCCGATATTTACATGTGGTGCAAATGCAATTTTTCTGGCCTTTTGCATATTTATTTTTGATGATACAGCGTGTTTAAAATTTTGAGATTTAATGATTGCAAGTTTGCCAAATAACCATTTGACTTTAGATAATACTCGATATCCTGGTCCAATTGATTGAGTAATACCTAATTTGCCTTTGTCACAAGCTTTAAAATAAAGTTCTACTGAACTCCAATCACTTACCCAAGCATCGCAATCTATCCATAGATACTTTTTATAATTAGGGAAATATTTAGGTAGAAAGGCCCTTGAGACTTGGCTTTTTAACCACTCCTTGCCTTTAACTTTTAGAGATGAAACTTCAATATCCCATTCTGCTTTTTTTATTTCATCGACTTTGTTTTTAATTTTATTTATCTGATCCTGATTTAGACCTGCATCAAGCACACATATTGCTATGTTTTTACTATCAGGGAAACATTTAATTGACTCAATTAATTCCTCTAGCAACTCAAAATATTTTTCATCCGCTAGAGAAACAATAGTATTTTCTTTCATTAAAGAATATCTTCGTGTTCCTCGTTATCAATATTTTCGTTTACAAATTTTTTATTTAAATTCTGAAAATGAAAAATACTTAAAGGAATTAATGCTAAATATAATAAGCCAGATATTACAATTACGTTATAAGTATAGATTAGAAGTAATCCAAAAAATAAAACAACACTAAAAAGAAGAAATATAGTTAGTCTTCTTGGCACTGCAATTTTTTTAAAAGAGTATGTTGGTAATTTACTTATTAATAATATTGAGATTAATACAAATAAAATTGGTGTGAAATATGTAAAATCAACATTTAAAAATTGTATTTCACTTTTGCTATAAATTAATGGCATCAAGACCAAAATACCTCCAGCGGGAGATGGAACCCCTTCAAAAAAGTTATCTTTCCATGAAGGTTGTGTTTCAGAATTTACATTAAATCTTGCAAGTCTTAACGCAACGCATATTACATAAACTAAACAAATTAACCAACCAACTCTACCAAGAGTATTTAGTTGCCAAAAATACATTATAAAAGCTGGGGCAACTCCAAAACTTATCACATCTGTTAAAGAATCTAATTCTTTTCCTACTTGAGAAGTTCCCTTTATCAATCTTGCTATTCTTCCGTCTAAACCATCTATTAAACCTGCAACAATAATACAAATAATTGCCAATCCAAATCTTTCATCAAATGCAAATTTTATAGATGTCAAGCCTATACAAACTCCTACTAATGTGAACATATTAGGCAAAATAGTTCTTGTTTTTTTGTTTGATACTAATTTAAACTTTTTATTAGTTTGTTGCATTTGCTATCTTTTAGCTATTAATGTTTCACCTGCTATAGTTTTTTGATCGATTTTTACAAGTGGTTTGTAATTTTCAAAATATAATTCTGCTCTACTTCCAAATCTTATCATTCCTATTCTTGAACCTTGCTCAAGTTTTTCACCCTTTGATGTTTCGGTGACTATTCTTCTTGCAACTAATCCTGCTATCTGTACAACAATTATTTCTTCCCCAAAACTATTTTTTATTTTGTAGTAGTTTCTCTCATTATCCTCGCTAGCTTTATCTAATGAGGCGTTTAAAAATTTTCCAGTAACATACAAAATATCCTCTATTTCTCCAGAACATGGAATTCTATTTACATGACAATCAAAAACATTCATAAATATACTTACCTTAGTAAATTTTTTATTTTCTAAATTTAATTCTTTTGGACCTGTGGTTTCTATAACTTGCAAAACAATGCCGTCAGCGGGACTAACTAGATAATCTTCATCATTTATGGAAACTCTGTCGGGATCTCTAAAAAAATAGTAAACCCAAATAGTTAGAACGACTCCAATTAGTCCTAAAAAACCATTGATTAAATAGAGAACAAGTGTTGCGAGACCGAAAATTACTAAAAATTTATAGCCCTCGTTGTGTAATTTAGGAAATATTTTATCAATCATAATTCTTTTTTTTGCTAATTTTTGATTAATATGTATATAAAAAGCAAAAATTCAATTAATAAGATTTATAAGTAAATATGAGCAAAATTAAGGTCAAAAATTCAATTGTTGAGCTAGATGGTGACGAAATGACTAGAGTAATATGGGAGTTTATCAAAAAAAAATTAATCCTCCCCTATCTAGACCTTGGGATTGAGTATTACGATTTAGGGATGAAAAGTAGAGATGATACTTCAGATCAGATAACAATTGATTGTGCTAATGCAATTAAAAAAAATGGAGTTGGAATTAAATGTGCAACAATAACTCCTGATGAAGCAAGAGTAAAAGAATTTAACTTAAAAAAGATGTGGAGATCTCCTAATGGAACTATAAGAAATATTATAGGTGGAACTGTTTTTAGAGAACCAATTATTTGTAAGAATGTTCCAAGACTTGTGCCATCTTGGACAGATCCAGTCATTATTGGTAGACATGCATTTGGTGATCAATATAGAGCAACTGATTTTAAAGTACCAGGAAAAGGAAAATTAGAAATTAAATGGACATCGGAGGACGGTAAAGATAGTAAAAATTATGAGGTATTTAATTTTCCTGGATCTGGTGTTGCTTTATCGATGTATAATTTAGATAAATCTATCGAAGACTTTGCAAGATCTTGTTTCAATTATGGATTAATAAAAAAATGGCCTGTATTTTTATCCACGAAAAATACGATATTAAAAACATACGACGGCAGATTTAAAGATATATTTCAAGAAGTTTTTGAAAAAGAGTTTAAATCTGATTTTGACAAACATGATTTGACATATGAACACAGGCTAATTGATGACATGGTTGCTTGTGCAATGAAATGGAGTGGTAAGTATATTTGGGCATGTAAAAATTATGATGGTGATGTTCAGTCTGATACTGTTGCTCAAGGCTATGGTTCGCTTGGATTAATGACTAGTGTATTACTTGCCCCTGATGGAAGAACTATGGAAGCAGAGGCTGCTCACGGAACAGTTACACGTCATTACAGAATGCACCAACAAGGTAAAGAAACATCTACAAATCCAATTGCATCTATTTTTGCTTGGACTAGAGGATTAGCTCACAGAGGTAAATTAGATAATAACGAAGAATTAATAAAATTTTCAAAAACTCTTGAATTAGTTTGTATTGAGTGTGTTGAAACAGGTTCAATGACTAAAGATTTAGCGATCTTAATTGATAAAGACCAAAAATTTTTAACTACCAATCAATTCCTAGATACAATAGATGGTAATCTTAAAAAGAAATTGAATTAATTAATCTGATTTCTTTTTTCGCCAAATTAAATAAAAAACATAAGGCATGGTTGCTGGTATAATTCCAAACCAAAACCACTCATCCCATTTAAAGCTTTTATCTAGGCCTACTGCTTTAATTCCATTCCACCAAGTTAAATAGCCTATAAATAAAACCCAGCCAATACTCGCAGATAAGCAAATCTTTTGTTTTTTCTCTAAATCACCTGATTTAATTTTTATAAAAAAATCTTTAATAATTTCTTTAAACATTAATATTTAACAATCACTTGCTTTTTTTTCAGATATTGCTCCAAATTCATTCATCAATAATATGCATTTACCACCAACTTCTTTTGCAACAACTTTAAACTTTGTCTTTGTATTATCTTGGTGAGTACAAAGCTCGTATCCCATTTCTTCATTTATAGA
Source organism: uncultured Pelagibacteraceae bacterium (assembly GCA_902622545.1). Classification (GTDB taxonomy): domain Bacteria; phylum Pseudomonadota; class Alphaproteobacteria; order Pelagibacterales; family Pelagibacteraceae; genus Pelagibacter. Next base: position 126,884 of record CACNQD010000002.1, read on the forward strand.
ATCTGATCTTCCTAAAAGATTTTGTTCTATAGCATTTGAAGAATTTGTATTAGGACTACATTCTCCTGTTGACTGACTAGTGTAATAATACTGCCCGTTTTGGGACATATACTCAGATTGACCTAGTGATACTTGCTGCATCACATTTCTCGCAGATTGTTTTTTTGTACCAGATATGTATCCTGAATATGCATTTATACCAAGTGTTGCAATGATACCTAATATTGCAACAACTACTAAAAGCTCGATTAAAGAAAAACCGAGCTTATTAGTATTCATTAAAAAATTGAAATATTATTCTATAGTAACTTTAGATTCGCCTGTTATATTTGAACCAGAGCAGGGTGTTACATAACAAGACTTAATAGTTATAACTTTACCGCTTCCGCTCACACTAACTTGACCTTCTGCATAGCCAGTTGAACTTGCTATTGCTTTCGCTGCTGTATTGTATGGGTTTTTATCAGTAGAGTTACCAACTAAAGCAGTAACTGCTGTTGTCGCTCCGTTGTTACCATTAATTTGTCCACAGTTTGCGGTATTTGCTCCAAACGCTTTACCCGTGTTTCCTTCAAGAGTACATTTTTGTATCTCTGCTGAAACATACTTTAGTGTTTGTGCATGCATAGTTTTAACAGCATTCTTTTTTGCTGAAGCCGTATATCCATTGTAAGCAACCACACCAACTGCAGCCAAAATACCGATGATAGCTACAACAACAAGTAGTTCTATAAGTGTAAAACCTTTTGAATTTTTTTTCATTATTTAACTCCTCAATTATTGTTTAACTTTATCTCCATTAAAACGTAATTTAAAGCCCTTTTTTATTCAATTTATTGTTATTTTCAACAAATTTCGTGTTAAAATTAGGCCAAAACACCTTTTTTTTTCTTAATTTAACATCTATAAGGCATATATACCTATGAGGGAATATTAATTTTATGACATATAAAGTCTCAGAGGAAGGAAATATATCTACCGTTTTTTTAAATGGGGAAATAGATATGGACGTTGTTGATAAGGCTAAAGAGCTAATTATGCCTTTAATCGAAGCCAAGAAAGAAGTTCATATAAATTTAAAAGATGTTCAGTACATGGACTCATCTGGAATATCGGTTCTAATTGAAAGTCACCAAAAAGCATTAGAAGTTGGAACTAAGGTTACCTTAAAAGAAATTAGTAAATCAGTTTTGAAAGTAATCATGATGGCTAAGCTAGAGCAAATTTTAAATTTAGACTAAACAAATTAGATGAACGAGACAAACAAAAGTGAAAATAAAATTTCCGAGACAAGAGAATTTATTGTTAATTCTGCAAGTTTAAAAGAAGTAAGATCTTTTTCAAGAGAGGTTTTTGAAAAAATTAAAATTGATCAAGACCTGAAAGACGAACTAGTTTTAGCAATTGCTGAAGCGGCTCAAAATATTGTTAAACATGCTTATAAGGATATTGAAACTAGCAATGATAAAATGGAAATAAAAATTTCATTAGGAAAAAATAATGAATTAGAAATTGGTTTTTTTGACAAAGGTAAACCAGTTGATGGTGCAAAAGTAAGACACAGAAATATTGATGATGTTAAACCAGGTGGATTAGGAACTTTTTTTATTCAACAAATTATGGATGCAGTTGTTTTTAGAGAAGGTGAAAAACCTTGGATCAACCATTTAATTCTTACTAAACAATTATAAATTATCCTACTATAGAACCAACATTGAATATTGGTGAGTACATCGCTATCATTAATCCACCGATCATCGTACCCATAAAAACAATCATGATCGGTTCAATTAAACTTGACATATTATCTACTGCAGAATCAAATTCTTCCTCGTAATAACTTGAAACAGAGGTAAACATTTCATCGAGATTACCAGTTTGTTCACCAACAGAAATTAATTGACTGAATGTAGGTGGAAACACTGGCTCTTTCAAAAATAGTTTGGTTAAAGTGTCTCCGGAGAAAACTCCTTTTTTAACATTTTCTAGAGCTTGAGTAACAACATCATTATTGCTAACTTGTTTTGCAATTTCTATACTCTCTAAAAGGTTAACACCTGCTGCACTTAGATTTCCCATAATTAATGATATTCTTGCAATAAGAGATTTTAGTATCATATCTCCAAATACTGGCATTTTTAAAACCTGTTGATGCCACTTATATCTTATTGCAGGAATCTTTGTTGTTGTATACTTAAATACAGCAAAACCGATCACTAATATGATAAAAAGTGTTAAACCACCAGCGCCTCTCATAAAATTACTAGCATTCATAATTACCGCTGTAGGAGTTGGTAAGGCAACTCCCATTCCTTCATACATTTTAGCAAAAACTGGAACTACTTTTATTAACATGAATACCATAACTGTTATAGCTACGGTGAACATAACTGTTGGGTATGTTAAAGCACCTTTTATCTTCTTTTTAACCTTTTCTCTTTTTTCTAATGAATCTACTAATTTGAGTAAGAAAATATCTAATTTACCGCTGGCCTCTCCTGCTTTAATTAAGTTGATATAAATATTATCAAAAACTTTTGGATATTTTTCAAAGCACTTTGAAAGAGTTATACCACCCTCAAGACTTTTTCTAATATCTTCAATAATTTCTTTCATTGTTGGATGCTCAATTTGATCTCTTAGCATCGTAAGTACGTTCAAAATTGGAAGTCCTGCTTTAACCATTGTTGCAAATTGTTTTGAAAAGATTACTACATCTGCAGGTGTAATTTTTTTCTTTCCAAATGAAAATCCAGAGCCTTTTTTCTTCTCTTTTTCAGCTTTTTTCTTTTTAGTTTTAACTAAATTGGTTATTATTATTTTCTGCTCTTTAAGCTTAAACGAAGCTTCTTCTTGATTAAGAGCCTCAATATCTCCCTCAACGTATTTTCCAGCGGATATGCCTTTGTATGTAAATGTTTCTGATGACATTATTGATCTCCAGATATAACTCTATCAAATTCTCTAAAATTTAAATCACCAGTTAATATTAATTCTCTACCCATGTCTTGCATAGTTCTAAAACCTTCGTCTGTAGCAATTTTTTTGAGTTCTGGCGTTGTTGCTTTTCTTAAAATAGCTTCTTTAATAGGTTTAGTTACATTTAGAATTTCATAAATACCCATTCTTCCTTTGTAACCTGTGTCTTTACATTTTGAGCATCCCTTTCCTCTTTGAACTTTTGCTCTCGAGGCTTGCTCAACTGTGAATCCAAAATCTGCTAAAGCTTTTGGAGTAATGTCAGGGTCGGGTTCTCTACATTCCATACAAGTTTTTCTTGCAAGTCTTTGCGCTAACACAAGAGTAACTGCTGCACTAATTAAATAATCTGGTGTACCCATATTTTGTAACCTTGTAATGGTACTTGGTGCATCATTTGTGTGAAGTGTGCTAAAAACTAAGTGACCAGTAAGAGCAGCTTTCAAACCTATATCCACTGTTTCTTTATCTCTCATCTCACCAACTAAAATAATTTCAGGATCTTGTCTTAAAAAGGATCTAAGTGCTGTTGCAAAACTAAAACCAATGTCCTCTTTAACTTGAACTTGTCCAACTCCATCTAATTCATACTCAACAGGATCCTCTGCTGTTAAAATATTAAGATGAGGTTTTGAAACTTCTTTTAAAATAGAATAAAGAGTAGTAGTTTTTCCTGATCCAGTTGGACCTGTAACTAAAACTAATCCTTGAGTTCCATGAATTGCTTTTCTAAGATTTTTTAAATCTGTTTCCTCGAAATTTAATTGCTCAAGACTAATATCTCCTGCATCTTTATTTAAAATCCTCATTACAATTCTCTCATTATTTGCAGTAGGTAAAATTGATAAACGTAAGTCAACAACCTTACCATCAATCTTAAAAGGAATTGCTCCGTCCTGAGGAAGTCTTCTCTCTGCAATATCTAGTTTACCCATAATTTTAAATCTAGTTACTACAGCTCCATAATTATCATGTAAAAATTTCGCGAATTTGTCTTGAGAAGCTAAAATTCCATCAAGTCGATATCTTACTCTTGAGGAAAATCTATAAGGCTCAATATGAATATCTGATACACCCATTTTAATTGCCTCTGCAACAACAGCCGTTGAAAATTTAATAACTTCAGATTCATTTTCTATAGCTTCGATATCTTCTTCGGGTTTATTTTCTAATACTTCGCCTGCTTCAGCTAAATCAGAGTCAAATGTTTTAGTTCTATCTTTTCTAGCGTTTTCTTTTTTAATACTTTTTATTGTTGTTTCATTGCCTTCTAAAATTTTTTCTATATGTCTTGATATTTGAGTAATTTTTGCTGCATGTAATTCTATATCTTTTTTAGTTATAGTTTTTAAATTTCTCATTAAACTTAGTTTAGATATATCTGAAATAGCTATATGAAGAACCTTGCCTTCAATCTTGAAAGGGGCAATAAAATTCATATTGATATAATTTGCAGGAAGTACAGTTTTTACTTCATCTGTAATTTCCATATTATCTAATTCAACAACATCTAAATTTTGATCTTTTACTAATAAATCTAAAATTTTGTCCTCATCAGTTAAATTTAAATCAAACACTGCTTCAAGTTGTGTTTTCTCTCCCTCAGAGGATAGTTTTTTAATATTTGGTAAATCTTTTCCTGATATAACGTCTTGATCTATTAAAACGTTGATCAAGTTAACCTCAGACTCTCTACTGATTTTTATCATTTTATAATACCCTTGGTGCTATGAATACTAATAGCTCACTTAAGTCATCAGAGTTGGTAGAGCCTTTAAAGAGATTTCCAATTACAGGAACATCACCAAGCGCAGGAACTTTGTTAGTATTTTGATTTACTGTGCTTTCTTTAATCCCACCAATCACTACGATATCACCATCTGCAACTAAAAGTCTTGTGTCAATTTCCATTTTACTTACCGGAGGTTCATCAGACTCTGATCCCTCTTTGACACTGTCATTGTTTACTTTAATAGTCATAAGCACGTTTCCATCACCTACTATACTTGGAGTAACTTCTAATTTCAATGCTGCTTCTTTAAACGATGTAGATGCAGCTCCATCTGATATGGTTGTATATGGTATTTCTGTACCTTGTGTGACTGTAGCTGTCTGATTATCTAAAGTGAAAATTTTGGGATTTGAGATTATTTGTCCTAAACCTAAATTCTCCAATGCATTAATTTCTGCTTTTAAAACACTAGTTGTTGTTCTTTTTAACACTCCAATTCCACTAGTGCCTGCAATTCCTGTATCGAGAATATCGCCTGTTGCGTTACCAAATCCACCAGCATCAACTGAAGTATCACCCTGTCCAGAGGGAGGATTGCCACCGCCTAATCCCCCAATTGTTGGCTCACCAGCTTTTGTACGATATGCACCAATTCTTGTTCCAAGAGCTCTTTCAAACTCAGAGGTAGCTGTTACAAGAAATGCTTCAATTAATACTTGTTTCGTTCTAACATCAATCTCCTTAATTACTTTATCAACCACATCTAAATCTTTCTCTTTACCTCTAATTATAATTGATCTGGTTGTTTGCTCCTCTGTTATTTGTATAGCTGAGAAAGAATTTTCGCCCTCACCTGAAGAAAATAATTCTGTTAGTGTTTCCTTGGCTTGAGCTGGTGAAATGTAATATAGCCTGAAAATTTCTGAGTAAATTGGTTCAACACTATCTTCTAGCTCAACTTTTTTTCTAACTGCAGAGGCTCTTTCAGATTTATAAGTTTCTTGAGCTGTTAATGTCTCTGGAGAGTGAACTCTTATTAAATTACTGTTTACATCAATATCAGATGCATAATTTTTCATATCTAAAAGTGCTTGGAATGCTTTATCCCATGGCACGTTAATCAACTCTGCACTTATAGCGCCCGCAACTTCATCTCCAACAAGCACATTAATTTCTCCAATTTTACCCATAAGAGTCATAGTCTCTTTAAAATCTAAGTTTTTAAAGTTCAGGGTTACTCTTTGTTTAAGCAATGGAAAGTCTTCGGGAATTAAAAGATAGTTTCTTTGTGCTTCAGAAGATATTTTTTTTCTTTTTTGTAGTTTTATAATATCTCCTTCAACCGGTTTTGGGCCCATCTCTAAAGTTTTTTCTATCTCTGCTCTACCTGTGGCTTTAATATCTTTTTTTATAAGTGGGGTGTTGTGTTTAAAAGTTTTAATATTTTGTGGCTTTTTTGCACACCCCGAAACTATTAATAAAATTACTAAAAAAACTGTTGGGTATAAAATTTTTCTAATATTCATTTACTTCCCGAATTTGGTTATTAAAGTCTATGATCATATAAGTTTTATCATTTTTTTCAAATATTGCTTCATTTATTCTCATATCCACTAATTTAATTTCTCCTAAATACTGAGACAATGATAGAGTGATAACCTCTCCAGATGCATCAACTAAAGAAATATAACTATTTTCTTCACCAGAAATTATACCAACCAATTTAAAATTATATAAACTCATTTCATTTTCCTCTTCACCATCTGGTATATTGGACATACTAGAGCCAGACTCGTTTCCTGCAAATGGATCATTCAAAGGAACTTCGTCTTCCTCATCTTCTGGTAATGTTGCTTGATCTGTTGGTGGTTGTTCAACTGTTTGATCTGTTTCTTGTTCTGTTACTTGTTCAGTTGTTTGCTCTTCAACACTTTCATGTTGATCAGCAAATGATACTTGCGAGTAGATTAAGATCAGAGTAATAAAAAAAATTTTAAAAAAATTCATTAGGTAATCCTACTATTGTTAATTCTCCTTTTGCAACTATTGCACCGTTTGGGTCGTTTTGCACTAAACTTATAATTTCTTTATCAAAGTTCAACATTTTATTTGATCTTGCTAAAGCTCTTTTAAATTTTATATATCCAAGAAAGTTACCTTTTATTTCATAGGCAACTGGAATTTTGAAATATTTAACACTCTGGATTTCTAGATTTTGGTCAGCCTGCTCAGTTGCTCCCTCTACTAGAACAGGTTTTGGTTTTTGTTTCTCTATTTTAGAAATTACTAATCCGTTTACGCCAGCATATTTACTTAAACTATCGTATAGTCCTTCTACTTCAGCTTTGGTATGAAATAGTGATGAACTTTGCTCGAATTCTGGAGTTTTGTTTTTAATCTCTGATTTGAATTGAGTGATTTCATTACTCATTTGCATAATTTCATCTTGTTTTAGGACTTTATCGTTATACTTTTCCTTCTTTTCATTAACTATCGGACTTAATATAGCGTAATAACCTATTAAAAAAATCAATATAGCCGCAAAACCTGAGCCAAACTTAATTAAAGTTTTTTTATCTACATTTTGTAACTTTGCTTTTAAATCTTCTATATTTATATTTTTTAAATCAATATTTTTTAAGTCCATTAAATGCTCTCCACGGTACAAGCAACTTTAAAACCTTTCATTTTAGGTTTAGTTGGGTCATTACTCTCTGGTAAAGTCATACTAGCTAAAGATGCCTGAGATATTAGTTTTTTTTCATTTAAGTTACCAATTAGTTTTAATATATCTTGGTCTGTTGATGCAACTCCGTTTATAATAACTTGATTTTGTCCATCGAAGTCTATTGAATTAAATTTAACTCTTTTTGGAACTGAGGATGCTATTTGAGCTAAAATTCTAAAACTTATTTTTTTATTTGACTCGATTGATCCACTTAATTCTAAAGATTTGTTAATAATTCCTAATTCTTTTGCAAATTTGGCTTTTTCTAAAGTCTTTAACTGATGTTCAGAAATAATTTGATCATAGTCAGTTAATTTTTTGTTGAGAGAACTTATTTGCCAAAACGATAATCCAAAAAGAATTATGTATATTGCTCCTACAACACCAACTACTCCCTTAAAAGCAAAATTTGAAAATATTTTTGCTTTTTTCTGTGCAATCATGCTGTCTCTGTTTGGTAATAAGTTGATATTTTTTACAGCTGTTACAAATTTATAATAACCAAACACATCTAATTTTCTAAAAGCTAGCCCAATTACTGTCGAAAGATAAGATCTATTTGCAAGTTTAACACCTTCTGATAATTGAGCTGGAATTTTAACTTCAGAAATTGGATCAAATAAATTAAAACCAGTATTAGCTAAATTTTTTCTAAAACTTCCTAAATACGAATCTACATTTGGTAAATTTGAGACTACTTTTAAATTTCTTATTCTTTTTTCATATTTTGTTTCAAAGTCTTGGATAGCTTGTTTTACTTGGGTCATATATCTTCTTACCAAACCATCCATTTCCTCCTGATTGTCAGATTTCTGCAAAGTGGTTCTATCCTGACTTCTTATGAAAATGTCTGTAATAATTGGATTGTTTTCGTAAAGAATCATTACATAATTTTCATCTAAACCAAATTCTAAAACTGCAGTTAAATTACTTTCTTCAATTGAACCCTTAATTTGATTCATTTGGTCAACAGCAGATTTTAAAGCAAAACATTTAACATCAATTATGACTGCATTTAGTCCACCTTTTTTAATAATTGATGTGTAACCATTAATATCTGACAATTTTGAAGCTACGAAAAGAATATCCATCGTATTCCTCTCTTTGTCTCTATTTATTACTTGGTGAAATATAGAATAATCATTTAAATTATCAGTTAATTGAACAAGATTTTCCCATAAAGAATCTGTATCGATTGCTTTACCTAACTCTTCATCGGTCATTAGTGGAGCGGTTACAACTCTTATGATTGCACTAGTCACTGGTATTGCAATTGCAGCATTTGTAGTTTCTATTTTAGATTTTTGAAGAGCTATTTTAAGCTCATCTCCAATTTTATCCGGATGTTCTAAAACTGAAGCATTTTCTGGTAATCCTTCAATGGTATGTATAAAAAATTTTTCTAAAACCCACTCATTATTCTTATTATTATTTAATTGGGCTAGTCTTATTTCGTATGGCGTTAATTCTACACCTACGATTTCCTCACCTTGTATAGCTTGTTTTCCTAATTTATTTTTTATACCAGAACTAAATTTAGATTTTATTTTTTCTATTAAAGAATTGATTTTTTTATTACCTTTTTCCCCTTCATTTTTTTTTGGAGTAGCATCTGGATTGTTTTCTTTTTTTTTTAAAATATTTTGTAAGAAATTTTTCATATTTAACGTCTATTGGTATACTTAACTTATTCGTTTATATTAATCAACTTAGACTAGAATAATTAAACCCAGAATAATCATTGGAAATTTTGCGTTTTTAGGCTTAAAAAGGCTATATAGGAAAAATAAATTTAAAATGTTTGAAAAACTCGAGGATCTTGCAAAAAATAATAAAAAAATTTCTGATTTCCATATTAGAACTGGTTCACCACTTGCATATCGTCAAACTGGTGAAATTGTAGTAGTTAAAGACGTCCCAATTAAAGCTCAAGATTTAAAAGATTTAATGTCAATGAATTGCAATGAAGTAGAAATTGAAAGATTTGATAAAACTCACGAGTTAGACTCTGCTGTTATGCTAAGTGGTTTAAGATTTAGAGCTAACTTTTACAAAACAATTAATGGAACCGCGGCAGTACTTAGAAGAGTTGAAAGTCAAATTCCAAACATGGATCAATTTAATTTACCTCAGTCTTTATATGATGTAGTTGATTTTCATAAAGGGTTGGTGCTTGTTACCGGTCCAACTGGATCTGGTAAGTCAACAACCTTAGCTGCTATCATAAATGAAATTAATAAAACAAGAAGTGCAAATATTATTACTGTTGAAGACCCTGTTGAATTTATACATAAAGATAATAGAAGTATAGTTTCTCATAGAGAAGTTGGTAAACAAACTAAAACATTCGCAGCAGCTCTTAAAGCAGCATTAAGAGAAGATCCCGATGTTATTTTAGTTGGAGAGATGAGAGATTTAGAGACTATCAGTTTAGCTCTGACTGCAGCCGAAACAGGTCACTTAGTTTTTGGAACTCTGCACACTAGTGGTGCACCTAGTACAATTAATAGAATTATAGATGTATTTCCGCCTGAACAACAAGAACAAATTAGAGCACAGATATCAACATCTTTAAAGATGGTAATTACCCAAAGACTTCTTAAGACAAGAGATGGTGCTGGAAGAGTTGGTGCATTTGAAGTTATGAAATGTACATCTCCAATTCAAAACTTAATACGAGAGGCCAAAATACATCAAATACCAAGCATTATGCAGACTGCGGTAAGAGATGGCATGATTACTATGGAAAAATCTTTGGAAGAATTAGCAAAGTCAGGTAAGATAGATCCAGGTGCAGCAAGATCAGAACATTAAAGGTTTTACACTTTTGGAATTATTAGTTGTAATTACAATTGTTGGAATTGTGTCCGCAGTTGGAATTCCAAACTTTCTAGATTGGAATACTGATCGTAAAATAAGAGTGTTAGCTGAAAAAGCCTCTGCGATGATTAATTCAGCGACAACACAAGCTCAAAGAGGAAGCTACCCTTTTATATCATTTTATATGTCTCAAAATAATGGAAAAATTATTTTTCACACAAGAGGATTTACTAAAAAAAAACTTTCTGAAACTTTAAATTCTGGAAAATTACCTCAATGTAAAACAGGTAATAATTATTATTCTAAAATTAATGGAACATCTGAATATATAGATTACTATGAGGGTGAAGGTGCGGCACATTATAGCCCATCACCAATAGAGACGGCTGTATGTTTTTCACAAGACGGTTCTTATTACTCTTATAAAAATTTAGCGAATAAAAATGTTACTTTGGAAGGTAGAACATCAAATCAATATATAATTTTTTGCAAAACAAGTGTTGCCGCTAAAAATAGTAATAAATGTCCAATATCTTCGCCAGGTCTGGAACAACCTGCGTACTTGGTGGAATGGTCAAGATTTGGTAATGTAACAAGGTACAAATTTAATGGAAAAAATTGGTCAAGACAGTAAAAGATTTTTTGAAAAGGGGATAACACTTATAGAAGGTTTAATCTCCACAGTTATAGTTGGCATTGGCTTTATCGCTGTTTTTCAAATGGTCAATTATTCAGTTCAATCAATTGATGTATCAGGAGAGAGAACTAAAGGTACTTACTTAGTTGGTATGGTTGCTGAAGACCTACTAGGAAATTCTCAAGCAGAAAGATCTAGTCAAAAGTTTGTTGATATTTTAGTTAATAATAGCAAGCAAGATAACAGCACTGGTGATAAGCAGTCTTGGGGTTCGAATAGTTGTTCAGCAGGTGCCAATTTAAACTCAAATTTTACCAACATTATAGATAAAAAATTAGATAAATGGAATAATCGATTTTCTCAGAGAAGGCTTAAATGTAGAAAAGATGGTACAGGTACCAAAGAAAAGAAATTTTTGAAAGTATTTGATATCTGCCCTTCAGGTTGCAGGTTCAAAAATGACAAAGTTTTTGACAAAATGTATATAGCTAAATTTCAAATTTTTTTAAATAATGGTGAAAAAGATAAATTCATTTATTTTCCTGTACACGTAGATATTAAACCGTAATGAAAAAAAATAAAAAATCTATTCTGGGAGTTACTTTAGTCGAAATATTAATTGGTATAGTGATTTCATCAATTATGATGGCTGCAATGTATGCTTCTTACACTGCAGTCAATAACTCTTTTCAAAAAGTTACAGATAAAGCAAAAGTGAGTCAAACCGGTAGATCAGTACTTAATATGTTGGTGAGAGATATTCGTATGGCAGGTTTTAAGTATTATGGAGATGACTTGAAAGTTTCAGATCCCCCAATATTAATTTCTAAAACTTCAAACAAGCTTAGTGATTGTGATAAAATTGATATTGTTTATGGTGATGTAGAATACAAGCCCAATGAAACTGATGTAAATAAAAGGTATACATTTATAAGATACAAAGTTTCTTATTATTGTAAACCTTCAACTGTAAAAGATAAATTAACTAATAATAATATTGATGCATTTTCAGTTTACAAAACTAAAGTTAAATGGAGTAAGACAAAAAATACTTGGGATAATCCTGCTACAGACACATATCCAAATAGCAGTCAATTAGATGAGAGAACTTACCCAGAACAATTTATTGAAGGTTATGTTCAAGATATGATTTTTAACGCAATTGATGCAAATGGAAATCTTCTTAAACCACCACCATCACCAACAAATTCTAACAAAAAGAAATTATATGACATTAAAACTGTAGATATCGCATTAGCGGTAAGATCAAAAAATCCGTTTTATAATGACAACAAAAAAAAAACAATTTTTGCTTTAACAGATTCATCTAGAGATCTTACAAGATTTAATGATCGATTTTTAAGAGAGACTTTAACGGTAACGGCTTATGCCAGAAATGTAGGATTAGAATGAAAAATAGAAATGAAAAAGGGTTTGCGTTAGTACTTTCACTTGTTTTGCTTCTTGTAATGTCTTTGATGGGTGGTGCTTTAATTGTGATTTCTTCAGGTGATCATCAAAGTAATAATTATAGTGATGATTACCAGCAAACATTTTATGTAGCGGAAACAGCAATTATGGAGGGAGAAAATTATTTAAAAAATTATTTTTTGGGTCCATGGAATTCTAAATCTAAAAAGAGAGATTTAAGTTTAAGAAAATTACCTGAAAACCAAGGTGGTAAAAGCACAGGAGGGTCAGGTTTTTCGGGCACAATGACACTTGCAAATTACGACAAGAGCTTTGGTAGTTATAAAAATACGAGTAATGTATGTTACAACAGTTTTCATGACTTAGACAAAAAAAATTTAGATAACAAAGGAGTAGTTACTGCTCAAAGCTGGAATTTTGGAAAATTGCTAAGAGATAGTTTTAAAACTAATGCCAGCAAAAGTGAAAAGGAGGAGGCAGAAGATTTATATGATTATTATTATGAATTTTTTATCTTTAGAATTGGCGCTGTTCCCTTTAAAGGATACGGTGGAAGTGTAAAAAAAACCCAGTCAGATGCTGGACAAAACGGAATGGCTTACAGAGTGTACGGATGCGGCCTTAATATGGACAGTGAGAACATGGTAGTTTCATTGGAAAGCACAATAGTTTTTCCAAGATAGTCAAAAAATATTTATTTATCCTAAAAAATTTATTTTAAAATATTTAAATATTCGTCTATAATTATTAAAATTTCATGTTTTTAAGATTAAATATTATATTAATAAGTCTTTTAATATCTGCTGCAGCACACGCGAAATGCAACGTTATATATGATATCGGTGATAATTTATCAAAAATGGAAAAGGAGTATGGCCCTCCACCTCCATATCGTTATCCAGGAATGAACATATATCCTTTTTTTGCAAAAGATATTTGTCCTGGTGAAGGATTAGATGAGGGAATTATGATTGAGTATAGGTTTGTTAATAACACTCTTGTTGCTATAAATTTTGTTGCACTAAATGATGAAAATAACAACATCTCAAAAAAATTAACCCTAATGAAATATACTAAAAAGGTATATGGTGATTTTGATACTACTCAAAATCCAGACTCGTTTACAGGTTTTCATATTTTTGAAAAGTCAGATGAATTTGTAGTTTACCAAAGGTTTTTGGGTGAAGAAAATAAAATAGATGAACAATTATATTTATCTACAAAAAAATATGATCAAATTTTAGCGGAACATATTAATAATTTTGAATTAGGAAAAATTGAAGAAGAACTAGACAAATCACAATGAAAAATTTTAAAATTACATTTACTTCATTATTTTTATATTTAATTTCTTTTAGTGTAGTTTTTGGAAAAGCGTTACCTCCTGGAACTGGTATTGGTGATGTGCCAGCTAATGTTTTAATATTATTAGATAAGTCTGGAAGTATGGGTTGGAGAATGAGCGGAGGATCTTCTGGAATAAGTTTACCTTACGATACTACAACAGATGCAAACGGTAATTTATATGTTGCGCAATATGCAGCATATGGAATTAAGAAATTAGAATATGCAAACGCTAAAGTTGATGCAAGTTGGGGAGTAAATGGTACAGCCCATAAAGGAAATTGTCAGACTTATTATCCATATAGTATTGAGTCTGCGGGTGGAGTACTTTATGCAATTAGTTGGTCAAACAGAAGAATAGTTAAAATAAGAGAGTCGGATGGGGCGTGCTTAGGTTTTATAAATCTTGGAAGTGCCTATCCTTATAACCTTGCATTATTTCAGAACCCTCAAGGGAGGTTTATCGGAGTTGGAACTAGTCAGGGTTATTATCTTTATGATGTTGATAGAAATAGAGCAAGAAATTGTAATGTAAATACCAATTTAAGGTATTCTTACATGGTTGGTGCAGCTGATAAAAATTTTAGTTACATGTATTCTTACAGAAACAGTAGAATATATAGATTTCAATTTGATAGTAATGGTTGCCCAAGTATTAACGCTGGTAGCTATAGATATGGTTATGGAAACAATTATGGGGGATTAACAGTTGATCCTAATAACGAACAGGTTCTTTATCATCTGAGCTGGGGTTCAAGTAGGCTGACAAAAGTTAGTTACGGTCAAAGTAATTATACATGGAGGAAAGGTGTTAGAAGCACTGCGGCTTCAACAAATAGCGCTACTTACTTTTATTATCCTTGGGGAGTTTCAGTAGATAAAACTAATAGCAGAATTATTACAACAGGACTAAATAAAGCAACTGTTCAATCTTTTGATATGAATGGAAGCTGGTTGAAAAATTTCGGTGGTGCTCCACAAACAAGAATGCAGGCAGCTCACGAGGCTATCAAAGCGATCGTTACAGATGCTTCTTTAACTTCTGGTGTTAACTTTGGATTTGCTTATTGGGCGCATGGTTCATCTGGATTTAGAAATTGGAGTGGAAACATAACAACAGGAAATTCAAGTCCATGCAATAGATATAATTGTTTAAAAGTTAGAGTTCATAAAGGTGGAGCTGCAAGAATTAATCAAATAATTAGCGGAGTAAACCCTGGGGGTGGAACAGATGCAATGGCTTTTATGAAAATTGCGCAACAGTATTATAATCATGGCAGATTCAGCCCAATAGATAAAAATTCACCATGTCAAAATAGTTATGCCATGGTAATTGGGGATGGTGATTGGTATAATCATAATGGTGCGAAGAATGCAGCAAAAAGTCTTAGAACACAAAAACATCCTGTAAAAACTTTTGCAGTTGCTTTTGGAACAGGAATATCATCAAGTGGTTTAAGAAATTTTAATCAACTTGCAAAAGAAGGTGGAACAGATGCAGCAATTGTTGCAAAAACAGCTGCTCAATTAAAATCAGAACTTAAAGCGGCAATTTCGCAAATTATTGCTCAAAAATTATCATTTACAGCTCCAGCAATTACAGCAACGATTGAGTCTTCAGGATCACTATTTCAAGCACAGTTTGATTACAGACAAAATAAAGAATGGGCAGGAACTATTACAAGAACAGCCATTGACTCAAATGGAAACTTAGATGAGAAGGATAGTGGTAATTGGTCAGCTGTTGAGGAAATGCCAGCGCCAGATCAAAGGAAAATTTGGAGTGTTGGAATTCCTGGAACAAACTACAAATCTGGCTATAACAATTTTACTAAAGCAAATGCGGCAGATGTTGGTGCTTTATTTAGTTTATACAAAAATGCTATTGTCGACTTTCATAATGATACTGATACGACAAATAATAGATGTGCAAACACAGCTGGTGTTATAGATGGTAATTCAGACGATCAGGAAGGTTTAATAGAGTTTATTAGAGGTAAAGACTATTTCGATTATGATGGTGATTGTAACTTAACTGAAACAAGAGACAATCCTTTAGGTGACATTTATCATTCACAGCTTGTAGTAGTTGGTCCGCCAGGGGCAGATACAGCATTTACAGGAAATAACCAGGAAGCTTATTTTAGAAGTTATAATAACTACCCTAATTTTGCTGCAAATAATAAAAATAGAAAAGAAGTAATTTATGCAGGCTCTAATAGTGGAATACTTCATGCCTTCGACTCTAAAACAGGAAAAGAGTTATGGGGATTTGTGCCGCCTTTAGTTGCTCCAAACCTTCCACTAGTTATGAATAGATCACTAAATAAAACAAAAGGTGGAACAAATGCAGTTTTTGGAGTTGACGGCTCTATTGTAGTGCATGATATGTTCTTTAAAAGTCCTTTAGATAAACTCAAAAAATGGCATACAATATTAATGGTGCCTTACGGTAGAGGTGGGGCTGGTTTTTCTGTTCTTGATGTAACAGATCCTGAAAAACCTTTACACTTAATGTCAATATATAATGACAATATTAACAGTACTGTTTACAGAATAGATCATAACGAAAATACACATCTTTATAAATATATTGCACGATCATATTCTTTAGCAAGTTTTGCAGAAGCTTTAGAGGTTACAGATAAATTTTCTCAAAACAGCAGTATATCTAATACATGTCAAGACACTAGAGATAGTAATGGAGAACTTACTACTTCATGTTACAAAGGTAAATCATGGACGTTTCCTGTAAGAGATATTTCAAAAAACGATATAAAAGTTTTATTTAACGACAAGAATTACACAAATTTTACTGTTACAAAAGATGCAAATGGTGAGACAGTTTTAAACTTTGCTGATGATATAACTTATTCTGCAGATACAGGTGACAGCAATACAAGCTCAATACTTGGTGTCAGCATCAAAGCAGGCTCTAAAAATACTGGTGTGACTACTCATCCAGAGTATGACTACAGTCTTCTTGGTGAGACATGGTCAGATCCAAGAATTTTTAGAATTCCAAACAATGGTGCAGGTGACAATAATATATTAGATGATATTTATGTTGCCGCAATGGGTGGCGGATATGGTACTCAGTTTGAGGGTATTGGATCAAATTTAACAATTGTTAATCTTGAAGATTTCACAAATCCTGGAAGTCTATATAAAAGAATAGATATCACAGACATGGCATCAAGTGATATTGTTAATTCAACCCCGGCTTCTCCAGTTTTGATAACTCCTGATACAGCTAGGGGAGTAACTTACTCAGGTGGTCTTTTATATCTAAGTGATTTAGAAGGTAAAATTACGAAATTTAATTTAACAAACATGACCGACGATGGTGCCGGAAATCAAATTAAAATATTCGACCAAACAACTTTATTTACTGCTGGATCGAACAAAACTAATGGAAGGTACATGTTCCATCCAATGGATGCTACTATTGGTAGATCGACAAATTCATTATGGGTATACGCAGGAACTGGAGACTTTAATAGAATAAATGACACTTCAGCTGGAACATCTAATTACTTAATAGGTATAAGAGACGAATTTTATCCTCAATTTAGAGATGTCGGTAAAGCAGCAACAGCAGATGATATAACTAAATGCAGAAATACGACAAATGATATGCCAACTACATGTCTTGTGGAAAATAAACATAGAGGCTGGTATATAGTTTTAGATAATTCTTCTAAAGTCACTGCAGAGCCAACTGTTTACAAAGGTTTTGCGTATTTTCCTATATATGAACCTACGCAATCAGTTAATAAGTGTAGTTTAGGTAATGCATATATTTGCCAAGCTGATGATGAATGTGGAAGTAACAACTCAAGTCAATTAGGAACTATAAGAAAAGGTGAAGCGTGTTATTATGTTGGACAAGGTGTTTTATCAAAAATTGTAGTTTTTGCAGATAAATTATTTGCTAACATCGCAGGTCAATCTGCAGGAAATAAAAAAGATTTAGTTCAGATTCAAGCTGGTCAAGGAGCTGCTTCATCTTACAGAAATTCTTGGAAAGAAAACTTTTAAATTAAAGCTAAAAAATTCAAATTTTCTATAGGTTTAAATATTAAATAATAAAAATATATCACCCAAGAAAACATAGTAATCATTGTAACAAATATTAAAGCTAAGCCAATAATTGTTCCTTGTTTAACTTTATTTCTCCACTTTTTTGGAAAAAAATTATAAGAAAATGCGTAAATGATAATAAAAATATTTAATGCTGAAATTAAAATATTATAATATAGAAACTGATTCATTATTTTGTTATTTAAATTCACAAAAATTATATTCTTTAGATAAAAAGTCGTCTTTACCGTCTCCATCTGTGTCACCTAAGTTTACTCTTACGCAAGACATGTTACCTGCCATTCCACATGTATTATTTTTATGGGCATAACCTAAGGCTATTTGACCTGGTGGTACATTTGCTGGTGGACATCTTCCATTACTCCACGCTACTCCGGCAACAGAGTCATCCATCGGATTTTTTGTTCCGTAGACTTCCAAATAAAGTTTATATGTAATTGAATCTGCATTTAACATATTCCCAGAAAAACTTGGCGTATTACATGAGTGACTATTAGGAGATCTGCCATCAAGATAAGGACCGAATTTTACCTCTACTCCACTGAAACAACCAATTGCTGATGTAGCAATTTTTTTTTCTATATTTTTAAAATTAGTTTGCAATGTATTTTTCTTTGCACTTGCTGTATATCCGTTGTAAGCAACTACTCCTACAGCAGCTAAAATACCGATGATGGCTACAACGACTAGGAGTTCTATTAACGTAAAACCTTTGTGTTTCATGTAAAATTTTAGTTTATTAATCCTACTATACTTTTTTTTAAATTGATTGAAATAATTTTAACTCCTTTAAAATTTGGGTGGATACCATCAGATTGATTAAGATCTGGATTTAAGGCTACATCTTTTAACAAAAATGGAAAAAAAAATATATCATTATTTTTTGATAACTCTGGGTAAATTTTATCAAATTTTTTTTTATAACTTAAGCCTCTTGATGTCGTCGCTTTCATCCCTGCGAGGAGTATCTCAATGTTTTCACTTTTTATATTGGTAATTATTTCTTGTAAATTTTTTTTAGTTTTTTGAGGAGCAACACCTTGCAGCATGTCATTTGCTCCTAGACCTAAGATTATTAAGTCAGTATCTTTTATTTTTAGTATTTCATCTAATCTAGCTAGACCATCAGATGAAGTATCGCCTGATACACTTTTATTTATAATTGTAATCTTATATCCACTTGAGTTTAAATCTTTCTGTAAAATTTTATCTAAATGTTTTTCACTAGACAGGCCGTATCCACTCATTAAACTATCACCAAGTAATACAATTTTTTTTATTTCTTTAGGTTGTTTTTCACTGCAACTATTAAATAAAACTATTAAAAAAAAAAATAAGTAAAGGCGAATTTTAATTTTCATTAAACTATAAAAGAAAATTAGTAAAGCTCTCTTTGAAAAAAATAAATATTGCAGTTGCGATAATAATATATGGGCCAAAAGGAATTTCGGATGACATTTGCTTTGATTTATTTATCAAACTTGGAATTACAGAAACTAATGCTATCAAGGATGATAGAAAAACAATAAATGGAATTGATATCCAACCAAACCAAAATCCTATGACAGCGAATAGTTTTGCATCACCTAAGCCCATCCCCTCTTTTTTTCTAATCTGTTTATAAAAATAAATTATTGAAAAAATTATTCCATAACCTAATGCACCTCCAATTAATGAATTTATATAATTTGGAAAAAGGTAACTTAAATTTGGATCAAAGGATTTTAAAAAGCCTAAAGCCATCAGAGGGAACGTTATTACGTTTGGTATTATAAAGTGTTTAAGATCTATAAAAAAAATTATTAAAAAAGATAAAAACAAAATCCAAAAAAATAAAGTTGTTAATGAAATTCCAAATAGAAAATATATTAATGTAAACGATAATAAGCTTAAAATTTCAACTATAAGATATTGAAAAGCAATTCTATAATCACAACTTCTACATTTTCCCTTTAAAATAATATAAGAGATAATTGGTATATTGTCATACCATGCTATTTTTTGTTTGC
This sequence comes from uncultured Pelagibacteraceae bacterium, assembly GCA_902622545.1. Classification (GTDB taxonomy): domain Bacteria; phylum Pseudomonadota; class Alphaproteobacteria; order Pelagibacterales; family Pelagibacteraceae; genus Pelagibacter. The sequence goes on from CACNQD010000002.1 coordinate 146,668, forward strand.
ATTTAGGGCAAAACGATCTTCCTGAAACAACATTACCCTCATTTGGTAATCTAAAAATACATACATTTGCAAAACTACCCCAGAGTGCGCCTAGGATTATTACAAATAGTATATCCACACGTTTTTAAAGTTCTATGTTTGAGGTAATATGGATTAATCCGTCTATAATGTACTGCACAACAAGCATTGCATCTTGAAGATGAATGTAAAGATTTGGTGTATTTATTATTATTTCCATTATTGTAGAATTTACCAAAAACTGTTTAAAATGCTAGTATAATAAATGTTTTTTAAATCCAAAAAACAAGAAAAAAATGAAACAGATAAGAGTCTGCAAGTAAATGTAGATTTGGAGATTGTCACTAAAATGAATCAAGAGTTTGCGGTCTCTCTTGATTTAAATGACACCTTGAAGACTGCGCTACAAGTAATCATTGCAAGAATTAATGCTGAGGCTGCAAATATATTTTTAATTAATGATAAAAAAAAAAAATTTGAATGTATTGCCTCATTGCATCAAAATTATCTTGATGAATATGAATTAGATTTAAAAGACGGAGTAATGGGTAAGGCTGTGCAAAGTAGAAAATGTGTGAGAGTGGGAAATGTTAGAAAGGATGTAAGAGAAATTGCAGAATTTTATTTTGATTTAGACAATAAAACAAATTTTACAACTTATTCAGTCTTATGCTCACCTCTTATAGCTGCAAACGATTGCATTGGTGTGATTCATTGTTTAAACAAAAAAACTAACGATAAATTATTTATTGAAGATGATAGGAAATTATTAGAAACACTTTCTGCTCCTGCAGCTTTAGCGATTAGAAATGCTAAAATGGCTAAAGAGATGATTGAGAAAAATAAAATTCAAAAAGAAGTAGAAATAGTTGGAGAAATTCAAAGATCATTATTATCTCAAAATAAAAAGGAGGATTTTCCAATAGCTGGAATAAACATTCCGGCTAAAGTTGTATCTGGAGATTTTTATAACTTTTCTGATCTTGGTGATGGTAGATATGGATTTGGAGTAGCTGATGTATCTGGAAAAGGAATTAAATCGTCTTTATTAATGTCTAAGGCATCTAGTCTTTATAGATGTTTAAGTAAAACAATGTTTTCAACATCGGAATTATTAATGCTTCTTAATAACGAAATATGTGAAACAATTTCTAGAGGAATGTTTGTTACTATGTTGGTTGGTATTTACGACAGCAACAAAAAAGAATTAAAATTATCAAGTGCAGGACATGAGCCACCATTAATTTTAAAAAAAGATGGAAGTTTTACCACATTCGAAGAGGCTGGGCCACCTCTTGGAATAATGGCTAAAACGAAATATAACGAAACTAAAATAGGATTTGATGAAAGCTCAATGTATATTTTCACAGATGGCATAACAGAAATTAAAGATCCAAAAGGTGAAATGTTGGGTTCAGACGGATTTAAAGATTATATAAAAAAATATCAAAAAAAACCAAATAATGAAAGACTGAAAATTATTATTGATGATATAATTAACTCAGGCAAAATTCAAAAAGATGATTTAACTATTTTAGTGGTTGATTCAAAATGACAAAAATAATTTTAACGATTGGTATTGTTATTGGCTTAATACTTCAATGGGCTACTACTAGTGTTTGTCGTTATAATTTTACAATAGATAAGAAAACTGAGGCTTTAAAAATTATTAGCGATGAAGTAAAACCAACTTTGGGCTATACTAATACTTATTATTTTCATGAACTAAATTGCAATGATGCAAATTTTAGTTTCGACATAAATAGATTAGAGAAAAATATTAGAGCTATAACAGTTATGGTTTATCAAGAACTTACCACTGACATCAAAGGTAATAAAAACTAGTTTGAATAATTATTTTTTATTTAAATAAGACCTTTTATTTCATTAAATGCATCGTCAATTTTATTGACCAAATTTCCTCCTGATTGGGCGAAATCTTTTCTACCACCACCACCCTTTCCACCAATAATTTCGGATCCTGCTTTAGCAAGTTTAACGGCATCATACTTAGTTGTTAAATCTTCTGTAATTCCTACTGCTAAACCTACTTTATTGTCTTTATAAGCAGAAACTACGACAATACCTTTTTTTAAAAAATTTTTACCTTCATCAACTAATTTTCTTAAGTCCTTTGGTGATAAATTAGTTACTTTTTGAAACCTGACTTTGACTTTATTGATCTCAAGATCTTGAACTATATTTTTTGATTTATCCTCAAGAACTTTTTTAATGTTTAATTGATCTAATTGTCTTGTAAGCTCTTTAATAACTAATTTTTTATCATCTGAAGTTATATTAGCTTTGCCTCCTAATTTTTGGATTTGATTTAATAAATTAGCAATGTTTTCCTCATCTTTTTGAGTAGATAGATTTATATTCTTTTCCTTCTCTTGTAAGTATTTATCCAATTGAATATCTCTTAAAGCTTCTACACGTCTAACGCCTGATGCTATCGCAGATTGACTTACAACTTTGAATTTTCCAATTTCACTTGTATTTCTTACATGTGTTCCTCCACATAATTCTGTTGAAAAATATTTGTTACCTTCTTCGCCCATAAACACTACTCTTACTTCTTCTCCATATTTTTCTCCAAATAAGGCTAAAGCACCGTGTTCCATGCCCTGTTTAGGTGTCATTAATCTTGTAATGACCTCGCTTTTATTATCAACAATCTGATTAACAATATTATTAATTTTATCTAATTCACTTTCAGATATAGATTTCATATGACTAAAATCAAATCTAAGTCTATCAGGTGCAACGAGAGATCCTTTTTGCATTACATGCTTACCTAAAGTTCTTCTTAAGGACTCATGTAGGAGATGTGTTGCGGAGTGGTATGCTCTAATGCTTTTTCTACGCTCAAAGTCTATATTTAGTTCAACACTGTCATTTATATTAAGCTTACCTTTTTTTATTTTGCCAAAATGGATGAATAAATCTCCAAACTTTTTTTGTACATCGCTTACGACAAAATTGTTATCTCCACATTTAATAGTCCCAGTATCACCAAGTTGTCCGCCTGACTCACCATAAAATGGAGTCTGGTTTACAACTATATATCCTTCTTCACCTTCTGAGAGTGAATTAGCTTCTTTGTTATCTTTTATAATAAATTTAATTACTCCCTCTGATGTATTTGTTTCATAACCTAAAAATTCAGTTGGTTCTGTTTTATCTTTAATAGTAAACCAAATTTCCTCTATAGATTTATCACCTGAACCTTTCCAATTTTTTTTTGCAAGCTCCTTACTTTGTTTCATTAAGATATCAAATTTTTTATGGTCTAGTGTTAGTGATTTATTTTTTAAAATGTCTTCTGTTAGATCTAGTGGAAAGCCATAAGTATCATAAAGTTTAAATGCTACCTCGCCTGATAATTTTTTGTCGACTTTTTTTATTTCCTCATCCAAAATTTTTATTCCTCTATCAAGTAAAAGTAAAAATTTTTCCTCCTCCATTCTTAAAGTCTCTGTAATTAGTGAGTTTGCTCTTTTTAGTTCTGGATAATTGCCTGACATTTCATCCATCAATGTTTTAAATATATTAAAAAAAATAGGCTTTTTAGATCCAAGCAAATGACTGTGCCTCATACCTCTTCTCATAATCCTCCTTAAAACATAGCCTCTGCCTTCATTAGATGGTAAAACACCTTCTGCTAATAAAAATGAACTTGCTCTCAAGTGGTCTGCAATAACTCTAAAGCTTGATAAATTATTTGTGTCAGGCTTAACTTTTAATTCTTCAGAGATAGAGCCTATTATTTTTTTAAAGTGATCTGTTTCATAATTATCATGTGTGCCTTGAAGCAGTGCGGCTATTCTTTCTAGGCCCATCCCTGTATCAACTGATGGTTTTGGTAAATTAATTCTTTTATCTTTAGTAATTTGCTCAAATTGCATGAACACTAAATTCCAAATTTCAATATACCTATCACCATCTTGGTCTTTAGTGCCAGGTAAACCACCTTTTAAATGATCTCCATGATCGTAAAATATCTCTGAACAGGGGCCACAAGGCCCAGTTTCTCCCATAGACCAAAAATTATCTGATGTAGGTATTTTTATTATTCTATCATCACTAAAACCTGTAATTTTTTTCCAAAGATTAAATGCCTCATCATCTTCGCTGAAAACTGTGAAATAAAGCCTATTTTTATCTAGTCCGAAATCTTTTGTTATTAAATTCCATGCAAGATGAATTGCTTTTTCTTTAAAGTAATCACCAAAAGAAAAATTTCCTAACATCTCAAAGAATGTATGATGCCTTGGAGTATAACCAACATTTTCTAAATCATTATGCTTACCACCAGCTCTTACACATTTCTGTGAAGTGGTTGCTCTTTTATAATCTCTTTTCTCTAAACCCGTAAAAACATTTTTAAATTGAACCATCCCAGAGTTTGCAAACATCAAAGTTGGATCGTTATTAGGCACAAGATTACTAGACTCAACAATTGTGTGGTCATTTTTCTCAAAATATTTGAGAAAAGTATTTCTTATTTCATTTAAAGTTTTTTGAGCCATATTTTTAAAATACAGCTTTTTTAAATGATGTCTATAATGTTAAAGGGAAAAAAGGCGTCCCATCGGACGCCTTTTATGACTAATAATGACTATTTAGCTAATTCTTTTTTGCAGGAGCTTCTTCTTCTTTTTGATTTGCTTTTACTTTCTCCTGATCAAGTGGATTACCTTCTATTTTTTTAGTGATCACACCTGCTTTTTCTCTAATTGCCATCTCTATTTCAGCAGCAACATTTGGATTTTGCTCTAGGTAAATTTTAGCATTCTCTCTACCTTGACCAATTTTTTCACCTTTGTATGCATACCAAGCTCCAGATTTTTCTACAATCTCTGCTTTAGCACCAAGGTCAATCAATTCACCTACTTTGCTAATTCCTTTTCCATACATTAGATCAAATTCAACTACTTTAAATGGTGGTGATACTTTATTTTTAACAACCTTAACTCTTGTAGAGTTACCAATGATTACATCTTTATCTTTTATTGCACCAATTCTTCTAATATCCATTCTTACAGATGAGTAGAATTTTAATGCATTTCCACCTGATGTAGTTTCAGGACTTCCAAACATAACACCTATTTTCATTCTGATTTGGTTAATGAAAATCATCATTGTATTTGTGTTTGATATTGAGCTAGTTAATTTTCTTAAAGCCTGACTCATTAATCTTGATTGAAGACCTACGTGATGGTCTCCCATATCCCCTTCAATTTCAGCTTTTGGTGTTAATGCCGCAACTGAGTCGATAACTATTACAGAAATAGAACCTGATTTAACAAGTGTATCTGCTATCTCTAGTGCTTGCTCACCAGCATCAGGTTGAGAAATTAACAATTCTTCTGTATTTACACCTAATTTTTTTGCATATACTGGGTCTAAAGCATGCTCTGCATCAACAAATGCACATATTCCACCAGATTTTTGAGCTTCTGCGATTACTTGAAGAGCAAGTGTTGTTTTTCCAGAAGACTCTGGACCATAAATTTCAACAATTCTTCCTTTCGGTAATCCACCAATGCCTAGTGCTAAATCCAAGCTTAATGAGCCTGTAGAAATAGACTCTATATCCATTGCTTTTTTTTGGCCAAGCTTCATTACAGAGCCTTTTCCAAAGTTATCTGTAATCTGGCTAATAGCTGCTTCTAAAGCTTTATTTTTCTCTTTGTTTTCCAAATCTTTATCTTTTGCTGATTTAACTACTTTTAAGTTATTTTTACTCATATTTTGCCTCTTTTTTTGTGTTTTTTAACATACGAATCATACGTATAAATGTACACATTTTGTTCTCATTAGCAAGAATTAAAAATAATAGCCTTTTACTTAACAATTTTGAGATATTTAGCGTTCAAAAGTCCAACAGACTTTAATAGTTCCAGCTGAGATAAGAAAAAGTTTCTCTCTGAATTAGCAAGATTAATTTTAGATGTAAGTAAGATCGTATTTGATTGAATAACATCTAAAGTGGTTCTTCCAAGACCTGTCTCATATTCAACTGTTATACCTTCATTTGCAATTTCTGCTGCATTAACTTGAGATCTAACAGATGTTAAAGCGCTCTCAGATGATTGAAAACTAGACCATGCGCTCGCAACGTTTGTTTCATTTGTTCTAAGTGCATTATCTAAAAGAAGTTTTTTTCTATTATTTAATCTTTTGCTTCTTTCTAAAGAGGCCGAATTTTTTCCACCTTTGAACAATGGCCAAGTTATTTCTGCTTTAAGAGTTTCTTGATCTCTCTCATCTACCGTTGAACTTAAATCATTAGATTTAGTAGATTCAGCTGATAATTTAGCGGTTGGTGAAAATTCAGCTATTGCTATTTTAACATCTTGTTGTGATTGCTCATATTCTAATTTTGCAATTATTAAATCTGGATTATTACCAATGGATATTTCAATAGCTTTATTTAAACTTTCAGGAATATTAAAATCTAAATTTATACTACCACTAATTAAATCTATATCTTCTAAAGGGCCAATAATTTTTTCATAAGTTAATTTTGCAGTTATTAAATCGTTTTTTGAATTAATGAATTGAGCCTCTGCGCCTGCAAGTGAAGACTCTGATTGAGCTAAATCAGCAAGAGTTATTAATCCATTTTCTAATCTATTTTGATCTGTCTCAACTTGTCTCTCAAGCAAACTTAAATTTTCTTTATTAATATCTAACTTTTTTTTTGCAAATGTAAGACCGCTATAAGCCTCTGCTGCTGTTAAGATAATTTCTTGTTCTTTCTTTAATAAATTTGCTTCTGCTAAAACTATTCCAATTTTGCTTTTATCTAGATCAGCTTTTCCACCAAGTCCTTTAAATAATGTTTGCTCAATTGTAATTTTTTGGGTTTCAGTATTTACATCGGTAATAGCGGTTTCATTTCCAGATCTATCAGTTAATTTATCTGTAGTTTGGTCACTTTTAGATCCTGTGATTGTAATGGATGGTAAAAATTCACTCCTAGATATTTTAAGATCTTCTTTAGAAACTAAAATATTTTCTCTTTCAGCGTTAAGTTCTGGATTTTTATAATATGCATCTGATAATGCTTTCATTAAGTCATCAGCATTCGATTGACTGAAAATTAAGAAAGAAAACAAAATTATTAATATTTTTTTATGCATTTTTAAATTTTACTCTTTTTATTTGATGCCTATCATTTAAGTCAATAATAATAGAGGAATGTTTTGGTGCAATTTTAAACATATTTTGTGTAATTCTTTGGTAAGTCATCATAAAGTTTAAAACTTCTGAATTATTCATAACTTTATTATTTTTTTTTGTTTTATTTTTTAATTTAAGTTTTTTTTCTTGTTTAATTCTCCAACGTTTAAGCACATTAAAATTTTTAGCCTTTAAATATAATAAAATATGTATTTGATCAAATAACTTAGAGTATTTACTTTTCAATTGATTATTAACGTACAATCTCCACTTTTTTTTACTATCTAAATTTTTCTCTAACTTGTTTAATGGCTTATATAATGTATTTCTTTTCTCTGGTTTTGCCCCAACACACCACCCCTCTAAAATCAATACATCAGGTTTTTTCTTTATCTTGTACCAAAGTTTTTTATTACACCGATCATCAATTGATTTGTCAAACTTTGGTATCATCATGCTATTAAATGTCCTTTTTTTTACATTAGAAAAAAGTTTGTTCATCATATCGACATCATGTGTTCCTGGTACACCTCTTGTTAAAAGTAAGGGATGTTTTGATTTTGATAATTTTATTCTTTCTTTTCTAGTTCTGTAAAAATCATCAATAGAGACTTTGAATACGTTTAATTTAAAATAAGTTGTCAATATTAATCTTATTAAAGAAGATATTGTAGTCTTGCCAGTTCCTTGACCACCAGCAAGTCCTATAATAAATGTTTTATTTTGTGGTTTATTTTTATTAATCCAAAAACAAATTGGAATTAAAAAACTTTTAATCATTTTTTCTTTATTCTTAAATTTTTCTTTTTTAGTTTCCTGTAAATTGATAAATTTAAAACACTTTTTCTTTACCTTTTGATAACAATCTAAATGATTAATCATTACTTCTTTTGATCTAGTGGATGGTTTTCTCCATCATTAAGTCCGATATTTTTTAATTGAAACGGATCTATACCTTTAACACATGCTACATTAATACCAAATATTTTAGGATTTATTCTTGGTCTATTGTGCGTATGAATTCCACATATTGAACAGAAATAATGTTTTGCAGCTTTAGTATGGTACTGATAAAGTTTTAATAATTTCTCACCTTTTATAATTTTAAAGTCATTTTCACCTAAAACTCCAATCACATAACCTTTTCTCTTACATAAAGTACAATTACATCTCATAACTTTTTCAATACCATTTTCAGGTATTGTTACTTCTGCTTCAAATTCTCCACAATGACATGTTAATTTTTTTTTCATAATTATTATTTATCCATTACGTGATTTCTTCCATCGTTTACCCTAACTTTAAAATCAAATAGCTCTTTTGTAGATATTTCATTGATACACGCAACATTAATACCATATGTATTTGGATCTCTTCTTCTTAGGTTGTGAGTTTGAATTCCACAATTGGAACAGAAATAATGTTTTGCTACCTTTGTTTTGAATTGATAACATTTTAATTTATCCATACCTTTAACTACTTTTAAATCTTCTTTGTTTACAATTGCAGTAATTGCTCCTTTCCTGATGCACATTGAACAATTACATCTATATAAATCTTCAAAACTATCTTTTATATTGATCTCAATTTCTATAAGACCGCAATGACAGGTTAATTTTCTCATTTCATTCAGTCTATCTATTGTAAAAGTTATCCACAACACAACAATATCTAGTTTCAATGTTCACCTTTTGATTCACTTTTGATTCAATTTCAGACTCAAAATACAACCTATTTGACTACATTTAATTATTAGGCTATAAATATTAAAAGAACAAAATAAGAACATTTATGAAAATTACAATACCTTATTATCTACACAAAGCTGGGGCTGGTTTTCCATCCCCTGCTACAGATTATATAGAGGAAGATATAGACCTTAATGTTCATTTAATAAAGAATGTTCCAGCAACTTTTGTAATCAGAGTACAAGGTAAATCTATGACTGACGTTGGTATTAATGATGGGGATATATTGGTGGTTGATAAAAGTTTAAAGCCAAAAAATTTTTCAACTGTAATTGCAAATGTTCACGATGAATTAGTTGTTAAAAGTTTTGTCCAGGAAAGAGATAAAAAATTTCTCACTTCAGGATCTAAAAACTTTAAAGATCGAATTTTAATTAACGAAGAAGAAGATATTTTTATTTGGGGAGTTGTAACTTATGTCATCCACTCGGTTTACTAAAAAAATAGCACTGGTCGATTGTAATTCTTTCTATGTATCTTGTGAAAGATTGTTTAATCCTAAAATAAGGAAAAAGCCTGTCGTTGTTTTATCCAACAATGATGGCTGTATTATTTCAAGATCTAACGAAGCAAAAGTTCTTGGAATAAAAATGGGAGAGCCATATTTCAAAGCAAAAGATATAATTATTAAAAATAATGTCCAAGTTTTTTCTTCAAACTATTCTTTGTATGGAGATTTATCAAGAAGGGTAATGAGAACATTAAAAAGATTTAATTCCGATATAGAAGTGTACTCAATAGATGAAGCATTTATGGATTTATCTAATTTTCCAGATAATGAAATAGCAGATGTTGGTAAAGAAATAAGAAATACAGTACTACAATGGACTGGCATTCCAACCAGTATAGGAATAGCAAAAACTAAGACCTTAAGTAAAGTTGCAAATCATATTGCAAAGAAAAAACAATCAGGTGTTACAAGTTTGATTGGTATTGAGAATCTTGATCCGATATTGGAAAAAATAGAAATAAATGATGTATGGGGGGTTGGTAGACAGTTAACAAAATTTTATCAGAAAAATGGAATATATAATGCTAAACAATTAAAAAATAAATCTAATACCTGGATAAAAAAATCTTCAAATGTTTTAAGTTCAAGGACAGCAATGGAACTAAGAGGTGTACCATGTATAGATCTTGAAAAGACCGCTTCAAAGAGAAAAAGTTGTGTAGTCTCACGTTCTTTTGGAAAAAGAGTTGAAAGTTTTCAAGAATTAAAAGAAGCAGTTGCAAATTATTGTCTAAACGCTTCTGAGAAGGTAAGATCAGAGTCTTTGGTTGCAAAAGCAATAACAGTTTTTGTAAGAACTAGCCCTTTTCAAAGAAACTTTGGATATTATTCAAATTCCAAAACAATAGACTTTCCAATTGCAACAAATAATAGCATCGAAATAGTGAAAGCAGCTATTTCTATTTTAGAAAATATTTTTAAAAATGGTTATCGTTATCAAAAAGCAGGAGTAATGCTAATAGGATTGTCAAACGATACCGAAAAGAAAAATTTGTTTTCATCTGAGAAGGATGAAAAAATAAATAAGTTAATGAAATCAATTGATAATACTAACTATCGATATGGTAGATCTACTTTGAGCCTTGCAAGTGCTGGGGTGCATAAAAAATGGAACATGAGAAGAGAATATTCGTCAAAAATAGATACCGCAGATTTTTACTGTATGCCAAAAATTAGAATTGGATGATGAAATTATTTTCCGATAGCTAAAACAGTTAAGTCATCACTTAATTGATGGTTTTTAGCATTAGATTTTATTTCTTTAGCAATATCATTAAGTTCATCTTGCAAATCTTTATTAAAATTTTTATTAATAACCTCTTTAGAACCTTCAATACCAATCTCCTTATTATTTTTATCCAAGCTTTCTGATAAACCATCAGTAAAAGCGTAGAACCTATTTCCATTTAGATTAGATTTATTTATAAAATAATCATTTTTAGAGTTTTGTTTTACAACTCCTAATGGAGGTGATTTGCTCTGAAACTCCTCAAAATTACCTTTTTCGTCTCTCAATAAAGCAGGTTGATGGCCAGCATTTACCCAACTTAATTCTCCACTTTTAACATTATAATTTCCTATAATTGAGGTAACAAACATCCCGGCTGTTTTTGTTATGTGTAAATCATTATTCATGTGGAAAGTCATTTCATCAACGTCAACTTTATCTCTCGACATTATTTCAAAGAGAGTGGAGGCTTTGGCCATAACCATTCCTGCATGAATCCCTTTTCCAGCTACGTCTGCAATAATGAAATAAACACTTTCATTGTGTGGATAAAAACTAAAAAAATCTCCAGAAACCTCTCTTGCAGCAATGTTGATACCATGCACAGGATAATTGTCTAGATTTCTTTTAGGAAGAAAGTTTTCTTGAACTTTTACTGCAAGTTTAACTTCATTTGTAATTCTATTTCTCCACTTTTGTTTTTCTATTTCACTAGTCTCTAGTTTGCTCATTAGTTTATTATAATATAAACCTATCACACCCCCTGCAGTAAATGGATCTTGTGGTCCTCTAATAGTTAAATCTCCGCTCTCAGATTGTTTTTCTAAAATAGAGATTAAATCATGTTCTACTGAAGTTGCATTATGCTCTGCAATATTAAGACCTAACTCTTCTTGAATAGGGCTAACTCGTAAAGGATAAATTTTATTTAAAATTTTTAAGATAAAATAGGAACCTATGAAAGAAAATGCTCCTATTGAAATTATACCAATTAATTGTGCTTCTACTTGCTCAAGTCTGCTTAAACCAGTGCCTAGCAAATCTAAATCACTAAATAAACCAACGGCTAAAGTCCCCCAAACTCCAGCTGCTAAGTGAACTGGTATAGCTCCTACTACATCATCAATTTCATATTTGTGCAAAACTTCATTAACTACTATTGCAATTATAGAGCCAACTATTCCAACGAATATTGAAACAACGGATGACATTGAGTTGCATCCAGCAGTTATAGCAACTAAACCTGCTAATGGTCCAAGAATAACATAATAAGGATCTGGTTTTTTAAATAAAGTAAAAGAAATACCAAGCCCTGTCAGTAACCCAAATGAGGCTGCTAAAAAGGTATTAATTAATATTAGTGGGACAGCTTCATCCATTGCGCCGTTACTTCCACCATTAAAACCAAACCAACCAAACCAAAGTATTAAAGTTCCCAATACTGCTAAAGGGAAACTAGAACCTGTAAACTTTCCTTTGTTTGCTTTTGAATACTTTCCTATTCTTGGTCCCAAAATCATAACAGCTGCAAGTGCCATCCATCCACCAACTGAATGGACAATAGTACTACCAGCAAAATCGATAAAACCTATTTTACTTAACCACCCGCCTGTACTTATTTGGCCAGTTATCTCCAACAATTGTCTTTCAGCATCCATATTACTAAGATAGCTTGAGGACCATGCCCAATGGCCTACAATTGGATAAATTATTCCAGTTGCTAATATTGTAATAATTATGTAACCATTGAACTTCATTCTCTCTGCAACAGCACCTGAGATAATAGTTGCAGCAGTAGCAACAAACATTGCTTGAAACACAAAGTAAACCATATATTCAGCTATATCTGTCTTGAATAAAAATAAGTCTGTTCCAAACAATCCATTAAAGCTTTTTCCAAACATTAAACCAAATCCAAAGATCCAAAAAACTACAACTGCTACACCAAAGTCAGCAGCATTTTTTAAAGCTACGTTAATGCTATTTTTATGTCGTGACAAACCAGTTTCCATACACATGAAGCCAGCTTGCATAATAAATACAAGAATGGCACAATCTATTACCCAAAGTGTATCTACGAAAGACTTTACTGAACCCAAATCAATATTCTCCATTACAAAATTTTAGTATTATTTAATGATTTTTACATCAAAAATATTCTTAATTGAGTTTTTATAATCCTCTAAATTTTCCCTCTTAGAGACTACAAATACTGACAAATTGAATAAAATTATTAGTAAAATAGGTATTAATGTAATTACCGAAATTTTTTCATAAATTAAAAAAAGGTATATAAAAAAAAATAGTATTGATCTAATTAAAACACTAATCTTAAAAACTGCTATTATCGATAAAGAGTGAATTATAAGGTTCTTAAAACTCATTTTAGACGGTCCAAAGTATCTTGTGCCTCTTTCTGAGGGTACTCCAATTTTAATTGTAGAGATTTTTGATAAGGATCCTGAAAAACTACTCCAAGTGGCCTTTTCGTTGATCATACTTTTTACTACTTCTTTTGGAAGGCAAGTAAAATTTCCAAACTTAATAGATCTTCCTGTAAAGGTAAGAGTAATTAATTTGTGTAAAAAATAACAAGATCTAAAAAAAATTCCTTCTGATCTTTTTACCCTTTCACAAACTATTGGTAAATCAGCCTCAGGTTCAATTTTATTTATTAAATCTTTTATTTCCTCAGGTCTATCTTCGCCATCTGAGTCCATAGGTATAATGTAATCAAAATTATCATTTTCCAAAATAAATTTTAGACCAATTGCGATAGATCTAGCATGACCAACATTTTCTTTTAAATTTATAACTTTAATAGAATTTATTTTTGAGTAACTAGAAAAACTTTCAGGAATCTTTTCAGTTGATCCATCATTTATAACTACAACAGAGATAATGTGATCTATATCACTAATAACATGGTTAATATTTTCAAGAAGCTTAAGCAGGGATTCCCAATCGTTATAAAGAGGTATTAATACTTTAATTTTCATATTGAATTAATTGAACTCAAAAATCTTATTAAGGATGCAAATATTCCATGCCCTGAAAATTCTATCACAGCAATTATAAAAATTATTAATATTAATTTTTTATTTTTTTCTATGAATTCATTCATTTATTACCTAAACATATTCTATCTATACAAATATAAAAATTATAAGTATCTAGCTTATTTTGATCAATCTCCCCACCCCAAACTGGTCTAGTTTTTAAATGGTATGACAAATTTCCAGCATTCCATTCATTTCCTAAAACAACGTTTATTGGTTCTTTAAATTCTTTATTCCATCTCAATTGAACTTTATCTGCAATTTGTTTGCCAGGATAATCGGTTCTTTTATTAGTTTCCGTTATTGAAACGTAAGCATATGTAATTGGGGATAAAAGAAATAAGATTAAAAATGATATCATAAAACTTTTATAATTTTGTTTTACAATGTATTTTTGGAAAACGTAAATCAATAAAGTTCCAAAAAATAAATAAAAAGGTGTCATCCACATTGTTCGTATTTTTGAACCCATTATCATAGATGTAAAAAGAATTAAAAAAATTGGTAAAAGATTTATTGTTAATAAAAATAAAAGTTTTTTATCCTTTAAATTATAATTAATTTTAATTTTTTTTATGAGAAAATATAACATAACAAAAAATGGAGTTAATATTCCAATTTGTTTAAATATAAATATTACTGGATAAATAAGATGATTTAAAAAAGTTGAGCTGTCTACACTTGATCTCGCTAGTCCATAAGTTATTGTAATAAAATCATTATTAAATAACCAGATAATATGTGGAATTAATAAAACTAAAAAAACTTCAACTGAAATTAAATAATTAAAATGAAATTTTCTATCTTTTTTGAAAAATATTAAATAAATGAAAAGTATATCAATTGCTATTAGTAAATAAATAAATAGATATTTTGATAAAAACCCACCAACTGCAAATACTCCAACAATAACACAATCTTTTAATTTAGGTATTTTTTGATTAAAGACTTTCCATGAATAATAAACTGTCAAAACCCAAAAAGGAATTTGGCAAACGTTCACGTTAAATTCGGGGGTCGTGAAATTGTAGAAATAAATACCCTCTAATAATAAAACAGATATAAGTGCTAAAATTTCATTATTTAAAATTTCTTTACTAAATTGAAAAACGACAAAAAATGAAAAAATAATAAATATCTGACTAAGTAAGTAATATGCCCAATCATTAGAGCCAAAAATATTGTAAAAAATTTCTACTATAAATGCGCTCATTGGAGGATGTTTATTAAAACCCCAATCTAAATTACTTCCCCAAGCTAAAGCTTCGATTGTATCGAGTGGAAGGTTGTTATTTGTTAAAGATGGAATCAGAGTCCATAAAATTAAATGGATTACCAAAAAAATATAAAAAAGATTTTTTATTTGCTTTTTATAAATCACCATTTATTTGAATTTATACAATTAAACCTTGCTTGACACTACCTATTTGCTGAATATACTTCCAGCGTTTTAAAATAGATAATGGTTAAAATTTCTAAAACTTACGTTCCAAAAGAATCAGAAAAGTATATGTGTGAAAAACATAAAGTATTTTTCAAAAATAAACTATTAGCTTGGAAAAAAGATTTGGTTAGATCAAATAATGAGGCTTTATATAATAGTTCCATGGATGATAACAGTACTTCTGCGGATATTGTAGACCAAGCTAGCTCTTACACAGATAAAAATGTTGAGATGAGAGCAATCAACAGACAAATAAAACTAATATCAAAAATAGACTCTGCTTTAAGAAAGATTAAAGACGGAACTTATGGATTTTGTGAAGAGACCGGAGAACCAATCGGAATTAAAAGGCTTATAGCTAGACCAGTTGCAACTTTATCTATTGCTGCTCAAGAAAAACATGAAAAAGAGGAAAAAGTTTACGCAGATGATATTTAAGGTTTTGGAATTTTTTCTCCTTTATTCAAATAATCGTATCCCTTTATAACAGCATCTCTCTCAGATATTTCTAAATACCATCTACAAAGATTTTCGTAATTTTTAAGTCCTATATCGTGCCAATCATGTCTTGCAATCCATGGGAAGGTTGCGATGTCTGCTATTGTGTAATGTTCCCCTGCAAGATATTTAGAAACTGATAATCTTTCATCTAAATTTTTATAAATTGAAGTTGAAATTTTAAAATATCTTTTTTCGCCAAACTCACTTTTACCTGGATTATAATGATGAAATTGATGATGTTGTCCAAGTATTGGTCCAACATATCCCATTTGAGCCATCAACCATTGTGTAATAATATTTTTATTATCAAAGTACTTTCCACTTTTTTCAGCAAGATATATAAGAATAGCTCCGGACTCAAAAACTACCTCATTATTATCGCTATCTTTAATTACTGGTATTTTACTAAATGGGCTAATCTTTTTAAAATCAGGATTAAATTGATCACCTTTATTTAAATCAATTGTATTTACATTATATTTATATCCAATTTCCTCTAACATAATTGATATTTTTTTACCGTTGGGAGTATTGGCGGTATATAACTCAATCACTTTTTACACCAAGCCTATCTTTTATAGTTTTTGAAGATGTGGTGAATTCAAATCTATATTTTTCATTTGGTCTTGCTAGTTTAAAACAAGCTCTTGCAGCTAAAGCACCTTCGTGAAAACCAGATAAAATAAGTTTCAATTTGCCAGGGTAAGTACATATATCACCAACGGCGTATATGCCTTTTTGATTTGTTTCAAATTTTTCCGTATCTACTTCAATAGTTTTTTTATTAAGATTTAGTCCCCAATTTGCAATTGGCCCAAGCTGCATAATTAATCCAAAAAAGCCAAGTATGTAATCTGTTTTAAATGTTTTAATCTCTTTATTTTCATGAGTAATTTCTACACTTTCTAAATTACCTGATCCCTTTACTCCACTTATTTGATACTTAGTAAATAAATTAATTTTTCCTGATTTTGCTAGATCATGAATTTTATCTACTGTTGCTTTAGCCCCTCTAAATTCATCTCTTCTATGAATTAAGTTAACTTTTGAAGTTTTAGAAAGTTCTACTGCCCAATCGAGTGCACTATCACCACCACCAAAGATAGTGACAGTTTTTCCCTCAAATATTTTTTTATCTTTTATGGAATAAAATATAGACTTATTTTCAAACTGTTCACATTCTTTTAAAGAAAATTTTCTTGGCTCAAAAGAACCAACGCCACCAGCAATAATAACATTGGGAGTGCTAAATTTTGTACCGTTACTAGTTTTAACTTCCCAATTATTTTTATCTTTTTTTACTTCATCAACTCGTTCATTTAAATGAAATTTTATTTTGAAAGGCTCAAGTTGTTTAATTAAATTTTGCGTTAGCTCTTCTCCAGTACATTCGGGTATTGCTGGAATATCATAAATAGGTTTATCTGGATAAAGTTCTATACATTGACCACCAATTTTATCTAAGTTGTCGACTATCTGACAATCCAACCCAATTATTTTTAATTGATGTGCTGTAAACAATCCTGTTGGACCTGCTCCAATTATTAAAGCGTCTGTTTTTATCATTAAACTTGTTTCTCAGGTAAGTAAACTATTAAACCTTCTGTTTTATCAGAGACAATTATTTGACAACTCAGTCTACTGTTTTTTTTTGGTTCGTAGGCCTGATCAATCATATCATCTTCGCCTTCACTTTTTTCATTTAATTTATTGTACCAATCATCTTTGACATAAACATGACAAGTAGCACAAGCCATACCGCCTCCGCAATCAGCATCAATTCCAGGAATATCATTTTGAACAGCGCCTTCCATTACTGTCAATCCATTCTGAACATCTATAGTGTGCTCTTTACCATTGTGCTCTATGTATGTAATCTTTGTCATTTATTTATATATAGGTATAAAAAAAAATAGGGCAAGTATTTCTACTTGCCCTATTTTAAATTTCAACTCGTTCGAAGTTTATTACGCTCTTCTTCCAGAGTTTGCAACTGCACAAGACCAGATAATAATACCAAAAGCGATCTTATTAACGAAGTCTGCTAAGTTGTAAATTACGTTTAATGAGTTAGCATCTACACCACCTGTTAAGTATCCGAAGATATAACCTAGTGGGTAAATAGCCCAACCTACAGTAACGATCATTCTTAAAGCGCTGAATGCTGTTACTAATGATTTGTTACCAGATTTAGCAGCAACTTTACCTGCTTCACCAGAAAAGATTTCATATAAAATGTAAATCCATCCAGCCATTCCGATTACAAAACCAAGAGTAGCGTTTATCATTCCTGCTTCTCCAAGATAACCACCAATTAACATCACTAAAGAACCGATTAAAATTCTCCAGAATATTCCTGTTGGTACTTTTTTAACTGCAGATAGAATTAGATAAAATTCTACTAACTGTAGTGGTACAGTAATTAACCAATCGATGTATCTGTAAACAGTTGGAGTATCACCTGTTTCAACCCAAACCGCTCTCATGTACATATAGTGGATAAATGCAATACCTGTTACTAATCCAGCTACGTTTACTGATTTTCTCCACTGAGCACCGACGTTTGCTTGCTCCATAAAGAAAAATGCAGTAGCTGCCAACATACCCATTGAAATTAGCCAAAATGAAATACCTACGAAGTCATCTGTAGCTAGGAAGGCTGTTGCTGAGTTAGCTGCTGTAGTAGCTCCGAAAAGAACTAGCACTAAAGCTAACATTTTCATTGTTTTCATAAAAAACTCCCTCTTTAGTTAGTTTTTTTTAGTTTAAATTTAAACTACGGCTTTTATTCAAAGCCAAAGTTGGGGTCTAAATATCAAATATAAAAGGGTATTAGAAGTATAAATTTGAGCCTATTTTTGTTGATTTTACTAGGTTTTTGAAATTTAATACAACTTATAGATACATAAAGGCCAATTTTAACTAATTATGAATCAATTTTAATAAAAATGGATTTTAAAGACTTATATCAAAAATCTATAAGTAAACCTGAGGAATTCTGGAGAGAAATTTCAAATGATATCTTCTGGTTTAAGAAACCAACAAAAATATTAAATAATACAAAACCCCCTTTCTATAAGTGGTTTGAAGACGGAATTACAAATAGCTGTTACAACGCTCTAGATATTCACATTGATGAAGGTAGAGGCGATAAAACAGCCTTAATTTATGACAGTCCTATAACAGGTAGTAAAGCTAAATTCACTTTTAAAGAGCTAAAAAATAAAGTTTCAAAGTTTGCAGGTGCATTATCAAATCAAGGGGTTAGAAAAGGTGATCGAGTAATCATTTATATGCCAATGGTACCAGAGGCGGTAGTTGCGATGCTTGCCTGTGGAAGAATTGGAGCAATTCACTCTGTCGTATTCGGGGGATTTGCATCAAACGAGTTAGCAAGCAGAATTGATGATAGCAAAGCAAAGGTATTGGTAACCGCTTCTTGCGGTTTTGAACCAGGTCGAACAGTAGAATATCGACCTCTTGTGGATGGAGCGTTAAAGCTTGCAAAGCATAAAGTAGAAAAGGTTATTTGTTTTCAAAGACAAGGTCATGAAATCAAACTTAATGCTCCATTAGAGATAAGTTGGGAAGAGTCTTTATTAAATGCTCAGGATACGGACTGTGTAGAGATGGGTTCAAATGAGTTTGCATATATTTTATATACGTCCGGTACTACCGGAGTGCCAAAAGGTATTGTGCGAGATATTGGGGGTCACATAGTGGCTCTAAAATGGACTATGAAAAATATTTATAATATCGATGTTAACGACGTATGGTGGTCAGCAAGTGATATTGGTTGGATTGTTGGTCACTCTTACATTGTATACGCACCATTATTTAAAGGTTGTACAACTGTTCTTTTTGAGGGAAAACCAGTGGGAACTCCCGATGCTGGAGTATTTTGGAGAGTAATATCAGAATATAAAATCAAATCTTTATTTACTGCTCCAACAGCGTTCAGAGCTATTAAAAAAGAGGACCCGGAGGGAAAATTTTTTTCAAAATATGATTTAAGTTCATTTCAATCTTTATTTTTGGCAGGAGAGAGAGCTGACCCTGACACAATTAAATGGGCAGAAAATTTATTGAAGGTACCTGTGATAGACCATTGGTGGCAAACGGAAACTAGCTGGGCTATTAGTTCTAATTGTACAGGTATTGAAATGCAAAATACAAAGTACGGTTCTGCTTGCAAAGCTGTGCCTGGTTATGATGTAAAAATTATTAAACCAGATCAAACTTTAGCTAAACCTAATGAGATGGGAGATATAGTTATAAAATTACCTTTACCACCAGGAACATTTCCGACACTGTGGAATGCAGATAAAAGGTACGAAGAAAATTATATGTCAAATTATAAGGGATATTATCAAACTTATGATGCAGGACATATTGATGAGGACGGGTATATTTGGATAATGTCTAGAACAGATGATATAATAAACGTTGCAGGCCATAGATTGTCCACAGGACAAATTGAAGAAGTATTATCTGAACATCAGTCAGTTGCTGAATGTGCAGTTATTGGAATTAAAGATCAACTTAAAGGACAATTACCAATTGGATTAATAGCTTTAAAAGCTGGTGTTACAAAAGAAAACGAGGCTATCTCAAAAGAGTGTATTCAAATGGTAAGAGACAAAGTTGGGCCAGTTGCAGCTTTTAAAATAGCAATAGTTGTTAAAAGACTTCCAAAAACAAGGTCAGGTAAAGTATTAAGAGGAACTATAAGAAAAATTGCTGATAAAGAAGATTATAAAATGCCAGCAACTATTGATGATCCTGCTATTTTAACTGAGATAACTGAGGACTTAATAAAAAATAATATTCTTAAAATGTAATTAAGACATAAGTAATAGGCTTAAATTTGAAAACATCTGTTGTAATTGCCAACTATAATAACGAAAAATACATTGAACAATGTATTAACTCTTTAAAATCTCAAACTTATAAAGATACAGAAATAATTTTTTTTGATGATAATTCCTCAGATAATTCATTAGATGAAATTAAAAAATTTTCAAATGTCGTAGTTATAGAAAATAAAAAACAAACAAATCATGGATCTCTCAATCAACTAAATGCTTTTAGAAAGTCCATAAATCAAAGCACAGGTGAATTGATATTTTTTCTAGATAGCGATGACTATTTTCACGAAAAAAAGTTGGAAACAATTGTTAATTATTTCAAAAATAATGAAGAAACTAAAATCGCATTCGATCTTCCAATTAATGTATATGAGAACTATAATTATTTAGAAAAAGGAAATAAAAATTTTTTAAAGACCTACTGGCCCTTCATTCACCCTACTAGTTGTATAACAATAAAAAAGGAAATTGTTAACGAATTATTTGCATCAATATCATCAAAAAATTTTGTTGATGTTTGGATGGATCTTAGGATTTGTTTATATGCACAATATATTTTAAAAAATTTTAATAGAGTAAATGAAAATCTTACTTATTATAGAAAAACAGAGAATAATGTGTCTTCAAAATTTAAAAAATATAAAAAAAATTGGTGGAAACGCAGAAGTCAAGCTCACGAGTACTATCATTCTTTCTGTAAAAATAACGATATTAAGTTTAAGAAGAACCTAGACTATTTATTAACAAAATTTATTTGTTCATTGGTCTAAATATGAAAAAGATTTTAATTATTGGAAAAAGAGGATTTATTGGAAAAAACTTAAAAAAATTTTTAAAAATTAAACATAAAGTCAAATTAATAAGTTTCAAGAATGCTCTTAGTTTCAAGCAAATTAATAAGTACAATTTTGTTATTAATTCATCAATAAATAGAGATTACATTACAAAAAAATATAATAAAAGTTTTGATAATGATCTAAAGATAGCTGAAAGAATAAAAGATAAAAAAATAATTTACATTTTTCTAAGTTCAAGAAAAGTTTATAAAGCAAAACCAAATATAAAAGAGAAAAGCAAGTTACTTCCAAAATCTAATTACTCAAAAAACAAATTAAAGACTGAGAAAAAATTATATAAAATATTTAAAAATGATTTAATTGTTTTGAGAATTTCTAATATAATAGGAAATAAATCAAACATTGGTCAAAGCTTACATAAAACATTTGTAGATATTTTTTATAAGAAAGCCAAAAAAGGTATAATTTATAATAATAAGAAAAATTATAAAGACTTCATATCAATTGAAAAGTTTTGTGAAATTGTTAGTATGATTATTCATAAAAATTTAAGAGGTACTTTTAATGTTTCAATTGGTAAAAAAGTTTTCTTAAATGATCTAGTTAAATGGCTTAATCATTTTAATCAAAGAAAATTTAAAATTGTTAATTATAACAAGGCTCACGAAAAAAACTTCTATTTAAATAACAGAAAATTAATGTCTAAAATAAAAATATCTAATAATTTAGAAAGTTTAAAAAAAGATTGTATTAATTTGAGTAAAAAACTATTTAAATAAATTCTAAAGGGGTTCCCTCAGGTTCACCAATTAGTGAACCATTTTTCATTTTTATCTTGCCTGCAATTATAGTTGCTACCGGTGAACCTTTAAATGTCTCGCCATGGTAAGGTGACCATTTACATTTGCTTTGCATATCCTTGTTATCGATTGTAATTTTTTTGTTTAAATCTACTATTGTAAGATCGGCATCAAAGTCTTTTTTGATGTATCCTTTATTTTTAACACCAAATATTTTAACAGGATTTTCACAAATAAATTTAATTAATTGTTCTAATTTTAATTTTCCATTATTGATATGATTTAACATAACAGGTAGCAATGTTTGTACCCCAGGCATGCCTGAAGGTGAATCTGGATAAGTTTTATCTTTATTAACCTTTAAGTGTGGTGCATGATCTGAGCCAATTGTATCATTGTAATTATTTTTTATTGCATACCAAAGACGATCTTGATGGGTTTTATCTCTAATGGGTGGATTCATTTGAGCATAAGTGCCAATTTTATCGTAACAATCAGGTGCGCAAAACGTTAAGTGTTGAGGTGTTATTTCAAATGTTATGTTACCTTTGTTTTGAGACAGAAAATCTATTTCTTCTTTTGTGGTAATATGAAGTATATGTGCCTTCTTATTAAATCTCTTTGCTATTTTGACAATTTTTCTAGTTGAAGACATGGCCACTTCTTCATTTCTCCAAACAGGATGTGTTTTCACATTCCCTTTTTCAATTAACTTTTTTCTAATTTTAAGTATTTCCTCATCTTCCGAATGTACAGCAACTACCTTTGATGCATACTTAAACACTTTTTCTATATCATCTTCTTTGTCCACTAATAAATTTCCTGTTGAAGATCCCGCAAAAAGTTTTATTCCACAACATCCTTTTAAATCCTGTAATTTTTCTAAGGTTTCACAATTTTCAGCCGTAGCTCCAAAAAAAAATGCGTGATTACAGTACATTTTTTTTGCAATGTTTATTTTTTTTTCGAATTCATCAAAATTAGTAGTAGGTGGTTTTGTATTTGGCATTTCAAAAACCGACGTTATACCTCCCATGACCGCTGCTTTACTTCCAGAATTAAGATCTTCAGTATCTGTTGAGCCCGGTTCTCTAAAATGAACTTGTGTATCAATGCAACCAGGAAGAACTGTTAAATTTTCCGCATCATAGGTATCTTTCGATTCTTGCTCGAAATTTCCTATATTTACAATTTTGCCTTCTTTAATGCCTATATCTTGTTTTTCAAGTTTTCCATTAATATAACAATTGCCGTTTATAATTTTTAAATCTAACATTATTTTAAAAATCTTATTATATTATAAAATATAAGTTATCAATTATGATTAATAAAAAATTTGTATTTATTCTAGAGGACAGAGGAGTTTTGTACATTAATGGATCTGACACAAATGAGTTTCTTCAAAATTTAATAACAAACGACATTTATAAAGTTAATGATAAAAACAGTTGTTATGCCTCATTGTTAACGCCTCAAGGTAAGTATTTATATGACTTCATAGTTGTAAAACATAAAAATGGTTTTTTTTTAGATTGTGAAAAAAGTATTGCAGAAGAATTATATAAAAAAATAATCTCTTATAAATTGAGATCTAAGGTGGAAATTTTAAATTTAAGTAACGAATTTGTTGTTGCTGCTTTTTCATATTCTAAATTTTTAGAATTTGAAGGAGCTCAAGACTTGCCTGGTTTCACCACTAAATATAGAGAAGATCCGGTCTTTCTAGATCCAAGAAACAAAGAATTGGGGGGAAGATTAATAATCAATTTAGAAAAATTATATTTATCTTTAAAAAAATTAAATCTCAAATCCGAGGATCCTGATATATATTATGATTATAGTTTCAATCTGGGAATTCCTCAATTACAAACTAATTTGTTAAAAGAAAAATTATTTGGAATTGAATGTAATTTTGAAGAACTTAATGCAATAGATTTCAAAAAAGGGTGTTATATAGGACAAGAAAATACTTCAAGAATAAAACTTAAAAACAAATTAAATAAGCGACTTTTACCTTTTAAAATTCTAAATGGTTCATTGTCAAAAGATGATAATATTAAATATAACGAAAAAGAAATTGGAAAGGCTTTAATATCAAAAAAATATAACTTTGGTTTGGTTAAATTAAATAATGATATCTTCAGTTTTGATAAGGTTTTTAAATGCGGGAATGCAGAAATTAAATTTTTTAAACCTGATTGGCTTAATTTATGAAAAAAAGGTTAATAACAAAGATCTCTAAAATTAAATTTAAACCATTTGATAATTATGGAAATGTTTTCAAAGGCATGGATTGGCACAAAATAACTTATGACAAAAAAACAGGCCAAGGAAGCTATATATTAAGATTAAAACCTTATACTCGAACTCCTTTCCACAAACACTCAAATTATGAGGAGTTTTATATTTTAGATGGGCAATTAATTGATAAAGATAATACTAAATTTAACAAAGGAGACTTTGTAAGTTATAAACCTGGCACTTGTCATTCATCTTATACAAAAACAGGTTGTAAACTTTTAGTTTTCATGAGAAAAAAAAACAAATTATTATAAACTTTTGGTGCGGCCGGAGAGACTCGAACTCTCATGGGGAAGCCCCACTTGGCCCTCAACCAAGCCTGTCTACCAGTTTCAGCACGGCCGCGTATGCGTCACATTAATTGAATGACAATCTTCTTTCAAGTTGATAGGATTACATATGGAATTTAACTCAGAAGTAAAAAAAGCAACTAATCCTATTTACGAAAAAATATCCGACATAATGCCAGAAATAGAGTGGTCTACTCACGCTCCATATATTTATGAAATTAACAAACTAAAAAAAGAAAAAAATGCGGTAATACTTGCCCATAATTATCAGACTCCAGAAATTTATCATGGTATTTCAGATTTTTCAGCCGACTCATTAGCGCTTGCAGTTGAAGCAGCAAAAACAAAAGCTGACATAATTGTTATGTGTGGAGTGCACTTCATGGCTGAAACAGCAAAATTAATGAGCCCAAACAAAAAAGTTTTATTACCCGATATGCGTGCCGGCTGTTCGTTATCTTCCTCAATAACAGGAGAAGACGTTAGAAACTTGAAAAAAAAATATCCAGGAGTGCCGGTTGTATCATATGTTAATACCTCTGCAGATGTTAAAGCAGAAACTGATGTGTGTTGTACCTCTGCGAATGCTGTAAAAATTGTAAATTCCCTTGGTGTTAAAAAAGTTATTTTCTTACCTGATGATTATCTTGCAAAATATGTAGCAACTCAGACAGATGTTGAGATAATTTCTTGGAAAGGTACTTGTGAAGTACATGAACAATTCAACGATCAAGAAATAAATGAAATTAGAAAACATAATCCTGGTATTAAAGTTATTGCTCATCCTGAATGCCCACCAGATGTCATAAACGCAAGCGATTTTACAGGTTCTACCAGTGGTATGATTAAATACGTAAAAGAAAATCAGCCCGAGAAAGTTATGATGGTAACAGAATGCTCAATGAGCGATAACGTACAAGTTGATAATCCTAAAGTAAAATTTATAAAACCTTGTAACTTATGTCCACATATGAAGAGAATAACTCTTCCAAAAATTTTAGATTGTTTAAAAAAAGAAACGAACGAAATTTTAATGTCTAAAGAGGTAATAGAAAAAGCTAGAAAATCTGTTGAAAGAATGACTGAAATTGGTCGTTAGATCAGTGCAAAAAATAAACCAAAAATACATAAATAACTTAGTTCTTAAAGCTCTTGAAGAAGATTTAAAACCAAATGGTGACATAACAACAAAACTTTTAAATTCGAAAAATAAAATAGTTCAAGCTAAAATAATATCAAAACAGAGTGGAATAATATCTGGTATTAATTTTTGCAAGGCAGCTTTCAAACTTTTGGAGAGGAATAGTAAATTTTCACAGAAAATTAAAGATGGTAAAAAAGTTAAAAGAAATCAAATTATAGCTGAAATAACTGCAAAAACAAAAACGATTTTGATTGCCGAGAGAACCGCTCTTAATTTTCTTAATCATGCCTCAGGTATTTCCACCATCACTAATCTATATGTAAGCAAAGTCAAAAACAAAACTAAAATTTGTTGCACAAGAAAAACAACACCAAATTTAAGATTGTTAGAAAAATACGCTGTCAGAAAAGGTGGTGGGTATAATCATAGATATAATCTAAGTGATGAGGTGCTTATTAAAGAAAATCATTTTAAATCAGAGACATCATTAAGAGATATAATAAAAAAATCCTTAAAAGCTAAAAAAAAAGTAACAGTTGAGATCGAAAATTTAAGACAATTAAATAATGTCTTGGATCTTAAATTTAATAGAATTTTATTTGATAATGTAAGTCTTACTCAATTAAAAAAATATTTAAAGATTTGTAAGGGTAAATATGAAACTGAGTATTCTGGAAACGCTAACTTAAAAAATATAACAAAAATTAGTAAGACTGGGGTAAACAGAATCTCAGTAGGTTCAATTACACATAGTGCAAAAAGTTTCGATAGTAGTTTACTTATTTTTTAATTAACTCAGCTTGTGCCGCAGCCAATCTTGCAACAGGAACTCTGTAAGGTGAACAAGAAACATAATTTAGTCCAGTTCTAGAACAGAAATTAATACTTTTTGGATCTCCCCCATGCTCACCACAAATACCAAGTTTAATATTTTTATTTTGTTTTTTTCCTTTTAAAGTTGCAATTTCAATTAAGTCACCAACACCATCATCAATCGAAATAAAAGGGTCAATATCAAATATTTTATTTTCAATATAATCGTTCAAAAACTTTCCACTGTCATCTCTGCTGATACCAAAAGTTGTTTGGGTTAAGTCATTTGTTCCAAAACTAAAAAACTCAGCATGTTTTGCTATATCTTTTGCTTTTATTGCTGCTCTTGGTAATTCAATCATTGTCCCAACTAAAAAGTTTACTTTAGTTTTGTGCTCGTCTTGAACTTTTTTTGCTACCCTAATAACTAAGTCTTTCATGATTTTTATCTCTGCCTCTGTTGAGACAAGTGGGATCATTATTTCTGGCATAGTAGACTTAAGTTTTCTTTTTTTACAATCTATTAAAGCCTCAAAAATTGCTCTGCACTGCATTTCATAAATTTCTGGAAAAGATATTCCTAATCTACATCCTCTGTGTCCAAGCATTGGGTTGTGTTCATGTAATTCTTCTGTTCTAGATTTTATTTCGTTTACATGCAGACCTGTTACATTGCTGAGATCGCTTATCTCTTTATCGTTTTTAGGTAAAAACTCGTGTAAAGGTGGATCCAACAGCCTTACAGTTACTGGTAAGCCGCTCATAATTTCAAAAATTTCAGTAAAATCCTTCTTTTGATGAGGAAGAAGTTTAGCCAAAGCTTTATTTCTATCGTCAATAGTTTTAGATAAAATCATCTCTCTTACTGAAAGAATTCTATCTTCATCAAAAAACATATGCTCTGTTCTACATAAACCAATTCCTTCAGCTCCGAAGTCTCTAGCAGTTTTTGTATCTAGAGGAGTTTCAGAATTAGTTCTAACTTTTAATTTCCTAAATTTATCAGCCCAATTCATCAATTTTGAAAAATCTCCTGAAATCTCTGGTTTTATAGTTGGAACTTCTCCTAAAATTACTCTCCCTGTAGATCCATCGATTGTAATTATATCACCTTCTTTTATTTTAATATTTGAGGAAGTTTTAAAAAGTTTATCATCATAATTAATATCGATTTCACTTGATCCAGAAACACATGGTCTACCCATGCCTCTTGCAACAACTGCGGCGTGGCTTGTCATGCCTCCTCTAGCTGTTAAAATTCCTTTTGCTGCATGCATACCATGAATATCTTCAGGGGATGTTTCTACACGAACTAGTATTGTATCTTGCATCATGCCATTTAATCTTTCTGCTTCGTCTGATGTAAAAACTACCTTTCCACTTGTTGCACCTGGTGATGCTGGCAAACCTTTTGCGATAGTTTTTATATCTTTTGTTTCATCAAGTGTTGGATGGAGCAATGTGTCTAGTGAATTTGCATCCACTCTTAACACAGCCTCTTTTTTTGAAATTAATTTTTCTTTAACCATGTCAACAGCTATCTTCACAGCTGACTTTGCTGTTCTTTTTCCAGATCGTGTTTGAAGCATCCAAAGTTTTGAGTTTTCAACAGTAAATTCTACATCTTGCATATCTTTATAATGTTTCTCTAAAAGTAGTAGAATTTTTTTTAATTGAGAAAATACTTTTGGCATAGCTTCCTCCATTGATTTTCCATTTGATTTTGATTCTTTGTGTGCTTTTTTTGTAATGTAATTTGGAGTTCGAGTTCCTGCTACAACATCTTCACCCTGGGCATTAATTAAATATTCGCCATAAATTTCATTTTTTCCATCAGATGGATTTCTTGTAAAAACAACCCCAGTTGCACAATCATCTCCCATATTTCCAAAAACCATTGATTGAACATTAACAGCTGTTCCCCATTCAGATGGTATTTGATTTAGCTTTCTATAAACTTTTGCTCTATTGCTTTCCCAAGACAAAAACACAGCAGAAATTGCTCCATATAATTGTTCATATACATCTTGGGGGAATTGTTTCTTTGTTTTTTCTTTAACAACATTTTTGAAATCTCTAATTAAACCATCCCAATCATTTTCATCTAGATCAGTGTCCATTAAAACACCCTTTGTTAGCTTATAGTTTTCGATTAGTTCCTCAAAATTATAACTTTCTATTCCTAAAACAACGTTTGAATACATCTGAATGAATCTTCTGTAGCTATCTTTTGCAAACCTCATGTTAGAGGTTTTTTTAGCTAATGCGTTTACAGTTTTATCATTTAATCCAAGATTTAAAATGGTATCCATCATTCCTGGCATAGAGACTCTTGCTCCAGATCTAACTGAAACCAAAAGTGGATTGTTTAAATCACCAAATTTTTTTCCACACTCAGTCTCAACTTGTTTTAATTCAAGGTTAATAGATTTAATTAGTTTTGAATTTAATTTTTTATTATTTTTGTAAAAAATTTCACAAACTTCCGTGGAAATTGTGAAGCCAGGGGGAACTGGTAATCCTAGTTTTCCCATTTGAGCCAAGTTCGCGCCCTTACCACCTAAGATAAATTTTGGGTTTTTTAAATTCTTTGACTTTTTAGAATTAAAATTAAAAACTAAATTACTCATTAAGCGCTCTCTATATTTGAAAAATTTATATAATTATTGAAGGTTTTACATAACAATTGTAAAAGTTCCAAACGATTTTTTTTTAAAACCTCATCATCATCATTGACGATTACATCCTCAAAAAAATTTGAAACTTCTATTTTTGCTTCTGCTAACACCTCAAGAGTTTTCTCACAATTCTCACCACTACCTAGACTTGTAAAATATTTTCTTATTTCCTGTATCTTTTTATATAATTTTTTTTCAGAGTCATTTTTGAATAATCCTGGATCAGTAGTCTCAGACAATTCAAAGTTATTTTTTTTAATCTCATCACTTAAAATATTTGAGGCTCTTTTATATGAGAAAATAATATCTTGACCTATATTTTTATCGATTAGTTTATTTAAAATAAATGCTTTATTAAATATTTTGTAAATTTGATCTATATTGTAACTACTCATAGAACATTCAATGATATCTGGTCTAATATTTTTTTCTTTCATATAAAATCTCAGTCTGTCTGAAATAAACCTATATAAATCGTGTTGGGCTAGTTTGATATCAAACTTAACACCTTGTTCACTAAAAAGTAAAAAAGAATAATTTATTATATCTTTTAATTTAATTTCTAATTTATTTTCTACTATTAGCCTAATAAGACCGATAGCAGATCTTCTTAATGCAAATGGGTCTTTTGAACTAGTGGGTTTTAAATTAATTGCAAAGAAACCTGACAGTGTATCTAACTTATCGCTCATAGCTAACGTAACAGAGTAAGGTTTTTTTGGAGTTTTAGTTTCTGGACCTATAGGTAGATAATGTTCTCTTATAGCTAAACATATATCGTTATCAAAACCTTGTGATTTTGCAAAATGACCGCCCATTACACCTTGAAGTTCAGGGAACTCATTTACTAAATCTGATGTCAAATCTACTTTACAAATTGAACTGGCTATCTCAACTTTTTCTTTACTTATTAGTAATTCGTCAGAAATTAAAGCACCTAATTTTCTAAGTCTTTGAATTTTTTCAAAGTAAGATCCTAGTCCCTCAAAATAATTTAGTTTTTTTAAATTTGATATGCCCTTAACCAAATTTTGAGTTTTATTTTTATCCCAAAAAAATTTCGCATCATTTAAACGGGCCTCGACTACATTTTCATTACCTATTTTTATTAAACCTTTACTGTCTTTATTATCTGCAACTAGAAAAAAATTATTTGTTAAATTATCTCTACTATCAAATGTTGGAAAGTACTTTTGATGAAACTGCATTGTGGTCACTAATATATCATCTGGGATCTCAAGAAATCTTTTATTAAATCTACATTTAATTATATTTGGTTTTTCAACTATGTTGGTGACTTCATTTAAAAGATTAGAGTTGAAATGAATTTTTAAGTTTTCTTTTTTTGCTATTCTGTTCAATTGATCTATAATAAACTTCTCTCTTTTTTCATTATCTAAAATAATATTTTGTGACTTAAAAAAAGCTAAGTAATCTTTAAATCTAAAAAACTTTGTGGTTTTTTGCTCAAAATCCTTATCGATGAAAGTGATGTTCGATGAAACTAGATGATGGTATTCAAATTCCAAAGTTTTATTGTCAAAACAACATAGTATAGATTTAAGTGGCCTTCCCCAATATAGCCCATGGTCAGCCCAGCGCATCGATTTCTTCCAGGATATATTGTCTAAAATTCTTGGTAAATTTTTTTGCAAAAGGGACTTTGTTTCAATATTTTCGGATGGTTTTTTAAAGAAATAAAATTCTCCTTTATCAGTTTTTTTTTTATAAATTTTGTCTATGGTTATCTTATATGATTTTAAAAAACCGTTTAAAGCTACCTCTGGAGCATTAATATTGGGGCCCCTAATTTCATTTGCCTTTTTAATAATTTTTTTAGATATATTTTCAAAGTAAACAATTAATCTATTTGGTATTGAAAAAGCTGTAGCTTCACCGCTATATTTTATCTCCTCTTTTTCTAAAAATTCTTTTAAATTTTGAAAAAAATCTTTTCTTGTCTTATTCTGTAAATTTGCAGGAATTTCCTCACTAAAAAGTTCTATAAAAAATTCTGACATTTATTCTTTATTTTTGGTTATCTACCCAAGCTTGTCCTACACTTTTTGTCATGTCCCTTATCTTTGCAATATACTCTGCTCTTTGAGCAACACTAATTGCTCCTCTTGCATCTAAAATGTTAAAAACGTGACTTGCTTTTAAACATTGATCATAAGCCGGTAATGGCAGTTTTTTTTCTAGCAATAGTTTTGTTTCTTGTTCAACCATATCAAAAATTTTGAACAGATTGTCTACATTTGCTAATTCAAAATTATAAGCTGAAAATTCTTTTTCTGCTTGAAAGAAAATATCCCTATAAAGTATACCCTCATTATTCCAAACTAAATCAAACACATTTTTTTTTTGTTGGGTAAACATGCAAAGTCTCTCTAGTCCATACGTAAGTTCAACAGAAATAGGTTTACAATCCATACCAGCCATTTTTTGAAAATATGTAAATTGGGTTATTTCCATACCGTCACACCAAACTTCCCAGCCTAGTCCAGCTGCGCCTAGAGTTGGGCTTTCCCAATCATCTTCTACAAATCTAATATCATGTTCACTATGTTTAATGTTCAAGTTTTCTAAGCTACTCAAATATAATTTCTTAATATTTTTTGGTGATGGCTTCATTATTACTTGGAACTGATAGTAGTGTTGCAATCTATTTGGATTTTCTCCATATCTTCCGTCAGTCGGTCTTCTAGACGGTTGAACGTAGGCTGACTTCCATGGTTTTGGTCCAAGTGATCTCAAAGTTGTTGCTGGATGAAAAGTTCCAGCCCCCACTTCCAAATCGTATGGTTGTAAAATTACACACCCGTGATTTGCCCAAAATTTTTGTAGAGTAAAAATTGTATCTTGAAAAGTTTGTATCTTAGTTTTTTTTTTAGAAGCCATACCTTTGCCAAATAGATTTTTCTTCCATTACATTTGACAAACTATCAATATAATTTTCTGATGATAATCTTTTAGCAAGCCATCCTTTGCTCTTCTCAAATTTTTTAATTACAACTTCTTCACCGTAAATTTCTTTTAACATATGGTTTGCATCACCTATTCCATCAATTAATCCCAGTTCTTTTGATTTACTACCAGACCAAAACTCACCAGAAAATAATTCAATTCCCAAATCCTTTTTTAGTTTTGATCCTCTGCTAGTTTCAACAACATTTATAAAATCTTTATGAAGATCCAATTGAATGTTTTTAAGTCTATCAATATCTTCTTTTTTTTCTTCCATAAATGGATCTAAAGTGCTTTTATTCTTTCCAGCTGTATAAACTCTTCTTTGCACTCCAATTTTTTGAATTAAATCCTTAAATCCGAATGATGAATAAATAACTCCTATAGATCCAATTATAGAACTTGAATTAGCATATATTTCATCACCAGCACAGGCTATAAGATAGCCACCTGATGCAGCAACATCTTCGGCAAAAACAATAACTTTCTTTTTTTCTTTTTTCGCAAGTCTCCGAATGAAACTATAAATTAAATGCGATTGCACTGGTGATCCTCCAGGTGAATTGATTGATATAGCAACTGCAGGAGATTTTTTTATTGCGAAAGCTTTTTTAATAATTTCTTCTTGGCCATTAAAATCAATTCCTTGTTTAAATTTTCCTACGCTTCCTATAACGCCAGTTAATCTTATATGAGGAATGATTTTTTTTTTTTTGAAAAATGACAACATAGATAATGCTTATAAAATTTTTTTAATAATATAAAGTCTACTTATAGTTGAAGTTTAGGGTGCGTCAATTGATAAGTATGATTAATGCACAATTATATTAACTTAAGTTCATGGGTTCGGTAATACAACTTAAAACAAAAATTAATAATACTTATTTAGATCTAAGAAATTCTGTAGAGCATAAATTAGAGCTTGTTGAAGATAAGATCAAAAATAAGTTAAAAAGTGATGTCTCTTTGGTAGAAAAGATGACAACTTACAACTTAAGCACAGGTGGAAAAAGACTTAGGGCTTTAATAACTTTAGGATCTGCAAAACTATGTGGTTATTCAAAAGGTGGGAGAGACGTAAATCTTGCTGCGTGTGTCGAGTTAATTCATGCTGCTACACTAATGCACGATGATGTACTTGATAATGGAGAAATTAGGAGAGGAAAAAAAACTCCTAGATCAATTTGGGGAAACAACGCCTCAATTCTTGTCGGGGATTATTTATTAAGTAGATGTTTTGAAATGATGGTGGAAGATGGGAACATTGAAGTTTTAAAATTATTATCATCAACTTCAGCTCAAATTGCACAGGGTGAAGTATTGCAATTACAACATAAGTCTGAGTTAGATATTATAGAAGAAACATATTTAAAAATAATAACATTTAAAACAGCTTCCTTATTTTCAGCCTCTAGCAGAGTTGGCGCAATACTTGGTCAGCAAGAGGAGAAAATTAAGGATGCATTAGACTCATACGGCAAAAATCTAGGTATAACATTTCAAATTGCAGATGATACTTTAGACTACAACTCTCAAATACAAAAATTTGGGAAAAAAATTGGGAATGACTTTTTTGAGGGTAAAATTACACTTCCTGTAATCATATTAAACCAAAAATGTAATTCAGATGAAAAAATAAAATTAAAAAAATTGTTTACAAAAGAATATCGTAATGAAAATGAATTTAAGTTTGTGTTAGATCTGATTACAAAATATAATGTGATATCAGAGTGTTACCAAAAAGCAGATTATTTTATTTCTCTAGCGTCAAATTCCTTAAATGTTATTAAAGATTGTGAAGAAAAGAATATTCTAAAAAAGTTGACATCCTTTAGTATCGAAAGATCTTTTTAAGGACTAAGTAAAAACTTATCCCATTTATTTTGCTCAAATTTGTATTTTAATCTTTCATGAATTCTATTTTCACCGTCTAACCAAAATTCTATTTCATTTGGAATTAATCTCCATCCTGACCAATATTCAGGTCTTGGCACTTCATTTGTGTCTGGATATTTTTTTTTGTATTTTCCTATAGATGATAATAGCTGATCTCTATTTTTTAAAATTGTACTTTGTTTTGATGCCCAGGCTCCTATTCTGCTACCATATTTTCTTGAATTATAATAGTCATCAGCTTCTTTATCAGTAACATTCTCTATTGCTCCGGAAATTCTTATTTGTCTTAATAAACTTTTCCAATGAAAGCACATAGAAGCTTTGGGATTCGCCACCAAAGCTTTGCTTTTTGGACTGTTTAAATTTGTATAAAACACAAAACCTTTCTCGCTGAAGCCTTTCAATAAAACCATTCGTACATTAGGATTTCCCTCTTTATCAGAAGTTGCTAATGCTAAGGCATTTGGGTCATTTGGCTCTTTTTCTTTGGCCAAATCAAACCATTCTTCAAATAATTTAAAAGGATTATCCTCATCCTTAAAGCAAATATCTAGTCCAAGAGAGTTTTTTTGATTCATAATTTAAACAAAATAATTTATATAATACAATAATGTCATTTAATACTTTTGGAAAGTTTTTTCGTTTTACTACATGGGGAGAGTCACATGGTCCAGCTATAGGATGTGTTGTTGATGGTTGTCCGCCTAATGTAGCTTTAAAACAGGAAGATATTCAAAAAGAACTAAATAAAAGAAAACCAGGACAATCAAAGTTTACTACGCAAAGAAAAGAAGATGATAAAGTTGAGATATTGTCTGGTGTTTTTGAAGGAAAAACGACAGGGACCCCTATATCACTAATTATTTATAACAAGGATATGAGGTCAAGAGACTACGAAACCATAAAAAATAAATTTAGACCTGGTCACGCAGATTTTACATATTTTAAAAAATATGGGATTAGAGATTACCGAGGAGGTGGTAGACAGTCAGCACGAGAAACTGCCTCTAGAGTGGCCGCTGGAGCGATAGCAAAAAAAGTTTTAGAAAGAAAAATAGGGAAAAAATATAAAGTCGTAGGAGCGGTTACCCAACTTGGAATATTAGGTTGTGATGTAACTAGATGGAATGATAAAGAAATAGGGAAAAATCCATTTTTTTGTCCAGATAAAAAAATTATAAAGTTGTGGGAAAAATATTTATTGGCCATCAGAAAATCGGGCTCATCTTGTGGTGCAATTATTGAAGTACGAGCAAGAGGTGTGCCAGTTGGGCTAGGGGCACCTATATATGCAAAGCTTGATATGGATTTAGCCTCAGCAATGATGAGTATTAACGCAGTTAAAGGAGTAAATATAGGATCTGGTATGAATGCAGCTCAATTAACTGGTGAAGAAAATTCTGATGAGATTATTTCAAAAGGAAAAAATATAAAATTTAAATCAAATAAAGCTGGGGGCATACTTGGAGGTATATCTAGTGGACAAGAAATAATAGTATCTTTTGCCGTAAAACCAACTTCATCGATTCTGTCCTCTAGAAAAACTATTGATAAATTCGGAAAAAGTACTTCTATATCAGTCAAAGGGCGTCACGACCCATGTGTTGGAATAAGAGCAGTCCCTATTGGTGAAGCAATGATGCACTGTGTATTACTCGATCATTATTTAATGAATGAAGCTCAGTGCAGTAACTAATTTTGCTTTTGGGCTAGAATTTTAGAGTCAATAATTTCGTAAATTTTGTTTTCTATTGCCTGGCTATCTAAACCAGCCTCTTCATACATTTTTTTTGGATCATTATGCTCTATAAACCTATCAGGCAAAATCATAGATCTGAATTTTATTTTTTCTAATAAAGATTTATCGGATAAAAACTTACTCAAGTGAGAGCCAAATCCACCTATTGAGCCCTCTTCAATTGAAATTAATATTTCGTGATTTCTAGCGACTTGCCACATTAAATTTTCATCTAGTGGCTTACAAAATCTTGCATCTACAATAGTTATGCTTAAGCCTTTTTTCTCCAAATTTTGTGCTGAAATTTTGCACTCATTTAATCGTGCTCCAAAATTAATTAAAGCTATTTTTTTTCCCTCTTGAATTATTCTACCTTTTCCAATTT
The DNA here is from genome assembly GCA_902622545.1 of uncultured Pelagibacteraceae bacterium. Lineage (GTDB taxonomy): Bacteria > Pseudomonadota > Alphaproteobacteria > Pelagibacterales > Pelagibacteraceae > Pelagibacter. Next base: position 183,045 of record CACNQD010000002.1, read on the forward strand.
CAATTTTTTCACTAATATCTGGAAGCGTAATTCCAAACCCATTACCTCTTGGATATCTAAAGGCACTTGGTCTGTCATTTATATCAACCGAAGTATTAATCATCTTAACTAACTCTGACTCATCACTAGCTGCCATCACAACAAAATTTGGCAATGTAGATAAAAATGTAATATCAAATGAACCTGCGTGCGTTGGGCCGTCAGCTCCAACTAGTCCAGCTCTATCAATTGCAAACCTAACTGGTAAGCTTTGAATTGCAATATCATGCACAACTTGATCATAAGCCCTTTGTAAAAAAGTAGAATATATAGCGGCATAAGGTTTGTATCCTTCTGTTGCTAATCCCCCAGAAAATGTGACCGCATGCTGTTCAGCTATTCCAACATCGTACGTTCTATCGGGAAATTTTTTTCCAAATAAATCCATCCCAGTCCCAGATGGCATAGCTGCAGTAACTCCAATTATTTTACTATCTCTCTCTGCATGTTTAATTAATGTTTCAGCAAAAACTTTAGTATAAGACGGTACAGTTCCTTTTGACTTTTGCTGAACACCTGTTTTGACATCAAATTTTGAAACTCCGTGAAACTTATCATTTGACTTCTCTGCAAATTGATATCCTTTCCCTTTTTTAGTTTTAATATGTATCATTATAGGTCCGTTAAAATTACTGTTTTTTGCGTTTTTTAATACTGAAACCAAAGTTTCTATATCATGACCATCTATTGGACCTACATAATAAAATCCTAATGAACTAAATAAGGTGCCTCCTGTGACAGCACTTCTAAAAAAATCTTCAGCTTGTCCAGCTTTTTTACTAAATCTTTTAGAAAACGATGAAATAATTAATTTTACAGTTTCTCTAAAGCTAAAATACATCTTGCCAGTAAATAATTTTGCTAGATATGTTCTCATTGCTCCAACAGGTTTTGCAATTGACATATCATTGTCGTTTAAGATAACTATCATTTTTGTTTTTGAAGTTCCGGCATTATTCATTGCCTCATAAGCCATGCCGGCACTAATTGCTCCATCTCCAATTACTGCAACTACGTTATCATTTTTTTTTGATAGTTTATTAGCTGTTGCTATACCAAGCGCTGCAGAAATAGATGTGGAACTATGAGCTGCACCAAAAGGATCATATTCGCTCTCTGATCTTTTTGTGAAACCGGATAAGCCATTTCCTTGTCTTAAAGTTCTAATTTTTTCTTTACGACCTGTCAGAATCTTATGTGGGTAGGATTGATGTCCCACATCCCAGACCAATTTATCATTTGGAGTATCAAAAACATAGTGTAAAGCAACACTGAGTTCAACCACACCTAGTCCAGCTCCTAAGTGACCTCCCGTAACTGAAACAGCATCAATCAATTCTTCTCTTACTTCGTTAGAAAGTATTTTAAGTTCACTTAATTTTAATTTTCTGATATCAGATGGAAATTTTACTTTATCTAAAAACTTATATTTTTTCATTTTTCCCTATTAACAATAAATTCAATCGTATCTTTTAAATCATTACTTTTTTTTAAGTTTTTTAACACTGTAAATATTTTATCTTTTTTAAAATTACAATACTTAACAGTATTTTTGTATCCGAGTAAACTTATTAAAGTTGCTTTACCTTTTTTCTTGTCTTTATGAATTTTTTTTCCTAACTTTTTTGCATTTCCCTTGAAATCTAATAAATCATCAATTATTTGAAATAATAAACCTATCTCTAGACCTAAATTAGAAAATTTTTTGAATATATTTTTCTTATTACTCAAAATTACTGGAGCTAAAGTTGAGAACATAAACAACTTACCAGTTTTGTTTAATTGCATTTCTAATATTTTACTTTTTCCTATTCTCTGTCTTTCAAAACTCAAATCAAGGAACTGTCCGCCCGCTATTCCGCTATGACCTGAGCTAGCTGCAAGAATATGAACAAGCTGGTTTTTCTTTTTATCTTGAATAGCAAATTTTTTTTCACTAATTATTTCAAAAGCCATTGTTAAAAGTGAATTACCTGCCAAAACAGCTGTCGACTCTCCATATTTTTTATGAACAGTTAACTTTCCTCTCCTTATATCATCATCATCCATACATGGTAAATCATCATGAATTAATGAGTATGCATGAATACACTCTATGGCAGCTCCAATTCTAATTAAATGTCTATAAGGAACCGATAAAATCTTACCTATATCAACTAAAATTTTTACCCTTATTTTTTTCCCTCCAGGAAACAATCCATATTTGATTGGATCTAATAATTTTGTTTGTTTTTGATTTCTAAGGTAATTTTTTAAGAATGTATTAGTATCTCTTGCAACTTTATTTAGTTTTTCTTGCATTTTTTTTTATAATTTCATCAATTTTTGATTTTGAATTATTGCTAATTTCTTTTGAGAGAGATTGAAATTTTTTTTCTATTAAATTATTAACTTTAATTAATTTTTGGTAATCATCAGCGTAATTTTCCAAATTTGGAGATGTTTCGATTTTAGTCAGCAAACTATTGAGAATTTCTCTTAATTCATCTAGTGACTTTGCTTTAATATCATCTGGTAAATTTTTATGTTTCATATATTAGTTTTATTATTACATGAATAATAATCTTTCAAATATTAAAAAAGGTAAATATTTCCTCGATAAACACAATTGTATAGGTATGCCAACAGAAACTGTTTATGGACTAGCTGCTAACGCTTACTCCAATAAGGCTATATCAAAAATATTCAAATTAAAAAAAAGGCCAAAAAATAATCCCTTAATAGTTCATTATAGCAGTCTTGAAATGTTAAAAAGAGATTGTATTTTAAATAAGAATTTTACCAATCTTTATAATAAATTTTGCCCCGGTCCACTAACGTTTATTTTAAAATTAAAAAAAGATAGTAAAATTTCAAAATTAGTAACAAATAACAAAAAAACACTTGCTGTAAGATTTCCTTCACATCCTAAAGCAATAGGTCTTTTGAAAATAATAAATTATCCATTGGCTGCTCCTAGCGCAAACATTTCATCGAGAGTAAGTCCAGTAACAAAAAACCATGTGAAAGAAGAATTTGGTAAAAAAATAAAATATATTATTGAGGGAGGTCTTTCTAAGATTGGGTTAGAGTCTACAATTATAAATTTGACAGGTAAGCCTGAAATTCTTCGTATTGGCAGTATAGATATTAATAAATTAAGAAAAGCATTAAAAAAAAAGTTACTTTACAGAAAAAAAACTTATATGAAAGTACCGGGTCAAAATAGATTACATTATTCTCCAGGCATACCATTAAGAATGAACTGTAAAGAAGCAAGTCAAGATGAGGCGTTTATACTAGTGAAAAAAAGAAATAATAGTAATAAAAATTTTTTTTATATTAGTAAAAATAAAAATTTAAAAGAGGCGGCAAGGAACCTATATTCAGTTTTAAGAATGATTAAAAAAAAAGGATATAAAAAAATTGCTGTTGAAAAAATAGAAAATAAAGGGATCGGGTCGGCAATAAATGACAGGCTGCAAAAGGCTTCGAAAAAAAATAAATGAATACTTTGGTGAGTGTAAATAATCTAACTAAAAATTTCTCAAATTTTGAAGCTGTAAAAGAAATTAGTTTTAGTATAAATGAAAGTGAAATTCTCGGTTTACTAGGTCCAAATGGTTGTGGCAAAACTACAACAATTGGAATGATGTTAGGCTTATTAAGACCAACAAGTGGCGAGGTTATAATAAATGGTCTTAATGTTGAAAAGAATAGAATAAATCTTCTAAAAAAGATGAATTTTATTTCTCCTTACATTGAGTTGCCAAAAAAACTTACTGTAAAAGAAAATCTAATGGTTTATGGTAAATTATACTCTGTTAATGATATAAGTAATCGCATTGATTATCTTACTGAAACATTAAGGTTGAGTGAATTCATTAACAAAAAAACTGGTGAACTTTCTTCAGGCCAAAAAAATAGAGTCAGTCTTGCAAAAGCAGTAGTTAATGATCCAGACATTTTATTATTAGATGAGCCAACAGCTTCATTAGATCCAGAAACAGGAGATTTTGTTAGGACTTTCATAGAAAAAATTTCATCAGAAAAAAAAATGTCAATCTTGCTTGCCTCCCATAATATGAATGAAGTAAAAAGGCTTTGCAAAAGTATTTTAATGATGAAAGACGGAAAAATTATAGATAGAGGCACACCGTCAGAAATTATTAATAAACACGGTAAAAAAAACTTAGAAGAAGTTTTTTTGAAACTTAATAGAACTAAAAATGAGTTATAATAGAATTTTAGGACTTTTCTTAAGACACTTTTTTTTAATAAAAGGTTCTCTACCAAGAATTTTAGACTTAATTTATTGGCCTACAATTCAAATAATCCTTTGGGGATTTATTTCAAAGTTTTTTACGGTATATAGTGATTACTACAATAATACTGTTGGGGTCATACTAAGTTGCGCAATTCTTTACGATTTTTTATTTAGATCAAGCATAAGTTTCAATATGTTATTTTTAGAGGAGATTTGGAGTAGGAATTTTACAAATTTATTTATTGCGCCTCTTCGTATAAGTGAAATAATTATATCATTAGTTTTGACTGCTCTTTTAAGAACTTTGATAGGTTTGGTACCTGCAATATTAATTACTTCGCCATTATTTGGTATATCAATTTTAGATCTTGGTACGCCTCTTTTTTTATTATTTTTTAGTTTATATGCATTTGGGATTACATTGGGCTTATTTGTTTCATCAGGTTTACTAAGATATGGGCCAGCGTTTGAAAACATTGCATGGTCATCACTTTTTTTATTAGCACCTTTAGGATGTATTTATTATCCAATTGAAATATTACCCGAGTTTTTTCAAACTGTAGCAAAGTTATTACCTTTGGTTTATATTTTTGAGGAAGCAAGATCAATTTTAGTAAACAATACTGTGAACTATTCAAGTATAATGTCTGCAATATATTTAAACATTTTTTATCTATTTTTAGGAATTTCTTTATTTTACTATTCTTTTAATAAGGCACGTGATAAAGGGACATTAATTAATATAGGTGAATAATTTTGGCGCGCTCGCAAGGAGTCGAACCCTGAACCTCCAGAGCCGAAATCTGGCGCTCTATCCAGTTAAGCTACGAGCGCATAAAGTATTAATATAGTAATTTATGAAAAAAATCATTAATTTATTAGTAGGGACACAGGATAATATTTTACGGGTAGATCAATTTATAAATAAATATGAAAAAGATTTAAGTAGATCTAAAATCAAGAATTTAATACTTAAAAAAAATTTAAGTATAAACAATAAACTTAATGACGATCCCTCTAAAAAAATCAAAATAAACGACAAAATTAGCCTAATAATTCCTGAGCCTGAAGAAGTAAACCTTAAACCATTTGAATATAAAATTGATATAATTTATGAGGACAATGATTTGCTTGTGTTAAATAAAAAAGCGGACATTTCAATGCATCCGGGCGCAGGAAATAAAGACAGAACACTTGTTAATGCATTAATTAATTATAAAAAAAAATTATCAAATATTAACGGTGAGCTAAGACCGGGTATCGTTCATAGAATTGACAAACATACTTCGGGATTAGTGGTAATTGCAAAAAACAATTTTACACATGAAAATTTGTCAAATCAATTCAGTGAACACTCAATAGAAAGAAAATATCAAACTTTAGTTTGGGGAAAACTTAGACCCAGTAATGGTAAAATAGAAACTTTTATAACAAGAAGCTCCAAAAACAGACAATTAATGTCTGTTAGTTTATCGAAAGGAAAAAATTCAATTACGAATTATAAAACGCTTGAAATATTTGAAAAAGAAACAGTTCCGACTTTTAGTTTAATTGAGTGTAAATTAGAAACTGGAAGAACCCATCAAATAAGAGTTCATATGAGTTATAAAGGTAATAACATAGTTGGTGATCAAAAATATAAAAAAAAATTTAAAAAAATAAAAGATATAAATAAAGACTTAGAAAAAAAAATCATGAATTTAGACAGGCAATTTTTACATGCCGTCAGCTTAGGTTTCACTCATCCGACTAAAAATAAAAGAATGAATTTTAAATCTAAATTACCAAATGATCTTGAAAATATTCTAAAAAGCCTAAGAAATGCTTAAAATTTTATACATTGTAAATTTAAAAAAATTAATTAAATAAGTCTTACAAATGAGTAGTTCAACATTCAAATATCCAGCTTTAACCAACGAAGGTGGTTTATCGCTATATTTAGAGCAAATTAAAAAGTTTCCTATGCTTGATGCAGAAGAAGAGTACATGTTGGCAAAAAATTGGAAAAATACAGGTAATGTCAAATCTGCAGAAAAATTAGTTACGAGTCACTTGCGATTAGTTGCTAAAATTGCGATGGGCTACAAGGGATATGGTTTACCCCTAAATGAAATAATATCAGAAGGCAACGTGGGTCTAATGCAAGCTGTTAAGAAATTTGAACCTGAAAAAGGTTTTAGACTTGCAACATATGCTATGTGGTGGATAAAGGCTGCTATACAGGAATATATTCTGAGATCTTGGAGTTTAGTTAAAATAGGTACTACCACAGCTCAAAAAAAATTATTTTTCAATTTAAAAAAATTAAAAAATCAAATTGCTCCTAAAAATGAAGGAGATTTGAAAGATGAAGATGTTAAAAAAATTGCATCAACTTTAGATGTAAGTGAAGATGAAGTTGTTTCAATGAATAGACGATTGTCAGGTAAAGAACAATCATTGAATGCACCAATTGGCGAAGATGGGGATGAATGGCAAGATTGGGTAGTAGATAAAACAATGGACCATGATCTAAAAATCGCTCATCAAGAAGAAATGGAGCAAAGAAAAGATCTATTAAAAGACTCAATTAAAATTCTTAACGAAAGAGAGAAAGAAATTTTGTATTCAAGACGTTTGACAGATAGTCCAAAAACTTTAGAGGACTTGAGTAAAAAATTTAAAATCAGTAGAGAAAGAATAAGACAAATTGAGAATAAAGCATTTGAAAAGCTTCAAAAACATATGCTTAACTCGGCTAACTCTAAAAATTTATTACCTGCTAATTAATTTTTAAAAGGATCTACAATTAAGATAGTATCATTTCTTTCGGGGCTAGTTGAGATACTTGATACTTTAGTTTCTATAAATTGCTCTAACTCACGAATATATTTTTTTGCATTTTCAGGCAAATCTTTAAAATTTTTTGTTCCTTTTGTAGATGTTTTCCAGCCTTCAAAAGTTTTATAAATTGGCTTTACTTTTAATTGATCATCAACTGCTGCTGGTAAATAATCAATCTTATTTCCATCTAATTCATATGCAATACACATTTTCACATGATCTAAATCATCTAAAACATCGAGCTTAGTTAAAGCTATTCCATTAATTCCTGAGATTTTAATTGTTTGTCTAACTAAAACCCCATCAAACCAACCACACCGCCTTTTTCTGCTAGTTACTGTTCCAAACTCTTTTCCTTTAGTGCCAAGTTCCTCTCCAATTTCATCTTTTAACTCTGTGGGAAAAGGCCCTTCACCAACTCGTGTTGTGTAAGCTTTTGTTATACCTAAAACATAATTTATAGAACTTGGCCCACAACCTGAACCAGTGGCGGCTGAAGATGCAACAGTATTTGAGGAAGTTACAAATGGATATGTTCCGTGATCAACATCCAAAAGAACGCCTTGTGCGCCCTCAAATAAAATTTTCTTATTTTGAGATTTAAATTCGTCTATTTTTTTCCATACTGGTTTTGAGAATTTTAAAATTTCTGGAGCGATTTTTAATAAATCCTTTTTTAATTTATCTTTTTGGTAAATATTTTTTCCTAGTCCTTTCCTTATAGCATTATGATGCAATAATACAGTTTCAAGCCTATGGTCTAAATTTTCTTCAGATATTAAGTCCATTACTCTTATTGATCTTCTGCCAACTTTGTCTTCATATGCTGGTCCGATACCTCTTCTAGTAGTTCCAATTTTAGCTCTACCAGCAGTGTCCTCTCTAATTTCATCCATTTCTTTATGAAAAGGCAATATTAAATTTGCTGATTCAGATATTATTAAATTTTCAGGGCTAACTTTAATTCCCTTAGATTTAATCTCATCAATTTCATCTAACAAAGCCCAAGGATCAACCACGACGCCGTTTCCAATTATTGAAATTTTATCTTTTCTTACTATTCCTGATGGTAGAAGTCTTAACTTGTATGTAATACCATCTATAACTAGCGTATGCCCAGCGTTATGGCCTCCCTGAAATCTAACTACTATGTCAGCCTCACTAGACAACCAATCTACGATTTTTCCTTTTCCTTCGTCACCCCATTGAGATCCAACTACTGCAACATTTTTCATTTAATTTTTTTTATTTCTATATTGTTTATATGATTAATTGGTCCATGGCCTTTACCGTAATTTGGTCCTAACATTATAGCACGGTTAACATAATTTATTCCTAGCTCACAAGATTTCTTTAGAGTTTTTCCACATGAATAAAATGTAGCAATTGCACTTGAAAGTGTACAACCGGTTCCATGAGTATTTTTTGTTATTATTTTTTTGCTATTGAATATCTCTACTTTATTATTACTTAAAAGCACGTCGTGAATTTTCTTTGTATTGAGATGACCACCTTTTATTAAAACATTTTTTACACCTAAAATATTTATTTTTTTTGCAGCATAAACCATGTCTTCAACTGTTTTTATAGAAATACCTGAGAGAACTTCTGCCTCAGGAACATTGGGAGTAACTAATGTAACTTTTTTTAATAAATTATTTTTCAATAATTTGATTGATTTTTTGTTAACTAATCTTTGACCCCCTTTTGCTACCATCACAGGATCAAGTATAATTCTTTTAATATTTAATTTATTTAATGATTTAAGAACTGTTTTAATCACACTTTCAGAATGTAACATCCCTATTTTAATCGCGTCTGGTTTTATATCATTTGAGGTAAATTCAATTTGTTTTGAAATTACATTTATTGGGATTGGAATTATAGAATTTATTCCAACAGTATTTTGAGACGTGACCGCTGTAATTGCTGTCATTGCATAAGAGCCGAGGGCTGTAATAGTTTTAATATCTGCTTGAATCCCTGCTCCACCAGAAGAGTCTGATCCTGCAATTACTAATACTTTAGATTTTATTTTCAAATTAATTCAAAGATCTTTTAACAATATTTATACAATTTAATAATAATTTTTTATTATCTGTTTCAACCATTATTCTAATTTTAGGTTCTGTACCAGATTTTCTTACCAAAATTCTTCCTTGCTTTTTAATTGCTTTAGAGGCTTTTTTGATAGCATTTTTACACTTAATAGTATCTATGATTGATTTGTCTTTAACAGTAACATTTTCCAATAATTGTTCAGTTGGTTTAAATACTTTAAAAATTTCACTAGCCTTTTTGCCTTTTCTCATTGCAAACAATACTTCTAAAGCAACCAATAAGCCATCTCCTGTAGTTGCAAATTTTCCTAAAATAATATGTCCTGATTGCTCACCTCCCAGATTAAATTTATTTTTCTGCATTTTTTCTTTTACATATCTGTCACCAACTTTTGCCCTTAAGAATTTTATTTTTTTATTTTTGAAATATTTTTGTAGTCCGTAATTTGACATTAAGGTTCCGACTACACCACCTTTTAATATTTTTTTTCTCTTCCATCTTGTGGCTAACATTCCAATAATTTGGTCTCCATCTATTATTTTGCCTCTTTCGTCTGCTAATATTACTCTGTCTGCATCACCATCTAAAGCTATACCAATATGTGCCTTATTTTTTCTTACGAATGATTGTATTTTTTGTGGAAAGGTCGATCCACATTTTGAGTTTATATTAAATCCATTAGGTGAAGTTCCAGTCTCATAAATTTTTGCACCCAGTGATTTTAAAAGACTCGGGGCTGATTTATATCCAGCACCATTTGCACAATCTATTGCAATCCTCATTTTTTTAAGATTAAAATTACTAGGAAAATTTTTTTTTAAAATTTTAACATAGTCATCATTCGCATTTTCTAACCTTTTAACTCTACCCAATTTTTTAGGATTAGATAAATTTTTTATTATTTTAGAGTCTATAAGTTTTTCAATTCTCATTTCAATTTTATCTGATAATTTTAATCCATCTGGACCAAAAAGTTTTAAACCATTGTCGTAATAGGGATTGTGAGATGCAGTTATCATAATTCCCATATTTGCTTTCATTTTTTTTGTTAACATTGCAAGTCCGTTTGTTGGTAAAGGTCCCAATAAAAATACGTGCATTCCAGTTGATGCAAGACCTGAGACTAGTGCGGGCTCTAATGTATAACCTGATAATCTTGTATCTTTTGCGATAATTGCTACTTGTTTAGATTTTCTTAGATTTTTAAAATAAGTTCCGGCTGCTAAACCAAATTTAAAAAACATTTCGCCATTGATATTTCCTTGATTAACTTGTCCTCGAATACCGTCAGTACCAAAATATTTTTTTGACATTTTAATTGTTAATAGATTTAAACACCTTTAATCCTTGAGAAATTTCATTAAAGTCATGAACTCTCATTATTTGAACCCCATTCATCATAGCATGAATGGATGATGCTAATGTGCCTCCAAGTTTAATATTACTATCATTCTTACCAGAAATATATTTTATAAATCTTTTTCTAGAAGAGCCTAACATTATAGGAAAACCTAAAGAGTGGAAGACAGAAATATTGTTCATTATGGTAATATTATGTTTCAAGTTTTTTCCAAAACCTATTCCTGGATCTAAAATAATATTGTTATGCTTTATTCCAGCTTTTCTTAAAAGTTCAATTTTTTTTTCAAAAAAATCGTATATTTCTAGAAGAACATTCTTGTAAGAAGGTTTTCTTTGCATCGTCCTTGGTACTCCTTTTGAATGATTAATGATCAAAGGAAGTTTTGTTTTTTTAAGGAAATCAATAGTTTTGGTATCGTATGAAAATCCAGAAACATCATTAACAATATTAAGTTTATATCTAAAAGCGTTACGCATAACAAAAGTTTTTCTAGTATCTAAAGATAACAAAAATTTATAACTTCTAATTTTTTTGAGTAAATTCTTTATTCTTTTCCATTCAATATTTTCATCTATATCTTTAGATCCCGGTCGAGTTGACTCTCCTCCTACATCTATAATTTTACAACCAGCTTTTAATAGTGAATTCACTCTTTTTAATGCTGAGCCAATCTGATTGTATCGTCCTCCATCTGAAAAACTATCAGGTGTGAGATTTAATATTCCAATCAATAAAGGTTCTTTCAAGCTTATCTTACAAAATGTTTTTTTTTTTGTGATTTTCTTTAAGTCTTCTTTTATTTTTTTTTTTAGACCAAAACTTAACGAGTTGATAATGTTAATGTTTATTTTTCTTTTTTTTTTTCTGGATAAAATTTCAACTGTATCAAAGGATAATTCTTTATTACCATGTAATGAAAGTGCTTTTTTTTTCTTAAGCATTTCTAATGATGATTTGCCGTAATAAAAATTACACGCTCTTGTGTAATATTTTGACATTAATTTTAATGAACTATTTTAGGTTTTAAACCAATAGATCCTAATGCTGAACCCGAATTATCTTCCTCAACTTTTAAGTCTTCTTTATTAGGCGGATAGACATTTTTGTTAATTAAGTCCTCTATTTCTGTTCCTGTTAGAGTTTCATACACAAGAAGTGCCTTCGCCAATTTATGTAAATCCTCAATCTTGTCTTTAAGAATTTTTTTAGCTCTTTCATATCCCATGTCTACAAATCTTTTAATCTCAGCATCCACTTTTCTCGCTGTTTCTTCAGACATATTTTGTTGTCTAGCAACTGATCTACCAAGAAAAACTTCTTCCTCGTTTTCTCCATAAAGTATAGGGCCTAGTTCTTTACTTAATCCTGCTCTCATCACCATAGCTCTAGCTCTTTTTGTAGCTTGTTCAATATCACTAGAAGCTCCAGTTGTAACCTTATCATCTCCAAAAATGATTTCTTCAGCTACTCTTCCCCCCATAGCAATTGCCATTTGTGCATGTAATTGTTCTCTCGTTTGAGAAACTTCATCCCTTTCTGGCAGTTGCATTACCATTCCTAACGCTCTACCTCGTGGTATGATTGTTGCCTTGTGGATAGGATAAGCTGCTTTCTCATTAAGTGTAACAATCGCATGGCCCGCTTCATGGTAAGCAGTTAGTTTCTTTTCTTCTTCTGTCATAACCATTGATCTTCTTTCAGCACCCATCATAACCTTATCTTTTGCTTCTTCAAATTCTTGGGATGTTACAATTCTTTTATTTTTTCTTGCTGCTAATAAAGCTGCTTCATTAACAAGGTTAGCTAAATCAGCGCCAGAAAAACCTGGGGTTCCTCTAGCAACAGTTCTCAAATTCACATCAGGAGACATCGATATTTTTTTAGCATGGACTTTCAGAATTTTTTCTCTTCCAATTATGTCTGGATTAGATACAACAACTTGTCTGTCAAATCTACCTGGTCTTAATAAAGCTGGATCTAAAACATCAGGTCTGTTTGTAGCTGCAATAATTATTACTCCTTCATTTGTATCGAAGCCATCCATCTCAACTAACAATTGGTTTAGTGTCTGCTCTCTTTCATCATTACCACCACCTAAACCAGCACCTCTACTTCTGCCAACTGCATCAATTTCATCTATAAAAATAATACAAGGAGAGTGTTTTTTACCCTGTTCAAACATATCACGAACTCTTGAAGCTCCTACTCCAACGAACATTTCAACAAAATCTGAACCTGATATTGTAAAGAATGGAACGCCTGCTTCCCCTGCTATCGCTCTTGCAAGAAGTGTCTTACCAGTTCCGGGGGGGCCAACTAAAAGACAGCCTCGAGGTATTTTGCCACCTAATCTACTAAATTTTTTTGGATCTCTTAAAAACTCAACAACTTCTTCAACTTCTTCTTTTGCTTCTTCAACACCTGCTACATCATTAAAAGTAACTTTTCCTTTAACTTCGTTCATCATCTTTGCTTTGGATCTTCCAAAACCCATAGCCCCACCTTTGCCACCTTGCATTTGTCTCATAAAGAAAATCCAAACTGCAATTAGCAGTAACATTGGGAACCAGGATAAAAGAACTCCAAGGAGTGATGGCATTTTTTCATCTGTTGGAACAGCTGAAATGCTTACCCCGCTTTCAGACAATTTTTCAACTAAATTTGGATAGTTTGCAGAGTAAGTAGTGAAGGTTTTACCATTTGCCATCACACCTTTTATATTATTTCCCTGTATCTGAACCTCTACAACTCTTCCGTTATCAACTTCTTTCAAAAATTCTGAAAATATAATCTTTTCATTATTTGTCGATTTGATATTTTGCGGGTTTTTAAACATATTATAGAGTCCTATAGTCAGAACGACTATAATTGCCCACATTGCTAGATTTTTAAAATTCATATCTAGACTTTAAAGTAAGAATTATTCTGTATTAAACAAGTGCTAAATTGTAACATAATTTAGTTTATTTTATGTTTTCAGGGTAAATTAGTGTTGTATTATTAACTCTTTCTATAATACAGCCGCCTAAAGTAGTTTTTTTAAAAGAATTAGCTCTTAATTCTGAGATTTTTTTAAGCAAAGATTTACCTCTAGGATAATAGTATTTGCTGTTTGTTTTTGAGATTAGGTTTGAAAGTGATCTAAGGACAATTTCATCAGGTTGTTTAAAAAATTCACGATTAATGACAACTGTATCTTTAAAATTTTTACTAAAATAGTTAGTGTTTTTAAAAATATTTTGATCTGAATAATATTTCAATGTTTCGTTAGCAGAGTTTAAATTACAATAAGTTAAATCAAATTTGCTTTTATCAAAACCTTCATTCTGCAAATTTTTCAATAAATTTCTTACTCTAATTCTTAAAAACTGATCATTAGAATTAGAAGGATCATCAATATAATAATCAAAAACTTTGTTTGTAACTTTTAGTAATGTTTTTTTTGTAATATTTAGGAAAGGCCTATAGCCTTTTAAACTTTTATTGATAAAAGTATCTTTTGATGAAAATGATGTTAATCCTCTTATTCCAGAGCCTCTTAACATTCTAATGAAAAAATTTTCGTATAAATCATCCTGATGATGACCTAATAACAAGGCATTAATCCTCTTTTTTTTGCAAAATCTTTCTAACAAACTATATCTGGCTATTCTAGCATTTTCCTGAGTAATTCTCGTTTCTGTAATTTTTTTCCAAGATAATATTTCACATTTAATGCAGGATTTGTTCATCAATAATTTTAAATCTCTAGCCTCTTCAGATGAGTTTTTTCTTATTTTGTGATCGACATGAACGTAATAAACTTTTTTATTATTTAGAATTTGAAAACATTTTGAAAAGTATGCTAGTGCAAGGCTGTCTGAACCACCTGATAAAGCGACTACAAAAGAGCTAATTTTTCTATATTTTAAAAATTCTTCAAAATTTTTATAAATTTTTTTAAATTCTTTATTTTTAAGATAACTTAAAATTTTTTTATGAACTTTGTTTTTGACAGTCAAACTTTTTCTCTTCATATTTAGCTTTTTGAAGCACAGATTGTTTAGCTTTTGGATATTCCTTTTTTACTCCTTTAATCATTAAACAACCTTGATCTTTTTCTCCAATTTGAACTAATGATACTCCAAGCTTAAGTAAATTTATAGCTGCCTTTTCACTTTTTGGATATTTTTGATAACCCTCTAAATATGCTGACGCGGCGTCAGTATACAATTGTCTTATTCTGAAAGTTTCTGCATACCAATATTGGGCATTCCCAGCTAAGTTATGTTCTGGATTATCCATCACAAATTCTCTTAAAGCTCTTTCAGCTGTAGTGTAATCACCTTGTTTTAGAAGACTGGTTGCAAAATTATATTGGTTCTTTGGATCTGTTTTTGGTAAAATTTTTTCTTCTGTTACAAAATTTTCTGTAACTACACTGCTCGTTGTTTCAATAGACTGTGTCTTTTGTACTAAATCTTGTGTTTCAGTATCTTTGTAAGTAATTGCACCTAAGTCTTGGGGTTGGGATGAGCCAGGTAAAGTTTTATCAGGTTTTGAGGTAACAACATTGTTAACATTGCCGACTTCAAGTTCTTGAAATCTTAATTGATTATCAGCCTGTACTTTAGATAGCCTGCTAGATAGTTTATCAATTTTAAAATTAATTTCTTCAAACTTATTAGTCAATTGTTGGAACTGTTGTTCAATCTCTGATAACTTCAACAAATGTCTAGTTAGTACATCTTCGTCATTGTTACTTAAAACCGGACTATTGCTGGTAATATTTTCTGATGACTGTGAATATACAGCTTTCTCTAAAGTTTTAACATCTTGTTTTAATTTTTCCAGAATTTCTAGAGTATCTTCTTCAGCACTTGATGGAGAGATTAAGATGCCTAAAAATATAATCAGATATGAAAATGTTTTATTAAAAAGTTTATTAAAAACCATAATTTGATTAATATTTATAATGATGGCAAAAAAAAGACCCTAGTTTTTTAAAACTAGGGTCTTAATTTTTAACAAATTAATTTGCTTTTACTGTTACTGATCTTCTATTTTTTGACCAAGCTAATGGATTTGATCCAGAGTCTACTGGTCTTTCTTTACCATAACTTATTACTGATATTCTGTTCCCAGATATTCCGTAAGTCATCAAATAATCTTTAGCGGCGTTAGCTCTTCTTTCACCTAAAGCAAGGTTATATTCTCTAGTTCCTCTTTCGTCTGCATGACCTTCCAATACAACGTTAACTTTTGAATTTTTTCTTAACCAAGCAGCTTGTTTTCTTAAGGTTTCTCTAGAAGCAGTTGTTAAGACTGACTCATTAGTTGCAAAGAAAACTCTGTCCGGCACTCCTGATGCTAGATATTCAACTGTATCTTTACCAGTGTAAACATCCCCCTGCATTTGATTTGATACTTTTTTTGTTGCACAAGCAGATAAAAATATTCCTGCTAAAACAACAAAAAGGATGTTTTTAAAAATTTTGTTTAGTTTCATTACTGCTCCTTAAATATAATTATATACTTTTTCACACCTAAATAGATCTTTCAAGCTTAAAAATCAAGAATTTAATAAGTTTTAGTAAATTTTTATTATTATTCACTTAATAATGACGACCAGGATGGGTCTGAAGCATCAGTTTTAGTGTCAACTAATCTCTCATTATATCCAGTCAAATCTATAGACCATAATTTTGCTGAAAAACCTTTACCTTCAGAATCTGACTTGGTTTCCCTATAGAATATTAGTACTCTACCATTAGGAGACCATGATGGTGCCTCTTGGTAGTAATTTTCTGTTAGCAATCTTTCTCCACTTCCATCTACTCGCATCACACCAATATAGAACTTGCCTTTATGAAGTTTGGTAAATGCTATTAGATCTCCCCTAGGAGACCATACTGGGGTGCCATACAAACCCTTACCAAAAGAAATTCTTTTAACTTTTGAGCCATCACTTTTCATGACATAAATTTGTTGGTAGCCACTCCTATCAGAGTTGAAACATATATATTTACCATCAGGTGAAAACGAAGGTGAAGTATCTATAGAGGGATGATTGGTAATCTTTTCAACAATTCTATTTTCTAGATCCATTGTATATATATCTGAGTTACCATCTTTAGCAAAACTCATAATTATTTTTTTTCCATCTGGAGAAAATCTTGGAGCAAATGTCATTCCTGGAAAATCACCAACAACTTCTTGAACTCCTGTTTCAATATCTAATAGATAAACTCTTGGTAAGTTTTTAAAATATGACAGATAAGTAACCATTTGGTTTGTTGGATTAAATCTTGGAGTTAACACCAGCTCATTGCCTAAAGTTAAATACTTTGTATTATATCCATCTTGATCCATAATTGCCAATTTCTTAATTCTATTAGTCTTCGGACCTTCTTCGGATACATAAATGATCCTAGTGTCAAAGTAACCTTTTTCACCAGTTAACCTTTGATAAACTTTGTCCGTAATAATGTGGCCAACTCTTCTCCAATTATCTGGCACTGTTGTAAAAGCTAAAGCCATCATTTCTTTTCCTGCAAGAACATCCCACAATCTAAACTCTACTCTAAGTTTTTCATTCTCATACTTAACCTCGCCTGTAATAAGAGCTTGAGCTTTAATCAAAGACCAATCCTCGAATCTTGGTTTTAGATGAGCAATGTCAGGTTTTTGTAAGAACGCTTCTTTTTTAAGAGGATTAAAAAGCCCAGAGGACTTTAAGTTATTTTCTACTACAGAGGATATATCCTCACCAATATTTTCTTTTTTTAATAAATTTTGAAATTCTTTAACTGACTTTGACTCAATGAACAAAGGAGATACTGCTATTGGAAGTGGATTTAAGTTTCCTCTCGTAATGTCAACCTCAATTAATCCAAATGAAGTTTTTGGTATTATTATAAAAAGCAGTGCGAATATATATAATTTAGATTTTTTCATCCTTTTAACATTTCTCTAGCATCAAAATTTAATTGAAGATTTTTCCATCTTTCATATCCGGTTGTAGGTACTCTTAAAGGTTGACAAAGTCTAATTGCCCTTAAAGCGCTTTCTGCAAGCACTTTATAAAAACCTTGTCCAGGTTTATTCATTCTTGCATGATCCAAAATTTCAGAATTTATTACAGTGCCATCAGGCTTTAAACTTAATTTAATTCTGACTAATAAATTTTCGTTGTAAGGTAACCCTAATGGGATGCTCCAGCAACCAAAAATTTGTGCTTTTAACGCATCTTCCTCACTCAAGGTTAAGGCACTTGTTGTAATATTTTTTTGATTTGATTGAGTTATTTTATCTGACTTATTAGTTGTTTCTGCTGACTCCTCTTTAGATTTATCTATTAATGCTGCAATATTGTTTGGATCAAATAATTCATCTTTTTCAAATTCTGATACTTGTTTAATTTCTTCATCTATTTTTTCTGGGTTCTGGACGTCCTTTTCAGGCTTTTTTACTATCTCTTGATTTTGTTCTGGTAGGGGTATCGCATCAGGTTTTTCTTTCTTAATCTGTTTTGGTGGTGCTTGCTCAGAAACAATTTTTTCTTTCTCTTTAACTTTCTCTATGATTTTTCTTGCCTTAGGTGCAAATGGTATATTTGTTTTGTCAGTTATCTGAATTAGTTCAATTGATATTAGAGGGGGCAAATCTATAGGTTTTTTTGCAATGAAAGGAAAAGTTAGAGCGGTAATAACAACTAAAATAATATGCAATACAGTGGATATTGCAACATTCTTTATCATTATCCTATCATCTTTTATTAGAAGATTATGAAATTTCATCTTTCTTTATAAGGTTCTGAAATTAAAGCTACTTTTGTGAAGCCGGACCCTGATAGCATGCCCATGACCTCCAAAACTCTTCCGTAATTTATAGTTTTATCTCCTCTAACATAAATTCTTGTATCAGTTCTATTTTTCGAAACCGCAAGTATTTTTGCTATTACATTATCATAGTCTACTTTTGCTTCTTGAATAAATATTTCACCTTTAGAGTTAATTGTCAAAGTTAACGGTTCTTGTTCCTCAGGTAGTGAATCTGCAGAACTTTCTGGTAGATCGACCTGAACACCGACAGTCAACAATGGTGCTGTTACCATAAAAACAATTAATAGAACAAGCATAACATCCACAAATGGAGTAACATTTATTTCACTCATTGGTTCATTAGAATTTTTTTTTAGACTAAAAGCCATAGGTTAAATTATAGATAAAAATCTTTTAGCAAAGTTTTCTAATCTTTGAGAATATTTCTTCGAGTCATTATTAAATTTATTGTAAGCGATGACAGCTGGAATGGCTGCCAATAAACCTAGGGCTGTTGCAAATAATGCTTCCGCAATTCCTGGTGCAACAATTGCTAGGCTTGTATTTCTTGATACAGCTATTGATTGAAATGAATTCATTATGCCCCAAACCGTTCCAAAGAGACCAATAAAAGGGGCTGTTGAACCCACAGTAGCAAGAAATGAAAAATTTTTTTCAAGAAAATTAATTTCTGACACTATATTAGACTCTAACAAACCTGATAATTTTTCGTTAAGATTGCTTCTTGATCTAGATTTTAAAACAACCTGCATTGTTTTTCTAAAAACATTAGACATTGGGTCATCTTTGTTTGCAGGAAGATTATTGTAAAAGCTCTCAGCGGATTTAGATTTCCAAAATTTTTCCTCAAATTCGATACTGCTTTGATTTAATTTTTTGAACATTTTAAATTTTTCAATAATAATTGCCCAAGAGTATATTGAGGCAGCAATCAAAATAATAATAACTGATTTGACAACAAAATCAGCTCTTAAGAACAAGCTCATTAAAGAAAAATCAACAGAGCTACCTAAGCCAACTGCTTGAGAAGTTATATCTGCTTCCATGAAAAATCTTTCACACTAAAATGTGTCATCAATTTGTCTTAATTTTTTTGGTTTTGATAGTAAAAGCTAGCTATTAATATTGCGTCAGCTTTATTAGCGTCTTTTTTTCTTGATAATTTAGAGGAAATATATGGAAAAAACTCAATTGCTTTAGTCCTACTGGAATCTTTCTGGGTATTTATAAGGTTATAATACTTTTTCCATTTTACAGGTGAAACGAAGTCCATGGGTATTTGCATAGCTGAAAATATACCTTTAAGAACTCCAAAAGATTGTCCAAAATTGAACATGCTTGTGACTCCTTGACCAGGCATTGCTGAAACTTGTTCTATAACTACTTTTATATCCTTTTTATCTTCATTTAAAATTGCTTTTTGTATTTCATTATAAATTTGTGAACCATTGACTTGGGACTTGTTTTTTTTACCTACCGGCATTATTGGCATATCAAATACATCTAAAATATTTCCATCTTTTAGAATGCATATAGCCCCTTTTATCCCTGGATCTATGCCTATAATTAACATTTTTATTCCAACATTTCTAAGTTCGAGTATACCTTTTGTACATCGTCGTGATCTTCTAAAGAATCTAAAAACTTTTTAACTTCTAAAAATTGCTCTTTTTTTAAGCTAATCTTATTTAATGGATACCACTCAATATTTGTAGACAAAAAATTTTCAATTTCTTTCTCCATAATTTTTTTTACATCATAAATATTGTCTTTATTACAATGTATCTCGTGATAAATCTTGTTAGAGAAACACTCATCTGCTCCAGAGTTTATAGCTATTTCTAAAATTTTATCAGGCTCTATTTGCGCAGCATCTACTCTTATTATACCAAGATGTTTAAAATTATGTGCAGCAGAACCTTGGGTGCCTAGATTGCCACCATTTTTCTGAAAAATTTCTCTTATTTTTGATGCTGTTCTATTTTTGTTATCAGTTAGTGCTTCCACAATTACAGCGATTTTAAAATTGCCAAATCCCTCATACCTAATTTCATCAAAACTAGCTTGATCATTAAATTTTGATTTATCAATTGCTCTATCAATATTGTCTTTAGGCATATTAGCTGATCTTGCAGCTTGTATTGCCGATCTTAGTCTGTGGTTCATATCAGGATCTTTGTCGCCTAGCTTTGCTGCAACAGTAATTTCCCTGGACAATTTAGAAAAAATTTTTGACCTTTCTTTATCTGCTCTTCCTTTTTTGTGTTTAATTCCAGCCCAATGTGAATGACCTGCCATATTAATTTGTATTCTGTAGAACACCTCCCATCACAAGACTATCTATTTTTTTAGCTAGACCTGTTTCTAAGCAACAATCAACAATAACACCTGATAAGGTCCCTGTTCCTAAAGATGGAAAATGTTTTTCAGCTTTTTTTTTATAAAACTTATTTATTGAATTATCTTTATTCATACCGATTACAGAGTCATAATCTCCACACATTCCTGAGTCTGTTATATAAGCAGAACCCTTTTTTAAAATTCTTGCATCATTTGTTGGAACATGGGTATGTGTACCTGTAATCAAAGTTGCTTTTCCATCAAATAAATGACCAACTGCCATCTTCTCGCTAGTTATTTCTCCATGAAAATCAATTATTAAAAAATCATAATTTTTTTTTAGATAATAATTTTTTAAAAATTTTTCTATTTTGATAAAAACGTCATCGCACTTTTTCATAAAAACATTTCCCATTAAATTTAAAACACCAACTTTAAAATTATTTTTACTATCAAAAATTTCAAAACCTTTTCCAGGAGCGGGATCAGTTAAATTATAAGGTCTTAAAAGTTTTTTTTCTTTCTCAATATGCTCAACTGTTTCTTTTTGATCCCAAACATGGTTTCCCGTAGTTATAACATTTATTCCACATTGAAATAACTCATTTGAAATTTTTTCAGTTATACCTACTCCGTTATCTGCAGCATTCTCACCATTAGCAACAACGAAGTCTAAATTTTTTTGTTTAATTATGTCTGGCAGGTATTTTTTGACAACTCTGCAGCCAGATGGTCCTACTATGTCTCCCAGAAAAAGAATTCTCATTTGTAGATTTTTTTTTCAGTAATTATATAATTCATTTTTTTATCAAACCTGTTAGTTGGAACTTTATTTATTTTTTGACAGGAAAGAGCAAGACCAATTTTTAAGATCTTTTTAGTTTTTTCTAGTTTACTTATAAATCTATCGTAAAATCCTCCACCGTATCCAATTCTGTTCAAATTAGCATCAAAAGCAACGATTGGAATTATAAGTGTAGAAGGTATAATTTTTTTTAATTTGATAGGCTCCGGTATACCAAAATTATTAATTTTTAGAGGACTTTTTTCATTCCATTCATAAAATGACATTTTAGAACTTTTTTCTAAAACCGGTAGAGAAATAGTATATTTTTTTTTTCTTAAATATTGAATTATTTCAATTGTAGAAACCTCAGACCCAATTGGGTAATACAAACCTACTTTTCTATTTTTAGATAAAGTTTTTATCAACTTTATCAAATTTAGATAGTTAATTTTCTTATTTTTAAAATTAAAATTAAATCTTTTTTTTAAAATTATTTTCCTTATTTGAGATTTTTTCACAACTAAAAATTAGTTTTTTAAATTTGTTTTTTGAACAAATTCTTCTATTTGTTGAGTCGTATTTGAAATTATTTTATCGTATTCATTTTTTAAATTTTCTATCTCGTCCTCTAGTCTAGAAATATTATCAGAGAGATTTCTTGCCTCATTTTCTTTGTCGCCTTTATAATCATAAGCTAAAGTCTTAAGCTCTTTAAATTTTTCAGTAATATTCTGTATTTCTTTTTTGTTAATATCTACTTTCTTTTTTGTCTCGAAGTATTCATCCATTATTTTTATCGATGTAATTAATAATAATTTATTTTCCCCAATATTTCCTAAGTCTGACTTTAACTTATTGAATTTATCGCCAAGATGATTTGCTAACTCTTCTAAGTGTTCTTCTTGGCCATCATCGCAAGATAAAAGGAAATCTTTGCCATTAAATTTAATATTTACATTTGCCATTTATCGATTTCATCCAACAGAATATCTGTTTCCTG
This sequence comes from uncultured Pelagibacteraceae bacterium, assembly GCA_902622545.1. Lineage (GTDB taxonomy): Bacteria > Pseudomonadota > Alphaproteobacteria > Pelagibacterales > Pelagibacteraceae > Pelagibacter. The sequence goes on from CACNQD010000002.1 coordinate 205,527, forward strand.
GTTTAATTCATCAATTTTCTCGTTAAATTTTAATTGATCTATTTTATGCTTTGAGTTTTTTTCTTTTAAAGCCTCAAATTGATCCTTTAACTTATGATGTTCATTAACTAAAATTTGATATTTATTTTCAAGTTCTTTTTTTTCAATTTCTAATTGATTTTTTTGATCAGATAAAAATTCTATATTTTTAAGACCTTCCTCGTCCACCAAATTAAGTTTTTTTAATTTGTCCAGAGCCATTTCAAGTTTTTTTTCTTTCTCACTGAAGTATTTCATATATATATTATATTATTAAATTGAGTCATCTTAGTCTAGATAGGTTTACAATTGAAAGTAGAACATAAACAATTAGCTAACGCAATTAGATTTTTATCAATAGATGCGGTAGAGGCGGCAAATTCTGGTCATCCAGGGATGCCCATGGGCATGGCAGATGTCGCAACAGTTTTATTTAAAAATTTTTTAAAATTTAATCCAAAAAATCCAAGTTGGATAAACAGGGATAGGTTTATTCTATCAGCGGGACATGGATCTATGCTTTTGTATTCTTTGCTTTACCTTACTGGATATAAAAGTGTCTCTTTAGATGACATAAAAAATTTTAGAAAGTTAGACTCTATATGTGCTGGACATCCAGAATATCATTCAAACTCTGGTATTGAAACAACTACAGGTCCACTTGGTCAAGGAATTTCAAATGCAGTAGGTTTTGCTTTAGCAGAAGAAATTTTAAAAGATAAAATTGGTAAGAAATTCATAGATCATAAAACTTATGTTTTAGCTGGGGATGGTTGTTTAATGGAAGGTATAAGTCATGAGGCTTTAAGTCTAGCAGGTCATTTAAAGTTAAAGAATCTTATTTTATTGTTTGATAATAACTCTGTATCGATAGATGGCCCGACTAACTTAGCAGTGTCAGACAATACAAAAAAAAGGTTTGAAAGTTACGGTTGGAATTATTTAGATATAAACGGACATAACGAAAAACAAATTTTTAATTCATTAAAAAAAGCACAAAATTCTAAAAAACCTATTGCTATATCTTGCAGAACTACAATAGGCTTTGGTTCTCCTAATAAAGGCGGTAAAGCATCTTCCCATGGAAGTCCTTTAGGTCAAGATGAAATTACGCTAGTTAGAAAAAAATTAAATTGGAAGTATAAACCTTTTGAAATTCCAGATAGAATATTAAATGCATGGAGAGATATTGGAAATAAAGCATCTTTAGCTGCTGAAAAATTTAATTCTAAAGGCAAAATAAAAAAGGAAAATTTAATACCAGTTTCTATAAGTGAGGAAATTGAGGAGTTTAAGAAAAATTATACAAAAACTTTGGAACCTATGGCGACAAGAAAATCTTCAGAAAAATTTCTTGAGATTGCATCAAAGTTAAAAAATCTTATTGGTGGATCAGCTGACCTAGCTGGCTCTAATAATACAAAAACTAAAAATCATAAAATTATTAAACCAGGAAAATTTGATGGAAATTATATTCATTATGGAGTTAGAGAACATGCTATGTGTGGAATAATGAATGGAATTTCTTTACATAGTAATCTAATTCCTTACGGAGGAACTTTTTTAATATTTAGTGATTATTGTAAGCCTTCAATTAGACTTTCGGCTATGATGGGTCAAAAAGTGATCTTTGTTTTCACTCACGACTCTATTGGCCTTGGTGAAGATGGGCCCACACATCAACCAATTGAGCAACTGTCAGCACTCAGATCAATACCAAATTTAAATGTTTTTAGACCTGCGGATACGATAGAAACATTTGAATGTTGGCAGATAGCTCTAGAAAATAAAAATACCCCAAGTGTTATTGCTTTAACTAGACAAAAGACAAAACCAATTAGAAAGGATTATTTAGATATTAATCAGTGCTCTAAGGGAGCGTATGAAATAATGAGGACTGGAAATAATTTAAACTTAATTTTAATTTCAACTGGTTCCGAGATAGATCTAGCATGTAAAATTAGTCATAAATTAGCCACAGATAATATCTATTCAAAAGTTATATCAATGCCTTGCCATGAAATTTTTGACTCTCAGAATGATAATTATAAATCTGAAATATTAACAAGTAATTTATTAAAGGTTTCAATAGAGGCATCTGAGACGAGCTATTGGAAAAAATATACTGGTGATGGCGGATTGAATTTTGGGATAAACGAATTTGGAAAAAGTGCACCATATAATGATATTTATGATCATTTTAAATTAAATGAGGAAAATATTTTAAATAAAATTAAGGAAAAATTTTGAAAGCTAAAATTGGAATTAACGGATTAGGTAGAATTGGTAGAATGGTTCTTAGATCTATTTTTGAGGAAAAACATAAAGGTCTAAAGGTTAATCATATTAATAATAGAGCAGATATTAGAACTGCTTGCGATCTTATAATAAGAGACAGCATACATGGAAAATTTAGAGCAAAAATATCAATCGAAAAAAATAAATTAATAATCAATGGAAATAAAATTACTTATTCGCAGGAAAATAATTTAGGTAGCATACCGTGGAAAACATATAATGTTGATATGGTTTTTGAATGTACAGGTAAATTTAATTCAAGGGATAAATTAATTTCTCACATTAGAAATGGCGCTAAAAAAGTAATTGTTTCAGCGCCATGTAAAAGCGCAGACAAAACTATAGTTTATGGTGTAAACCACATGAATATTTCAAAAAAAGATAAAATTATTTCTGCTGCCTCTTGTACAACTAATTGTTTAGCTCCAGTTGTTTATGTTTTAAATAACAATTTTGGAATTGAAAAAGGTTTTATGACAACTATTCATTCTTATACAACAGATCAAAGAATGCTGGATAATTCTCATAAAGATCCTAGAAGAGCGAGATCTGCTGGTCAGTCTATAGTGCCAACCTCAACCGGAGCTTCAAAAGCAATTGGCGAAATTATACCATCATTAAAAGGTAGGCTGGAGGGTGTTGCTATGAGAGTGCCAACTCCCAATGTTTCATTAATCGAACTGGTCTTTCAAACAAAAAAGGATTTAAGTATAGAAAAAATAAATTCGTCTTTTAATAAATTTAGCAAAAATAATAAGAATAAAATTTTAAAGATAACTCAAGAAAAACTTGTTTCAGTAGACTTTAATCATGATCCTGCATCATCAATTATTGATGCAAATTTAACAAGTGTAGTTGGTAAAAACATGGGTAAAATTTCAGCATGGTATGATAACGAGTGGGGTTTTTCCAACAGAATGTGTGATATAGCAGAATATCTTCGCAAGATTTCTTAATGAAGAGTATTAAAGATCACCAAAATCTAGATCATAAGAATGTTTTGCTAAGACTAGATTTAAACGTTCCATTAAAGAATGGCATAGTAACTGATCAAACAAGAATAGATAAAATTTTACCAATAATAAATTTTTTACTTGGTAAAAATTCACGTATAATAGTTCTCTCGCATGTGGGGCGTCCTAAAGGAAAAAAAAATAACGATTTGTCTATGAGGCCAATTTGTAAAAATTTAGAGGAAAAGATTAATAGGAAAATTAAACTTATCAGTGATGATATTTTTAAATTAAAAAAGGAAGATTTATTCAAAGAAAAAGAAGGTGAAATTGTTTTCTTAGAGAATATTAGATTTTATAAGGAAGAGGAGAAAAATGACGCTTTATTTGCTAAACAATTAGCGAGTTTAGCAGATTTGTTTGTTAACGATGCATTTTCGTGTTCTCATAGGGCTCATACTTCTGTGAGTAAAATCACAGAATTCTTGCCCTCTTTTGCGGGACTCCAATTGGAGGCGGAATTGAATGCTCTGAAAAAAGTTACATCTGAAATTAAAAAGCCAGTAACTTGTATTATCGGCGGATCAAAAATTTCCACAAAAATAGGAATAATTAAAAATTTAATACCCAAATTTAACAATATTATTATTGTTGGAGGAATGGCAAATAATATTCTTAATTACAAAGGAAATCAAATAGGGAAATCAATTAAAGAAGAAAATTGTGAAGCAATAATTGAAGAAATATTTGAAAAATCAAAACAACATTCTTGCTCAATAACCTTTCCGATAGATGTGCTAGTAGGAAAAAATCTAAATAGCATATCTAAGGTTAAAGAGCTAAGTGAAATAAATGAGGATGATTTAATTCTAGATATAGGCCCAAAAACAATAAATATAATTAAAAAAGTTATTGAAAAAAGCGAAACAGTTCTTTGGAATGGGCCAGCAGGATATTTCGAGAATCCTAACTTTGCAAATGGCAGTTATGAGATTGCAAAAACAATTGTAAAAAAAAATAAAAGCAAATCAATTTATTCAGTCATAGGTGGGGGTGACACAATAGCTTTGATTAATGAAATCAATGCAATTAAAAATTTTAATTTTGTTTCAACCGCTGGTGGTGCCTTTTTAGAATATCTTGAAGGAAAAGATCTTCCTGGTATAAAAGCTTTAAGTTAAAATGTCTGAACTTAATAATATCGCTCTTAAAATTTTACAAAAAGGTAAAGGTATTCTTGCTGCGGATGAAAGCACTGGCACTATGACCAAAAGATTAGATAGTGTAAATGTACAATCAACTCCAGAAAATAGATTATTATTTAGAGAAATACTATTTAGTGCGTCATGTATGACTGAATGTATAGGTGGTGTCATACTATACGATGAAACAATAAAACAACAAACTTCAAAAAAAAATTTAATCCCAGAATTAATATTAAATATGGGATCTGCTCCAGGAATAAAAGTCGATACAGGAGCTAAGATTTTAGCAGGGTCACCAGAAGAAAAGATTACTGAAGGCTTAGATGGATTAAGAGAAAGGTTAAAAGAATATTATAGAATTGGAGCAAAATTTACAAAATGGAGAGGTGTTTACAATATATCTAAAAGTTATCCTAGTAAACTTTCTATTCACTCTAATGCTCATGCGCTAGCTAGATACTCTGCTTTAGTTCAAGAATGCAATATGGTTCCAATTGTCGAGCCCGAAGTATTAATGGATGGCGATCATTCCGCAAAAGATTGTTTTTCAAAAACCTCAGAGGTGATTAAAAAATGTTTTGAAGAATTAATTTTACACAAAGTTGATTTGAAGGGAATAATACTTAAACCTAATATGATTTTAGCTGGTAACAAATGTAAAGATAAAATTTCAAAAGAAGAAGTTGCAAAATTAACTTTAGAATGTTTAAAAAATTCTGTTCCTTCAGAGGTTCCAGGTATAGCTTTTTTATCTGGAGGTCAATCTGAATTAGAGGCAACAGAAAATCTGAATTTAATTAATAAAATTAATGATACTAGTTTTATTATGAGTTTTTCATATGGTCGAGCTTTACAACAAAGTGCCTTAAAATTTTGGTCTAAAGACACAAAAAATATTGAGGGAACACAAAAGATTTTTAACCACCGGGCTAAAATGAATACGTTAGCGGCTCAAGGAAAATGGTCTAAAGATCTTGAGAATTAATAAAAAAAAATTTATTTATTTAATATCTCCACTAAGGATCAAAAAATCTTTTTACAGTGACTTAATTAAAATATTTAAAACAAATAAAGTTAGTTTTTTTCAGCTAAGGCTTAAGAAGGAAAGTTTAAAAAAAAAATTGATTATTGGAAAAAAAATAAAAAAAATCTGTAAGAATTTTAATGTAAATTTTCTTATAAATGATGATATTTTTTTAACTAAAAAATTAAATGCAGATGGCTGTCACCTAGGTCAAAAAGATATGAATGTCTTAAATGCAAGAAAGCTTGTTGGAAATAAAATAATAGGAGTGACTTGCCACAATTCAATTAAGTTAGCTAGAATTGCTATAAGAAATAAAGCTGATTACTTGGCTTTTGGAGCTTTTAATTTATCAAAAACAAAAAAGGTAAAATATAGAGCATCAGTCAACACATTAAAAAAGGCTAGAAAGATCACAGATAAACCCATAGTTGCTATAGGAGGTATTAATTCTAATAATTACCAAAAACTTTTATTGAATAAAGCAAACTTTTTAGCTATTTCAGGCTACATTTGGAAAAACAAAAAAAATAAACCTATAGAGGCTATAAAAAAATTTAAATGAAAATTAACGCTGGTGAAATTAGAGTTGGTATGCTTTTAGAATATAAAAACGATTTATGGCAAGTATTAAAAACACAACATGTAAAACCTGGTAAGGGTGGAGCATTTGCACAAGTAGAAATGAAAAGTATTAATAAAAATACAAAATTAAATGAAAGATTTAGATCGAGTGAAACTGTTGAAAAAGCATCGCTAGATGAATTAAAATATAATTATTTATATGAAGATGAAAAAAATTATTTTTTTATTGAGCCCAAATCCTTTGAACAAATTGAAGTTAATAAACGGATAGTCGGAGAAAAAGGGAAATTACTTATTGAAAATTTGGAAGTTTCAATAAGTTTTTACAACGATGCGGCAATTTCTGTTGAATTACCTAATCAAATAAAGTGTAGAGTCAAAAATACGGACGTAGCATTGAAAGGTCAAACAGTTTCTTCTTCATACAAACCTGCCACTTTAGAAAACGGTTTTAATATTCAAGTACCACCATTTATAGAGTCTGGGGACGAAATAGTTGTCGATACTAGAACTATAGAATATTTAAAAAAGGTATAATATGAATTCTATTTCTCCTAACTTAAATCTAATGATCAAAGCATCCGAAAAAGCCTCGAAAATACTGATAAGAGATTTCGGTGAACTAGAAAAATTACAGGTTTCTTTGAAGGGCCCAAATAATTTTGTTACGAATGCAGACAAAAAAGCTGAAGAAATTATTATTTCAGAACTTGAAAAATCTAAAAAAAATTTTTCAATTTTGACAGAAGAAAGTGGTTTTATAGAAAAAAAAGATAAAGAAAATTTTTGGATTATTGATCCAATTGATGGAACTACTAATTTTCTAAATGGTGTTCCACATTTTTGTATATCTATTGCTTTATTAGTTGATAAAGAGATTATAGCAGGTGTCATATATGACCCAATAAAGGATGAAATTTTTTTTGCTGAAAAAAACAATGGCTCATATTTGAATAATAAGAGTATAAGAGTTTCACAAAAAAATAAGATTCATGATTGTTTATATGGAGTGAATTTTAGGAATAACCTTCCTGAAAACTTTTTAATAAGAAATACTGGAAGCGCAGCCCTAGATTTAGCATATGTATCTTCAGGAAGATTTGATGGATGTTTACAAAAAAATGTTAATCTTTGGGATATAGCAGCGGGTACTTTACTTATAAAGGAGGCGGGAGGGATAGTTGATAATTTCGAATTAAAAAAATTTAATAAAATAAGCATTAAAGCATCAAACGAGAGAATAAATGGCGATTTGAACAAAAAAATTAATATCTTTTAATTGTTTTATAAATTTGTTTTGCTATAAATTCGCTATGAAAAAAAATATTCACCCTAACTATCACAAAATAAAAGTCGAGATGACAGATGGCACTCAATTTGAAACAAAATCAACATGGGGTAATGAAGGAGACGTATTAAAACTTGAAATTGACCCAAAATCACATTCAGCGTGGACAGGTGGAAAACAGAAAATCTTAGATAAAGGTAGAGTGAGTAAATTTAATAAAAAATTTCAAAACTTTAAATCAGAAACAAAAAAATAATTCCAATTATGACAATTACACCGTTAATGCCAATGGCAACAGCAGTATGGCTTGTTGAAAATACAACGTTAACATTTAAGCAGATTGCAAAATTTTGCAACTTGCATGAGATAGAAGTACAAGGTATTGCTGATGGAGAAGTAGCAAAGGGAATTAAACCCTACAATCCAATAACCTCTGGACAATTAACAAAAGAAGAAATTGATTTATCCAGTAAAGATCAAGACAGACCACTAAATATTACAAACTACGACATTGATGTAAAAGAAGAAGAAAAAAAATTAAAGAAGTATGTGCCTTTATCAAAAAGACAAGATAAGCCAGACTCTGTTCTATGGCTAATTAAAAATCATTCACAATTAAAAGACTCTCAAATTGCTAAACTTGTAGGTATTACCAAAAACTCTGTAGTTGCAATTAGAAACAAAAGTTATTGGAATTTTAGTAGTTTAAACCCAAAAGACCCTGTCGCTATAAATTTATTTTCTCAAAAAGAATTAACTGAAGCTTTAGATAAGGCTGAAAGACGTATAAAGAGAGAGAAAAAACTTAAAGAAAAAGCCCAAAAACAAAATCTTTAAACTGGATAAAAAATTATAGACATAATTTTTTTTAGATGTTAATACCTACGCATTTTTGGAGGATGTTATTAAAATAGACGTAAAAGATAATAATGTAGAGCAAGCTTTGAGAGTTTTAAAGAGAAAACTTCAAAGAGATGGTTTCTTTAAAATTGTTAAACTTAAATCTAATTATGAAAAACCCTCGGAAAAAAAGAAAAGAATTCTTCAAGAGAATATTAAAAGAGTAAAAAAACTGAATAAATTAAAAAACAGAATTTAATATCGCGGGGTGGAGCAGTCTGGTAGCTCGTCAGGCTCATAACCTGAAGGTCGGCGGTTCAAATCCGTCCCCCGCAACCAATCTTCAAATTTTAAATTTAGATTTTCTACTATCAACCAAAAAAGCTTTAACAGTATCTCTAGTTAAACTTTTAAATGATTTACCAAATTTTTCAATTTTTGAGATAATATTAGGTGGAATTGTTATTATATGACAACCAATCTGTGAGGCTTGCAAATAGTTATAAGGTTCTCTTACACTTGCCCAAAGTATTTTCACTTTTTTAAATTTTTTTGCTGCCTTAATACTTTTTTTTATTTCTGGTATTGGATCCTTTCCTGCGTCTCCAGCTCTTCCAGCAAATATTGATATAATAACATTAGAATTTTTTTTTAAATTACTTAATATTTTTAAAGTTTGCTTAAAAGTATAAACTGCTGTGATATTCATTTTAATGTTATTTTTGGTTAATTCGTGGATAGCGTTACCCATAAAAACTCCTTTTGAGGTTTCGACTGGTATCTTTACATAAACGTTTTTTCCCCAGGACTTAATTTTTAGTGCCTGTTTTAAAATATTATTATGATCATCTGCAAATACTTCGAAAGAAATTGGTTTGTCTTTACATACTTTAAGGATTTCTTTAGAGTATGTTTCGTAATCTTTTGCACCTGCTTTTCTCATTAAACTTGGATTAGTAGTAAATCCCTTAACTATTTTCTTCTTAGAGTACTTTTTGATAGTTTTTAAATCAGCAATATCACAATAAATTTGAGTCACTTTTAGAAACTTTTAATAATGTCTTCAGTCATTTTTTTTGCATCAGCAAATAACATTAAAGTATTTTCTCTGTAAAATAAGTCATTATCTACCCCCGCATAACCTGGTGAAAGACTTCTTTTTACAAATAAAACTGATTTTGCCTTCTCCACATCTAAAATCGGCATACCGTAAATAGGGCTTTGAGGATCGGTTTTTGCTACTGGATTTGTAACATCGTTAGCGCCAATAACATAGGCAACATCGCAGTTAGCGAAATCATTATTTATTTCTTCTAATTCAAAGACCTCATCATATGGAACATTTGCCTCTGCCAATAATACATTCATATGGCCTGGCATTCTTCCGGCAACCGGGTGTATTGCGTAAGAAACTTTGATACCATTTTTTTTTAAAGTATCCACCATTTCTCTAAGAGCGTGTTGGGCCTGTGCAACAGCCATTCCATAACCCGGCACAATAATAACTGAAGAGGCATTCTTCATTAAAAAAGCGGCATCATCTGAGTTTCCACTTTTAACTGGTTTTTGCTCTTTATTATCCGATTTAGATATTTGATCTGCTCCCCCAAATCCTCCAAGAATAACACTAAAGAAAGATCTATTCATACCTTTGCACATTATATAAGATAAAATTGCTCCAGATGACCCTACTAAAGCTCCTGTAATAATTAAAGCCGTATTTTCTAAAGTAAAACCTATTCCTGCTGCTGCCCAACCTGAATAAGAGTTCAACATTGAAATTACAACAGGCATGTCAGCTCCGCCTATTGGAATTATTAGTAAAATGCCAACTAAAAAAGAGATGACAATTAAAGACCAAAATAAATTTGAATTTTGCGTTGAACAAAGAAAATAAGTTAAAAAAATGATAGATATTAAAATAAGTAAATTCAATATATGTTGCCCAGGAAATGTTATTGGCGCCCCTGACATTATTCCCCTTAATTTTAGAAATGCAATTATTGAGCCTGAAAAAGTTATTGCGCCAACAGCAGCGCCTATTGACATTTCTATCAAACTTGCAAGCTTAATATTTCCTGTGAAACCAAGATTAAAAGCCTCTGGATTTAGAAAAGCTGAAATTGCTACAAAAACTGCTGCTAGACCAACTAAGCTATGAAAGCCAGCTACTAACTCTGGCATTGCGGTCATGGGTATTTTAAAAGCAATAAATGCACCAATGCTTCCACCAATTAAAAGAAACACAATTACATAAATAAAGCTAGTTGAAAAATTACCTATAGATAAAAATGTTACTATTACAGCAATTGACATCCCCAAAATACCAAAAAAATTTCCTTGTCTAGAAGTTTCAGGAGAAGAAAGTCCCCTTAAAGCTAGAATAAATAATACTCCAGAAATTAGATAAAATAACGCTAATAAATTTATTGAAATCATTTTTTCTTCTTTTTGTACATTGCTAACATTCTTTGTGTTACTAAAAATCCTCCAAAAATATTAACTGCGGCCAATATAATAGCTAAAAAACCAAATACACTTGCTTCATTAAAAACATTTTCATTATTTCCAGCTAGTGCAGCAATTATTGCTCCAACTATAATTACTGAAGAAATCGCATTCGTCACTGACATTAATGGCGTATGTAGAGATGGAGTTACGCTCCACACTACGTAATAACCGACAAATATTGACAAAATAAAAATACTCAGTCTAAAAACAAAAGGATCTATTTCCATACTATTTTACCAAAGTTTTTTTAATAATTTCGTCTTCTAAGTTTATATTAATCTTATTATTTTTTTTATCATACAAATTAATTACAAAATTAAGTAAATTTTTAGAATATAAATTTGATGCTGATATCGGAAGTTTATTAAGTAAATTACTATCTCCCAAAATTTTAACTCCTTCAATATCGACTATTTTATCTGCTTTTGTAAAATCTGTATTACCGCCTTGAGAAGCAGCTAAATCATAAATAACTGAACCTTTTGGCATTACTTTAATCATGGCCTCTTTTATTATCACTGGGGCTTTTTTACCAGGAATTAAAGCTGTACAAACAACTATATCAATTTTTTTTAATGTTTCGGTCAATAAGTTTTCTTGTTTTTTTTTAAATTCATCAGAAGTTTCTTTTGCATATCCTCCGGATGTCTCAAGATTCTCTGATCCTTCGACGACTAAAAATTTACCGCCTAAACTTTCAACTTGTTCTTTGGATGCCATCCTAACATCTGTTGCAAAGACAATTGCCCCCATTCTTTTTGCTGTTGCTATAGCCTGTAATCCAGCAACCCCAGCACCTACAACAAGAACCTTCGCTGCAGGAATAGTGCCAGCTGCAGTCATCATCATTGGTATTGCCTTATTAAAAAAAGAGAATGCGTCAATAACCGCTTTATAGCCAGCAAGGTTTGCTTGTGAAGACAAAATATCCATAGACTGAGCACGAGTAATTCGCGGAAGTAGTTCCAATGAAAAAACATTAATTTTATTCCCAGAAAGTTTTGATATAATATCTTTATTTTTGGCTGGATCAAAAACTCCTATCAAATTTTTGTTTGGACTTAAACTTTTCAAATCATGCTCATTTGGTAAATTTAATTGTAATAAAATATCAGAATCTTTTATAATTTTTTCTTTATCACTAAAAAGCTCTGCACCATTTTCTGAGAACTTTTCATCATTTATGTCAAGATGTTCACCATAGTTTTTTTCAAGATATACTTTAAAACCATTTGAGATAAATTTTTTTACATTATCAGGCGTAACTGAAATTCTTTTCTCAGTATCTTTATTTTCGCTAACAGATCCAATAATCATCAATATTAATTTGAATTTATAACAAAACAATAGCTAAGACTACTAATATAGCAATAACTGATATTGTCCCCCAAAGAACAAATTTTGTAAAATTTTCCCAAGTTTTTTTATGATTGTCATTATCCATAAAATTACTTTATTTTTGTCTTGCTTTAAATTTTGGATTTTTTTTATTAATTATATAAACTCTTCCTCTTCTCTTAACCATTTTTGAGTTAAGATCTCTTTTTTTTAGAGATTTGAGGGAACTTTTGATTTTCATAATGTTTAGCCTGGCAACGTCCTACTCTTCCATGCCTTAAGACAAAGTACCATCGGCGCTGAAGGGCTTGACTTCCGAGTTCGGAATGGGATCGGGTATTACACCTTCGCAATAATCACCAGGCAAAGGTCTTATACTGTATTATACAATGATGTAAATATTAAATTTTAGTTTATTTTAATAATTTTTTTGGAAATCCTTGTATGTAACACTAAAACCATTATCAATATTATGTTTGGGTCTCCATCCATATTTTTTAGCTAATGATATATCAAGGCACTTTTTTGGCATTCCGTCAGGTTTGCTACTATCAAATTTTATTTTCAAATTTACACCTATTTTTTTCATAATAAATCTTGCATACCAGTGAATTGAATAACTTTTACCAGTTCCTATATTTAAAAATGGCTCTTTAATTTTTTTGTTCATAAAAAAAACTAGTGCTTCTGCAAAATCCTCAACAAACATAAGTTCCCTTTTAGCTTTTCCTGTGCCCCACAAAATAATATATTTTTTATTTTTTTTCTTCGCTATAGAGATTTTATTAATTAAAGCAGAAAAAAAATGGGAAGTTTCTAAATTATAATTATCACCTGGACCATACATATTTGGTGGCATTAAACTTTTGTAATTTAATTTATAAGATTTCGAGTAATTTTCACACATATAAAGACCAGCAATTTTTGCTATTGCATATGCATCGTTGGTCTCCTCTAATTTACCAGACAATATATATTTTTCTTTCATAGGTTGCTTGCAATTTCTGGGGTATATACAACTTGAACCTAAGAAAATTAGATTTTTAATCTTAGCCAAATATGACCCATGTATTAGGTTATTTTGAATTTGTAAATTTTCATAAAGAAATTTTTCTTTAAACTTAGAATTGGCTAATACTCCCCCAACTTTAGCCGCTGCTATTATCACTAAGTTAGGTCTTTTAGTCTTAAGAAATTTATTAACTTTGCTTTGATTTAATAAATCAAGTTTTTTTCTGTTAGCAATAATTAAATTATTATAGCCATGCTCTTTTAATTTTTTATATATGGAGGACCCAACCATACCTTTGTGTCCTGCAATAAATATTTTTGATTTTTTACTCAGCATTTAGAATGTTTATTTCCTCTAAAATCATTTCTTCAATAAGCTGATTAATATTTGTTTTAGGTTTCCAAGAAAGTTTTTTTCTTGCTTTTGATGCGTTTCCTAAAAGCGTTGTTACATCAAGAGGTCTAATATAATTTTTATCTATAAAAATTATATTCTTTTTTGTTATAGTTTCATAACCTTTTTCATTTAGTCCCTTACCTTTCCAAACAATGTTTAAATTTAATTTTTTTGTAACTAAATTGATAAACTGCCTAATACTAAATTGTTTGCCGGTAGCTATTACATAATCATCAGGTTCCTTTTGCTGTAAAATCTTCCACATCGCCTCAACATAGTCTTTTGCATGACCCCAATCTCTTTTTGAGTCTAAATTTCCTAAAAAAAGACTTCTCTGTTTACCCATTTTTATTCTTACTAATGCTCTAATTATTTTTTTAGTTACAAACGTCTCTCCTCTTCTTGGGCTTTCATGATTAAATAATATACCGTTAGATCCAAAAATATTGTATGCTTCTCTATAATTTTTTGTTATCCAATGCGCATATAATTTTGCTACACCATAGGGACTTAACGGATAGAAATTAGTTTTTTCGTTCTGAGGGGATTCTTGAACCTTTCCGTACATCTCAGAAGTGCCCGCTTGATAAAATTTTGTTTTTTTTTCTAATTTATGAAATTTAATAGCCTCTAAGATTCTTAAAGCACCTAATGCATCAGCATTTGCTGTATACTCGGGCACTTCAAAAGATACTGCGACATGAGATTGAGCAGCTAAATTGTAAATTTCATGTGGTTTAATTTTTTCTATGATTTTTGAAACCGATGTTGAGTCTGTAATATCTCCATAATGTAAAAAAAAATTCCTCGATTTAACATGAGGATCCTGATAAATATGATCAATTCTGAATGTGTTGATTGATGAAGATCTTCTTTTTACTCCATGCACTGAATATCTCTTTTTTAATAAAAATTCTGCAAGATAAGAGCCATCTTGACCGGTTACACCAAAAATAAGAGCTTTTTTTTTCACTTGTATTTTTAAATATAATTAATTTTTTAGAAAGTAAAGGTTAATAAGTTCTATTCCTATATATGTATTCAAACGTTTTTCTAAATGGCATTTTAGCTTTATAAATTTGTTCAAAATTGTTTTTATTTAGTAAGGCGTGTACATCGCCAAATTTGTAGTTTTTTTTTATCATGTCATGATAATGATGTTCAAATAAAACAAGTTTAATATTTTTAATATTTTTTTTTGCTCCTGACAATACTTCAAATTCGTAACCTTCAGTATCTATTTTCAAAAAGTCAAGTTTTTTGATTTTTTTTTGAGACATGTACTCATCTAAAGTTTTTTGTTCAACAAAAATTTCTTTAAAAATATTTTTTTTAAAATTTAAAAGTAATTTTTGCTTTTTTTTAAAATATTTGGAATTTGTATTAAGATCCTTTATTGTAGATGAAGAACTCTCACCCATATGCTTCATTTTAATCTTTTTATTATTTTTACCGAAAGCAATATTTTCAATTACAATATTAGTGTTGATATTTTTATTTTTAAATTTATCAATCCTTTTTTTTAAAATATCAAAAGACAAGTAACTTGGTTCAAAAGAGTAAAGTTTTTTAATGTTAAAATATTTAATATAGAACTCAATGGTTTCGCCTCTGTGAGCGCCGACATCAAATACAATTTCGAAAGTGTGAAATTTTTTTTGCTTTAAAAAGGTAAGTATTTTTTTTTTATGAAAAAAGTCGAAAATGTTTAGGATTTGCAATGTCAAAAATTTAATCATTTTTTCTAATAAAAATATATTTACCAAATTTCTTAGCGACAATATAACGATCGTCTTGATTGCATATAGTTTTATCCTCCTGGCAATCATAATAATTTTTTAATAATTTGCTAATTTTTTCCTCAATTCTAAAATATGTTTGATTAATTTTATAGTAAGGATTTGATAAAATATTGTAATTATATTTTTTACTTTCTTTAATCACTCTGTCTATATTTCTTAAAGTAAAAATTGTTAAACCTATTAATATTATAATAAACGTTTTTTTTTTAATTAATTTTAGACTATTGTTATTTCTCTCTAAAATTAATGAAAACGGTATGAAAAAACAAATAGCAATTAAAGAGTAACCACCGTATCTCAAAGTAGGGTGATTATAAAACCATTCAACTAGTAAGATAATTACTGTTAAATAAATATATAAAATTTCATTATTTAAATTTTGGTTAATTTTTTTTTTTGAGTAAAATACTGCAACAAAAATAATTAATAAGACAATTAAACCTAATAAATAGTCTGAAACTTTAAAAAAGAAATAACGGTTTATCCAACCATCTAACCAATTAAAACCTTTCACATAATTACTTGGGTCTTCTATCTTAAAATTTGGCGTCATGCCGGCTTTAGACCAATTTTCATAATGCAATGCCATTAGTTCTATTTCTTGCAGTGGTATTGACCAATCAAAATTTGTGAAACAGCTTATTTTTAAAGGATAAATCAAACAACCGGTATTAAAGAAATTTGTAACTAAAACTAAAATTAATAATAAACATGAAAAATAGAAACTCTTATTATAAATAACTTTGTTTATAGTATTTTTATAACCAATACTTTTTGATAAGATGAGTAATAAAGGAATTAATAACAAGCCATATAAAAAATAAAAAGCTTTCAATGAAATTGTAATCGCAAATAAAATTGATATTTTCGATATTTCATAGAATGCGATTTTTTTTGATAAAAAAACCTTAAAAATTTCACTCAATATTAAAAATATTAATATTTGAGCAGATCTATCAGTGCCATGTTCTGCCAACCTATAAAAAAACACTATTATAAAAATTAAAGAAAAGAGGTCAAAATAGTAATCGAAGCTTATTTTTTTCTTATTTATACTTTCTCTTAGATTTGAAAAAAATATGAAAATTGCAGAACCAAAAATAATCGCTGAACCAATATGAAATAAATAAAATTTAATTATTGGTAAATAAAATAATGAATTGAAATAAAATAAAGAGGATGGGGTTCTAAATCCATGATTAAAACTTCCTATTCCAATTAGTGATGAGTTTTGTGATAGATAATATGTATATGGAAAATGATAATAGGGAAAATCGTCATGTGATTTTGAAATTAAAAAGGAAATATACAATATTAAGAATACAATACTTAAAATTTTGATATCTATTTTCCTAAACAATTTATTAGCATAACTAAAATAAAATAAAAGCAAGCCTAGAATTAGAATAATTAAATTGTGGTAAATACCGTGTGGATAAAAAAAGTTAGAAATATATGAATATATCGTTAAAAAAAAAAAACCTATTAATCCTGAATACCCTAGACATTTTTTATCTGTCATATTGATTATCTTTTGAAAATATAGTCCATAACCAAAGGTTGATAAAATAGACGTCAAATAAAAGAAGATCAGAATAAAAAAGTCAATTTTCATTATATTCTATATCAATACCACAATTTCTAGTTCATTATAAGTATTTGGATACTGCGATTATGATACTGAGATGTATTTTTTAAATTTTTTTTTTTAAAATTAGGTATAGAAGCGAATAAATTAGTATAGAAAAAATTATTATTTTTAATTGGTAGACACTATTATATGGATTTATAGAACCAACTAAAATAATGAATAAATTAGCAAAAGAGATAAAAAAACTACTAATATTATTTGTAACAAGTTTATTCTTGTGTATTTTATGTTTTAAATTTGTGAAAATTAAATGGTGTAAATGATTATTATCAGGAGTTAAAGGAGAAAATTTAGATTTTATTTTTCTTATAATTGAAAATAAATTTTCAAAACATGGGTACCATAATAGTGTAATGAAAAAATAAGGTGAAATGTTTGGATTGAAATTGTGGCATTTAATAATTAAAAAACCTACAAAAAAACTAAGGGTATATGCTCCAGCATCACCAAGCATTAATAAATTAAATAAATTTAATATAAGTAAAATAAGAATAAAAATTATAAAATAAAATAGTAAATCCTTATTAATAAAAAATTCATTTACCAAGTTTAGCTTTAATAAAATAGTAATAATTAAAGCCATGTTAAATAACAAAAGACCGTTTAAACCATCTATAAAATTTGAGCCGTTTATCAGTATTAACAAGCAAAATGAGGTAAAAAAAATATTAAAAACATGGTTTTTCAAAAAGTTATCAAAAAAAATTAATTTTGATGAAAGTATTTCTAAATCAAGAAAAAATACAGATAACAAAACAATTATAATTTGAAAAATAAATCTTTTTTTGGCTGAGGATAATATTTTTAGGTCTGAAAATAGACCTAAAAGAAAAATAAAAACTATCAAAATACTATAATAAAGATTTTGATAATTCATAAAAATAATAGGTATTATTAGATAAATTCCACCAACTAAAGGAATGTTATTTTGATTTGAAAATAGCTGGTGATCATCCCCAGTATGATTAGGTAAAAAAAAGGATTTCTTAAAAAAAATAGAAAGTACAATTGCTAGAGTAGAATATATAACAAAATAGAACATTTATTTTTTAAACAAATAATTAATACTTAAGCATAATAAATAATATATAGATTTAAAATAATTAAAATTCATATATTTATTGTAAACTCTAAATCCATCTAATATTTTTTGAATTGTAGAAGAAGACAAAGAGGAGCTAGACCTTGTCCAGAAAGTTAGTATTTCTTTTAATCCATATATTTTTACATTTTTTCTTAAGAGTTTAAGCCATAATACAAAATCTTCTTTTGTCATTAATGATGCAAATTTTATATCATTGTTAATTAACTTTTTTTTTATAATAACTGTAGATGTTCCGATATCGCATGACTTAAGCAAATCCTTAAGCTCTAAAAAATTTCTAGCTATCCTGCTACCTATAACTTTTTGACTCTCATTAATAATGGAATATGATGTATGGGTTACATCATAATTATTCAGTTCCATAAAATTTATTTGTTTACTTAGCTTTTCAGTTTGCCATGTGTCGTCAGCATCAAGAAAAGCTATAAATTTACCATTTGAATTATTTATACCGATATTTCTGGATTTGCCAGCTCCCATCCTTTTTATATTTTTAATAATTTTTATTCTGTCATCCTTTTTTTTAAGTTGTTCTATTAAATTTAAATCATCATTATTATCATCATCATAAATAATAATTATTTCAAAATTTTTATAAGTTTGTTTTAAAACGGAATTTATGGAATTTGATATGTATTCTTTTTTTTTATAGTATGGAATTATTACACTAACTAAATCCATTTATTAAAAATTTTATAAAATTAACTTTCTAAAAAACTTTTTAATTGCTTTGATCTACTTGGGTGTTTAAGTTTTCTTAAAGCTTTGGCTTCAATTTGTCTTATCCTTTCACGAGTAACAGAGAATTGTAAACCAACCTCCTCAAGAGTATGGTCTGTATTCATACCAACTCCAAATCTCATTCTTAGCACTCTCTCTTCTCTCGGTGTTAAAGTTGACAAAATTTTTGTAGTTGCCTCACTTAGATTTGATTTAATTGCCTGTTCTAAAGGTGCTAAAGCTTTAGTATCCTCTATAAAGTCACCTAAGTTACTGTCTTCCTCATCTCCGACTGGTTTCTCTAATGAAACTGGTTCTTTTGAAATTTTCAAAACTTTTCTAACTTTTTCTAGAGGCATTCTAAGTTTTTTTGCAAGTTCTTCTGGAGTAGCTTCTCTTCCAAACTCACTTAAAATTAGTCTTTGTGTTCTAACAATCTTGTTTATTGTTTCAATCATGTGAACAGGAATTCTTATAGTTCTTGCTTGATCTGCTATAGATCTGGTTATTGCCTGTCTTATCCACCAAGTAGCATATGTTGAAAATTTATATCCTCGTCTATACTCAAATTTATCTACTGCTTTCATCAGCCCAATATTTCCCTCTTGAATTAAATCTAGAAATTGCAAACCACGATTTGTATATTTTTTAGCTATTGAAATAACTAGTCTCAAGTTTGCTTCAACCATTTCTTTTTTGGCAATACGCGATTCTTTTTCACCTTTTTGTATCCTGCTTACTAACTTTTTAAAATCAGTTACACTTATTCCAAGTTTATGACTAATTTCTACTAATCTATCTCTTATATTTTTAAATTCATTTTTATTTTTGTTAAAAAAGTTTTTCCAAACTAAATTTGAAGTTAAAAAATTTTTTAAATTTGGGTTAATTTCATTTCCTATGTAAAATTTAATAAATTCATCTCTCGAAATTTTATCGTTCATTGCTAATCTCAATAAATTACCTTCTAATGAGATTATTTTTTTATTTTCCATGTAGTGTTTTTGAACTAAATTTTCTAGAACAGATGGGGATAATTGAAGTGTCTTTATACTATTTAAAATTTCATTAACTAATTTTTGATAATTTTTTTCTTTAGCAGTTGTATATTTTATCGAATTTAAAACACAATTGAGTTTTTCTTTTTGATATTTAATTAATTTTGAGTAGTTCCGTGTTAAATTATTTACTGTCTCCAAAACTTTAGGTTTAATCTCGCTTTCCATGGCGGCAAGTGTTGGGTTAAATTCATCTTCATCATCAGGGTTGTTATTATCTTTTTTTTCTTCCTCTTGTTTATTTTTGTCTAACTGTGGCTCATCCTTGTTTTTTTTATTTTTTAATGCTTGTGAGGAATTTTCATCTTCCATATAATTTGTATCAATATCAATAATCTCCCTAACCATTATTTCATCTTTTTGGAGTTTCTCATTCCAATCATAAAATTGCTGGGCTGTAATTGGACTTTGTGATAATGCATTTAACATTACATCTTTTCCTGCCTCAATTCGTTTAGCAATTGCAATTTCTCCTTCTCTTGACAATAATTCAACACCACCCATTTCTCTTAAATACATACGAATTGGGTCATCACTCTTTTCAAGGCTTTTTGGTTCCTCTTTATTTTGATTGTCTCTTTTTTTGATGGCCTTGAAGTCTGATTTTTTTTCTACAAGAGTTATTTTCTCATCTAATATATGTAAAAAAGCTTGTGATAAATTTACTCCCGATAAGTTTCTTTTACCTAAGGACTTACTAAGTTCATCGTGAGTAATAAATCCCCTATGGACACCTCTCCCCATGAGCCTTGCAAACGATTTTGTAATAATTCTTTCCACAATTTAAAATTTAGGAATTCCTTATATAATGACAATTTTAAAAAAATCTATGTTTTTTTGTCTCTATTTAATTAATATTTTGCTCTTTTTTAAGCTTTCTGATTTCATCAAAAGTAGTTTGATTAAAATCTTCTGCAAATTTTGATTCTAACTCTTGAATCCTTAATTCTAGACCATAAGTCTTAAGGTCTTTTTTAATGTCATCAAATATATCTGATATTTTTGAGTGATCTTCATCATTTTTTTTTACAATATGTTTAACAGTTGCAAACCTATTAATATTTTCTAAAAATTTTTTATCGATGTTGATATTGTTATAATCTCCATTTTTTAAAAATTGCTCAACTAATTCAAAGAGAATTTTATTTTCATGTGAAAAAAATGTTAGATCATCTAATAAATCTAAACGATGATAAAAAAAATCTAAATTATTTAATATTATATATAGTAAAGAAAATTCTTTAATTTCTATTGATGAAAATTTTTGTGTTTCCTTATAAATATTTTTTGTTATTTCAAGAGATTTTGCTTTATTAATTCTGTAATTCTTTTGAGTAAAATTATTTTTTGCTGGTAGAAAATTAGAAAGTTGATCTAAAAAAAAACCAAGAACATATTTTTTTACAACGGTATCAAAGATAGAATTTGCTAAATTTGATAACTTTTTTTCAATCATAGCAAGATCTGTGGGTGTTTTTTTTGAGTTATTTAAATAGTGGTTAAAAATAAATTTATGAATCTGTATCTTGTTTTCTTTAGAATACATTAAAAAATGTTCAGCACCTTTGTTTTCTACAAAACTATCTGGATCTTCGCCATTTGGTAAAAATAAAAAAGAGATTTGTTTTTCAGGTTGTAAAAACTTTAAGGAATTTTCAGCTGCTCTTAAAGCTGCCTTATATCCACTGTCATCTCCATCGAAACAAATAATAATTTCTGAAAAGAATTGTCCTAGAAGTAAAATTTGTTTATTTGTAAGAGCAGTGCCTAGATTTGCAACACAATTTAATATCTGATTATTATATAATCTTATTACATCCATATAACCTTCAACTAAATATACCTCATCATATTTATTTGATATCTTTCTCGCTTTGTTTAAATTATAGAGATTATTTCCTTTTTTAAAAAAATTGGTTTCGGGAGAATTAATATATTTTGCAATTTTTTTGCTGTCTTCAATTATTCTTCCACCAACAGCTATAGGCTTTCCAGTTAAAGAATGAATTGGAAAAATTAATCTCCCTCTAAATCTATCTACATAAACATTTTTTCTTTCATCTAAATAAAACAACCCAGAATCTTGTAAATTTTTTTCTTTAAATTGATTCTTCAACTCTAAAAATGTGTTTGAATCAAATGGCACATAACCTAAATTAAATTCCTCAATAGACTTTTTGTCTAAGTCTCTTTTTTTTAAGTAGTCTAAAACGTTTTTATTTATATTGTTTGGTGATGTTATTTTTTTTTTGTATTTCTCTATATAAGTTGAATAAATCTCAGTGTATATATTCCATTCTTTTTCTTTTTGTTCATCTTGTTTGGTAAATCTATAGGGTTGCAATCCAGCTTGACTCGCCAAACTTCTAACTGCTTCCCCAAACTTTAAATTTTGGGTTTTCATTAAAAAATCAAATATGTTTCCATGTTCTCCAGTACTAAAACAATGATAGAAACCTTTTTCATCGTTAATTGTAAAAGAAGGTGTTTTTTCATTTTTAAAAGGCGACAATCCAACAAATTCCTTGCCTCTTTTTTTTATCGCTACAAATTTAGATACTACTGTTGAAACTTTTAATCTTGATTTTATCTCTTCTAAATATTCTTTTGGGTATTTCATATTAAACTAATCATTTATTTAAAAGCTCTTTTAAAACCTTGCCAGCTAAAGAAAAATCTAAAGTATCGGAATATTTTTTTTTTAATTCTCCCATCACCTTGCCCATATCTTTTATTGATGATGCTTTTGTAGAGTCTATTATTTCACTACAAATTTTCTTTGTTTCTTCCTCGCTCATTTGTTTTGGTAAGTAGCTGGATAAAATTTCTTGCTCTTGCTTTTCAATCTGAAGCAAATCATCTCTATTATTTTTCTGATAAACCTCGATTGATTCGGCTCTTTGTTTAATCATTTTTTTTAACATTTTTTTAATATCGTTATCATCAGTCTCTTTTTTTTGAGGTCCCGATCTATTGTTAATATCTAATTCCTTAATGCCAGATAATATTAACCTGTAAGTTGATATTTTAATTTTATCTTTTAATTTTAGTGAATTTTTGTAGTCTAATTCAATCTTGTCTTTAATAGCCATGATTGCAAACTTACTTTTAAAGAGAAATTTCTTCAAAAGAAAAAATTAATTTTTTTAGAATTTTTCATTAGATATGTTGCGGAAAAAAGGGTTTTATTGTATTAACCTTTAACTCATGAGTTGTAATTGACATCAAAACAGAAAAACAAAACATCAAATTTTTCTAATTTAAGCTCAGCCATTTTAGTTCTCGAAAATAAGTCAATATTTAAAGGCATAGGATTAGGTTATCAAGGAGAAGCAACCGGAGAAGTTTGTTTTAATACTTCGCTAACAGGTTATCAAGAAATTATATCTGATCCGTCGTATGCTGGACAAATAATTAATTTTACGTTTCCTCATATAGGAAATGTTGGAACTAATAATGAGGATATTGAGTCTGACAAAATTTGGGCTAGGGGTGTGATATTTAATTCTGAAATAACAAATCCCTCAAATTATAGATCTCTTCAAAATTTAGATAACTGGCTTAAAAAAAATAAAATAGTTGGAATAACTGGTTTGGATACTAGAGGATTAACAAATTTTATTAGGGATAAGGGAGCGCCCAAAGGTACGATAGCAAATTTCAAAGATGGAAAATTCAACATAAGCAAGTTAATAAAAAAGTCGATAAATTGGCCCGGGTTAAAAGGTATGGATCTTGCTAAAGAAGTCACAACACCAAAAACTTATACCTGGAAAGGACTAAAAACTTGGAAAAAAATTAAAGGATTTGAAAAAAATAAAAAAAGAAAATTCAAGATTGTTGCAATAGATTTTGGGATAAAGAAAAATATACTTAGATATTTTTCTAATTATGATTGTGAAGTTAAAGTAGTCTCATGCAAAAATAAATCGGATGAAATTTTTAAATTAAAACCCCATGGTGTTTTTTTATCAAATGGTCCGGGAGATCCAGCTGCAACTGGAAAATATGCAATTAATGTCGTAAAAAATTTAATACGAAGCGGTTTACCTTTATTTGGTATTTGTTTGGGTCATCAAATATTAGCCCTTGCTTTAAACGCAAAAACAAGAAAAATGAAATTAGGACACAGAGGTGCTAACCATCCTGTAAAAAATTTAATAACTAATAAAGTTGAAATAACAAGCCAAAACCATGGGTTTGAAGTAATCAAAGAAAGTTTAAAGAAAAATACTGAAATAACTCACTTATCCTTATTTGATAATTCTATTGAAGGTATAAGATTAAAAAACAAACCAGTTTTTTCTGTTCAATACCATCCAGAGGCAAACCCGGGTCCCCAAGATAGCAAATATTTATTTAGCCATTTTATGGAAGATGTAAAAAAATATGCCAAAAAGAAAAGATATTAAAAAAATATTAGTTATTGGAGCTGGTCCAATAATTATTGGTCAAGCATGTGAGTTTGATTACTCTGGTACACAAGCTTGTAAAGCTCTCAAAGATGAGGGATATAAAGTCATATTAATTAATTCAAACCCTGCAACAATTATGACTGATCCTGGCGTTGCAGACAAAACATATATTGAGCCTATATCACTAATAGTACTTGAGGAAGTTATAAAAAAAGAAAAACCTGATGCAATTTTGCCAACAATGGGTGGGCAGACTGCATTAAATCTTGCAATAAGTGCTGAAAAGCTTGGTCTGTTAAAAAAATATAAAATTGAACTTATAGGAGCAAACTCAAAAGCAATTGCCAATGCAGAAGATAGAAAGAAATTTAGAAAAAATATGACTGACATTGGTTTAGATTTACCAAAATCTGAGATATTAAATAATTTTTCCAATTCAAAAAAATGCCTGAAAAAAATTGGTCTACCAGCAATAATTAGACCCTCATTTACCTTAGGTGGTTTAGGTGGTGGAATTGCAAGAACAAAAAAAGATTTTTCTAAAATAGTAAAAGAGGGCATGAGGGAGTCGCCACAAAATCAAGTTTTGGTGGAAGAGTGTCTTGATGGGTGGAAAGAGTTCGAGATGGAGGTGGTCAGAGATAAAAATGACAATTGTATAATCATTTGCTCAATTGAAAATGTTGATCCTATGGGGACCCACACAGGTGACTCAGTAACAATAGCCCCAGCCTTAACGCTAACTGATAAAGAATACCAGGTAATGAGAAATGCATCTATTGCATGTCTAAGAAAAATTGGTGTTGAAACTGGCGGCTCTAATGTTCAATTTGCAATTAATCCTAAAAATGGAAGGATGGTAATAATTGAGATGAATCCAAGAGTTTCAAGATCATCGGCTTTAGCATCTAAAGCTACAGGTTTTCCAATTGCTAAAGTTGCCGCAAAGTTAGCAGTAGGTTATACATTAGATGAACTTCAAAATGAAATCACAAAAGTAACACCAGCATCTTTCGAGCCAACCATAGATTACGTGGTAACAAAAATTCCTAGATTTACCTTTGAGAAGTTTTCAGACACAGATGCAATTTTAGGTACCTCTATGAGATCTGTTGGTGAGGCAATGGCAATAGGAAGAAATTTTAAAGAGTCTTTACAAAAAGCGCTCGTATCTCTTGAAATCGGCTTATCAGGATTAGATGACATATTTAGTTATAATAAAAAAGAAATTTTAAAAAAATTAAAAATTAATATTCCTAACAAGTTACTTCTTATTGCTGAAGCTTTTAGAAAAAAAATTTCAATAAATACGATTTACAAGTTATCTAAAGTTGACCCTTGGTTTTTAAATCAAATAAAAGAATTAGTTGAGGAAGAAAATAAATTAGCATTAAGAGGTCTACCAAAGAAATTTGGGGAATTTAATAGAATAAAGTCTATAGGATTTTCTGATAAAAAAATTTCTAAAATAACTGGAATAAATGAAAAAATAGTAAAATTAAAAAGAAAAGCTCTAAAAGTTTTCCCGGTTTTTAAAAAAGTTGATACTTGCGCAGCCGAATTTAAGTCTTTTACTCCTTATATGTATTCGACCTATCAAAGAAATTTTTCTTTTAAAATTGAGTGTGAATCCGAACCAACTAATAAAAAGAAAATTATAATTCTTGGAGGGGGGCCTAATAGAATTGGTCAAGGAATAGAATTTGATTATTGCTGTTGTCAAGCTAGCTTTTCTTTGAAAGAAGCTGGATATGAAACAATCATGATTAACTGTAATCCTGAAACAGTTTCTACAGATTACGACACGAGTGATAGATTATATTTTGAACCTTTGATCGAAGAATATGTTGAAAATATAATTTTAAAAGAAAAATCAAAAGGTAATCTCATAGGTATAATTGCGCAATTTGGTGGTCAAACTCCTATTAAACTAGCGAAATTTTTACATGATAATAAATTGCCAATCCTAGGGACTCAATATACTTCAATTGATTTAGCAGAAGATAGAGACAGATTTAGAGAACTACTTATCAAATTAAAACTCAAACAAGCAGAAAGTGGAATTGCATACAAATTTGATCAAGCGATTAAAATTTCTGAAAAAATTGGCTTACCTGTTGTTGTTAGACCGTCTTATGTTTTAGGAGGTAGAGCTATGGAAATTGTCCATGATAAAAGCCAATTAAAACAATTTATTAATGAAGCTTTTAAAGCGTCGGAAAAAAATCCGATTTTAATTGATAAATTTATTGATAACGCAATGGAAGTAGATGTTGATGCTATTTCCGATGGAAAAGATGTTTACGTTGCTGGTATAATGCAACATATTGAAGAGGCAGGTATACACTCAGGTGACTCAGCTTGTTGCTTACCGCCAGTATCTATAAAAGCAAATATTTTAAAAGAATTAAAAGTTCAAACAAGAAAGCTTGCGTTAGCTCTAAAAGTTAAGGGATTTTTGAACATTCAATTTGCAATTAAAAAAGATGAAATTTACGTAATTGAGGTTAATCCAAGAGCTAGTAGGACCGTACCATTTGTTTCTAAAGCAAATGGGATATCGCTTGCAAAAATTGCATCGAGAATAATGTCAGGTGAAAAATTAAATAAGTATAAATTGAAATATAAAACTAATAAAAAATTTGCTGTAAAAGAAGCAGTTTTTCCCTTCAATAAATTCCCAGATAGCGATGTATTGTTAGGACCAGAAATGAAATCAACTGGAGAAGT
Organism: uncultured Pelagibacteraceae bacterium; assembly: GCA_902622545.1. GTDB lineage: Bacteria > Pseudomonadota > Alphaproteobacteria > Pelagibacterales > Pelagibacteraceae > Pelagibacter. The sequence continues at coordinate 232,476 of CACNQD010000002.1, forward strand.
CATGGGTTTTGATGAAGACTTTGGAATGGCAATTGCGAAAAGTCAAATAGCTGCCTCAAATTCTTTGCCGATAAAAGGAATGGCTTTCTTGTCAGTCAAAGACTCTCATAAGCAGGAAATTGTTGGTATAGCTCAAAGGTTGGTTAAACTTGGCTTCACTCTTTCAGCTACAAAAGGAACTTCAGATATTATTAAACAGAATGGTATGAAATGTAGAAAAATTAACAAAGTAAGTAGTGGAAGACCCCATATAGTTGACATTTTAAACTCAAAAAAAATATCTTTAGTAATAAATACTGGGGGTGGAAACTCTGAACATAGAATTAGCGATGCGAGAGCTTTAAGAAGAGGGGCATTGGCAAATAAAATTCCATATTGTACAAATATGTCTACTGCCTATTCTTTTCTTGAGGCGATAAAATCTTTAAAAACTGCAAGACTAAAAGTCCAATCTTTACAGGATAGCTGAAGCTTTAATTAACTTTCCAATCTGTTTTAAAAGTAACATAATTAACTTGAAGACATCTTCTTTCTTTTACAATCTCTTTTTTTTCCATACCATGCCATGTATTTGGACCACTAGAAAAAAAATATCCATAATTGTCTCTATATGGAACAGTTTTGGTTAGTTTTAGATCTTTATTATAAAAATCAGTACCAAGTCCTTCACTTTCATTTTCTTTATTAACGAATAACAAGCATGACATTAATTTTTCTTTTATGTCACAATGTGGTTTTAACCAGAAACCTTTCCTGTCACATATAACCTCAACTCTTACGTAAGAATTAGATAGATCCTTATTAATTAATTTAGATATCTTATTATGTGTTTCTTTGTTCTGAAGTTCTTCAATCAAGCTTTTTAATGCTGGAAAATTTTTTTCATTCTCTTTAGTTATAAAACATCTGAATTTTAAAGCTTTTCCTCCATCTGATATACCCTCTCTAAATTCACCTTTGCCACCATCAATTGCTCTTGTTCCATCATAATTAATATTGTATTCAATTGGATTATCTATCTCTGCTTTTATAATTTCTTTTATTTGATCATCAGTAAGAGGTTTGTTTAGCTCCCAATGATCAAAAGGTTCGCTGAATTTTGAAGAGTTATTATCTAATGAGTTTAAAAATGACATTTTATAATTTTTTTTTTAGTTCATATGCTATTCTTTTAGTTTCATCAAGTTTTTCATACTCCCAAAACTCTAATTTGTCATCAAATTCTCTTATGACATTCATTCTTTCAAATAATTTTCTGAATTTTTGAAATCTAGTATCTTTTTTAGAAGGAGGTATCATTGCCACATATAAAGGTTTGCCAGTTAAAGCAGCTTCAGAAATCATCGAGCTAGAATCGCAAGTAACAATTATGTAATCCGCAATTCCAAGAGATGATAAATATGCATCTTTATCAACTTTATCAATAACTAGATGTTCTTTAGTAAAGAATTTTTTTGCAAGATCTATTGTTCTAGAAGGTGTTCTGTTTGAAGGTATTACTATTACCTGAAGATTATTATTTAAAACTTGTTTGCTAATTTTTGAGAAAATATTTAGTAAGTTTTGGTTTGAATAAGTATAGTATTTAGTTGGACCACCCAAAATCAAAGTAATAATTTTTTTTTCTTTTGATATTTTTTCTAACAAATAATTTTTTTTCTCATTAATTTCCTCATGAGTTAAATAGTGAATTGCCCCTTTTGACCTTAGGATATTATCACCTTTTAAATTATCATGTTCGGGGGAAATAATATAATCGAAATTTTTAAAATTGACCTTTGGATCTTGGACATGGATGTTTTTTATTTTTTTGCTATTGATTTTTTTTAGAAATATTGATGGAATGACACTTTTTCTCCCACATGAAATAATTATGTCAAAATCTCTTTTAATATTATTTTTAAAAACAAACTTTTTAACAGGCGTAAATTTTGGTGGAATTAATTTCCAAAAACTATTTAATTCAACTTTTTCGTGAAAATAATTTAGATCAAGAGCCTTTGCTAAACCTTCTACCTGACTAATCATGCCATGTAATCCCTCTGTCAATAATAACCCTTTTAATTTGCCCATTAATTACTATATAGCTCCCATATGACACAAAATCCAACTAAACACACAAAAGTGTTAATAATTGGATCAGGACCAGCTGGATATACTGCTGCCGTTTATGCAGCAAGAGCTCTTCTGAAACCGATAATGATTACGGGTATGGAACCAGGGGGACAATTAACGACCACTACTGATGTTGAAAATTATCCAGGTTTTGCTGAAGTCATCCAAGGTCCCTGGTTAATGGAGCAAATGAGAGATCAAGCAAAAGCAGTAGGAACAGAAATGGTTGAAGATCATATTTCATCCGTAAACTTAAAATCAAAACCTTTTGAAGCAATCGGTGATGGTGGTCAAAAGTACACTGCTGACTCAATAATTATTTCAACAGGTGCTCAAGCAAGATGGTTAAATTTAGACTCAGAGCAAAAATTTAGAGGCTTTGGTGTATCAGCATGTGCAACATGCGATGGATTTTTTTTTAAAGATAAAACTGTTGCAGTAGTTGGTGGAGGAAATGCTGCTGTAGAAGAGGCAATGTTTTTAACAAAATTTGCATCAAAAGTTAAACTCATTCATAGAAGAAACGAGTTAAGAGCAGAAAAAATGTTGCAAAAAAAACTAATGGAAAACAAAAAAATTGAGATTATTTGGGATAGTGTCGTTGAAGAAGTTATTGGTGATGATGATCCTAAAAACGTTAAAGGCTTAAAAGTTAAAAATGTTAAAACAAATAAAGTTAGTGACTTAAAATTGGATGGTTTGTTTATAGCTATAGGTCACGATCCTGCAACTCAATTATTTAAAGATCAATTAAAAATGGATAAAGAAGGGTATTTGGTAACTAAATCAGATTCAACAGAAACAAATATTCCAGGCGTATTTGCTGCTGGAGATGTGAAAGATAAAATTTTTAGACAAGCCGTTACAGCAGCCGGTATGGGATGTATGGCTGCACTAGAGGCTGAAAAATATTTATCACATTGATAAATGAAAAATAATCTACATGTATTTTTAGGAGCAACAGTTGCTGATGCTGCGGCTAGACCATTGCATTGGGTTTATAACCAAAAAAAATTGAATAATTATATTAAAAGAAAAAAAGATTTTTCATTTTTAAAAAATAATAAAAGTCCCTTTTACAACATCAAAACAGGTAAAGTTTCGGGTTATAACGAAGTAGGCCAAACTATGTTTAAAACATTGATCGAAGGTCATGAGAATATAGAGGAAAGATTTAAAAAGAAAATCTTAAAGGTGTTTGGGCCTGGTAGTGATTATTGGAAAAATTTAAAGTTACGCTCAAAATATAGAAAAGTAAAAGATTGGCGTGGTATTATTAGAGGTCCTTGGATACACCAGAGTATAATAGAGACCATAGACAACATTAATAAAAACAAAAAAATTACTGGTGGAATTAAAGTCAATGAATCTGATGGTTATTGTGCAACACTACCTTACTTTTTATATTTTAATAATTTAAAATCTTTAAAAAAAATTATTTCAATAATCACGATATCTAAACTAAGTATTAAATACAGTTTGGCTAAATTTTATTTATTAGATCTTGCTTTAAAAGGTACAAAAGATCCTATAAGAGAATTTACCAAAATTTATAGAAAAAATAATCATTTTAAAAAAATTGTTGAAGATATTAATCTTCTAAAAAAATTAAAAAAAGAACCCCATAGTAAAATAGTTAAGAAATTTGGTATGGCCTGCAGTTATCCTGGAACATTTAATAGCTCTATTCATGCAATTTTGAGTTCAAAGAACTATAAATCAGCTATATTAAAAACAATCAAGGCAGGTGGATGTAATTGTTCTAGATCTAATTTTATCGGTGCTTACTTTTCTGCATTGAAAGGTGTAGGCACGATCCCAAAGGCATGGATAAAAAAAACTATACCTGCAAAAAAAATCTTAAGCCAAAATTAAAATTTTCTTAAATTTTATTTCAAGCTTTCACAAAAGTCAGAGATTTTTTTCAGTGCTTTTTTCAAATTTTCCATAGATGTAGCATATGAAATTCTAAAATAACCTTCTAATCCAAATGCAGACCCTTGCACAACAGCAACGCCATTGTTTTCTAAAAGTGACTGTACAAAATCAGTATCATTTTCAATTTTTTTTCCGTTTATATCTTTTTTACCAATTAAGTTTTTGCAGCTTGGGAAGACATAAAAAGCACCATCTGGTTTTAAACATTTAATTCCATTAATAGAATTAAGTGTATTTACAACAAAATCTCTTCTTTCTTCAAATGCTTTTGCTCTTATAGATATAAAATCTTGATTACCATTAAGTGCCTCGACAGCAGCTGCTTGGCTTATTGATGAAGGATTCGTAGTTGATTGTGATTGTATTTTCGATATTGCTTTAATAATTTCTTTTGGACCGGCAGCGTAACCTATCCTCCAACCAGTCATTGCGTATGACTTGCTTACTCCATTCATTGTAACAACTCTATTTTTCAATTCTGGAATTTGAGCAATAGTAAAAAATTTAAAACCACCATAAGTAATGTGCTCATAAATATCGTCACTCAAAATATTTACATGTGGATTTCTTTTTAAAACTTGTGATAAATTTTTTATTTCTTGTTCAGAATAAGTTGACCCAGTTGGATTAGAAGGAGAGTTGATAATTAACCATTTTGTATTATTGGTAATCTTGCTTTCTAAGTCTTTTGCAGTAATTTTAAAGTCCTGTTCTTCTGAGCACTCGACTGCAACAGGTGTTGCTCCTGCTAATAATACTATATCAGGATACGATACCCAGTATGGAGCTGGTATTAAAACCTCATCACCTTTGTTCAATGTTGCCATCATTAGATTATAAATTACATGTTTACCCCCTGCCCCAACTGTAATTTGATCGGTTGTGTAATCAAGATTGTTTTCTCTTTTAAATTTATTAACTATTGCTTCTTTCAAAATCTGGGTACCATCAACTGCAGTATATTTGGTGTCTCCATCTTTTATAGCTTTAATTGCAGCTTCCTTTATATTGTTAGGGGTATCAAAATCAGGTTCGCCAGCTCCTAATCCTATTACATCTTTACCAGATGCTTTTAATTCTCTAGCTTTTTGGGTTACAGCTATTGTAGGAGAAGGTTTAATTCTTTTTAAACTATCTGATATTATGCTCATTGAAATATATTTTTATTTTAATACTTTGTTTAATATATGCAAAATACTTATCAAGATTTAATTTCAGATATTCAGAGCAAAAATCCTAAAATTGCGGGTAAACTTGAGGGCGGTAAAAAATTCAAAATTAAATCTGATTTTAAGCCTGCTGGAGATCAGCCTCAGGCAATTAAAAAATTAGTGAAAAGTGCAAAAAAAGGGGAGTTTAATCAAGTCTTATTAGGAGTAACTGGGTCAGGGAAAACATTTACAATGGCTAAAGTTATAGAGGAGACTAACAGGCCAGCATTAATTCTAGCTCCTAACAAAACTTTAGCGGCCCAGCTTTATGGGGAAATGAAAACTTTTTTTCCAGATAATGCAGTAGAATATTTTGTATCTTATTATGACTATTACACTCCTGAAGCATATGTTCCAAGATCTGATACATATATAGAAAAAGAAGCTTCCATCAATGAGCAAATAGATAGAATGAGACACTCCGCAACAAGATCTCTATTAGAGAGAGATGATGTTCTTATAGTTGCAAGTGTGTCATGTATCTATGGATTAGGGTCTGTAGAGGCATATAGTAAAATGACACTAACCTTACAAAAAAACTATGATTATAACAGAGATCAAATAATAAAATCTTTAGTAGCCTTGCAATATAAAAGAAATGATCAAAATTTTTATAGAGGAACTTTCAGAGCTAGAGGAGAATATCTTGAAATTTTTCCTTCTCACCTTGAAGATAGAGCATGGAGACTTAGTTTATTTGGAGATAAATTAGAAAAAATTGAAGAATTTGATCCTTTGACGGGAGATCAGGTTAGAGAACTTAGTTTAGTTAAAGTTTATGCGAATAGCCACTACATAACTCCTAAACCAACTGTAGAACAGGCGTTAATTAATATCAGAAAAGAATTAGAGATAACTCTAAAAAAACATAAATCTGAAAATAAGTTACTTGAGGCTCAGAGATTAGAGGAGAGAACAAAATTTGATTTAGAAATGATCGAAGCAACTGGATCATGCGCGGGAATTGAAAATTACTCAAGATTTTTATCCGGCAGGAAACCTGGTGAACCTCCGCCAACTCTATTTGAATACTTTCCTGATAATACTCTAATATTTGTAGATGAGTGTCATGTAACTGTGCCTCAGCTTAACGGGATGTATAAAGGGGATAGGTCAAGAAAAAGTACACTCGCTGAATATGGTTTTAGACTTCCATCTTGTATGGATAATAGACCATTAAAATTTGAAGAGTGGGACCTAATGAGAACTCAAACGATTTTTGTTTCTGCAACCCCTGGTCCTTGGGAGTTGAATCAAACTAAGGGAAAGTTTATTGATCAAGTTATTAGACCTACGGGTTTAATTGATCCTCCTGTGGAAATACGATCTGCAAAAACTCAAGTTGATGACTTAATGCATGAATGCAAAAAGGTAATTGAAAACAATCATAGAGTCTTGGTAACGACTTTAACGAAAAAAATGGCAGAAGATTTAACAGAATATCTTCATGAAAATGGGGTAAAAGTTAGATACTTACATTCTGATATAGACACTTTAGAAAGAATAGAAATTATGCGAGATTTAAGGATGGGAGTTTTCGATGTTTTAGTTGGTATAAATCTTTTAAGGGAAGGATTAGATATACCAGAATGTGCACTTGTTGGTATTTTAGATGCAGATAAAGAAGGGTTCCTTAGATCTGAAACTTCTTTGATACAAACAATTGGTCGAGCGGCTAGGAATGTGGATGGTAAAGTTATTTTGTATGCTGACAAAGAAACTAAAAGTATAAAAAAAGCTATACAAGAAACTGATAGAAGAAGATCTATTCAGCTTGCTTATAATAAAAAACATAACATTGATGCAAAAACAGTTAAAAAAGAAATTAGTGATATTTTAGAAAGCGTGTATGAGAAAGATTATGTGAAGATAAGTGAGGGTGCAAATGTCGGTGGAAATCTTAAGAAACATCTTAAGGCTTTAGACAGAAAAATGAAAGAATCAGCCTCAAACCTTGAATTTGAGGAAGCTGCTAAAATTAGAGATGAAATTCGCAAACTTCAAAGCACAGAACTTGAAATCACATTAAATCCAAAGGTTAGACAATATGATATTAAAAATAAAATTTATCCTAAGGGAAGATCTACTTTAGGAATGCCAGGCACAAGAGTAACAAAAAAAAGAGATAAAAGATGGAAGCACGGAAAATAATTATTACAGGTGGTGCTACCAGGATCGGTGCAGCAATTGCAGAAAGATTATCTGGTTTTAAAGTCCAGATTTTAATTCAATATAACAAATCAAAATCTAAAGCTGAAAATTTAAGAAATAATTTAGAGCAAAAAGGCTCAAAAATTTATTTAATAAAAGCAGACCTGGGAAAAGAAAAAGATGTTTTAAAAATAGTCAAATTTGCAAAAAAAAATATGGGTTATCTTGATTGTCTTATTAATAATGCCTCTGTATTCGAAAATGATAAAATTGAAAATTTTAATTCAAAAGGTTGGAATAATCATCTAAATGCAAACTTAAAAGCACCAGCTATTTTATCCAAAGAATTTTCAAAGTGTGTAGTTAAAGGTAACAACAATATTATAAACATTATTGATCAAAGAGTTTTTAAACTTACTCCATATTTTTTTTCTTATACCTTAAGCAAAGCTGGTCTTTATACTATGACTAAAACAAGTGCGATGAGTTTTGCGCCAAGGATAAGAGTTAATGGTATTGCTCCGGGGCCTACGATTAAAAATAAAAGACAATCTGTTGCCCACTTTAAAAAACAGTATCTGGCTACACCACTAAGAAGACAGGTAAATGTTAATGATATTTGTAATGCAGTTGACTTTTTAATTAAAAATAGATCTATTACTGGTCAAGTTTTAGCGCTAGATAGCGGGCAGAGTTTGAATTGGCAAACTCCTGATGTATTAGGTGGTAAAGAATGAGGAAAAATAATATTGAAATTTTAAGAATAGGTAAAACAAAAAACCTATTTAATTACGAAAAAAAAGTTTTAATTAAAGAGCTTATCTTAAATCTAAAACTTGGTTATTATGATTTTGAGAAAGAAAAGCCTCAAAAGGTAAAGTTTTCACTAGAAATTGATTACAAAGATAAAAAACCGTCTAATGATAAAGATTTAAAATCTATAGTAAATTATTCAAAAGTGGTTCGACTTATAAAGAAACTGGTAAAAAATAAACATTATAATTTCCTAGAAACCCTAGCAGAGGACGTGTTTGATGAGCTTTTTAAAGATAAAAGAATTGAAAAAATAAATCTTAAAATAGAAAAACTTGAAATAATGAAGGACTGCTCTTCAGTTGGCATTCAAATTTCAAAAAAGAGAATTTATGACAAATTCTGATACAGGAAAAGATATTATAAAAAAAGAAATACCGTTAATTGCTAAATTGCCAGGTGTTTACAAAATGCTGAATGAGAAAAATGAGGTTTTGTATGTTGGGAAAGCAAAAAATTTACCTAATAGATTGAAAAGTTATGTATCAGAAAAAAATCATATTATTAGAACTGAGAGAATGTTATCTCAAACTAGAAAACTTGAAGTAACAACAACTTCAAACGAAAGTGAAGCTTTACTATTAGAGGCCAATTTAATTAAAAAGTATAAGCCAAGATTTAATATATTATTAAGAGATGATAAATCGTTTCCTTTTATTTTTATTAGTAACAAAGAAAAGTGGCCACAAATAAAAAAACATAGAGGGAAAAAGGACAAAGAAGGTTTTTTCTTTGGTCCGTTTGCATCTGCAGGTTCTGCAAATTGGACTATAAAAATGATCCAAAAAATATTTCAGTTAAGAATTTGTGATGACACTGTATTTAAAAATAGGGAAAGACCATGCATATTATATCAAATTAAAAGATGTTCTGGTCCTTGTGTAAATTTTATACACGAGACTGATTATAAAAAATCTGTAGATGATGCTATTGACTTTGTCTCTGGAAAATCAAGAAAAATTCAAAAAAGTTTGTCGGCACAAATGGAAACTGCTAGCGATGAACTAGATTTTGAAAAGGCAGCAATACTTAGGGATAGAATTAAATCACTCAATATTATTCAGTCATCTCAGAGAGTTAATGAAGCGAACTTAGTAGAGGCTGATGTTATAGCTGGTTATAAAGAATCCGGTAAAACTTGTATCCAAGTTTTTTTCTATAGATCTAAACAAAATTGGGGTAATCAAGCTTTTTTTCCCAAACATGATCCAGATGAAAATTTAGGTAATATAATTAATTCTTTCGTTACACAATTTTATGAAAACAAAAGTGTGCCTACAAATATTATTTTAAGTGAGGATATAAAAGAAAAACTATTAATCGAAAAAACCTTAAGTAAAAAAGAAAATAAACAAATCAGCATTTCAGTTGCTAAAAAAGGTTCAAAATTAAAAGTTATTAATCAAGCTCTCAAAAATGCAAAAGATAGTTTAAATAGAAAAATATATGAGAGCCAAAATAATAAAGACTTATTTGAGAATATTTCACAAAAATTTGATCTTGAGAGTAATATTAACTTAGTAGAAGTATATGATAACAGTCATATTCAAGGTACTGACAGCATAGGAGCGTTAATTACATTTGGTGAAGAAGGTTTTATAAAGAAAAGATATAGAAAATTTAATATTAAAATTAAAGATAACGAACAAGACGACTATGGTATGATGCGAGAAGTTATTAATCGAAGGTTCAAAAGAGCCATTCAAGAAAAAGATAATTATTTGACAATGCCAGACTTAATTTTAATTGATGGTGGAAAAGGCCAATACTCAGTAGTAAGAGAAACAATGAATGAATTGGGCCTTCACGAGATCCCAGTCATAGCAATTGCGAAAGGGAAACTTAGAAATAGCGGTAATGAAATTTTTTTTCATAATGGTAAAGAATTTAAATTTGAAAAAAATGATCCAACTTTATTTTTTTTACAAAGAATAAGAGATGAGGCGCATAGATTCGCAATAAGCGCTCATAGAGCAAAAAGGAAAAGGGGCTTAAAAAAATCGCTTCTTGATCAAATTAGTGGGATCGGATCTATTAGAAAGAGAGCTTTATTAAATCATTTTGGATCTGCGAGAGCTGTCGAGTCTGCTAGTTTAGATGAAATAAAATCAGTAGATGGAGTTGAAGAAAAGGTTGCAAAAAAAATATATAACTTTTTTCACGAATGAAATTTAAATTTCCAAATTATCTAACAATTGGTCGAATTATTATAGTCCCAATATTTGTGTTAACATTTTATTTGCCCGGATTTTATGGAGATGTAATTCCATTTTTTTTATTTGTTCTTGCATCGTTTACAGACTTTTTAGACGGGCTTTTAGCAAGATTGTATAAAGAGGAGTCTAAACTTGGTGAACTTTTAGATCCTATTGCTGATAAAATTATTGTAGCTACAGCTCTAATTTTATTAGTTATGGATGGAACAATAAAAAATTTTGAGGTTATAGCTGCGATTATTATTCTGATAAGGGAAATTTTGATATCTGGTCTTAGAGAATTTTTAGCAAAAGGGCAGGTAAATTTACCAGTATCAAATCTTGCAAAATTGAAAACTTTTTTACAAATGTTTTCGATTTCTATTTTATTAACAGGGGAAACTGGTAACAAAATTTTGAATTTTCAAGACTATAATGCTCAAACTATTGGTATTATAATTTTGTGGCTTTCAGCTTTCTTAACTTTATTTACAGCTTATGATTATCTTAGAAAAGGAATTGACCATGCAATTTCTGAAGATAATAAATAACTAAGCAGCTTTCTTTTTTCTTACAATCAATTGATAGGAGTCTGATAATTCGATAATTGTTTTACAAACTTTAAAATTATAATTTGCTATTTGTGAAACTGGAGTTACTTCTGCAGCAGTGCCAGTAAGAAAACAACCAGTAAAATTTTGTAGTTCATCTGGTGTAATTTTTCTTTCAATTACTTTTATATTTTTTGATTTTGCAATATCTATAACTGTTCTTCTTGTAATGCCATCAAGAAAAGAGTCAGGTGTTGGAGTATGAAGATTTCCATCTTTATCTTTAAAAAAGATATTTGCTCCAGTAGCTTCTGCAACATTACCCTCATGATCTAACATCAGAGAGTCGGTGTATCCATCTCTTTCTGCTTCATGTTTTGACAAAGTACATATCATGTATAATCCAGATGCTTTCGTATCCCAAGGTATTGTATCTGGTGCAGGTCTTTTCCATTTAGATATATTTAATTTTATACCTTCAACTTTTAACTTTGGATCGAAATAAGATCCCCACTCCCAGGTTGCAATTGCTACATGAATTTTTGTTTGTTGAGCGGAAATAGCCATCATTTCACTACCTCGCCATGCAATTGGTCTAACATAACCATTTTCAACTTTTTGAACTGAAATAATTTTTCTACTAGCTTTGTTTATTTGATCCTCGTTATAAGGAATTTCAAAACCCATTCTTTTTGCTGAGTGAAAAAATCTAGAAGTATGTTCCTCTAATTTAAAAATTTCGCCATCGTAAACTCTCTCACCCTCAAAAACGCAACTCGCGTAATGTAGTCCATGGCTTAAAACATGTAACTTAACATCTGACCAATTTACTAGTTCAGAATTATACCAAATTTTACCATCTCTTTTATCGTAAGGAATCATCATAAAAAGAAAATTTATAAAAAAATAACTTCCTAAATTTAATATGTCAATATAACTTACTTATTATGAAAGATCTTCTTTATTTAAAAGATGAACAATTAAAAGGTTTTATTGAAAAAATTTTTGTCACTTATAGGGAGTCATTCAGTGATCCTAAGAAAATACTTAAAAAGTATCAATTAGGTACTGCGCATCATAAATCTCTTCATCTAATATCTTTTTATGAAGGAATTACAATTTCACAACTATTAAAGAAATTAAATGTAACTAAGCAGAGTTTAAATAGGGTTCTAAATGACTTAAAGAGGCTAGATTTTTTAGAATTTAAAAAAGATAGTAAAGATACTAGAGTTAGACATATTTATTTAAGTTCTAAAGGAAGTAAAATTTACAATGAAATTTTTTTTTCTCAAAAAAAAAGAATTTATAAAGCTTTTTTGAACTCATCAGCAAAAGAAGTGCTGAATTTTGATCAGGTCTTAAAAAGAATAATAAATGAAAAACTATAAAGCACATATATTAGTTATAGACGATGATGACGGTATAAGAAATTTAGTAAAAAAATTTTTAAATGAAAAAAGTTTTTTGGTAAATACAGCTAGTTCAGCTGAAGAAGCTCAAAAAAAAATTGCAATCATAAAATTTGATTTGATAATTTTAGATATTATGATGCCTGGCAAAAGTGGTTTGGAATTTTTAAATGAAAATAAATCCTTTATTGATACACCGGTAATACTTTTGACCGCTAAAGGTGAACCAAAAGAAAGGGTTGAGGGACTCGAATCTGGAGCAGATGATTATTTACCGAAACCATTTGAACCACAAGAACTTTTATTGAGAATAAAAAATATTTTATCCAAAACACAAAAAAAGAACTTTATAAGAGCTATAAATTTTGGAAATATTAAAATTGATTTAACAAAGTTGTTAATAATAAAAGAGAAAAAAGAACTTAAAATCAACACAACCGAAAAGAAAATTTTAGATAAAATGATAAATCAACCTGGTAAGGTTTTTAGTAGACTAGAAATAGGAAAACTTATTAACTTAGAAAAGGAAAGATCAATTGACGTAATCATTACTAGACTAAGAAAAAAAATTGAAATGAATCCAAAAAATCCAAAATATTTACAAACTATAAGAGGTACAGGATATGTTTTATGGATTGAATAAATTTGTTAAAGAAATACTTCCAAAAAGATTATTTTATAGAGCTCTTTTAATTGTTGCAGCTCCAATCATAATTTTACAAATCACTATATCAGTAGTTTTTTTTGATAGTTTGTGGATAAAAACAAATAAAGGTATGACAAATGCATTAATAGGAGAAATTAAATTTTTTTTAGATGCTTATGATAATGAAGATTACAATAAAGAGAATTTAATAAACTTATTTGAAAAACATCACAACTTTACTGTAAAATTTATTTCATTTGGTGACTTACCAAAACAAGATATGGAGAGATGGTTCAGTCCTATGGATCGTACTTTGAGAAGAGAATTAAAATCCAGAAATTTAAGTTATTGGTTTGATACTACAAAATTCAAAGGATTAATTGAATTAAGAATAAAACATATTAATGGGTACTTTGAATTTTATATTCCCAAAGAAAGAGTTACCAGTACATCGGCTAGATTATTTGCGTTATGGATCACATTCCCGGCGTTTTTATTAATTACAGTTGCCTTAATTTTCTTAAAAAACCAAACAAGACCAATCGTAAATTTAGCAAAAGCATCTGAAAAATTTGGAAGAGGTGAAGATGTTGGTGAATTCAGGCCTTCTGGTGCTCTTGAAATACGTCAAGCTGGATTTGAATTTGATAGAATGAGGAAAAGAATTTTAAGACATTTAAATCAGAGATCTGAGATGTTGTCTGGAATAAGCCACGATTTAAGAACTCCGCTAACAAGAATAAAGTTACAATTAGCCTTTATCAAAGACAAGAATATTACAAAAAAACTTTCTGAGGACATAGAGGAAATGGAAAAAATGTTAAATGAATATTTGCAATTTGCTAGTTCGACGTCTTCTGAAAAAGATGAATCGTTTAATATCTCAAAAATAATTAAATCTTTAATAAAAAAATATGATAATGCTTTAATATCCTCAGATATTGAGGAAAATGTAAACTTTAATGGGCGAAAGAATTTATTATTAAGGTGTCTGAGCAATATAATAGACAATGGTCTTAAGTATGGAAAAAAAGTTACATTTTCCTTAAAAAAATTAAATAAAATAATGGTTATAATTATAGAAGATGACGGACCAGGTATTCCAAAATCAGAATATTCAAATGTTTTCAAACCTTTTTATAAAATAAATAAAGGAAGAGGTGACTCAAAATCAAGCGTGGGTCTTGGCCTTTCAATTGCATCTGACGTAGTTAGATCCCATGGGGGAAAAATTGATTTAAATAAATCAAAATTAGGCGGTTTGCATGTTAAGATTTCTTTACCTTTTTAGTTCGTTTATTTTTTTTTAATTTATTTATCTCATTTTCCAACTTTTCAATTCTCCTTTTAAGAATATCTGTTTCTTCTTTTGTTGATATTTTCATTTTTAAAATAATTTCATCTCTCTGAGATTTAATTATGTTAATTACTTCATTGCTTAAGTCTTTGTAGGATATTAATCCTTGGGCAAGTAAACTTGTTAATTTTTCTAATAAAATTTTAGATTTTGACATACTTTTGCTTTTAAAAATAATATATTCTAATTTTTATAATATGCTTATTAATAATTTGAATCCAGTAGCTTTTGAAATATTTTTTGTCAAAATTCACTGGTACTCTCTTGCGTATATTTTTGGAATAATCTGTGGGTGGATTTACATTAAGAGAATATTAATTAAAAACAATATTCATAAGATTTACATCGATGATCTAATAACTTATCTAATTATAGGTATAATTGTAGGAGGAAGACTAGGCTATGTCTTGATATATAATCTAAAATTTTACCTAAAAAATCCTTCAGAAATAATTATGATATGGCAAGGAGGGATGTCTTTTCACGGGGGTTTAATAGGAATTATAATAGCTACTATTATTTTTTGTAAAAAAAATAATTTAGAAAAGTATATTTTTTTTGATTTTATAGCTGTTGCAGCACCTATTGGAATTTTTTTTGGTAGAATTGCAAATTTTATAAATAGCGAGCTTGTCGGAAAACCAACCGATTTAATTTGGGGTGTTATTTTTCCGTTAGTCGATAATATTCCAAGACATCCGTCACAATTGTACGAGGCTATTTTTGAAGGTATATTTTTATTCCTTATAATGAATAAAATCTATTTTAGTAAAAATTACAAAGAGGGAAGCTGCTCTTTTACTTTTTTAATTTTTTACGGAATATTTAGATTGTTTTCTGAAATTTTTAGAGAACCTGATGAACAAATTGGTTATATCTTTGGATCATTAAGTATGGGAATGTTATTAAGTATACTTATGATATTTATAGGTATTTTGCTCTTACGTAGAAAATGAAAAAATCCCTTGAAAAATTTAATATTATAAAAAATCAAAAAATTAAAGTTGACGATTTTATAAATAGAGCATTATACAAACCAAAAATAGGGTATTATACAAATAGAATGCCTTTTGGGAAAAAGGGTGATTTTGTTACATCTCCAACTATATCAAATTTATTTTCTGAGATTATAGCTATATGGATAATTTCGACTTGGGAAACTTTAGGAAAACCTAAAATTTTTAACTTAGTTGAGCTTGGCCCAGGTGATGGAAGTTTATCAGAAATATTAGTAAAAACTTTTAAAAATTTTCCAACCTTTAATAATTCTGTAAAATTTTTTTTATATGAAAAAAGTGAATTTTTAAGAAGGATTCAAAAAAAAAAATTAAAGGGAACTAATTTAAAGTGGATAAATGATTATAAAAACATAAAGGGTGGTCCAATTATTTTTTTTGGTAACGAATTTTTTGATGCAATACCAATAAAACAATTTTTTATTAAGGATAAAAAATTATTAGAAAAATGCTATATTTTTAATGGAAAATTTCTTGAGGAAACCCAGTGCAAGCCTAAATTGAGTGATCTAATTAACTTAAAATCTTTTAAAATTTTAAAAAAACTTAAATTTATTGAATACCCAAAACAAGGTCTTTGGGAATTAAGTAAAATTATAAAAAAAATAAAATCTTTATCTGGAGGAGTGCTATTAATTGATTACGGTTATATGGGAGGATTAAATGAAAGTACTATACAAATTGTGATGAAAAATAGACAAATTCACAAAAAAAACCTATTAAAATATATCGGTAATGCAGATATCACTTCATTAGTAAATTTTAGCTTATTGAATGAATTTTTTTCAAAAAAAAAATTAAATGTTAAGAGAGTAGTTACACAGAAATTTTTTTTAGAAAGAATGGGGATTATTGAAAGAGCTAAGATCCTGGAAAAAAACATGAATGAAAAACAAAAAAAATATATGATCACAACACTTTCAAGACTTTTAAATAAAAGTTCAATGGGAGAGTTATTCAAAGTTATTTTTGCATATAAAAGTAATAATGAAAAATTTTTTGGGTTTGAATGATTTTATCAAAAAAATTATTAAAGTATAAAAGTATTAGACACTGCTTTCTAGGCATGGAAGGTGGAAAATCTGAAGGAATATATAAAAGTTTAAACTGTGGAAGAGGTTCATCTAATACAAAAGTAAACGTAACAAAAAATCTTAAAATAGCTTGTCAGAAAATTGGTTCAACTCACAAAAAATTAATATTGTTACATCAAGTCCATAGTAATAAGTTTTTCTATGTAAATAGAAGAAAATATAAAACAAAGTTAGTTGGAGACGCCTTAATCACAAATAAAAAAAATATTGTATTGGGTATTCTGACTGCTGACTGCGCGCCTATAATTATTTATGACCCAAAACTCAAAATAATTTCAGCAATACATGCTGGATGGAAAGGTGCCTACAAAAAAATCATTAAAAAAGTTGTTAATTATTTTATCAAATTAGGAAGTAATACCAAAGATTTGGTTGCTGCTATTGGCCCTTGTATAGCTCAAAAGAATTATGAGATTAAATCTGATTTTAAGCTTAAATTTTTAAAACAAAATACTGTGAATAGAACTTTTTTTAAAAAAATAAAAAAAAAAACATATTTTAGCCTAAATAAATATGTTTATTATCAATTGAAAAGTCTTGGTTTAAAAAAAATCGATTTAATTGATAAGGATACATATAATCCTAAAAATAATTTTTTTAGTGCAAGAAGAGCTATACATAACAATCAAAATGATTATGGTAGAAATATATCATTAATTATGATTAAATAACTTCTTTCAAAATAATGAAACTTCTAACAGGAAATAGTAATAAAAAATTAAGTGAAAAAATTGCTAAATATTTAAAAGAAAGGCTCGTCAATTCAAGTATTAGAAAATTTAAAGATGGGGAAATATATATAGAGATTAATGAAAATATAAGAGGTAATAATATTTTTATTATTCAATCAATTTCATCTCCAGCTAATGATAATCTAATGGAGATGTTATTATGTATCGATGCTTTAAAAAGATCATCTGCAAAAAATATCACTGCTGTAATTCCTTATTTTGGATATGCAAGGCAAGATAGAAAAGTTGTGCCGAGAACATCTATATCAGCAAAATTAGTTTCTAATTTAATTACTAAAGCTGGTGCTGATAGAGTTGTAACAATCGATTTACATGCAGGACAAATTCAGGGTTTTTTTGATATACCAGTAGATAATTTATTTGCTACTCCAATATTTGCAAGACACATAAAAAAAAGAATTAAATCCAAAAATATAATTTGCGTGTCACCAGATGTTGGTGGTGTAGCTAGAACAAGAGGATTAAGTAAGTTTCTTAATTCAGGTTTAGCGATTATAGATAAAAGAAGACCTTCTCCAGGAAAATCTGAAGTAATGAATGTTATAGGAAATGTTAAAGACAAGTGTTGTATTATGGTTGATGATATAATTGACTCAGGAGGTACAATTGTAAACGCTGCTAAAGTTCTAAAAGAAAAAGGTGCAAAGGAGATACATGTTTACATAACACATGGGGTATTAAGTGGTGATGCAGTTAATAGAATTAGAAAATCAACTATTAAAAATTTAGTTATTACAGACACAATTGATAATTATAACAAAATAAAAAACGCTAAAAATATTGAAATTTTGTCTGTATCAAATTTAATGGCTGAAGCAATAAGACGTATTTCTAACTCAACATCTGTATCTTTTCTGTTCAAATAATTTTCTTGTTTTATTAGTCAACATGAGTTAAAAAACTTTTTTTTATGAGTACTTTAGAAGCAAATATTAGACATAACAAAACATCCGGTGAACTAAAAATAATAAGACAGCAAGGAAATGTTCCAGGTATTGTCTATGGTGGATCAGAAAAAAATCAAAATGTATCTGTATCTATAAAAGTACTAAAAAGTTTAATGGAGCAAGAAAACTTTCTTTCGAAAATTATAAAACTTAAGGTCGACGGAAAAGAAGAAAGCGTATTACCTAAAGATATATCTTTTGATGTGATCACAGATGAGCCAATACACATAGATTTCTTAAGAGTTGTAAAAGGTTCAAGCATTATAATTGAGATACCAGTTAAATTTATCAATAATGAAAAATCTCCAGGATTAAAAAGAGGAGGTGTGCTTAATATTGTTAGAAGGAAAGTAGAATTAAAATGTCCATCTGAAAATATACCAAGTGAATTAATTGTTGATTTGGACGGGGTGGATATAGGACATAGTTTTAAGATATCATCAATAAAATTACCTGAAAATGTTACACCAACTATTACGGGAAGAGATTTTGTAATTGCTACCGTAGCAGCACCAACAGTAATTAAGGAACCAGAAAAACCAGCTGAGGCCGCAGAAGGTGAAGAAGGAGCAGAAGGTTCTACAGATGCACAAGAAGCAGCAGCGCCTAAAGATGGTGCAGATGAAAAAGGCGGAGCTGAGGCAGAAAAAAAAGATGCTGGTAAAAAAGATGAAGGTAAGAAACCTCAATCAGAAAAAAAATAATTGATAAAATTTAATTTACATGTTTTTATTTGTTGGACTAGGTAATCCCACACCAAATTCAGAGAACAATAGACATAATATTGGTTTCAAAATAATTGATGCAATAAACTCAAAATTTAAGTTATCTAAACAAAAACCTAAATTTAAAGGTCTATTAACAACTGGAAATATTAACGAAAAAAAAGTTTATGCGATAAAGCCATTAACATTTATGAATAACTCTGGAATCTGTATAAGAGAACTCATAGAGTATTTTAAAATTGAAGCTGAAAATATAATAGTTTTTCATGACGACTTAGATATTGACTTTGGTAAAATTAAAACAAAGTTTGGAGGTTCTAGTGCGGGTCACAATGGGATAGAGTCTATAGATAAATTTATAGGTAGGGATTACTCAAGAGTAAGAATAGGAATTGGTAAACCAAACGACAAAATTGCAGTTTCAGATTATGTTTTAAAGGATTTTGACGATGATGAAAAACAGCAACTAGAAACTTTAAAAAGTAATATCACAGAAAATTTAGCTATTTTAATTGATAAAAAACTAGACCTTTTCTCAAGCACAGTAAATAATAAATAATGGGATTCAGGTGTGGTATTGTTGGATTACCAAATGTAGGTAAATCAACTTTATTTAATGCTTTAACTAATTCATCAAAAGCGCAGGCGGGTAACTTTCCATTTTGTACAATAGAACCTAACGTTGGTGTTGTTCCAGTTTTAGATAAAAGATTGGATAAATTGTTTGAAATTTCTCAATCAAAAAAAAAAATTTATACAACTATAACTTTTCTTGATATTGCGGGTTTAGTGAAAGGCGCTTCGAAGGGAGAAGGATTAGGTAACAAATTTTTATCAAATATTAGAGAAGTTGATGCAATTGTTCATTTATTAAGATGTTTTGACTCTGATGATATCCAAAATGTAAATAAGGATGTAAATCCTATAAGGGACTTAGACATTATTGAGACAGAAATGAAGCTTGCAGACTTAGAGTCTATAGGAAAAAGAATAGATAAAAAAAATTTAAAAAAAATTACAGATGATGAGTTGAATATACTAAAAACAACTGAGGATTACATTAATAAAGACAAAGATTTAAATGACCTCCGAAATTTATTTGATTTAGATTTAATAAACAAATCTGGCTTACTATCCTTAAAACCAAAGCTATATGTGTGTAATGTTGATGAAAAAAGTATTTCATCAGGAAATAAATATTCAGAAGAAGTTAAAAAAAATAAGAAAATTGATAATACAATTTTAGTCTCAGCAGAAATAGAAAATCAGATAAATCAATTAGAAAATAATGATAAGAAAAATTTTATGGAGTTAATGAATATTGAAAAAACTGGTTTAAATTATTTAATTGAAAAAGGATATAAGTTGCTTGAACTTGAGACTTTTTTTACATCTGGGCCTGAGGAATCTAGAGCGTGGACAGTAAAAAAAGATAGCACTGCTCCTGTCGCTGCAGGAAAAATTCACTCAGATTTTGAAAAAGGATTTATAAGAGCTGAGACAATTTCCTTTGATGATTTTGTTAATAATAATGGTTGGCTTAACTGTAAAAACAATGGCAAAATGAGATTAGAGGGAAAAGATTATATAGTAAAAGATGGAGATATTTTAAATTTCCGTTTCAATACGTGACCAGATTTTTTTCATACTAAAGTAGACTAGTATGCTCAGTATAATAAGGTAAACTATTGCTCTAAAGCCTATTTTGTGTCTTTGTTCTAGATGAGGTTCTGCTGTCCACATTAAAAAGCTTACTACATCTTTTGCCATTTGTTGTTCTGTAGCACTTGTGCCATCAGCATATTCAACTAAACCTTCAGACAAAGGTGCTGGCATTTTAATTTTGTTTCCGTACATATATTTATTGTAGTGAACTCCATCATCTAATTTCATTCCAACTGGCGGGTCTTCATATCCAAGCAAGACTGAGTAGACATAATCAGCCCCGCCCTTTCTAGCTTTAACTAGTACGGACATGTCTGGAGGATAAGCGCCACCGTTTGCTGATTTAGCTTCTTCCTCATTTGCGTAAGGCATTGCAAATTTATCAGATAATCTTGCAGGTCTCGTGAACATTTCTCCCTCTGGATTTGGTCCATCTAATATTTCAAAATTGGCAGCTATAGCTTTCGCCTCTTGCACTGAAAACTCTGGGCCACCCTCCTCTGAAAGATTTCTGTAAGACATATATTTTAATGAGTGACATGAAGCACATACTTCTTGATACACCTGATAACCTCTTTGCAAGGATGCCCTATCAAACTTTCCAAATGGTCCTTTAAAAGTCCAATCGGTTGTCAATAGTTTTTCAGTATTTTCCGCAGAACTAACTATGTTACCTGAAATTAAAAAAAAAATTAAAGAAAAATACTTAACAAATTTTAACATTATAGTTTTTGAGAATTTTCTTTGCTTCTGGCTGGTTCTGCATTTAGTGAACCACCTAAAATAGGTTCGGATATACTCATCGGCAACGGCAGAGTTTTTTCAACTTTACCTAAAATCGGTAAAATTATTAAAAAGTGCGCGAAATAATAAGCAGTTCCAATTCTCGCGATTAATAAATATAAACCTTCAGCAGGCATTGCGCCAACATAGCCTAAAATCAATACATCTAAAACTAATATCCAATAAAATTGTTTGTAAAGCGGTCTAAAAACTGCAGATCTAATTTTTGAAGTATCTAACCAAGGTAATGCTGCGAGAATTAAAATAGCCGACAACATTGCTATGACCCCCATAAGTTTATCTGGAATTGATCTTAAAATTGCGTAAAAAGGTAAGAGGTACCATTCAGGAACGATATGAGCTGGTGTTACCAACGGATTAGCCTCTATATAATTATCAGCATGACCTAGCACGTTAGGTGAGTAAAAAACAAAAAATGCAAAAAGTATTAAGAACAATAAAAGTGCAAATAAATCCTTAACAACTATATAAGGATGAAAAGAAACTGTGTCTTTAGATGGTTTTTTTATATCAATTCCAATCGGATTGTTATTTCCAGGAACATGTAAAGCCCATATATGAAGAACTACTAAACCTAAAATTAAAAAAGGTATTAAATAATGTAATGTAAAAAATCTTGTTAAAGTTGGATTGTCTACAGAGTAACCGCCCCATAACCATGTAGTAATACTTTCACCTACTAAAGGAATTGCGCTGAACAAGTTAGTTATAACTGTAGCTCCCCAAAAACTCATTTGTCCCCATGGTAGAACATATCCCATGAAAGCAGCTGCCATCATTAGTAAATAAAT
The DNA here is from genome assembly GCA_902622545.1 of uncultured Pelagibacteraceae bacterium. Lineage (GTDB taxonomy): Bacteria > Pseudomonadota > Alphaproteobacteria > Pelagibacterales > Pelagibacteraceae > Pelagibacter. The sequence continues at coordinate 254,659 of CACNQD010000002.1, forward strand.
CATAATTCCTAAAATCCAAATAATTTCCCTTGGTGCTTTATATGACCCGTAAAATAAAGATCTGAATATATGTATGTAAACTGCAAGAAAGAACATTGATGCTCCATTTGCATGAATGTATCTTATTAACCAACCATAATTAACGTCTCTCATTATGTGTTCAACACTGCTAAAAGCTAAATCTGCATGAGCGATATAGTGCATAGCTAAAACTAAGCCTGTTATAATTTGAGTTATAAGGCAAAAAGTTAATATACCACCAAATGTCCACCAGTAATTTAAATTTTTTGGAGTCGGATAGTCCGTTAAATGGTTTGCTAATGTTAATAAAGGCAGTCTGTCATTAAACCATTTTCCAAATTTTGACTTAGGTTGATAATTATGTTCACTCATATTTTTTATCCAATTTTAATTGTATTGCTGTTAACGAATTCGTATTTAGGTATCTCTAAATTAGTTGGAGCTGGACCTTTTCTAATTCTACCTGAAGTATCGTAGTGGGAGCCATGGCAAGGACAAAACCAGCCATTATAATCTCCTTTATCTGCAAGAGGTACACATCCAAGATGAGTACATACTCCAAGCATAACAAGCCATTCCGGGTTTGATGCTCTATCTTCATCTTTCTCTGGATGTTTTAGTTCAGTCAAACTCACTGCTTTTGCCTCGGTAATTTCGTTCTCTGTTCTTCTTTTAATAAATACAGGTTTACCTCTCCACAGTACAGTTATTGATTGACCAGGTTTAACCAAACTTACATCAACTTCAGTTGTGGCTAACGCCTTAACAGAGGCATCAGGATTCATTTGATCTATCAGAGGCCAAGCGGCCGCACCGACACCAACTACACCAACAACTGTTGAAGCTGTATAAATAAAGTCTCTTCGATTAACTTTTTTTTGATCTGACATTCTAATTATTAAATATACCTAATATATGAATTCATATAATATAAAAGCTAAATATATCCATAGTAAGAATGACACATAAAGAACAAAAATTTGCACCTAAAATTGCACTTTATCAGCCAGATATACCGCAAAATACCGCATCGATCATTAGGACCTGTTCTTGTTTAGGAATAATACTTGAAATTATTGAGCCGTGCGGGTTTATCATTAATGATCGAAAATTCAAAAGAGTTGTGATGGATTATTATGATGCTAAAAATATTCACTTTTATAGAAGTCCAGAGGACTTTTTTATTAGTAAAAGAAATACGAGAATAATTTTAATGACAACTAAGTCAAAAAAATCCTATAAAGAATTTCTGTTTAAAAAAAATGATACTGTTTTATTTGGTGGAGAAAGCTCAGGTGTACCAACTAGTGTACACAAAAAAGTAAGCCATAGATTAACTATTCCAATGATGAATAATAAAAGATCACTAAATTTGTCATCATCAGTATCAATTGTAGTTTCAAAAATTCTAAATCAAACTAATTTTTAATGGACAAATATATAAAAAAGAAATTAACTAGGAATTGGTTTATAAACCTGCAGGAGATGATCTGTAATACGATACAGCAAATTGAAGGTGAGGAAAAAAAATTTTTAAAGAAGAGCTGGAGAAGAAGTATAGAAAAGGATGAGGGAGGTGGCTGCTATTATATTCTTGAAAATGGGAAAGTATTTGACAAAGTTGGTGTCAACTTTTCAGAAGTTTATGGAAAACTGACTGAAGAATTTAAAAAGAAAATTCCTGGTACAAAAAATAATAGAGATTTTTGGGCATCTGGCGTATCCGTGGTAATGCACATGAAAAATCCTCATGTACCAGCTATGCATTTTAATACCAGATATATTTATACAAATCACGGCTGGTTTGGAGGAGGAATGGATGTTACTCCATGTTTTAATGATCCAACTGTTAAAAAACTATTATTTAAAAAATTAAAAAAAATGTGTGATAGACATAACAAAAAATATTTTAAAAAGTATAAAAAATGGTGTGATGAATATTTTTATTTATCACACCGAAATGAGCCAAGAGGAATTGGTGGAATTTTTTTTGATTATAAAAAAGAAGATTGGGGAAAAGATTTTGGATTTGTAAGGGATCTAGGAATAAATTTTATTCAAATCTTTAATCAAATTATTAGTATTAGAAAAAGTAAAAAATGGAACTTGAAACAAAAAAATATTCAATATTTAAAAAGAGGTAGATATGTGGAATTCAATTTATTATATGATAGAGGCACAAAATTTGGTTTACAAACTGGTGGCAATGTAGAGGCTATATTAATGTCGCTACCTCCTTTAGCAAAATGGAAATAAAATATGAGTAACAAAGAACCAATTACAGTAGAAGGACTAAAAAAATTATCAGAAGAACTTGTCTTTTTAAAAGAAAAAAAAAGACCTGAAATAGTAAATGCTATTTCAGAAGCTAGGTCACACGGAGATTTAAAAGAAAACGCTGAGTATCATGCCGCAAAAGAACAGCAATCTTTAAATGAGGGAAGAATTCAAGAAGTAGAAGATACTATAGCAAGAGCAAATGTAATAGATGTAACTAAACTTGAAAATGATGGTAAGGTAATCTTTGGTGCAACTGTTTCTCTTCAAGATTTAGACAGTAATGAAAAAATTAAATATAAACTTGTTGGTAAAGATGAAGCAGATATTAAAAAAAAATTTATATTTTATCAGTCTCCTATTGGCAAAGGTCTGATTGGAAAAAATAATGGTGACTTCGTAGAAATTAATACTCCATCTGGTAAAAAAAATTTTGAAATTATTAAGGTAGACTACGTTTAATTTCTTAAAATACTATCAACTTTTTCATCAGCTAATTTAAAATTATTACTCAGCCACTCGGTTTCTAATTGTTTGAGTTTATCACCTAATAGCTTGCCATCTTTATAATTATATTTTTCCTTTAAAAATTTAGCGTTAAAAGGAAAAACTGGCGCTTTCTCCATTTCATAAAATGTAATTAACTCATTAATATTATGAATATTTTTAGATTTGAGAATATGAAATTTGATAAGGTCAATTATTTTATCTTTGCCATGTTTATAAAGGAGTATTTTTAAATTTTTCTTTTCAAAAAAATTCTTATTAAAATCTTGATAAGTATTTTTTAAAAATAATATTCTATCTTTTTCATCTTTAGATATATTAAATTTATGCACAAAATAATCCGCATTATCAGTTTTATCGATTATTAAAAGGCTTATTAAAAAGGTAAAATCATTTTCTTTAAAGAGATTTTCTTTACTCCTCTTTTCGATATTTTTAATTACATTAAAATTGTTAATTTGAGGAAAAATTAATTGTATTATTTCTCTTGAAAACTGATCTTTAGGTATTTTAAAAAAACCTTTAGATAGAATTATTTTTTTTAACTCACTAAGCAACCTATCACCTGATATTATATTTATACCATTAATATTTTGTTTGATTATTTTTTTAATTTCCTCTGAATGATTATTTTTTGAATAGATTAGGAAAAACCTAATATATCTTAAAATTCTCAAATAATCCTCTTTAATTCTTGTTGCAGGATTTCCAATAAATTTAACCCATCCATTTAACAGATCTTTTTTTCCATTAAATGGATCAAACAATTCTCCGTTTAAATTTGAATAAATTGAATTAAATGTGAAATCTCTTCTTTTTGCATCTTCTTTCCAATCCTTGCAATATTGAACCTCGGCAAACCTTCCATCTGTTTTCACATCTTTTCTCAAAGAGGTTATTTCAAATTTTTTCTTTTCTATAATTGCTGTTATCGTTCCGTATTTTTTTCCAACATCTATATGTTTGATATTATTTTTATTTAAACAATTCACAACTTCATCAGGATTAAGGGTAGTTGCTAGATCAATATCCTCTATCTTCTCACCCAATAAATTTTGTCTAACACATCCTCCAACAAAAAGTATTTCACTTTCTGCTGAGTGGTCGTTAATTGAATTAAAAATTTTTTTTATCTTTGGATCGTTTTTTAAATTTTGTAATCTATTTGGAGAATTAATATTACCCTTCGTTAAAATTTTTAAAAACTTTATTATCATAAAATGGCTGGGGCGCTAGGATTCGAACCTAGGAATGGCGGTACCAAAAACCGCTGCCTTACCACTTGGCTACGCCCCAAAGTAAATTTCTTATAACATAAAGTTTTAATATTTATATAGTTTTAGATAAAACAGACCAATATTTTGGGTAATTTTTTCTAAACTTTTTAAAGCTACTTATAATAGAATTTCTTGATTTGGAATAGGCGACAAAACATGACCCCGATCCTGTCATTTTAACAAAATTTATCCCAGGCTGATTTTCAAGAAATTCAATAGGTTTTTTTAACTCTGGATATTTTTTTATTACGATATCTTGCAAATCATTTTTCAGACTGCCTAAATTATTGAATTTGTTTTCAATGTTTTTTAGTGGTTTTGAGTAATTTTTTACTTTGGAAAAAATATACTTTGTTGAACAACCATATTTTGGCATAAATAATAATAAAAAATATTTTGTCTTTTTGTTCAATATTTTTACAGAGTTATTACCATCTAAATACATAATATTTTTAAAAAATCCCAGTTTCACATCCTGTCCAATTGAGTCATTTATATTTTGTAATTTTTTTTTATTAATCTTAATAATTTTATTTTTCATGAAAATTTTAATTAAAGTAGCAGCATTCATAGATCCACCACCCATTCCTGACTTAACAGGTATATTTTTTTTAACCATAACAAGATACTTTTTTTTCAGTAATTTTTTTTTGTCTAAAACCGATAAAGTTTTATAGATTGTATTACGACTAGTAATTTTTTTTGAAAATTTACCTTTAAACAATATCTTATGTTTACGACTGCCTATCTGCCTTAGGCTAATTTCATCATAAAGTGAAATCAGTGATACTATGCTCTGTAATTTATGTAAATTTTTTGTTTTTCCTACAACATTTAAATTTAAATTTATTTTTGCATAAGACTTTTGTGATATCGTATTCATAGAAACAGTTTAATCAGTAAAATTATAGTCCAAAAACTAATTTTTTTTCAATTTCTTTTTTTAACTCTTCTTCGGTATCTTCTAATTTTAAAACTCCATTCCAAAAATATCTTGCCTGCACTTTTTTGTTAAGTCTCCATAATACATCACCGTAATGATCATTAACTATTGGATCGTAAGGCATAAGTTTTACGGCTTTTTCTAGATATTTTTTTGCGTTAACAAAGTCTTTGATTAAATAATAGGCCCATCCAATTGAGTCGGTAATGTAAGGATCGTTTTCTCTTAAACTATAAGCCTCCTTTAGCATATCCATTGCTTCAGGAATTTTGTAAGATCTTTCCAACCAGCTGTATCCAAGATAATTTAAGACATATGGTTCATCTGGATCTATTTTAAGAGACTCTATTAAATCTTCATCAGCTTTTAAAAAATCTTTTTTTCTTTCGTAACTAGTTCCTCTTTTATATAAAAGATCGGCATATTCCTCTGCACTATAATTTGAGTATTGTATTAAATTTGAGTAAATTTCTATTGCACCCTCGTAGTCTTGAAAGTTTCTCAATATGTTTGCCATATCAAATAAAATCTTGCTTGACGGGTTTTGAATTTTTCCGTATTTTTTTTTAATAAATTTTAAGGCACTATCGTCATTTTTAGTCTCTTGGATAATTGATGCATTTTTTTTCACTTTAAACCAATTATATATAACGTTATCCTTTTCAATGTTGCTTAATTCATTTTTTACTAATTCATATTTTTTAGTATCCATGTAGTTTTCGATTAGTAATGTCGAATTAAGCGTAAATTTTGGATTAAGATATTTTGTTAAGATAATATAAAAATTTGACTCTTTGAATAAACCTTGTGATGAGTAAAGATTAGCGATTAAATAGAAAAACTCTGCAATAATATCTTTCTCATTTTTGCATGAAAATAAATTATTTAATTTGTTGTAATTCTTTTCTTCAATCCATTTTACTGATTGAGCAATTAGCAATGGTTTATTAAGTTGGTTGATATTTTGTAAAACTTGATCGATTTTGTTAATTTTATTTTGTTCAATTAAATAATCTAAATAAAAATAGATATATCTAGAGCTGCTTCCATCATATTCTATAAATTCTTCAAATCTTTTATCTGTATTTTTTAAATCAAAATAACAGCTTAAAAAAGCTAAGCTAATATCGTCTAATTCTGCAAAATTATTGTTTTTATAACTTTTAATATTATTACTTTTAAAAACCTCTAAATAGTTTTTTAAAACTTTTGACAATATAATATGGTATCTATCATCTGGATCAACTAAGCTTTCAATTTTTTCTAAATTTAAGCTGCTTTTTTCTAAATTTTTATTTATTAAATTATCTACTAAAAGAATCACTTCTCTCTCTAAAAAAGAATAATTATTTTGTGAATATTTGATTTTCTTAATTGCCAAATCAACTTTTTCATTTGCAACCAGTGATTTTATATAATTTTTGAAATATTCTTCGTGTCTGTCATTTAAGATCTTGGAATTTTCTAGGAATTTTAGGGAATTTTTTGCATCATTATTATTGATAGATAGTACTGCTGAAAAATAATTTGATAAATTTTTTTGATTAAACTTATTAACATCACTTATTTTAGAAAACGATGATGTCTGATATAATAAAAAAAAAATAAATAAATAAATGTATTTGTGCATACATCAAACATATGTCTAAAAATTATTTAAATCAAAGAAATAAAGTTGAAGATTTTTTATTTAAATCTAAATTTGATTACGAAAATCAACCAATTAATAGATTGAAAAAAGTTGAAATAATTGAAAATAAACAAGAGTTATTAAAAAAACTAAAATTAAAAATCGAAAATTTGAAGGATTGTGAACTAAAAAATAATGCTAACAAAATTGTATTTAGCGATGGTAACGAAGAAAGCTCTGTAATGATCATAGGCGAAGGTCCAGGTCAAAAAGAAGATGAGCTAGGTAAACCGTTTGTGGGTGATGCGGGTATATTATTAAACAAAATGCTTGCAGCAATTAATTTGGACAGGAAAGATATTTATATTACAAATGTTGTTAATTACAGGCCTCCTTCAAACAGAAAACCTGAAATAATAGAAATTAAAAGATATTCTGAATATTTATACGAACACGTTGAAATTATTAATCCAAAAATGATTATTCTACTTGGTAGTACAGCTATGGAAGCTTTTTTTGGGTCAAATTTAAAAATATCAAAAGAAAGAGGTATTTGGAAAGAAATACTGATCAAAAATAAAACCTTTTTGACAATGATAACTTTTCATCCAGCATATTTACTAAGACAAGCTGATCAAAAAAAATATTCTTGGTTAGATTTAAAAGAAATAAGAAGGAAAATTGATGAACTTAAAATCGATATTTAAAGGTATTCAAAATATTGCTGGCGTAGATGAAGTGGGTAGAGGCAGTTTAATAGGGCCAGTTTATGCATCTGCAGTTATATTAAAAAAAAACTGCGATGTTAAAAAATTGAAAGACTCAAAAAAATTAACAAAAAAAGAGCGTGAAGTTTTAAACAAATATATAAAAAAAAATTCGTATTGGTCTATTGGTTCTGCATCAAAAGAAGAGATAGAGAAACTAAACATTCTAAATGCCTCTTTGTTAGCCATGAAAAGAGCTATAAAAAAATTAAAAAAAAAACCTCATTTGGTGTTAGTTGATGGTAACAGAATTCCGGTAATGAAAAATTATAATCTAAAATATGTAATTAAGGGTGATCGAAAAATACCTCAAATCTCAGCGGCCTCAATTGTTGCTAAAGTTTCTAGGGACAGTTTGATGAAAAAAATATCAAAGAATTTTTCAAAATATCAATGGAATAAAAATTGTGGATATGGAACAAAAGTTCATATTCAAGCAATTCGAAAGTTTGGTGTCACAAAGCATCATAGAAGAACTTTCAAGCCTATACACAATATATTGAGTCCAAGATAATAATAGACACAATTAATTCAAAATAATTCAATCATGAGTTGACGTGGAGTCATGCCTAGAGTCTAATTATCTTTTTAAAAATGGAAAAGTTAAACTTAAAAAATAAAATTATTAATGGTGACAGTCTTAAAGAGCTAAAAAAAATCCCTAAAGAAACTTTCGATTTAATTTTTGCAGACCCGCCTTACAATTTGCAATTAAAAAATCAACTCACAAGACCAGACAGATCTAAAGTGAATGCAGTAAATGACAAATGGGATCAGTTTGAGAGCTTTAAAAAATACGATGACTTTACATATGCATGGCTTGATGAATGTAAAAGAATTTTAAAAAAAAATGGAGCTATTTGGGTAATTGGTAGTTATCACAATATTTTTAGAGTTGGAACAGCTATTCAAAATTTAGGCTTTTGGATATTAAATGATGTTATATGGAATAAAAAAAATCCAATGCCTAATTTTAGAGGAACAAGATTTACTAATGCCCATGAAACTTTAATTTGGGCATCGAAATCTGAAAAGTCTAAATACACTTTCAACTACCAATCTTTAAAATGTTTAAATGATGATCTTCAAATGAGATCTAACTGGGAATTGCCGATTTGTAATGGTTCTGAAAGACTAAAAAAGAATGGTAAAAAAGTGCATTCTACCCAAAAACCTGAGGCTCTACTTCACAGAATTTTATTAGCAACAACAAATAAAAATGATTTTGTTTTAGATCCTTTTTTAGGATCAGGAACAACGGCAACAGTTGCTAAGAAATTGGGAAGAAATTATTATGGTATTGAAAAAGAGAAAGCCTATTTTAATGCAGCTGAACAAAGGTTAAAGAAAACAAAACCTATAGAAGATAATTATTTAGATACTCTTCAAAATGGAAGATCTAAACCAAGAATACCTTTTGGCTCATTAGTTGAGTTAGGTATAATTAAACCAGGAACTACTATATACGATAACAAAAAGAAAATTAGTGCAAAAATAATGGCTGATGGGAGTATTAAGCATGAACAAACAGAGGGTTCAATTCATAAAGTAGCAGCCACAATTTTAGGAGCTGAAAGCTGCAATGGTTGGACTTTTTGGCACTACAATCTTAACGGTAGCATTGTACCTATTGACCACTTAAGACAGAGACTAATATCTAGTAGTCAAGTTTTATAAATTCTACCTAAATAATATTCTAGAAATTTTTTATTTTTTACTAATCTTTTTAGGAAAATATTTCTGAAAAATATTATTAAAGGATTTGATAAATGAAAAGCAAACAAGTTAAATTTTGATCTAAAATTAATCATTTTTAATTTATTTACCCTCTTTTTGAAAAGATTGATTTCATTATCTGTATTTAAAGACACAAACAATTCATAAGCACTCTCAATCGATTGCGATGCACCTTGTGCAAATGATGGTGGAAAGGCAAAAAAAGCATCACCTATCAAATGAATATTATTATTCTGTATTTTAAGAAACTTATCACTAACAAACACTGGAAATATTTTTAATTCCTTAATATCTGTAATAAATTCTTTAATTTCTTGAGGGACATTTTTTAAAATTCTTTTGATAAAGGAATTTTCACTAAATAATGAATAATTACCTTGTTCCTCTAATGAAAGAGAATGTTTCATAATAGCAATAAAATTTAAATCACCATTAGAATTTAATGGGTAAATAACATGGTGGAATCTTGGACCTAAAAACAAAGCTATATTTTTTTTGTTCACATTTTCAGGAAATTTAGTTAATTTACCTCTAATAGCTAATGTGTCATTATATTTTGGTTTTACTTTGTTATTTGAAATTAGATTTTTACTCTTTGAAAAAACTCCATCGGCAATAATCAAGTAATCACATTCTTTAGTTACATTATTTTCAAATGAAATTTTAATTTGTTTTACTTGGTCATTTATTTTTGAAATTTTAAAACCAGTTTTTATTATGTCGCCCAAATCTTTTTTTAAAAAATTTATTAAAGTTGATCTTTTTAGTGTTGTATATTTGATGTGATCTGTATTGAAATTCGTAATATTTAGATCACAGATTTTATTTGATGAATTGATTGAAAAAAAATCAATTTTTTCAGGATTAAATTTTTCATTATCAGATAATTTATTAAACCCAATTTTATTCAAAAGCTTAACGCTATTAACTGAAAGTTGAATACCGTAGCCATCCTCTAAATTAATAGTGTCGTTTTTTTCATAAATTGTAATTTCATAATTTGAACTATTTTTAAAAAGATTTGCGATGTACAAACCTGAGATGCCTGCTCCAATTATCGCAATTTTTTTCATTAATTTTTCACGAGATATTTAACTACTTTTTTAGTGAATGTTGGCAACATATAATTATTTAATTTTCTTTGATCAATCCAAGTAGATGATGAATATTTATTCATATTTTTTAAATGTAGTATTTTTATATTCATATTCATATTAGACAATTTAATATTAAGACTTTTATTAAATTTTTTAGGTTTATGTAGTTCTTCCATGGGAAAAATTCTTAGGTTTTTTAAAAAATTAAATTTAGTATTTTTTATTAATAAATATTTTTGATTTTTCTTATAAACTTTGAGTAAAAAATATTTGTCTTTATATTTTTTTGAATTTTTTGTTAAATTAAAGTCTTTCTTTTTAAAAGATTTGCATTTTTTAGTTATAGGACATTGGCAGCAAAGTGGGTTGGTAGGTTTACAAACTAAAGCACCAAACTCCATAAGTGCCTGAGCATAATCACTTGAACGGTTTGAAAATCCTAAAATAGACTTTTTTTCAATTAAATTTTCTTTCTGAATTTCTTTTTCTTTTTTTAAATAAAGGTATCTTTTTATAATCCTTTCTACATTTCCATCTAGTGGAATATATGGCTTATTAAATGCAATAGCTAAAATTGCATTAGCAGTATAATCTCCAATACCAGATAGTGATTTCAAATCGTCAAAATTATCAGGTATTACTCCATTAAAATTTTTAATTACAGACTGCGCTGCTTTCTTTAAGTTTCTTGCTCTTGAATAATATCCAAGACCTTCCCAAAGTTTAATTAGTTTTTTGTTATCAACACTTGCAAGTTTTTTTATATTTGGAATTTCTTTAACAAATTTGTTAAAGTATGGAATTACGGTTGCTACTTGAGTTTGTTGCAACATAAATTCACTAATCAACGTATTATACTGTCTTTTTTCTTTGGAAACATTTTTTCGCCATGGTAATGATCTTTTATTTAAATCATACCATTTCAGAATATTTTTTGTTACAAATGGATCACTCATATGCAATTTAAAAAATATACTAAGCAGAGATTAGGGGGCATTCAAGGTCTAAGATCTTTTAAAGACACTTTGCCCACAAAAGTTCAAAAAATCATAAATAAAAAAGGTAGTATATTTCCTGAAATATTAAATAATTGGAAATATATTGTAGGTAAAGAATTATTTGATAATTGTTATCCAAACAAATTTAAGAGTTCAAACAAAGTAAGAGGATCGACATTAGAAATTATGGTAAATAGAGGTAGTGAAGTGGATGTGGAGTATTCTAAAAAACAAATTATTAATAAATTAAATTCAATTTTTGGTTATGTAGCGGTCGATAAAATAAAGATAATAACTTTTGAAAAAAATGAGAAAATTAATTTAGAAAAAAGTAAAAGTGCGTCAAAAAGAGATTTCTCAAAAAGTTTGAACGGCATTAAAAATGTAAATATTAAAAATGCTCTTAAAGAATTAATTAATTCATATAAAAAATAAATGAAAAAAATAAAAACTATATTATTATTTGTGTTTATTGCATTGTCTAATCCATCTTACGCTGAAACAATTAAGCCAATAATTGATGGAAATAGTAATGCAAAAATAAAACTTGTAGTTTATGAATCTTTAACATGTTCTTATTGTGCTAACTTTCATAAGAATGTTTATCCAGAATTAAAGAAAAATTTTATTGATGAGGGGATTATATCAATTGAATATAAAAGTTTTCCATTAAATATTGCCGCTTTAAATGCTTCAAAGTTTGCACATTGTGAGAACGACGGAAATTCTCAATTACTTCACTTTTTATATGATAACCAGAACGAATGGGCAAAAGGTTCGACAGCTGAAGAATATAATAAAAATCTAATCAAAGTTATTAAATCTGGAAACTTTAAAATTAACGAGCAAAAATGCTTGGAGAATAAATTATTAGAGGATCATATACTTAACGATCGAATCGAAGGGGTAAAAAGTTTTAATATAAACTCAACCCCTACTCTATTAATAAATGGGAAAAAGTTCGAAAAATCACTTACATACAAAAATTTGAAAAAAGCTATAGAAAAACTATTATAGTTTTTAATGGAATTTAAAAAAATTCAATTAAACGGTTTCAAATCATTTGCTGATAAAACCGATCTATTAATAGAAAATGGGCTCACGGGTATTGTTGGACCTAATGGTTGTGGAAAATCAAACATAGTAGAATCCTTAAGATGGTGTATGGGAGAGACTTCTGCGAAGAGCATGAGAGGATCGGGAATGGAGGATGTAATATTCTCTGGCACTTCAAACAAACCATCAAAAAATATTGCAGAAGTAACTTTAAATTTGCTTAATAATCACAATGAAGGTCCACATCAATATAAAAATACTCCTAGTATAGAAATAAAAAGAAAAATAGAAAAAGACAAAGGATCAAAATTTTCGATAAATGGCAAAGAAGTTCGGGCAAAGGATGCACAGATGTTTTTTGCTGACCTGTCGACTGGTGCTCATTCACCATCACTGATAAGTCAAGGAAGAATAGGCTCATTAGTAACCGCAAAACCAAGTGACAGAAGAGCTATTTTGGAGGAGGCCGCAGGCATAGCTGGACTGCACGTAAGAAGACATGAAGCTGAAATTAGATTGAACGCTGCTGAAAATAATCTCAAAAGAGCTGATGAGTTAAGGAGACAACAGGAAAAACAATTAGCAAATTTACAAAAACAAGCAGAGGAGGCAAATAAATATAAAGTTATATCAAATGAAATAAAAAAAATAGAAGCTGGTCTATATTATCTCAAGCTTAAAGATATTGATAAAGAGATTAAACTAGAAAAAGAAATTAATGAGGACTCTGATAAAGAATTTGACAAATTCAATAATGAAATAGAAGATTTAAAAAATAAAATTCAAAATGAATTAAATAAAATTGACCCTATTAAACAAAAAAATTTTGAAAATCTCTCAAAAATACAAAGGTTAAATTTAGAATTAAAAAGCCTAGATGAAGAAAATATTAGAATACAAGATGAAATAGAGAAACTTAATGAAAATCTTAACATTTTAGATCAAGATAAAGATCGAGAAAAAAGTATTATAATTGACGCTAACTCTAATGAGAAGAGAATAAAGGAAGAAAAAAAAGATTTAATTGAAATAGATTCTAAATATTATGAAACTGAAAAACAATCTTCGTCAGATTTAAAAGATTTTAAGAGTAAACTAAATACAGAATTAGCTTCAATTAAAGATTTAATTATTTCAAATAAAAATGATGATGCGGTAATTGCTTTAGACAATTTCAAGAATACAATCGATGAATACTGTGAAGTATATAGTAAAAATCAAAATATTAAAAAAGAGTCTGTAAAAAGATCAGAAAGAATACAAAATATTGATAAAGAAATAGAAAGTTGGAAAAACCTTTTAAACAAATCAGAGATAACAATCAATAAATTAGAAGATAGAAAAAATAAAACACTTGATCAATTAAAAGGACTTGAGGCCAAACCAAAAGATCAAGCAGAAAAAAAAGGTCAATTAAATGAGAATCTTAGATTGTCAAATTTAGATAAAGAACAAAATGAAGTTATTATCAAAGAAAGCGAAGATAAATTATCAATGTTGAATATTAATCTCAATGAAATTAAAGAAAATTCTATAGAGATAAGAGAGAGAAAAGCAAGTTCAACTGCAACAATTGATGGATTAAATAAGAGAAGATTAGATCTACTTGAGAGAATAGAAAATGAACTCAATTTGAATGAAAATAATATTCTTGAATTCTCGAACCTAGAATTAAATGAAGAGTTTCCTGATGCTGTAACGCAAGAAGAGTTGCTTGATAAGAAAAAACGAGAGAGAGATAAATTGGGATCTGTTAACTTAAGAGCGGATGAAGAAACTACGAAATATCAAGATGAAATAAAAAAAATGGAAAAAGATAGATCAGATTTAGTGACTGCAATTACAAAATTAAAAGAAAGTATTAATGAATTAAATCAGAAAGGTAGAGAAAGGCTTATTGAGGCTTTTGAAAAAGTTAATAGAAAATTCAATCAAGTTTACACAAAACTTTTTAATGGTGGCAGCGCAAAACTAGAACTGATTGACTCTGATGATCCGCTTGATGCAGGTTTAGAGATGCTTGTAAGTCCTCCAGGAAAAAGATTGCAATCAATAACATTATTGTCAGGTGGTGAACAAGCATTGACAGCCCTATCTTTAATTTTTGCAGTTTTTTTAACAAACCCGGCTCCAATTTGTGTTTTAGATGAAGTTGATGCTCCTTTAGACGATGCTAACGTTACACGATTTTGTAATTTACTAGAGGAACTTACAAAAATTACAAAGACAAAATTTGTGATTGTTACACACCACGCTTTAACAATGTCAAAAATGAACCGACTTTATGGTGTTACAATGCCTGAAAAAGGTATTAGTCAGCTTGTTGCGGTTGACCTAGAGAAAGCCGAAAGCATGGTCGCTTAAATGAAAAGAGATGACGATCTAAAAATTCGCCTTAAAATTGCAAAAAAAAAAATTGCCCCTGAAAAAGATCCACCTGCACAGTCAAATTTGGGACAGGCTTTCAAAATGAGCACAGAGCTTGTTTCTGCTGTACTAGTTGGGACAATTATTGGGTTTATTTTAGACACTTGGTTTGATACTAAACCTTGGTTAATAATAATATTTTTTTTTGTGGGTGTCGTAGCAGGTATAACCAATGTTATTAAGTCTGCAAAAAAAATACAAAAGTAAGATTTATGGCTGCAAATCCGATGTACCAATTCAATGTCTATAGAATTGGACCTGAAATTAAAATAGGTGAAGTTGATATATCATTTACAAATGCTAGTTTGTTTATGGTTATTAGTACTCTTGCCATTCTGATTGTTTTTAATCTTGGGGCCAAAAAAAAATCACTTATACCTGATAAAATTCAATTGTTATCCGAACTTAGCTATTCTTTTGTATCAAAGATGATCAGTGATACAGCAGGAGCAAAGGCAAAACCTTATTTTGCATTTATATTTTCGTTATTTATGTTTGTATTATTTTGCAATATGTTCGGGATGATACCTTATTCATTTACAGTAACTAGTCATATTATAGTTACTTTTGTTTTAGCAGCCTTTATTTTTATAGGCGTAACTATTATTGGTTTCTTAAAACATGGCTTAGGATACTTAAAACTTTTTGTGCCTAGTGGTGTACCAATCATTCTTTTACCTTTGATAGTTGTTATAGAAATAATATCATACCTAAGCAGACCAATTAGTTTATCAGTTAGATTATTTGCTAATATGATGGCTGGTCACACAATGATGAAGGTCTTCGGGGGTTTTGTAGTAAGTCTTGGTTTAGTGGGAGGTTGGCTTCCATTAGGCTTTTCTGTTGCATTAACAGGTTTGGAAATATTAGTTGCTTTCCTTCAAGCTTATGTTTTTGCAATTTTAACATGTATCTATTTAAATGATGCATTAAATTTACACCATTAAAAAGGAGGAGAATATGGAACTAGAAGCGGCAAAAATGATAGGAGCGGGTCTTGCAGCGATTGCATTGGCTGGTGCTGGAGTAGGTATCGGAATTATTTTTGGTAACTATTTATCTGGCGCAATGAGAAATCCATCTGCAGCCCAAAAACAGTTTCCTAATTTATTATTAGGTTTCGCTTTGGCTGAAGCTACAGGGCTTTTTGGACTTGTTGTTGCATTGATTATTTTATTCGCATTTTAAATTAAGTTTGTGAAAAAAATAATAATTTACTTGTATGCACTTTTTAGCTTTAACTGTATTGCTAAAAGTGCTGAGACTGGGGGTATGCCCCAATTAAATCCAGAGTTTTGGATTTCTCAAATTTTTTGGTTAACCATTACCTTTGGGATTTTATTTATTATTTTATCTAAATTTATACTGCCAAAAATAAGAAATAATTTAGAGATAAGAAAATCACAAATTATGGAAAACATTGAGATTGCGGATAATCAAAAAACAAAAAGTGAAAATAATCTAAAGGAATATGATAAAATAATATCGGATGCTAAAGATAAAGCCAAAAAAACCTTTAATAGAGCAAAAGAAGAAATTCAATTAGATTTAGCTAAAGAAAGAGAAAAGATAGAGAGCGAACTTAATTCTGAAATTCAAGATGCTGAAAATGAGATAAAAGATCTAAAAAAATCATCTCCAGAAAAAATAAGTCTAATTGCTGTTGATACTGCAGCCGAAATTATTCAAAAATTAATTGGGATAAAGGTAAATAAAAGTAACGTTTCAGCAATAGTTAACGAACAAGTCAAACTTATGAAGGGCAAATAATGGTATTTGATGCAACTTTTTGGGTAGCAATATCTTTTATTATATTTTTTGGAGTTTTAATTTATTTAAAAGTACCTTTAAAAATAAACGAAAACCTAAATAAATTAATTTCCGACATAAAAAATGAACTTAATGAAAGTGAGAAATTAAGGAAAGAAACAAAAGTATTTTTAGATCAATCCCAATCAAAACTTAATAGCGCTTCAGATGAAACAAAAGTTATAATAGATAATGCTAAGAAAGACGCTGATGCTATGGTTCAACAAATGAAAGATAAATTTAACAAATCTGCAGAAATTAAAAAAAGATTGACTGAGGAAAAAATTACTCAAATGAAAGAACAGGCAATAAAAGAAATAAAAAATACCTCAATAGATATTGCGGTAACCTCCGTTGAAAAAATAATAAAAAATACAATAGATAAGTCTAAATTAGATAACATTTTCAAGCAAAATATTGATGAAAGTAAAGAAGCTCTAAAAAAATTAAAATCAAACTAAATATTTTCTTACTTTCGAATTTAAAAAAATATAAATTAACAATATGAAAACTGTAATAGTTGGATCAGGATTTGGTGGTTTATCAGCTGCTTTGAGACTTAAAGCTAAAGGACATGAAGTTACTTTAATTGAAAAACATAATGATTTAGGCGGTAGAGCAAGAGTTTTTGAAAAAAATGGTTTTAAATTTGATGCCGGGCCTACTGTAATTACAGCACCTTATTTGATTAATGAATTATTTCAATTGTTTGGAAAAAAGGCAGAAGATTATTTAAACATTAAACCATTGCAAACTTGGTACCAATTTGTATTCGAGGATGGTTATAAATTTGATTATTCTGGGGATGAGAAAGAAATGCAGAGACAAATCTCAGAAGTTTCTAATGAAGACGTAGATGGCTATTTAGATCTAGTAAATTTTACTAAAAGAATTTTTGATAAAGGTTATATGGAACTTTCTGATGTACCTTTTAATAAACCTTATTTTATGCTGAAACAAATTCCATCTTTGCTAAAACTAAAAAGTTATAAATCTGTTTACTCACTTGTTTCTTCATATGTCAAAAATGAAAAGCTAAGAAGAATATTTAGTATGCATCCGCTTTTAGTAGGAGGGAACCCTTTTACAACAACATCTATATACGGATTAATATTATATCTTGAAAAAAAATGGGGAATTCACTACTCCATGGGTGGCACAGGTAATATTGTTAAAGGGTTAGAAACTTTAATGATAGAAGAAAATATAAAAGTGATTAAAGGAGTAGAGGTTAAAAGAATTATTGAGGAAAATAAGAATATAAAGGGTGTTGAATTAAATAACGGTGAAAAAATATTAGCAGATAATGTTGTTTGTAACGCTGATCCACCAGGGGTGTATGAAAAATTATTAAATAAAAAAAAAGGAAATTTATTTTTCAATTGGAAAAGAAATAGAATGGATTATTCAATGGGTTTGTTTGTTTATTATTTTGGAACAAAAAAAGTTTATAACGATGTTGAACACCATACTATTAAATTTGGAAATAAGTACAAAGAACATCTTGATGACATATTTAATAAGAAAAAACTAAACGATGATATAAGTTATTATTTACATAGGCCAACTGCCACAGATAAATCAATGGCTCCTGAGGGAAATGATTGTTTTTATGTTTTAGTGCCTGTTCCAAATAATCAATCAAACATTGATTGGTCAATAGAAGGAGAGAAAATTAAAAAACTTGTAATAAGAAAAATGCAGAATGATTTATTACCAGATCTTGAAAAAAATATAGTTGAAGATTTTTATTTATCTCCTGATTATTTTGAATATGATTTAAATACAAAGTTTGGGTCAGGTTTTTCAATACAGCCGAAATTTACTCAATCTGCATACTTTCGTTTTCACAACAAGTCAGAAATTTACAAAGGATTATATTTCGTTGGCGCAGGCACTCATCCTGGTGCAGGAGTACCTGGTGTACTATCTTCTGCTAAAGTATTAGATAAAATATTGTAATGTCAAAAAACCTAATCTCAACTCATGCGAAATCATTTAGTTGGGCAGGTTTTTTTTTAGCGAAACAGACCTTCGAAAATGGATCGAGTCTCTATGATTTTTGTAGAACCTTAGATGACATAGTAGATGAAAACACGTCTTTGGATTCCAAAAAAAAAAAATTTAATAAAATTAAAAAAGATTTCATTGAAAGAAACTTAGAAAATATTTTGATTAAAAATATTTACAATCTTATTAAGAAATTCAATATTTCAGAAAAAATAGTTCTGGATCTTTTTGACGGTATTGAGTCTGATATTAGAGAAAGTATTGAATTTAAAACAAAGCAGGAGCTACTTGTATATTCATACAGAGTTGCTGGTACAGTGGGAATAATGATGGCAAAAATACTAAAAGTAGATTCAAAAATTGCACTTAGATCCGCTGTAGATCTTGGTATAGCAATGCAGTTAACTAATATAGCAAGAGACGTTGTAGAAGATAGTGGTAGAAATAGAAAATATATAGGTCATGATTTTATAAAAATTAAAGAGACATTAGCTATAGCTGAACTATTTTATAAAAGCTCTTTTAAATCTATAAAAGAGATTCCTCTGATAAATAGATTTGCAATTTTGGTTGCACGTAGAGTTTATAGAGAAATTGGAAATAATATATTAAGAAAAAAAGATTTAGAAAATTATAATAAATCAGGAAAAATTTTTGTTAATAAAATTGGCAAAATAAAACAGACAATATTTAGTATATTTGATCTATTTATATTAATATTCTCTAAATCAGATATTCATTTAACTAATGAAGAACATATGGAAATTGGTAAGGAAATTAATTTGAATGAAAGATTTTGATTACATTATTATTGGAGGTGGATGCGCTGGCTTATCTCTGGCTTATGAATTAGATGCTAAAAACAAGTTGAAAGATAAGACTCTTGCTATAATAGAAACTAGGGGTGACTATAAAAGAGATAAGACTTGGTCATTTTGGAAGGTTATGGATCATAATTTTGAGGATTGTGTTATCAAAAGTTGGGATAATTTTTCAGTAAATACAGAAACAGGCCATTACGAAGTTAAAAATAAAAACTACCCTTATCAAACTATTGATAGCGGCCTTTTTTACGAAAAAATTCTTAAGCAAATAAGTTTAAATAAAAATATAAAATTTTACAAAAATACTGAGAACCTTAACATTCAAAACTCTATAATATTTAATAGCATTCCACCTAAAAGTAATAGTGAGTTAAACCTTTGGCAACACTTTAAAGGTGTGGAAATAAAAACAGAAAAAAATATTTTTGATGATGAAATTTTTAATTTAATGGATTTTAATTGTGATCAAAGAAAAAATGTTCATTTTTTTTACACTCTTCCTTTTGCAAAAAATAAGGCATTAATTGAAACAACCTGGCTGTCTAAGCTTAACAACAATTCCTTAAATGATTACGATACTCAGCTTCAAGATTATATTAAAAATATTTTGAAGATTAAAAATTATGAAATTAGATACAAAGAGCAAGGAGCAATACCGTTGTTTTTTCCAAAATCTGAAAAAAAGAATAATACAATTAATATAGGATCTGCTGGTGGTATGACAAGATTAAGTACAGGATATACCTTTTTAAATATTCAAGATCATTCTAGGTATATTGTTAATCAAATAGAAAATATTAAAAATGCAAAAATTTATGGTATCGGAAGGAAATATCAATTTTTAGATAAAATTTTTTTAAAAGTTTTAAGTAAATACCCAGAAAAAATGCCAAGTATATTTTTTAATATGTTTCAAGCACCTTCAAAATCGGTAATTAAATTTTTGTCGAATAAAAGTAATATTTTAGATGACTTAACAGTAATTCTTAAAATGCCAAAATGGTTATTTATAAAAAATATTTTTTAATGTGATGAATAAGATTAATTATTATCATTCTTTAATTTTCTTTAATTTATGTATTTTTTTGTCAGCATTTGAATTTTTAAGAAATGATGATCCTTTAATTATTTGCTTATTTTTAATATTGAGTTTGGGTATATCACATGGTGCGCTTGATCATCTTAAAGGTACAAAACTTCTAAAAATTTATAACTATAGGTCCACCTTATTATTCTATGTTTTATATATTTTTGTCGGATTGTCTGTAATTATATTTTGGCTTATATTCCCAAAATTAATATTGATTTTATTTTTGATAGTGGCAAGCTATCATTTTGGTAAAGAGGATTCAGAATTCATTAACAGCTCGTCTAATTTTGAATTGATATATTTCTTAAAGGGGTGTGTGATTATTGTGGCTCCACTAATTTTCCATAAATCCGAGACACTAGCTATTTTTGAGTATTTAAATTTTGAAATTTCTGAAAGTTTTTTGATAACTAATGTCTTTCTTTGGTCAATTTTAATATTAAGTTTTATTGCAAACATTTTAATCTCATTGAACAAAAATTTTGAGATAAAGTCTCTACTACTTATGGACTATATCTCAATTTTAATTTTGAATTTCTTTTTAAATCCTTTGTTGGCTTTTACAATTTATTTTTGTTTTTTGCATTCAACTAGACATTCATTTAAACTGTCTAACGAACTTAATAAAAAATCATTAATAGAGGGTTTGAAAAAATTCACTTTAAAAGCAATACCTTTAACAATTTTAACTGCTATTTTATTTATAATATCTTTAATTATTTTAAAAAATTATTATGTACTGGATAATGCTGTATCGAAAATTATATTTATTGGTTTGGCGTCTTTAACCTTTCCGCATATATTACTTGAATATCTTTTAGAAAAAAATGAGAAAAAATGAATTAAAAATTTATTTAGCATCTCCAAGAGGCTTCTGTGCGGGAGTAGATAGAGCAATTGAAATAGTAAAAAAAAGTATTTATAAATTTGGTTCCCCTGTATACGTAAGGCACGAGATTGTTCATAATAAACATGTTGTTGAAAGTTTAAAAAAAATCGGTGCAATTTTTGTTGAAGAGATTAGCGAAATTAAAGATAAATCTAGACCTGTGATATTTTCTGCACACGGGGTCCCTAAAAAAGTTCCAAAAGAAGCAGAGGAATTAAATATGAAATATATTGATGCAACTTGTCCGTTGGTGTCAAAGGTTCATAGAGAAGCAGAAAATATGTATAAAAATGGATATCATATAATATTAATTGGCCACAAGGGACACCCAGAAGTAATTGGAACGATGGGTCAAATTCCAGAAAATGGTATTACGCTTATTGAAACAGTAGAAGACGTAAAAAAAATCATTTTTAAAAAAGATGAAAAGTTAGCATTTATTACACAAACTACCTTATCTGTGGATGATACAAAAGAAATAATAGAGTGTTTAAAGAAAAGGTTTCCAAAAATTAATGAACCAAAAAAAGAAGATATTTGTTATGCTACCACAAATAGACAGGCTGCAGTAAAAAAAATTGCTAAGCTTTGTGACATGTTTTTTGTAATTGGTAGTAGAAATTCATCTAACTCAAAAAGGTTAGTTGAAGTTGCCTGTAAAGCGGGATGCAACGAATCTAAATTAATTCATTCAGAGAGTGAAATACCATTAGATAAAATCGGCAAATGTAAAACTATCGGTATTTCCTCAGGAGCATCGGCGCCTGAAATTATTGTGCAAGACTTTATAAGTAAGATAAAAGAAAAATACGAGGTTCAGATCGAAGAAGTTGAGATTGTAAAAGAAAATGTATTTTTTAAGATCCCCGGTATGCTAAATTAATGGCTGTTTTTACCAAAATAAATAAAAGAGATATATTTAATATTCAAAATTTTTTTAACATCGGAAAAATTATTAGTTACAGTGGAATAAAAGAAGGAATAGAAAATACAAATTATCTTATTTCCACTAAAAGACAAAAGTTTATTTTAACTATATTTGAAAAAAGAGTTAAAAAAGAAGATCTACCATTTTTTATGAAACTAATGGATAAATTATCAAATTTAAAAATTAAATGTCCTAGTCCACTTAAAAGTAAAAAGGGGAATTATTTATTTAACTTAAAGTCTAAAAAAGCTTGCCTAGTCAGTTTTTTAAAAGGTAAAGATAAAAAAAAATTAAAAAAAAAAGATTTATACGTGATAGGTCAAAATATCGGTAAAATGCACAAAGCCTCAAGAAAAATTAGATTATACAGGAAAAATTCTTTTTCCCCTCTTAAACTTAAAAATTTATTAGATAGTATAAATAAAAATAAAATTAATAAACTTTCAAAAAATTTAGTTTCAGAAATGCAAAATACATTCGTTGAAATTAAACAAGGATGGCCAAAATCATTGCCCAAAAACATAATACATGGTGATCTATTTATAGATAATATATTTTTTCATAAAGGAAAATTTTTAGGGTTTATCGATTTTTATTTTTCATCAAATGATTTTGAAGCATATGAATTAGCTACATGCATAAACGCCTTATGTTTCAATAAAAGAAAAAAAACTTTTTCCTATGACAAAGATAAAACTTTACAATTAATTAAGGGTTACGAAACGATAAGAAAATTACAAAAAAAAGAGAAAGATTGTTTAAATATACTTTGTAAAGGATCTGCACTTAGATATCTCGCTACTAGATCGTATGATTATATAAACACTCCAAAATCAGCAATTATAAAAAAAAAGGATCCAAGAGAATATATTCAAAAATTAGCTTTTCATAAAAAAATTAATTCTTTTAGCTCTTATATTAAATAATGATTAAAATTTATACAGATGGTTCGTGCATTGGAAATCCTGGGAAGGGCGGCTGGGCTGCAATAATTTTTAAGAATAATGTAAAAAAAATTTTAAAAGGTTCAAAAGATATAACAACAAACAATCAAATGGAACTCACAGCTACAATAAAAGCATTAGAATATATTGGTACGAAAGATAAAATTCAAATTTATACAGACTCTAAATATGTAAAGCAGGGAATAACTGAATGGATAACAAAATGGAAGATTAATGGGTGGAAAACATCGAAAAAAGAAGAGGTTAAAAATAAAGATTTGTGGCTTGAATTAGATAATTTAACTTCTAAAAATTCTATAGAATGGGTTTGGGTTAAAGCTCACTCAGATAATGATTTGAATAATGAAGTTGATTTATTAGCTAAAAAAGAAGCTGGCCTATAATAATTTGAAAAAATTCTCAGCACTTGAGATATCGCAAACTCCGGTCTTTTTTTCTTCTTGAATTGTTAAAACATTTAAATTGTCAATTAGCATGGTATATCTATTTGACCTTAAACCAAGTCCTCTCCCCGACTTATCAACTTCTGCACCTATTGACTTTGTAAAATTTAGAAAAGGATCAGCTAACATCATAATATTGTTTTCAACCTTATTTATTTTGCCCCATGCATTCATTACAAATGGATCATTTGCTGCAATACAAAAAATCTGATCAACTCCTTTCTCATAAAATTTTTTTGAAAAATTAATAAAACTTGGTAAGTGTTTTGCGGAACAAACTGAAGTAAACGCTCCTGGCATTCCTAATAAAATAATTTTTTTTTTTGAAAATAAACTGTGAATTTTAATCTTGACCGGATCTTCATTAATGAGTTGAAAAACTTCACTATCTGGAAGTTTTTCGTTAATTTTTATTTTCATCTATCTTTTTTAAAATATAATTTTTTAATTGATCTAAGCTATTTTCTAAAATTTCAAATTTTTCTTTTTCTTTTAATACATTTCTTAATTCTTGGGGAAGTTCTTCATTTTTTCCTAGTGCATTTTCGATAGCTTCTGGAAATTTACTAGGATGTGCAGTCGATAAGATTACGCAGCTATTGTCTTGTTTAAGTTTTTTTGCAACTCCATAACCTATAGCTGTATGTGGATCTAAAACTATATTATGATTTTTAAATACTTCCTTTATTTCATTTATTGTTTCATCCTCGCTGAGTTTTTCGGATAAAAAGTCTTTATTAATTTTATTTAAAGAAGTTTCATCTAATTTGTAATTATTCTCTTTTACCTTGGCCATTATATTTTTTGTTTTGTCTGAATTACGTCCTTGTATCTCAAATATAAGTCTCTCAAAATTACTAGCAAGTTGTATATCCATGCTAGGTGAAAAAGTTTCAGAAACTTTTTTTGACGTGTAATCACCTTTAGAAATAGCTCTGTGCAATATATCGTTCTGATTGGTTGCAACAATTAATTTATCTATCGGTAAACCCATTTTTTTCGCAAGATATCCTGCGTAAATATCTCCGAAGTTTCCTGTGGGAACAGAAAAATTTAATTTTTTAGATTTTAATGAGAAGAAACAAAAAAAATAATATACTGTCTGTGCTACTATCCTAGCCCAATTTATTGAATTAACGCCAGACATATTAATCTTTTTTGAGAAATTTTGGTCAACAAACATTGCTTTAACTAAGTTTTGACAATCATCAAAATTACCTTCTATGGCTATATTAAAAACATTTTTTTCTTTAACAGTGCTCATTATTCTTCTTTGAACCGATGATATTCGATTATGTGGATGAAGAACAAAAATATTAAGATTTTTTTTACCTTTTATCGCGTCTATTGCAGCTGCTCCAGTGTCGCCAGATGTTGCAACTATTATATTTATAAAGTTTTCATTTTTTGACAGATAATATTCATAAAAATTACCAATTAATTGCATAGCAATATCTTTAAAAGCTAATGTTGGGCCATGAAATAATTCTAGTATATTGAAATTTCCAACTTTTCTTAATTTAACAACTTCTTCTGATCTGAAAGATGAGTAAGATTTTTTTACTAATTCATATAAATTATCTTTTTCAATGAAATCTCCAGTAAATTTGTGAACAATTTCAGTAGCAAGCTCATAATAACTCATGCTTTGTAGTTTTGATAAATCTTTTTCATCAAATTTATAATCTTTCTCTGGTAAAAAAAGTCCACCATCATCAGCCAGGCCTTTAATAAAGACACTTTCAAAAGGTAAACTTTCTGAGCTACTTCTTGTGCTTATATATTTCATCAATAATTTTTTTTCCTAAAATACAAATATATTAAAAAAATTGAAATCGCTAATGAAAACCATGTCAGTGCATATTTTAAGTGATTATTGGAAATATTTGCTGTTATATTTTTTTGAAGAGGGTAATTTTTATCGTTAACTCTATTATTTAAATAAATTATATAATTAGGAAATATTTTTCCTGTAAATTTATTTAAATCTTCATCATTTAGTGTAAACCAATAATTATTCTCTAAATCGTTTTCAGGCTTAAAATAATTGAATTTAGATTTTTCTTTTAATATTGCTGTAAAATTTTTATCGTTCAATTGAAATTTTTTACCTTTTTGATTTCTTGGTATCCATCCACGATTAACTAAAAATAATTTATTGTTTATTATAATCGGATTAATTAAATCAAAACCCGGGGCTCCTTTTTCATTTAAACTATAAAGATAAATCTGATTACTATAGTCAATTTTACCTACAAATTTTATACTTCTAAAATTTGTTAAATTTGCGCCATTAAATTCAGATGGTTCACTATCTAATGACTGATTAATTTGTTTTATTAATGTTAACTTCCAATCAAGTCTTATCATTTGCCAAACGCCCAATGATAAAAATATTAATATGAAAAAATATACAAATAATGAAAATGCTAATTTATTTTTCAATATTGATTAACTGCCCCAAATATATATTGCTGCAAATAAAAATAGCCAAACTACATCAACAAAATGCCAATACCATGCTGCAGCTTCAAATCCGAAATGATGATCTTTATTAAAATGACCAAGTTTACCTCTCCATAAACATACTGCTAAAAATATAGTTCCAACTAAAACATGAAAACCATGGAATCCAGTTGCCATATAAAATGTTGCACCATAAATATGACCAGAGAAATTGAAGCTTGCATGCTGATACTCATAAATTTGTAATGCAGTGAAACAGGCACCTAATATAACTGTGAGCCATAAACCTTGAATAAAACTTTTTCTATCATCTTCAAGTAAAGCATGGTGGGACCATGTTACTGTTGTACCTGACAACAATAAAACTAAAGTGTTAATTAAAGGAATGTCCCAAGGATCAAAAGTTTCAATATCTTTTGGAGGCCAAACATTGCCTACAAATTCTCCTGGAAAAAGACTTGCATCGAAATAAGCCCAAAACCACGCTACAAAAAACATCACTTCAGATGCAATAAATAATGTCATTCCATACCTATGATGAATTTGCACCACTGGAGTATGATGTCCTTGATGTTCTGCTTCGTTAACAACATCTCTGAACCACATGAAAGCACCATAAATTAAAAGGGCAAAACCAAAAAGCATAGCCCACATAACTTTTGAGTGAAAATAATAAACGGTACCAATAGCAGTTATTAACGTAGCGAATGAAGTATAAATTGGCCAAGGACTTGGGTCTACTAAATGATAATCGTGTTTTTGATCTTTTGCAGACATTTATTTTATTACCTTAGTTTGTTTATAATAATCTGATGAGAAGAAAGTATATGACAAAGTAACATCGCTTACATTCTTTGTTTTTGGATCATTTACTACTTCAGGATCAAGATAAAAAGTCATGAAATAACTTTTTTTTTCTCCAGGATTTAAAGTTTGTTTTTCAAAACAAAAGCATCCTAATTTATTAAAATAAGGACCAAATGAGGATGGAGAAACGTTATAACTTGCAACTCCGCTAGTAGGATCTTTACTGAAATTCTCAACTAAGAAGTTTACTCTGTAAACTTTGCCTGGTTTGACATCAACTAAATTGTTTTCAGTTTTAAAGTTCCAAGATAAATCAGTTTGAACATTGGTATCCAATCTTACAGATACAGGCTTATCTATTACGATTTTTGGTATATCCTTTGAAATTTGCGTTGTACCTCCAAAACCAGTTACACGACAAAAAAGGTCATATAACGGAACAGCGGCAAATGACATTCCCAGCATTAGCAAAAATATTAAAGACAGTAACAGGGGAGTTAATTTTTTTTTTGATATCATATTACCCTCTCAAATACCCCAACATTATACAAGGTGAAAATAAACAATAAGATTATGAAAACAACAAGTCCAATTCCTGTTAAAAGATTTTTTTTTTTTACTTTTTTATCAATTTCCATCATACGAAATTATCAACTAAAAATAATACAAAAATTGCAAACAAATATATTATTGAATAACTAAAAACCTTTTTGGCTTTTAAAATATTAAATTTATTCTTTTCGTCTTTGTAAAGATCAAAACAAATATAATTATAATATATTGTTAAAGGTAAACAAAATATTGCAAAGAAGTTTCCTACAAAACCAATATAGTATGGCAAATATAATACTGGTATCATAAGTAGAGAATAAATAAGTATATTTATTTTAGTATTTTGAACTCCACTTATAACTGGTAACATTGGTATTTTTGCTAATCTATAATCTTCTGCTTTGTAGAGACTAAGAGCCCAAAAATGTGAGGGTGTCCAGAAAAATATAATAAGGAAAAATGAAATTGCTTCTAATGATAAATTACCTGTTACGATTGTCCAGCCAATTACTGGAGGTAATGCTCCCGCGGCGCCACCTATTACTATATTTTGAGGCGTTCTTCTTTTTAACCAAACTGTATAAACAACAACGTAAAAGAAAATAGTAAAAAAAAGTATAAATGCTGATAAAAGATTTGAAAAATAATACAATCCATAAATTGAGATTAAAGATAAAGCTAATCCGAAAATTAAAGCTTGTGACTTGTTTACTTTTCCTGTGGGTATTGGTCTTAAGCAAGTTCTTGACATTAATTTATCAAGATCCGCCTCATACCACATATTTAAAGCACCAGCTGCTCCAGCACCCAATGTAACAAAACCTATGCTAATAATTGCATCAAACATTGGTATTTCATTTGGCGCTGTAAGTAATCCTACCGCACAAGTAAAGATTACTAATGACATCACCCTAGGTTTCATAAGATCAATTAAACCATTAAATAATTTAATCTCTCCGAGTAGATTTCGTTTTAATAATGAATTAAGGGCGTTCATTTAATTACTTTTAAATTAAGATTTAGATTTCTCTGCTCCTTCGTAAACGTCTACTTTTGGTAGTTCATCAAAAGTATGAAAATTTGGCGGTGATGGCACTGTCCACTCAAGTGTTGTTGCTCCCTCTCCCCATGGATTAGATGATGAGGCTTTCTTAGTAATAAATGAGTATAATAAATTTATTAGAAAAACTACTACACCAGCTACTGATATATATGAACCGACTGAAGAAATGTAGTTCCAATCAGCAAATGCATCTGGGTAATCTGCGTACCTTCTTGGCATTCCTGCTAAACCTAAAAAGTGTTGAGGGAAGAAAATTAAATTCACACCTATAAAGGTTAACCAGAAGTGGAGTTTACCCATCCACTCTGAATATTGATACCCTGACATTTTTCCAAACCAATAATACCATCCAGCAAATATTGCAAAAACTGCACCTAAAGACAGGACGTAATGAAAGTGCGCAACAACGTAATACGTATCATGTAAAGCTGTATCAACGCCCGCATTAGCAAGCACTACCCCTGTCACACCTCCTACAGTAAATAAAAATATAAATCCAAGTGCCCAAAGCATTGGCGTTTTAAAAGAAATTGATCCTCCCCACATTGTTGCAATCCATGAAAAAATTTTAATTCCTGTTGGAACTGCAATAATCATTGTCGCTGCAAGAAAATAAGCTTTAGTATCTGTATCCAAACCAACCGTGTACATATGATGGGCCCAAACCACAAATCCTACAAAACCAATCGCAACCATCGCATAAGCCATACCTAGATATCCAAAAACTGGTTTTTTTGAAAATGTTGAAACTATATGACTTATCATTCCAAATCCTGGCAATATTAGTATATAAACTTCTGGATGACCAAAGAACCAAAATAAATGTTGAAACAGCGTAGGGTCTCCACCTGTTTGAGCATCAAAAAATGCGGTTCCAAAATTCCTGTCTGTTAATAGCATTGTTATTGCGCCAGCCAAAACTGGTAATGACAATAATAATAAAAATGCAGTTACTAAAATAGACCATGC
Organism: uncultured Pelagibacteraceae bacterium; assembly: GCA_902622545.1. GTDB lineage: Bacteria > Pseudomonadota > Alphaproteobacteria > Pelagibacterales > Pelagibacteraceae > Pelagibacter. Next base: position 284,211 of record CACNQD010000002.1, read on the forward strand.
AAACAAAGGCATTTTGTGAAGTGTCATTCCCGGAGTTCTCATATTTAAAATAGTAGTTATGAAATTTACTGCTCCAAGGATTGACGATGCTCCTGCCACGTGCAAACTTAAAATTGCTAAGTCCATTGCAGGACCTGGCTGACCTGTTTTGGATGATAGTGGAGGATAAATTGTCCAGCCTCCCCCAACACCTTGGGCTCCAGGAGGTCCATCTACAAAAATTGATGATAATAATAAAATAAATGCAACAGGTAATAGCCAGAACGAAATATTGTTCATTCTAGGAAAGGCCATGTCGGGAGCTCCGATCATTATTGGTACAAACCAATTTCCAAATCCACCTATCATCGCTGGCATAACCATAAAAAATATCATTATTAATCCATGTCCAGTAACCAGAACATTATATAAATGATAGTCTCCACCTAGAATACCGTCTCCTGGATGCATAAGTTCCATTCTCATTAAAACTGAAAACGCTGTGCCAATTAATCCTGCTATAATCGCAAAGATTAAATACATAGTTCCAATGTCTTTATGATTAGTTGAGTAGGCCCATCTTTTCCATCCGGTTGGTGTGTGATGATCGTGATGTGTAGCTGAAGTGCTCATTATTTATTTACTCGCTATTAAATTATTATTTTGATTTGTTATTTCTTCTTTTGCAAATTTTATTTTAGCCTCATCAAGCCATTCTTGATATTCTTCATCTGTTACAACTTTTACGGTGATTGGCATAAAAGCATGTTTAATTCCGCAAAGCTCTGAGCATTGGCCATAAAAAGTTCCTACTCTATCTGCTTTGAACCAAGTTTCATTTACTCTACCGGGCATAGCATCTCTTTTAACTCCAAAAGCGGGTAGTGCCCAAGCATGTAATACATCATTAGCAGTAATTAAAACTTTTACTACTTTATTAACAGGAACAATTACCTCATTATCGACTGCTAATAATCTTGGTTGGCCTGGTAATAGATCTTTGTCTTCAATCATATAAGAGTCAAAAATTATATTCTCATCAGGATATTCATAACCCCAGTACCATTGATAGCCTATTGCTTTAATAGTTACATCAGCTTTAGGTATAGTATCTTGAGAATATAGAATTTTAAAAGATGGGACCGCCATCACAATTAAAATTAAGCAAGGTATTAAAGTCCAAAGAACTTCAATAGCAACGTTATGGGTTGTCTTTGAAGGATTTGGGTTTCTTGATTCTCTGAATCTAAAACAAGCATAAGCCATCAAAAATAAAACAAATACGCTTATCGCTATAATTATTGGAAGTAAAATCGAATTATGAAAACTAACTATTTCGTACATTGATTGTGAGGCAGCGTCTTGAAATCCAAGCTGCCAATCTCTAGGTTGGTCTGCGAATACTTTTGAGGACATCAAAATTAAGCTTGATAATATAAAAAAAGTTTTTTTCATCTTTAAATCTATATAAAGTGATTTTGTAGAAATTACACTTAAGATTTCGCGACAATTTATCAATTTAACTCATAACTGACTATAGTTATTGCTGATATTGCTGCTGTTTCAGCCCTCAATATATTTTCGCCTAAACTCAACTTAAGAATACCCTTAAATTTACTAATTTCAGCTCTTTCAGACTCTGAGAAATCTCCCTCTGGGCCAATAATTATACAATTAGATTTTGTTAATAATTTATTCTTATCTAGTTTTGTAGTTTTTGAATTTAAATCTGTAAAAATTAAATTAAAATTTCCCTGATTTTTATTTAGAAATTTTTTTAATGTAACTGGCTCTTCGATATTAGGAATATTTATTCGGTTGGACTGTTCGCTTGCTTCCACAACTATTTTTCTTAACCTATCTAAATTTATTTTTCGAACAATTGTTCTATCAAAAATGATTGGTATAAAATTTGTTACACCTAATTCTGTGGATTTTTGTATCATGAAATTAAAAAAGTTTGATTTAATTGGAGAAAAAGCAAGCCATAATTCATTTTTATGTTCTTTTGATCTTATTTGTTTTCCAAGTTTAAAATTTATCAGTCCAGATTTAATACTTTCAAAGTGAGCAACCCATTCTCCATTTTCATTGAATAAATTAAAGTTATCACCTTTTTTTATTCTCATGACTTTTAACAAATAATGAGATTGACCTTTATTTAATTTACCAGTTAAATTATTAGATAAACTTTCTTTGAAAAATAATCTAATATTGTTCATAGTGAGATACTAAACTTTTTATGAAAAAAATTAAGGTAATAATTTTTGACGCTTATGGCACTCTTTTTGATGTAAATTCTGCAGCAGAAAAATGTAAAGAAAAAATTGGAGATAAATGGGAGAGCTTTGCTAATTATTGGAGAACCACTCAGTTAGAGTATACTTGGTTAAGAAGTCTGATGAAAAGACATAAAGATTTCTGGGAAGTTACAGAAGATAGTTTAGATAAATCTTTGTTAGCATTCAAAATCGATCCTAATATGAGATCAGAGTTGTTAAATCTTTATAAAATTTTGAAAACTTTTCCAGAGGTAAAAGAAGTATTAAAAAATCTTAAAGAAAAAAAATATAAAATTTCAATACTCTCAAATGGTACACCAGATCTCCTAGATGGGTTGGTAAAAAGTAATGATCTAGAAAAAATGTTCGATGATATATTTTCAATTGAAGAGGTTGGAATTTATAAGCCAGACGGAAAAGTGTATGATATGCCCATAAAAAAGTATAAAGTTAAAAAAAATGAAGTTGCATTTTTAAGTGCAAATACTTGGGATGTTTCTGGTGCAGGAAATTTTGGTTTCAATGCTATTTGGGTAAATAGAAATGAAAATATTTTTGACAAACTGGATTATATTCCTCATAATGAAATAAATAATCTTAATGGATTATTGAAACTAATTTAAAAAATGAACAAACCTATTAGAGCAGGAGATAGTGCAATCGCTTTACAAGTTGAAGAGGGAAAATCTTATTTTTGGTGTAGCTGTGGAAAAAGTTTAAAACAACCATTGTGTGATGGCTCACACAAAGGAACCGAATTTAAACCAATAGCTTTTAAAGCAGATGTAACAAAAAAATTATTTTTTTGTGCTTGTAAACAAACTAAAAATCAGCCATTTTGTGATGGTTCTCATAACAAATAAATGATGGAAAACTTATTTAGTAAATTAAATTTTATTGCACCTTGGTTTTTAAGATTGGGTTTAGGTGTAGCATTTATTATACATGGATATTTTAAGTTTCCTTTACCACCTGCCGGATTAATAGAATATTTTGGTTTATCGCCACTTTTATCGTCTGTTGTTGCTATATCAGAAGTTGGATCTGGAATATTATTAATTATAAGTGGATTTATAAAGGGACCTATTGGAAATTTTCTTACAAGATTAAGTGCTTTTACTATCACAATTATAATGATCAATGTGTTTGCTATTGGTCATCCAGATTGGTTTTTTACAACAAAACTTTTCACTAGTGAGCAAATATTTCTCTTTCTGATAAGTTTATATTTTGTTATTAAGGGAAATAATTAATCTTATGATTGAAGTAAGCAAAATTATAAATCCATCTAATGCATCAGATGGTGCTGGTGTAAAACTAAAAAGAAGTATTGGTGTAGAGCCAAATTATTATGATCCATTCTTAATGTTAGATGAATTTGGTTCTGAAAATAGTGAAGATTATGTTGCAGGATTTCCTCCACATCCACACAGAGGAATTGAAACTGTTACATATATGCTAAATGGGGATTTTGAGCATAAGGACAGTACTGGCGGCAAAGGGAAAATGACTGCTGGTGATGTCCAGTGGATGAAAACCGGAAGTGGTATTATTCATTCTGAAATGCCGGCCATGAAAGAGGGAAAACTTCATGGATTTCAGTTATGGATAAATATGCCAGCCAAATTAAAAATGAGTAAGCCTGAATATATTTATATTAAGGCAGATAAAATGAGTATCCATAAAGATCAAGACAAGGAAGTAAAAACTATAGCTGGAAAATTTGAAAAGGCAGAGGGTCCAGTAAAGGGTCATAATGTAGAGCCTATTTATTTTGATGTAGAGCTTAAAAAAGATAAAGAGTTTAATTTTGATATTCCAGAGACACACAATACCTTTATATATTTAATTAAAGGAGAAATAAAAATTGGAAGCAAAGTGCACGATAAAATTAAAGATAGTACATTGATACTACTTGATAATGGAAAAGACTTAAAAGTTATAGCATCATCAGACTCTAAATTTTTACTCATATCTGGAAAACCCTTAAATGAAGAAATAGCAAGAGGCGGACCCTTTGTGATGAACACTAAAAAAGAGATTTTAGATGCTGTTAATGACTATCATAATGGTACATTTGTTAAATAATGCATAGTGTATCTTTTTTAAAAACTGGTGGCCCTGAAGTTCTTGAATATAAAGAGTTAAAACTCGAAAATCCAAAGAGCGGTGAAGTGCTAATTAAACACTCAGCAATAGGATTAAATTTCATAGATACTTACCATCGATCAGGTTTATATCCTGTACCGCTGCCCTCAGGAATTGGTTTAGAAGGTGCAGGAATTATTGAAAAAATTGGGCCAGATGTTTCAAATTTTAAAGAGGGTGATAAAGTTGCATACGCTGCTGCACCATTAGGCTCCTATTCTACTCACAGAATATATCCAACAAAAAATTTAGTCAAAGTTCCAGAAGGAATTGATCTTGAAATAGTTGCATGTTTAATGACAAAAGGTTTAACAACCTTTTATTTGTTGCACAAAACTTATGAGGTTAAAAAAGGTCAAACAATATTATTTCATGCTGCAGCTGGAGGAGTTGGTCAAATATTTTGTCAATGGGCAAAAAGTTTAGGATGTAAAGTTATTGGAACTGTTGGGTCTGATGAAAAAATAGAATTAGCTAAAAAATATGGTTGTGATGAAGTGATAAATTACTCAAAAGAAAATTTTAAAGATAGAGTTATGGAAATTAGTAACAATGAAGGGCTGCCAGTAGTATATGATGGGGTGGGGAAAGTAACTTTAGAAAATTCTTTAGGCTGTTTAAAAATGCGAGGGATGATGGTTTCATTTGGCAATGCATCTGGAAAACTTGATCCAGTTGATGTTGGTAAATTAATTGCCCCAAAAGGTTTATATTTAACTAGGCCAAGTATTGCACATTACACTGCTACCAGGGAAGAGTTAGATGAAGCATCTGAAAAACTATTTCAAATGGTAAAATATGAAAATGTAAAAGTTGAGATATTTAAAAAGTATAATCTAAAAGATGCAATTCAAGCACACAAAGATCTAGAGGGTCGAAAAATTTTAGGTCCAGCTGTTATTATTCCTTAAATTGAACATCCATATCAGAGATATGAAGCTTTAAGGCTTTAGTAGAAATTTGTATTTCTCTTATAAAAAAAACAATTGATATCATCATAGATAAACAACACGAACCAAAAATTATTCTAGCAACAAATATTTTTTCTAAATACAAAGCAAAAACTGTCAACATATTGAACAAAAATCCAAATGCGGAAAACATGATTGTATATTTTAAAACATTTATTCTATTGTTTAAGTTTATAAGTTGGTCTCTCCACTCAGGTGGGGTATGTTTTTCAAACACATGTTCGTCATGTATTTTTCTTATTAGGTTACTTAAAGTGTGAAACCTGTTGCTATAGACTCCCATAATTAAAGGAATTGCAGGAAACATTAATGCTGTGACTGTATAATTGATATCCATACGAATCAGTTTGATTATGAAACGATGCTTTGTTATTTACAAGTAAATTGTAATGAAAGATTTTAAACTTTTTCTAGATTTGATAAGAATTAACAAACCAATAGGAATAATGCTGTTATTCTGGCCATGTGCATGGGGGCTTACATTGGTAAATGACTTCACCAATAATAATTTTCAATATATTTTACATCTTATTTATTTTTTTTTAGGTGCAGTTCTTATGAGGTCTGCAGGTTGCATAGTAAATGACATACTTGATAGAAAGTATGATATATTAGTAAAAAGAACTAAAGGAAGACCGATTGCATCCGGAAAGATTTCTGTAAAATTAAGTTTGATATATGTCTTAATATTATGTTCGCTAGCTTTTGTAATCTTAATACAATTTAATTTTGTTACTATTCTATTAGGCCTTCTATCTATGCCTTTTGCATTTAGTTATCCTTTGATGAAAAGATATACATATTGGCCACAGTTATTTTTAGGATTTACTTTTAATTATGGGCTAATAATGGCTTGGTTCTCTATAAAGCCTGAGTTTAGTTATATTCCAATAATTTTTTACTTAGGAGCCATATTTTGGACATTAGCTTACGACACTATATATGGATTTCAAGATATTAAAGACGATGAAATTATAGGAGTAAAATCAACATCTATTAAATTTAAAAAGAATCCTAAACTACTTATTTTTTTATGTTATTCAGTTTTTATTTCAATGCAAATTATCTCTGGAATATTAATGAATTTTGATTATTACTATTTTATTTGTGTTGCAATCATAGCTGGACACTTGCTATTTTTTCAAATTGCAAAATTAAATATCTCAAACTCAAATTTATGTTTGAAAAAATTTAAGAGTAACAATTTTTTAGGGCTATTGATTTTTTTGAATATATTAATAAGTAAAATTTATTTATGATGGCAAACACAGAAATTTTAAAAAGATTATTTAAAGATTATACAAAAAAATATCTACCTAAAATTTTTTTGGCTTTATTTTTTTCTTTGGTTCTGGCTGCTAGTACTTCCTCGATTGCATGGTTATTGGATCCAGCAGTTGAAAAACTATTCATCCAAAAAAATCAAAGTTTAATGTTAATAATTCCATTAGGAATAATTCTTGCTTTTTCTGCAAAAGGTATATCTTTATATTTAGCAAAGGCACTTATGATAAGCGTTGGAGAAGAGGTAAGAAAAGCAATTCAAGTTGATATGATGCAAAACCTAATTAAAGCTGATACAGAAACTATAGAAAAAAAACACTCTGGTAAATCTATAACAAATTTAATCAGTGACGTTAACTTTATGACAGCACTTGTTAGTGTTGGAATATTGAATTTATTCAAAGATACTCTCACATTAATCGGGTTATTGGCAGTAATGTTTTACCAAAATTGGAAGTTATCATTAATTGCTATCATCATGATACCTCTTGCAAGTTTTTTTGCTAGATTTTTGGGGAAGCGAATAAGTAAAGTTACTGTTCAAGCCATGGATAGTGCTGCAACTCTTAATACTCACCTGTTGGAAATTTTCAGAAATCACAAATTAATTAAAGTTTTTCAAAAAGAAACTTACGAAACATCTAGAGCAAATAATGCCTTAGAGCAACTTAAAGAAAGGGGGAAAAAGTTAGCTTTAATATATGCTCGATCATCTCCGATTATGGAATTTTTAACTGGAATTATGATTGCAATTTTAATTTTTTATTCTGGAAGTTTAATTTTAAGCGATGAAATAGCAATAAATAATTTTTTTTCTTTCTTAGCAGCTATGATGTTAGCTTATCAACCAGTGAGATCTCTTGCTACATTGAATCTTACAATTAACCAAGGATTGGCTTCTGCTAAAAGAATTCTCCCTGTAATTGATCAAAAACACAACATTTTAGAAGATAAAAATTTAGATGATTTGAAAATTTCTAGCGGATCAATTTCTTTTGAGAAAGTAAACTTTAATTATAATTCTAATACACGATCTATTTTAAAAGATATAAATTTAGATATAACTGGTGGTAAAATGACTTCATTAGTAGGTCATAGTGGTGCTGGAAAATCAACTATTTTGAATTTGATACCTCGTTTCTATGATTGTGTAAAAGGAGATATTAAAATCGATAATCAATCAATCAAAAAAAAACGCTTATCTTCATTAAGAAGAAATGTTTCTTTAGTAAGTCAAGAAACAACATTATTCGATGATACAGTTTTGAACAATATAAAATATGCGAATTTGAATGCTTCAGATCAAGAAGTAATTCAAGCTGCAAAAATGTCATTTTCAGAGGAATTCATTAATTTGCTTCCAGACAAGTATAATACAATGATAGGTGAAAATGGAATTAGACTTTCTGGTGGGGAAAAGCAAAGATTATCAATTGCAAGAGCTTTCTTAAAAAATAGTAAAATAATACTTTTAGATGAAGCTACATCCTCACTTGATTCAGAAACTGAAAAAAAAATTCAAGATGCGCTTAGCTTTTTAATCAAAGGAAAAACTACTCTTGTAATTGCACATAGATTATCAACTATTTTAAATTCTAGTAAAATTTATGTAATTGATAAAGGAGAAGTTGTCGCTGAGGGAAATCATAACGAGCTATTAAATAATTCATCTTTATACAAAAATTTTTACGACAAACAGATACAAAAAAGTTGATGAGAATTTTGTATAATTTATTGATATTAATTATTATCGTCTTATCGCCTATAATAATTTTTTACCGAATTTTGAAAAAAAAAGAAGACCCAAATAGGTTTTTAGAAAAATTTAGTTTATTACAAAAAAAAAGGTTAAAAGGTAAATTAATATGGTTTCATTGTTCAAGTGTTGGAGAGCTTTTGAGTATAGTTCCTCTTGTAGAAAATTTAGAAAAAGAGCATGACATAAAAAACATTTTAATATCTACGTCTACATTAAGCTCCTCAAAAATATTTAATAAATTGAAATTTAAAAAAACATTTCATCAATTTTACCCAATAGATAATCCTTTCATAGTAAATAAATTTGTTAATTACTGGGATCCGAGTGCAGTTTTTTTTGTTGAGTCAGAAATTTGGCCAGAGATGTTAAAAACTTTAAAAAGAAAAAGAATTAAAGTTTTTCTTTTGAATGCAAGGATAAGTAAAAACTCTTTTAAAAGATGGAAATATTTTAAAAATAATGCAGTCAAAATATTCGGTTCCTTTGACCATATTTTTCCACAGAACAAAGAAACTTTTAATTATCTAAAATATTTTAAAGTCAAAAAAATAAAAATGTTAGGTAATTTGAAATTCACCGAAACAGAAAAAGAAAAAAAAGACAAATATTCTCGAAAAAAATTTACTTCAAAGAAAGTTTTATGTGCAGCAAGTACTCATTATAATGAAGAAGAAATAATATCGAACATCCATTTAGATATAAGAAAAAAAGTGAATAATTTTTTAACAATTATTATTCCTAGGCATATAGAAAGAATTCAGGAAATATTACAAGATTTAAATAATAAAAAACTTAAATATGTCCTACACAGCGAAAGTGGAGTAATAAAAGATGACACTGACGTATATTTAGTTGATACATACGGTGAAAGTAAAATGTTTTATGCATTAAGCAAAGTTGTTTTTCTTGGTGGATCTTTAGTTCCAAGAGGAGGTCAAAATCCTTTGGAGCCAGTTAGATATGGCTGTTTTATCACTCACGGTAAGTATACATTTAATTTTAACGAAATTTACAATTTGCTTCAAAAAAAAAAGTTATCATTTGAAGCTAAAGATTCCTCTCAATTAAAAAAGATAATAATAAATTTGTTAAAAAAAAAATCTAATAATAAAAAAGATATAAATAAATTAAAAAAAATTGGAAGTGATATACTTAAAAAACACTTTAATAAAATAAGAGTTTTGATTTAAATGAAACTTATAAAACCAAAGTTTTGGGATAAAGATAATTTATCAATACAATCAATATTGCTTTATCCATTAACTTTTATAATTGACATCATCAATTTAATCACGTTTTTTAAAAAGCCAAAAAAGTATTCAAATATAAAAACTATATGTGTAGGAAATATATATATTGGTGGAACAGGAAAAACACCCTTAGTAGATTTTCTAGCGAAAAATTTAAATAAAAGATTAAAAACAGCTATAATAAAAAAGAAATACAAAAGTCATTTAGACGAAAAAAAGTTGTTAGAAAAAGGTAATAAAGTTTATTTTAATAAAGATAGAGAAGTATCTTTGATACAAGCTATTAAAGAAAAATTTGAACTAGCAATTTTTGATGATGGATTACAAGATAAAAATATTCGATATGATTTAAGTATCGTATGTTTTAATTCATTTGTTTTTGCGGGTAATGAATTAAGATTGCCTTCTGGTCCGTTACGAGAAAGTATCAATAATTTGAGAAAATACGATGCTGTTTTTATAACCGGTAGACTTAAAAATAAAGAATTCTTGAATAAAATTAAAAATATAAATCCAAATATCAGGATATTTAATGGTGAATATGAATCTACAAATTTTTATCGGTACAAAAAACACAAGTATTTAACTTTTAGTGGTATAGGAAATCCAAAAGGTTTTATAAGTACATTAAAGAAGTATGGCATTAAATATAAATCAAATATTATTTATCCTGATCATTATGACTATTCTGATAATGAAATTAAAAATATAAAAAAAATAGCAAAAGAAAAAAATTTAAAAATACTAACAACAGAAAAAGATTTTAACAGAATACCAAATAAATTAAAAAAAAATATAAACTTCATAAAAATAAATCTTAAAATAAAAAAATTTAAAGAATTTAAAAAATTTATATTTAAATATTTATGAAAAACATAAAGTATTTTTGTCAATTTTTGATTATATTTTTGTTATTTTTAATATTTAGACTTTTTGGATATAAAATAGCATCTAATCTCGGGTATTTAATTGGAAAAAATATAGGACCAAAATTTAGACCAAAAAAACTTATTATTAATAATATTAAAAATTTTAAACCCTCTATTAAAGATGGAGAAGTTGAAACTATAACAAAAGAAATGTGGGGTAACTACGGAAGAATTTTAGCTGAATATCCTTATATCCCTAATTTTAGAAAAGGTAAATTAAATGATTATTTAAAAATTGAAGGAAAAAAAAATTTAGAAAAAATTAAAAGAAGTGGCAAACCAACTATATTTATTTCGGGTCATTTTAATAATTTTGAACTGATGGCAATGATAATAGAAAGGGAAGGAATTGACCTTTCAGCTGTTTACAGGCCTTTAAATAATAAATATTTAAATGTGATTATGGAGTACATAAGGAAAAATTATATTTGCAAAAATCAAATTAAAAAAGGTTTGAAAGGTTTAAGGGAGGCATTAAAATATTTTAAAAATGGGAAGAGTTTAGCAATTATGATAGATCAAAGAGTGTCAGAAGGAATTAAAAGCAAGTTATTTGGTAAAAGTGCAATGACAACAACCATACCAGCTCAATTTGTTAAGAAATTCGGTTGTTTTGTTCAACCGGTGTATATTCAAAGAATTGATGGGATTTATTTTAAAGTTATTTTCGACGAGTATATCGAATTTGATAAAGATCAAAATATTGAAATTATAACCACTAAGCTAAATCACTGGTTAGAAGAAAAAATTATTAAAAACCCAGATCAATGGATTTGGTCTCACAATCGATGGAAAATTTAATTATTTTAGTTTTTCTCTTTTTGATTGAGCCTCAATAAATGAATAATAAGCTTCTTGAAGATCTACATTCCAATAATTTAGATCTTTTAACATAATTTTTTTGTTTGATACTGCGCAAATCACATGGTCACCTGGATCGAGTATTTCGTAATTATTAGGTAGATATTTTAATTTTGCTAATTTATTTTTCATTTTTTAAGTTATAAATTAATATAAATGATTGTTGGAATTATTGGAAGTGGTGGAAGAGAGCATGCTATTTGCTGTAAAATTAAAGAGTCATCAAAAACTAGTAAAATATTTTGTATTCCTGGTAATGCTGGAACAAGTAATATCGCAGAAAATATAAATTTAAATATTAACGATTTTAAATCTATTAAAGATTTTTGTTTAAAGAATGAAGTTGAGCTTTTGATTATCGGGCCTGAGCAACCTTTAGTAGATGGGATAGTTGACTATTTTACGGATACAAAGATAAAAGTTTTTGGTCCTAATAAAATTGCATCACAGTTAGAGGGCTCAAAGATTTTCACAAAAAAAATTTGTAAAAAATATAATATTCCAACTGCAAATTTCGAAATATTTGAAAATATAGATGACACGATTGAATTTTTGAGTAACGCAGAATATCCGATGGTAATTAAAGCAGATGGGTTGGCTGCAGGCAAAGGCGTCTATATTTGTAAAAATTACAATGACAGTTTAGTTGCTGCTAAAGAAATTTTTGGTGGTAAATTTGGTGATGCTAAAAATTTATTAGTTGAGGAATTTCTTGCTGGTGAAGAAATGAGTTACTTTATAATTTGTGATGGCAAAAACTACAAATTTATTGGTACTGCTCAAGATCATAAAAGAATTGGTGAGGGAGATACAGGTAAAAATACTGGAGGTATGGGTTGTTATTCTCCATCAAGATTATTTAGTCCTGAATTAGAAAAAAAAATTAATACAAAAATTATTGAACCAACTTTAAAAGCAATAAAAGAATTGGGTACGATATACAGAGGTTTTTTATATGTAGGATTGATGATAAAAGACCAGAATCCATATCTTGTAGAATTTAATGTGAGAATGGGTGACCCAGAATGTCAAACAATTCTTCCATTATTAAATGATGATTTAGTTGAAATTTTTATTAATTGTTGTTTGGGTAAATTAACAAAGGAGAAAATTATATTAAGTGAAAAAAAAAGTATTTGCATTGTGCTCTGTTCAAAAGGATATCCAGATAATTTTAAGAGAAATGTTAGTATTAAAGGATTAAACAATTTACTATTAAAAAAGAATGAGTATATATTTCACGCAGGAACAAAATTTGAAAATAACAAAATATTGGCTTCTGGTGGGAGAGTTTTAAATTTTGTTTCTGTATCAAATAATTTTAAGACTTCCAGGGAAGATTTAATTAAAATAATAGGTGATTTAAAATGGGATAATGGTTTTTTTAGAAGAGATATTGGCTACAAAGTTATAGATTTATGAGAATAATTGCAGGTAATTTTAAGGGAAAAAAGCTATTAACTCCTAATGATAAATTTACAAGACCTTTGCGCGATGTCGTTAAAGAGTCGATATTTAACATTTTACAACACTCAAAAATATTAAAAATAAATTTAATTAATTCAAATGTTTTAGATCTTTTTTCTGGTGTTGGAACATTTGGTTTAGAGTGTCTTTCAAGAAATTCAAAACATGTTACCTTTTTTGAAAATCATTTTCCAGCTTTAAAAATGTTAAAAAAAAATATTAAAAATCTAAATTGTTCTACAAAATCTAAAATTGTTGAAAGAGATATTTTCAGTTTAAATAAGTTGAATTTAGTTCTAGAAAATTACGAATTAATTTTTTTGGATCCGCCTTTTAAAGAACTAAGAATTCGAATTTTATTAAATATTATTCAAAACAAAAAAATTTTGAAAAAAAATGGGGTCATCTTAATACACAGAGAAAGCAAAACTTTAGATGAGTTGCCAGATAATTTTACTGTACTCTTCACAAAAAAATATGGTAGATCAAAAATATTATTTGGGAAATTCGATTAAAGTAATATTCTTTTAGTCTCGTTTTTTATCAATTCTACAGCTGGTTGATCAAATGGATTGAGGTTCATCATTTGTCCTAAAAGTATAGTTTCTAGCATAAAAAAGGTAAATAATTCGCCTAGTGATTCCTCGTTTTTTTTTAAAACTTCGAAACTTCTATAAGGTATTTTTTTATGATTAAAAACTTTTTTTGTGGCTTCCTTTTGAGCTGATTTTATAGATTGAAGATTATGTTTTTTTAAATAACTAAAATTGCCATATATTTTTTTACAATTAATATTAGGTGATTTTTGATTTATTACATCAAAGAAAGTAAAAAAACAATTTTTATTACCATCTAAATAAAGTTGCATTAAACTATGATTGTCTTTAGGCATATCAGAGATAATAGGTAAAACACCATTTGAATTTTTTCCCAAACTTTCCGCAACTAGTTGTTGATACCATCTAAAAAGGTTGTTTGAACTCTCATCATAATTGAGAATTATTGAATTTGTTTTTTTTTTCTTTATCAAATCGTAAAGTGTACTTACATTAATCAACAGGTTTTTTTTAAAACTTTGATTTAAAATTAGATTATCAAACTTTTTAAAATTATTGCTATCAAATCCCATTAATTCTGCAGGTAACATTCCAACTTCTGATAGTACAGAGTATCTTCCACCAATAAAGTTTTTGTGTTCTATAATTTCAGCTTTCAATCTTGAAGCTAGATTTCTTAAGTAATTATTTTTGTTTTCAGTTATAAATAATTTATTTTTAGTAGAAAAAATATTTTCATTTACAATAGTTTCTAATGTATTGCCAGATTTAGAAATTATTATATTAAATGTTTTTTGTTTTGTTTTTATTTTTTTATTACTTAAATCAAGATTATCAAAAAATATAAATTTTTTCTTAATTTTGTGTTTCATAAAATCATAAATTGCTTGTGATCCTAAAGAAGACCCCCCCATGCCATAAATTTGAAAAATTTTATATTTTTTATATTTTGCCAATTGTTTTTTGCTAAAAGAGTATGAAAAAGATTTTGTAAAACTTTTGATCAAGTTATTTTCATTATTACGTCTTTCAATTAAATTTTTATAAAGAAATTTTAATTTTTTTGAAATAATCCTTTTTTTTTGGAAATTTTGATAACTAATATTTTTTGAAAACATTGCTTATTTTTTAATTTGATCAAGTACAAATTCTTCTGTTGATGAGTTATCAGATAAACTTTCGACTTTATCCTCTGAAATTTCATTGGATTTTATTGATGACATTATGTCCTCTATTTCAGTTTCAATTGTTTCTTCTCTAGTCATTTGCACAGGATCTTCTGGCTCTGGAAGTTTTTTAAAATCTGGAGGTACAACCAAAGGATTTTTTTTAATTACTAAAAACTCGTCACTTGATTCGTATTTTTTACCTGATAAAGCATCCTTAACTGTTTGACACGAATAAAGAGAAATTAATAAAATTAATAGTAATAAGTTCTTAATCATTACTTCTATTTTTAAAAAAAAATTCATCTAAAATAAGGCATATAACCCCTAAAGAAATAAATATGTCTGCAGGGTTAAAAATAAACCAGTGAAAATCTCCTATATGGAAATCAATAAAGTCTGGCACTGCATTGTATACAAATCTATCAAATAAATTTCCTAATGAACCCCCTAGTATTATCAAAAAAAAATATTTTCTAGCATCATGTAATTTAAATAATATATAGATTATTAAAATATTAATTAACACAATTAAAAAAGTTATAGTATTATAAATCGTAAGGCTTTCAAATGAAAGTAACCCAAACGCAATTCCTTCATTCCATATTAAATAAATATTTAAAAAAGATGTTAAAAATATTTGTTGGTTACTAATATCTTCGTAAAGATTTATTACATATAGTTTAGATAATCTATCTATTAAAAAAATAATAGTTACAATAAATAAATTTAATAAAAATATTTTATTTTTTTTTTCCATCAAAACCACAATTATGTCTCGTACATTTTTTTTCAAAAATTTTCCAACAAATAGGACATTTTTCGCCAATAGCTTTTTTTGTTATTACATTCGTGTTTGCTTTAATATCTTGATTTAATTTTAACTCTGCATTCGAGGTAATGCAGATTTCAGCAAAATCATAGTCTTTTAAAAGATCATATTTTTCTTTATTGAGTTCAATTATTATTTCAGCTTCTAAGCTAGAACCAATTAGTTTATCGGCTCTTTTAAGTTCTATACTTGAATTAGCAATCTCTCTTACATTTAATATTTCTCTCCATTTTTTAGCAAGATTTTCGTTTTTCCAATTCTCTGGAATTGTTACAAACTTTTCTAAATGAATGCTTTCATTTAATTTTTTATTTATCAATTTGAAAATTTCTTCCGTAGTGAAAGATAGAATGGGAGCAAACCATTTGAGAAGGCAATCGAGAAGCACATTTAATATTTGCAAACAATCTTTTCTTCTCTTCGATTTTAAATCATCACAATACAAAGAGTCTTTTCTTATATCAAAATAGAAGGAAGATAGGTCGACTGTGCAAAAATTTAATAAATCTTTATAAAGCAAATGAAAATTATAAGATTTAAAATTTTTTTGGTAATTATTATTTAACAAATAAATTTTATGCAACATCAGCTTATCAAGTTCGCACAGTTCATCATAATTTATCTTATTGAAATCATTTTCTGAAAATTCATCTCTTAAATTTCCAAGAATATATCTAAAAGTGTTTCTTATCTTTCTGTATGCGTCTGCATGCTGCTCTAAAATTGTATAATCTATTCTCAGATCCTCTGAATAATTAGAAGCTGCAACCCAAATTCTTAAAATATCAGCACCATATTTTTTTAAGATATCATCAGGTGAAATAACATTACCTAATGACTTGGACATTTTAAGTCCTTTTCCATCTACAACAAATCCATGCGATAAAATTGTCTCAAATGGTGCCTCTCCTCTAGTTCCACAAGATTGTAGAAGTGAGGAATGAAACCAGCCTCGATGTTGATCTGACCCTTCTAAGTACATAGAAGCAGGCCATTTAAGATCTTTTCTAGTTTCTAAAACAAAAGAGTGAGTAGAACCGCTATCAAACCACACCTCTACAATGTCTGACAGTTTTGTAAAATTTTCTGCTTTGTATTTTTTTCCAAGAAATTTTTGAGCATCGTCCTTAAACCAGCAGTCTGAACCCTCTTTCTCGTAAATTTTTGCAATATTTTCAAAAACTTCATCATCAACCAAAACCTTTCCATCTTTTTTATTCATAAATATTGGTAGAGGGACACCCCAAACTCTTTGCCTTGAAACACACCAATCTGGCCTGGTCTCAATCATAGACTTCAATCTCTCTTTACCTTTTTCAGGATAAAAAACTGTTTTATTTATTGCTTTAAGCGCTTTGTCTCTCAGACCATGACTTTCCATTGAGATAAACCATTGTGGGGTTGCTCTGTGAACTAAAGGCGCTTTGGATCTCCAAGAGTGGGGGTATGAATGATTTAATTTACCATTGAATACCAATTTTTTTTCTTTTTTGAGTTTTTCTATAACAATTGCATTAGCTTTAAAAATGTGTGTACCCTCAAATAAAGGGATGTTGTTAGTATATTTACCATCATCATCAACTGTCTCTAAAGCTTTAATGCCATTATTTAAGCATAAATTAAAATCATCTGGACCGTGACTTGGCGCACAATGAACAATACCTGTTCCTTGATCAGTTGTAACAAATCTAGCCTCTAACATTGGAACATTATAATCATAACCAAGATTATGAAATGGATGTGAACAGATTGTTCCTTCAAAATCATTTCCTAAAAATTCAGAAATTATTTGAAATTTTTCGATTTTACACTCATCCACAAATGAGTTTAATAAATCTTTCGCAACTATTAACTTTTTATTTTTAAAATCAGACTCACTAGTAACCTCTAATATTAAATATTTAAGACTTTTATTATAAGCCAAAGCTTTATTTGCAGGAATTGTCCAAGGTGTGGTAGTCCAAATAATTACTTCACATTCTAATAGATTTTTATTTTTTGAATTTTTAACTGGGAAAGAGGTATATATGGTATCTGATGTATGATCTAAATATTCAACTTCCGCATCTGCTAATGCTGTTTTTTCGACAGTAGACCAAAGAACTGGTTTATAGCCTCTGTACAAACTCCCTTCTTTTAAAAACTTTCCTAATTCTCTCACTATTTGAGCCTCAGCATCGAAGCTCATTGTCGAGTAATAATTATTCCAGTCACCAATTACCCCTAATCTTTGAAATTGATCTTTATGTATTTCAATCCATTTTTCCGCAAACTCTCGACACTCTTTTCTAAATTCAACTACCGGGACATCGTTTTTATTTTTTTTATTCTTTTTATACTGCTCTTCAATTTTCCATTCTATCGGTAAACCATGACAATCCCATCCTGGTACATAAACTGAATCTTGACCACTCATTTGATGAAATTTTGTTACAATATCTTTTAAAATCTTATTGAGAGCTGTTCCCATATGAATATTTCCATTAGCGTAAGGGGGGCCATCATGTAAAACAAATTTTTTTTGACCTTTGCTTTTATCTCTTAATTGCTTGTAAAGATTAATATTGGTCCAATACTTAATTAAATCTGGTTCTTTAACTGGAAGATTTGCTTTCATTGAGAAAGCTGTTTTTGGTAAATTTATTTGTTCTTTGCTCATTAATTAATTTTTTTTGCTTTTTTTATATCAAGTTTTATTTGCTTTTTTAAATTATTTATATTTTTAAATTTTTTTTCACCTCTAATAAATTTTACAAACTCAACTCTAATTCTTTTACCATAAATTTTTTTATTAAAATTAAATATATTTACCTCTAGAAGTATTTTTTTTTGATTAAAAGTTGGTCTAATCCCCAAGTTAGCAATTCCCATATAAATCTTGTTATCCGATAGTAAATTAACCTTAACGGCATAGACACCTAATTTTGATATTACATAATTTTGCATTTCAATATTGCATGTGGGAAATCCAATTGTTTTTCCTAACTGTCTTCCTTTTTTAACAACTCCTTCAACAGTCCATAATCTATCTAAGTATTTATTAGCGGTATTTAAATTTCCATCTTGTAACAACTTTCTTATTAATGACGATGAAACCACTTTATTTTTTATTTTAAATGGCGAAGGTTTTATAACTTTATAATTATATGTTTTTTGATACCTTTGTAATAATTTTACATCTCCTTCCCTTTTATTACCAAATTTAAAATTGTTGCTCACATATATATATTTCATTCCAATTTTTTTGATTAAGATATTCTTGATAAAATCATTACACTTTATTTTTGAAAATTTTTTATTAAATTTTTGGTTAATAACAAAATCCACATTAAAATCCTTAAGTATTCTAATTTTTTCATCAAGATTAGAAATTCTATAATTTATTAAGCCTTTAGAAAAAAACATTTTTGGAATTGGATCAAAAGTAAAAACACCAATTTTTAATTTTGATTTAGATTTTAATTTTTTTGCCCTTTCAAAAAGTTTTCGATGTCCCAAATGTAATCCATCGAAACTTCCAATTAAAATAATTGAACCTTTGTCATTATTTTTGATATTAAAATTTTTATATAAATTTATTTTTTTTACCATACTAAATTTTTTTGTGTGTAATCGATATCTACATCATATTTCTTTTTTAAGTCATTAATATTGTTTTCATTTTTGTGGATACCATTCATGATAAATAGTGATTTAAAATTTTGGACATTAGCACCCTTAATATCTGTGTTTAAATTATCTCCAATGCAAAGAATATTTTTGTTTTTAATGTCTGCTGATTGGGTGTAAATTAGTGGATAAGGTTTACCAAAATATTCCACGTCTCCGCCAAGATCTTCAAAAATTTTAGCTACAGATCCAGCACAAAATTCTCTATTGCTTCCTCTGTCAACAACTAGATCTGGATTAGTGCAAACCATTTTTTTATCTATTTTATTTTTAAGTAGATTTTTATAGTAGTCTAAATTTTCTGAAAAATTATCATATAATCCTGTACAAATAATAAAATCAGATTCATCTAAGTCATTTACTTTAAATTCTTCAAAAGACTTAAATAGATCAAAGTCACGTGGAGGACCAACATGAAAGAACTTCAAAGCTTTATATTTAGACTTCAAATATTTCAAAGCTACTTCACCAGAAGAAGATACCTTTTTACATTTACTTTGATCTAATCCAAGATTCTTAAGAAAGTTTATAACAGTATTATTTGGTCTTGGAGCATTTGTTAGCAAGATATATTCTTTTTTGGACTGCTCAAGTTTATCAAGTACATTGATAGAATCTTTATATAATTTAATTCCATTATGCAGGACGCCCCAAATATCAATAAACAATAAGTCAATATCATTTATTATAGATTTAAGACCTGTTTTATCTAAATTTACGGTCATTAGTGAGATATAGCTTAAAAATTTATGAATTTCTTTGGTTTTTTTACCATATATTTTTTTTCAGCATCTTGAAAAATTACAGCTTTAAGACTATATGACCTCAATATTTAAAGGAGTAATTTATGAAATTTAAACCTTTGCATGATAGAGTTCTTATCGAAGTCCTTAATAGCAGTGAAAAAACTGCTGGAGGAATAATTATACCTGACTCTGCTCAAGAAAAACCTCAAGAGGGAAAAGTAGTTGCTGTTGGTGGTGGTTCTAAAACTGAAGATGGCAAAATCATACCAATGGATGTAAAAGTCGGAGACAAGGTTTTATTTGGTAAGTGGTCAGGAACTGAAGTGAAAATAGATGGAAAAGAATACAGCATAATGAAAGAATCGGACATTATGGGTATTTCAACATCTAAATAATATTTATTAAGGAGTAAAATATAATGTCTAAAATAGTAAAATTTAATTCTGAAGCTAGAACAGCAATGCTTAAAGGTGTTGATATTCTTGCAAACACGGTGAAAGTAACTTTAGGTCCTAAAGGAAGAAATGTAGTCATTGATAAATCATACGGAGCACCAAGAACTACAAAGGACGGCGTTTCTGTTGCCAAAGAAATAGAATTACAAGACAAATTCGAGAACATGGGTGCTCAAATGGTAAAAGAAGTTGCTAGCAAAACAAATGATGAAGCCGGAGACGGTACAACTACTGCAACAATTCTCGCGCAGGCGATTGTAAAAGAAGGTTGTAAGTATGTGACCGCTGGTATGAACCCTATGGATGTTAAAAGAGGTATTGATGCAGCGGTTGATCATGTAAGAGAAAAATTAATATCATCAGCAAAAAAAGTTAAAGATAGTGATGAGATTGCACAAGTTGGTACAATTTCAGCAAACGGTGATAAAGAGATTGGAAATATGATTTCTAAAGCTATGCAAAAAGTTGGTAATGAAGGTGTAATTACTGTTGAAGAAGCTAAAGGAATTGAAACCGAGCTTGATGTGGTTGAGGGTATGCAGTTTGATAGAGGATACTTATCTCCATATTTTATTACTAATGGTGATAAAATGACTACTGAGCTAGAGAACCCTCTAATTTTATTACACGAAAAAAAGCTAACTAACTTGCAACCTATGGTTCCACTTTTAGAAGCAGTTGTTCAAGCTGGAAGGCCATTAATGATTATATCGGAAGATGTTGAAGGTGAAGCGCTTGCTACTTTAGTAGTTAACAAATTAAGAGGTGGTTTGAAAGTAGTTGCTGTTAAGGCTCCAGGTTTTGGTGATAGAAGAAAAGCAATGTTAGATGACATAGCTATATTAACTGGTGGCCAAGTTATTTCTGAGGACTTAGGAATAAAGCTTGAAAACGTAAAACTTACTGACTTAGGATCTGCTAAAAGAGTAAAAGTTGACAAAGAGAATAGTACAATTGTCAGCGGATCTGGAAAAAAAGCTGACATTGAAGCAAGATGTAATCAAATAAAACAACAAGTTGATGAGACTACTTCAGATTATGACAGAGAAAAACTTCAAGAGAGACTAGCAAAACTCGCTGGTGGTGTTGCCGTAATAAAAGTTGGTGGTGCAACAGAAGTTGAAGTAAAAGAGAGAAAAGACAGAGTTGAGGATGCATTAAACGCAACGAGAGCAGCTGTTGAAGAGGGAATTGTTGTTGGAGGTGGTTGTGCTTTATTATACGCTTCACAGGACCTTGATAAAGTAAAAGTTAAAGGTGATGATCAAAAAGCTGGAGTTGAAATTGTGAAAAGTGCTCTTCAAGCACCAATAAGACAAATAACAAAAAATGCAGGTGTCGATGGATCTGTTGTAGTTGGAAAATTATTAGAATCAAATAAACCTTCAACTGGATATGATGCACAGTCAGAGCAATATGTTGATATGTTCAAAGAAGGTATTATTGATCCAGTTAAAGTTGTTAGAACAGCTTTGCAAGATGCTGCTTCTATTTCTGGTCTATTAGTAACAACTGAAGCCATGATCGCTGACAAACCAGAAGAAAAAGACTCAGCAGGTGGAATGCCAGCTGGTGGAATGGGCGGCATGGGCGGCATGGGCGGCA
Source organism: uncultured Pelagibacteraceae bacterium (assembly GCA_902622545.1). Lineage (GTDB taxonomy): Bacteria > Pseudomonadota > Alphaproteobacteria > Pelagibacterales > Pelagibacteraceae > Pelagibacter. The sequence continues at coordinate 306,171 of CACNQD010000002.1, forward strand.
TGGGTGGAATGGGAATGTAATTTCATTTTCTAATCCGAGAATTTCAAAAACGTCAGAGAAATTTAACCCTCTGACGTTTTTTTTTAAATTTTGATTGCGACCACCTTAAGTTGATCACCTTTAATCAAGTCTAAAAAATTTAAATAAAATTCAAATAAACGATTAGTTATATTCTTAAATTTAAATTTAAAGATATCCTTCAAAATTAAAAAAGGTAATTTAATTAAGTTTCTAAATAATCTTCTTACCTCTACAAAAGAAAAATCTTTTATCACAACTGTTCTAAAACCTGCTTTTTTAAGCATTATATCAGTAGATTTTCCTGAGAAAAAATGTAGGTGAGCTAAAGGCACAACCATTTGCCATCTTTCTTTAAGAATTTTAGACTTAAACGACTCAGAGTGAGGGAAAGTTAAAAAAATTTGGCCGTTTTTTTTCATCTTTTTATTTATTTTTTTTAGAATTTCAATTGGATTTTCTACATGCTCTAAAACATCAAAAGCTGCAACAATGTCATTATCATTTTTAATTTCATTGAAAGTTTTTTTTATACCTTTGATTTTAACAAAAGATCTTGGCTCCAAACCTTGGCAACTCCAGCCTTTTGATAAAAATGTTTTATAAAGTCTACATAAGCCTGGACCAATCTCAAAAAATCTACCGTTGTTAATATTCACATATTTAAAAATCCAATGATCATTTTGAACAGGAACATTTTTAAAACCATTATTGATAAATTTTTTTTTTTGATCTACTTCATGATTTGTTCCCCCAAAAACTAAAGGTGAATCTGTTTTGTAAAGATTTATAAGTACAGCTTGACTCGGGAACTTTGATATAAATCTATGAAGACAACTCTCACATTTCATTAAATCAAATTTATTATCAATTTCTTTTAAGTGATTTTTTATCTTTCCTATTTTTCTAATTTTATCAGATCTACAAATTGGACATTTATTAATTTTTCTTAATTTCATATATACTAATTTTTTAAAATTAATCCTGTCATGGGGGTCTAAAAGTTGTTCTTACAAATTTATGTAGTCTTTTTCTGATTAACCACATGCTGCAACTTTATTAAATAGCTAGGTTGTATTCAATTATTTTCTTTTTTTTGATAATCCAAGTTTATCGCTGTGTCTTAGTCTTAATACAACTATTGCAATAGCTATAAAAACAATTGCTAAAGACTCGTACAATAGTTGTGAAGCGTCCATCTCTTTTCCCTGTAGAATTATAAATCTTGATAAAGCTGTTATTGCAATTAATAGGGGTAAAGTAATACTAATCGATTGCTCGTCCCAAAAAACACGTACCATTGCTAAAACCTCTAGATATAAAAACATAAGTAATAAGTCTGCTAAAGTAACAGTTTGATTGATAAACATGTTTCGTATTTCTAATAAGACCGCAAGAACTGTACATATAAGTATAACTGCAAGTAAAATTAGCTGAATATTTTTAACTAAATCTTTCACATTTATAACTTAGTTGATTCTCTAAAAAATAAGAAGCTATTTATTCTTGTCCTTTTGAGTGAACGGTAACCATTTCTCAAAAGCTGATTTATCAGGTCCATCATACTTTATTTCGTATGAGTTTGTTCTAGTTAAAACTTCGATACCCTTGGAAAATATGAATATAAACATTAGAATAAATATTAAAGACATGATTTTAAATGGATTAAAATTTTTAGTCTTAAAAACACTAACCGATTGTGCTTCAGCGTTATGAAATTGTTTAAAAGTATAATAAACAGCAAAAATTATACCAGCATGAGCTAAAAAAACTCCAGCCCATCCAAAAATAAAAGTTGTGTATGAAAATATATATAAGCTAAATACTACCGACCAAATAAAACTTAAAACTAACAAAATTTGTAATCTAACTGTTTTTGGTAGTGCTCTTAAATCATTTTTACTATCATCAAATAGTATGTTTGCAGAATCAATCATGAATTTTTTAAGGGACATACTACTATTTAAATATTTTAAACAAAAAAATCAATTAAAGAATTTTCCTACTAAATATAATCCTAAAGCTACAGCGGGACCTATGCCAAAAGCAAAAAGTAATGTGCCAATTCCTACAGTGCCTCCTAAATACCATCCTATTGATACAACTGAAATTTCTAAAAACGCTCTTACTGATGCTATTGGAAAATTTGTTTTTCTTTGTAAGCCTGTCATAAGACCGTCTCTTGGTCCAGGTCCTAAGTTAGCAATTAAATAAAAACCAGTGCCCAATCCTACTAATAAAACTGATGCAACAGCTAATAAAAGTTTGTTAAAATATATTTCTGGAGTAGGAACAAAAATTATACAAACATCAATCATAGTAGCTATTATTAAAATATTAAATAATGTTCCAAGACCTGGTTTTTGTTTAAGAAAAATCCATAAAGATAAAACAGATACACTCACCATGAAAGTGACTATACCTACAGATATATCTGTATTAAGAGATATTCCTTGAGCTAATACACTCCACGGAGATGCACCTGTAAATGAAACTATTAGTAAACCCTCACCTGCACCAAATAACGTTAATCCAAAAACTAAGAAAAAAATAGTTACTAGTTTTGGTCTTAAATTAAATGGGTTTTTAGAACTCCATGGTTTTTTAGGAATTTTTTTTATAGTTAAAAACATAATTAATTATTAGAATACAATTTTAATCTCAAAATGAAAATAATTACTAAAACATTTCTTCTTACCATAATAATAATATTTTTCCCCCTCAAATCTTTTGCGCATGTAGAACATTATGAAAAAGTTGAGAAATTTTTGATGGAAATTTTTAAAGATGGAAAAAAGATTGGTTTTAATAATTATACTTTTAAAAGGAATAAAAAAAATTTAGAAATAGATAATAAGACAGAATTTAATGTTTCTATATTAGGATTGAACGCTTTTTCAATTAAAGGAGTTAGCAAAGAAGTTTATAAAAACAACAAACTTGTTAGTTTTAAATCAGATACAATACAAAATAAAAAAAAAAAATTTGTTGATTTATATTTAGATGAAAGTAAAGAAAGTTATTTTATCAATGGATCTTCTTATACCGGTAAGGTTGATTTAGATATAATAATTGGTAGTTGGTGGAATCATAAAATAATCCAAAGTGAAAAAAACATAAGTCCGATTTCCGGAAGTATAAACAAGCAAACTATAAATTTTATAAAAAAGGAAAGATTAAACTTGTATGGTAAAGTTTTCGACACCAGGCATTTTGTAATTTTATCAAAAAGACTCAATAAAGAAGGCAGTGAAGAACGCAGATATGATGTGTGGTTAGATATAAATACTAATCATATTTTAAAAATGACATATTCAAAGTATGGTTTGTGGGAGTATAAATTAAAACAAGTTATTTATTCAAAATAATTATTTAGTTTGTCTTGCTTCTCTCTCTAGAAATCAATTGAGTTAATGAGTCTACCATTAAGTCTGATGCGGTAAATATGTCTGTCGACTTAAATTCGTGAGAGTGATTTTTCTCTGGATTGCTTTTATCCTCAATAACTATATCACCACTTAGGGAATTATCTTTAATGTATATTAAGATTAACCATTCCTCATCTTTCGAGTCATCTTTTTTAATAAAAATTTCACCTGTTTCAAACCTTCTATCTATGCATCTAAAAATAGACATTTCTCTTGTTAGATGTCTTTTATTTAATTGAAAAACTAAACTGCTAGCGCTCCTGTAAAAACTTTCTAAAGAATTTTCAATTTTTTGTCTGGAAACTATGTAATCATGCTCTTTCTTTAAAAGTGCGTCTCTATCATCTTTATCAGAAGTTTTTATACCTAACGCTTCTACCCTCTCTCTAATTTTCTGGTCTCTAATTAGTCTATATTTTTCTTTAAGTTTATCGATCCTGTCTTGCAAACCAGCATAATCTTCTCTTTGTTCTTTAAGTGAAATTTTTTCTAGTTTCTCTAATTCTTTTATTTCTCTAACTCTAAATTTCTCAATCTGTTTTTGTAACTTTATTTCCTCTAAAAATTTTCTTTGTCTTTCCGATTGTTCTTGTCTAAGAATTGCTTGTTCTTTTCTAAGGAAATTTTTTAAATCTTTAGACCTTTGCTTTTCAAGCAAAATTTCCTCTTTTAATTGCTTTTGTTTAAGCTTTAATTGTAAATCTACATTTTCTAGTTCCTTTTGTTTTTCTTGTTGTTTGATTTTTTGCTCTCTCTCATATGCTTCTATTTTTAATCTCTGCTTTTCTTCTTTTAACAATGATTTGTATTGATCGATTTTATTATCAATAAAATCAAAGAAACTTTTTATTTTTTCTTCTAGATTAATCTTGAAATTATTTTTTATGTTTATTTTGATATTTTCTTGAAACCTCAATAAATTTACGAGAAAGTGGTTTTTTTTTGTAATTTTTTTACTTACATTTTTTTTTCTACTTGGGGCTTTTCTTTTCCTTTTTTTCCTTAATACTTTTCTTTTGACGGTGTTCTTTTTTAATTTTTTCTTTTTTATTTTCTTAACTTTTTTTTTCTTTTTTTTTTTCATTAGTTAGATATGTTGATTTATCAGCAAATAACAAATAAATATAGTAACTTGTAATTAAAAATTTTTTTATTCTGTTAATTATATTTGAAATATGAGCTTATAATTAATCGATTATATACTTTCACAACCTGAATGATACTTAGGCCGCAACATTTTTTTTCTCTGGAAAATCTAATGCTCTGAGCTTGTTAAATAGTATCTTTTCGTCCTTAGGATCTAACAATGACAAAGTGGGTAAAATATTAGCGTAATCGCTATCTTTTTCCTTCAAAAAGGAATGTAAACCAGAAATCAAATTAAATTTATCAAACGTTTTTCTAACCTCACACAATTTATTGTTTGCAGTCTGTGTAACATTATTA